>JAGCPD010000047.1 GCA_017645305.1 Bacteroidaceae bacterium | reverse complement strand
TTGAACCCGCAGAAAATGATTTACATCATTTCTGAAAAGCTCAAAGTCCACATTTTTATATGGTACAATTATGAAAGCAGTTCCTTTCCTAGTCAGATTATTCCAACCAGGATTGTTGTGAATCATCGCTATAAAAGCATCATTGTCCATAATTACGGAATTGGTTTATTGAGTTGAAAAACAAATAGATACTTAAACGTCAATTTTTTTCTGTAGGCGGTAAGCCAAATTAAGCGGTAAGCTTCTAAGCTATTTCCATTGCGGCCAAAACAAATAACTGCAAAACTGCCAAACTCCTTTCAAAATCTCTTTCATAAACTGTAAGCGGTAAGCCGTAAGCTGTAAGCTATAGCGTAAGCACGCTTTATTCTTCATGCGGCACATACGGACCCTCCTTGCACTCAAAAATAACGGAGTCAGGTTCCAATGCCTCCACCGTGTGCCAAACGTTCTTCTCCACGTTCACGCCATAGCGGCCTTCGGTGGGTGATAAGATGAGGTCTTCGATGATAGAACCATCGTCATTGTAGGTTGTGATACGGATTTTGCCACGCAGTACAACAAATGATTCCTCTTTCTCGGGATGCCTATGAATGGGAATGTCTGCCCCTGGCTCAACGGCATTTATGAAGCGATGACACTTGTCGTCCAAACTTTGGTGGAAGTTCAAGTTCATGCGACGACGAGGCGAGTTTTGCGCCCGCCTCGTCAAGTCGTCTAATATCTTATCGTCAATTAGCATAAGTCAAATAAAGCTGTAAGCCCCTAAGCAAATCTCAGATTCTGTTTCCTTCCTTGTCATGATGTTTATAATAGTCATAGAACCAATCATATCTCACGAACAAGTCCCAGTAATAAGTGGAGCCGTTAACGCCAACAGGGGCAAAGTTCTGCCACCTGGCGGGCAAGTCGGTGAATGACGGCTTCCCGAAAACGGTGCACAGAAAAGAACGCTTATCCAATATATCCGTAATCGCCATGATTTGCGTGGCTTCGTAGCCAGATAACACGGCCTTTCTCCAAAGCAAGCGAATAAGCATCAGTGTATCATAATTCAAGTTCAACACATCAATTCCTCATAGCGCACATTCCTTCCTGGCACTCCGTGGCATGTGAAAGTCCTCGCCCCTGATAATTATAACCTAGCTGGTGCTACAACCACCGTATCACTGATTAGTCCTGCCAAGTCGGAAAGCATCTCAAAAACATCCAGCTGATCCTTAGGTAACGGGCCCTTGTAGTATTCATCATCGTTTTTGGCATAGAACATCCCAATATGCTGAGCAGCACCTTTCAACGGGTGTATTTCTACCATTTCGCTTGTGGTAAGAGCATCCTTACAAAGGAATGTGCCATGCCCATAATACTCATTCTCCTCCCATTCTTTGTCATTCCAAATAGAATAGCCCTTCTGAAGATATTCCATAAACTCGTCTTCACCACCAAAGGCCGTCCTTCTTCCCAGAGAAGCAAAGTGTTCCGGATTGTCATGGTTCTTACCCATCATCCGTAGATCGAAAGCATCAATGCTTACCTGACGTGTCTCCTTGTCATACTGCAAAGGAGAGCAAAGCAGGCGTATCAGCATTTCGTCGCCATCCACAGGGGTTCCCTGCGAATCTATCTTCATGTCAGTTCTCATGCAAACAACATTGAAACCAATTCAGACAGGTGGGTAGCACTCTCCTCATTGACAGCAATATTTTTCATAGCTTCCCGCCGTTCTGCGGTCTTGGCAATATAGGTCATCTGGGTTTTCTGAACATATACCGACAGTTTCCCCTCTTGGAAACGACCTTGCAGATAGACCCCTGCATCATTTGCCGGGAACAAGGCACAATGCATCAGCACCGACTTGGGTAGAGAGTTTACGATAATCCCGATACTCTCCAACGACACAGGCGAAGGTGCCAGTGCACCATTGCCATCCCACCCGTCGTGAAGCTGACCGAGTTGGACCATCTTCTGGGCAAAGCGGTCATACTGGTAATAATAGGCGGTGCTGAGCACCTCCGGTTGCTGCAAACCGTTGTCAACAACTACCTCCAGAGGTGCCTTGTCAATCAATGCAACAGAGCCTGCAGACTGTTGATAAGAGCCCCACATCAGCAACGCCACCAATGTACCCCCTGCTACATAACGCTTCACATACGTCAGTGCGTCAATGGCCATCTGGCGTATCTCGCTGATTGCATCTCTTACAGAAAACTGTTTGTCTTCTTCTTTTAAAACCAATACTTCTGAAAGTTCCATCATCACTGTTCTTTTGATGTATCCATAAACTTGAGTATGGCTGGACTCATCGCCCAGTGCCATACATCGAACATCAGTTCGTTCATCTCCATCACCTGTCTTGTCAACCCTTTCACATTATAACTCTGACTCGAAATCATGGTCTTCAAACTCAACGCATCCTGCTCTCCGTATTTCTCAAAACCATAGCGACATGAAAACACACAAGTACGGTCATCACTTTCCATGACAAAGATGCCTTTGTCCTGTGTCTGTTTCAACAGCTCTTCTGACAATATGAGCGATAGCAGACTCTTTTTCGATTCCTCTGAGACAGGCTTGGCAAATACAAACCGGTTACCTTTCGTGAACGACCAGATAATAGGATTCACATGCAGGGTCTGAAGAGCCTGTTCCAGATGATTCCACACGAACTCGGTTGTCGTAAAGTCGCGATATTTGGTCACTGGAATATTCACCAGTACACCGGCATTGGTCAGCGACACCGTCACATCCTGATCCTGATATTCCACCAAGTCGTCCTTTTCTCCATTGCTATTCAGCTGCAATCTGGACATGGTCAGTTCCATTTCCTTCAGAACTCGCGTTAGAGCCTCCTGATTGTTCACCAGCGAAATTGGCGTATATGTAAAGAACACAAGAATCTCGTTCATTGAAGTTCTTGCGAACACCTTTCGTCCAACATGCGGGATATTCTTAAATGTAGTTACCATACTTTATTCTTTTCATTTTTCATTTCGCATTTCGCCACACCCTGTTTCTTTCGGGTGTACATACAAAATCACACTTAATTGTAACGGACAGGTCTCATTTTTATTGCCCATCCAGACATATCATTTTCACACTCACCGCTTACCTCATTCTCACCAAGGCAAAAAATAATAGGCAAATAATACTATACTCAACAGATATAGGTTTATGAAGCTAATTTAATCCCATAAGAAATGCGGTTCTTTGAGGGGATAAATTGTGTATAAAAGTTCCTGTCCCCCTGATCCGGATCCGGGCAATTAACATTTATTCTAGATTGTTTTTATTGAGTCACGATCCGTGAATCTGTGACTTGAAGACTTTACTCCATAATTCCTGGTCGTTCTGGTTGGGCAAGCGTTGCATCTCAAAAAACTCTTGAGGTTGATAATCGTCGGAGAAATGCACATATCGCATGACCTGCACCACGGTTTCCATGATATGGGAGAGGCTTCGGGCGTTCTTGTCCATCATCAGCCACAGCAAACCTTGACCTATCTTCCCTATTAAACCTCC
>JAGCPD010000046.1 GCA_017645305.1 Bacteroidaceae bacterium | reverse complement strand
GCTTGTCCGTGCTGGTAAGGTTATGGGCTACAATCCAAAGGACGGACATCGCATCAAGGAACCGCAACCGCAGGTCAGCTGGGTACACTCTGAACTGAAACTGCCAGATTTTCATCTGAGGCAATGCCTGTTTGGGGAACACCTTATTGCCACTTCTTCTGCCACTGTCATGTTAGTGGAGAGTGAGAAGACCTGCCTAATAGCATCTCACTTTATGCCCGACTTCCTCTGGCTGGCAACGGGTGGCAAGAACGGTTGCTTCAACGCGGATGCCATGCAGGTGCTCCATGGACGTGAGGTGATTCTCATGCCCGACCTCGGAGCTTTTGATAAATGGACGGCGAAGGCTGAAATGCTCAAACCTATCTGCAAGAGCGTATCCGTTTCCGATGTCCTGGAACGGATGACAACCGACGAGCAGCGTAAGGCTGGGCTTGACATCTCAGACTTCCTGCTATTGGAACCTACCAAGCAGCAGATCCTCCAACGGATGATAGAGCGCAATCCAGCCCTGCAACTGCTTATTGACAAGCTGCAACTGGAATTAGACGAGTAACCAAGAGCTTGCTCTATTGGACTGAGAATAGAAGTCCATAACACAATAAGGACTTTTTGCCTGTCAGCAATAAAGTCCCGTCGGGCATCTGGCAAGCATCTGTCCCGACCGTTACGAGCAAGCTCAATGTTTAACTCTTATAAAAACATCGAAAGTATTATGAGAACAGATATCAAACAGGCCATGCACATGGAGGCAGCAAAGTCCTTCGGTGCCGCAGAGGCAAACGAGAACGAACGACGTTGGGACAGAGAACGGTTTGACCAGTTACTATGTTTGCAACTGGAAAAGTTACCACTGAGCGCTGAACATGCGCTAGAGAAGGTTTCGTTCTGCTGACAACGACGAACCTCTCCGCTACGCTCCGAGAACCCTCCTTGCCATCAGAACGATGAAAGGGCTTCGCGGTAGAACGTATAAAATTGAAGGAAAAAGTTGGTACGATAATAATTGGTTTGTATCTTTGTAAGTGTTAAAAACAAAATACATTCACAATTTAAAACCGTACCAGTATGCAAAAGTACAAAGTTTCCTTCAAAGGACAAAACATTTACGTCGGAATTGACGTACATTTAAAAACGTGGCATGTGACAACGCTCACGGAGAGCGGCTACAAGTATTCATTCGCTCAGCATGCAGATGCAAAGGAGCTCTTTGACAGATTGAACAAGAAATTCCCTGAAGCTCACTTCAAATCAGCCTATGAGGCAGGCTTCTGCGGTTTCTCTGCTCACTATGCTCTGACGGAGCAGGGCATAGAGAATATCGTGGTTAACGCTGCCGATATTCCTACGACAGGTAAGGAAAAGACGATGAAGACGGATGCCGTGGATTCAGAGAAGATTGCCTGGGCGCTGAAGCGTAATGAGCTGACAGGCATCTACATCAAGGACAAGCGGTACATGGACGACACAAATCTGATTCGCCTGCGTCAGCGTTTCATCATGGATCTCTCCCGTCAGAAGAACAGAACGAAACATCTGCTGTATACTCAGGGGGTGACATATCCTGAGCGTTTCCGTAACAGCAAGACGCATTGGTCTCGCAACTTCATGAAATGGCTCCGCGAGGAAGTGGAACTGCTGTCTGAGCAGAAACTTTCTCTATTGATGCTCTGCGATCAAGTGGAGAATACGAGGAAGGCCATCCTTAAGGTTACTCGCGAGATTCGTCGTTTGAGCACCACAGACAGGTACAAGGAGAATTACGACCTTCTTTTCACTGTGCCAGGATTTGGCCTTATAACCTCCATGTCGATGCTGACGGAACTGGATAACGACATCATGCGATTCCCCAACGAGCGAAGCTTTGTGTCTATGCTCGGACTTATTCCTACCTGCCATGACTCTGGCGAGAAGAAGGTCAGCGGAGAGAAAACAAACAGAGGCAATAAGCACCTCGGTCCGCTCATCGTAGAGGCAAGCTGGGTGGCAATCTATAGAGACTACCAGTTGGGGGCATATTACTCAAGCTGTTGTCAGATCATGAAACCCCATAAGGCCATTATCAAGGTCGCAAGGAAACTCGCCTGCAGGACATACGCAGTTTTGAAGACAAAGACCAAGTATGAACTGTCATAAGGGTAATAATACAGATTTGCATAACAACAGGGATTCAAGTCGGACAGACTTCTCATATTACACAATGACCACTAGCGGTTCTTGATGAGTCCATGTAACTACATCTCTGATCAGAATGTGGCATTATACTCCAAGATCTGAAGAAGTAATCTGATGAGTGGCTACGGCTCACTACATCTGATAGAAGTTTGATCCGGCATTCCTGTTGCTTATGCAATTTCCAGACGCAGCAAGAACGTGTCTGGAGGGGGATTTCTTGGCTGTATATGTGTAAAATAAAGTAAAAACGATAATAAAACGATTAAACAATGCTAAAAGATGGACCAATTATTTGGTTTGCAACATAGAAGAAGAACCGACCCTGTGATTGCCTCCTGTGATTGCTAAGGGATATTCCCTAATGGAGCTTCACATCGCGTAGGAAATATTCCTAAGAAAAGATAATAATAGGATAGAAAGTACTTTATAAAAATATATGAAAAAAAAGTTTTATTGGATATTATTCCTGGGAAGCATCATTTCTTATTTGTTATCTTGTTTCTTGCCTTGTTTTTCAACAGGTCAAGAAAGCACAATAGGGTACTTTTGTTTATTGGGCGGATGGACTTTCTTTTGTATTGATTTTTGGATGTTTTCAATATGGTGCTCAAATGTATGTTTGTTTTGTTCTCTTATAATGATTACATACCATAATTCAAAATGTATTTGGTTTTCTTTATTCTCTTCTATTTTATCCATAAGCATGTTCTTTCATAGATACATAATATATGATATTATTGTTCCTATTACTAATTATCATATTGGCTATTATCTATGGTGCT
>JAGCPD010000015.1 GCA_017645305.1 Bacteroidaceae bacterium | reverse complement strand
GTGCCCCAGCACGGCAGCCATGGCCTCGATACAGGTACGGCCTACGTTGTTGAAGGGGTCCTGCTCGGTGAGCGACCAGCCTGATGTCTGGGAGTGGGTACGCAGCGCCATGGACTTCGGGTTCTTGGCACCGAAGCTCTTGACAATCTTTGCCCACAGCAGACGGCCGGCACGCATCTTGGCAATCTCCATGAAGTGGTTCATGCCGATAGCCCAGAAGAAGCTGAGACGGGGTGCGAAGGCATCCACATCGATACCGGCATTGATACCGGCACGCAGGTAGTCCATACCGTCGGCCAGGGTGTAGGCCAGCTCGATGTCGGCTGTTGCACCGGCCTCCTGCATGTGATAGCCGGAGATGGAGATGCTGTTGAACTTGGGCATCTTCTGGGAAGTGAACTCGAAGATGTCTGCGATAATCTTCATGGAGAATGCAGGCGGGTAGATGTAGGTGTTACGCACCATGAACTCCTTCAGGATGTCGTTCTGGATGGTACCTGCCATTTCCTCCAGCTGTGCGCCCTGCTCCAGACCGGCGTTGATGTAGAATGCCAAAACGGGCAGCACGGCACCGTTCATGGTCATGGAGACGGACATCTTGTTCAGGGGGATTCCGTCGAAGAGCACCTTCATGTTCTCCAAAGAGCAGATGCTCACGCCAGCCTTACCTACGTCACCAACAACGCGCTGGTTGTCAGGGTCGTAGCCACGGTGTGTGGGGAGGTCGAATGCTACGGAAAGACCCTTCTGGCCGGAAGCCAGGTTGCGGCGGTAGAAGGCATTACTCTCCTCGGCGGTAGAGAAGCCTGCATACTGACGGATGGTCCAGGGACGGAAGGGGTACATCATACTGTAGGGACCGCGCAGGAAGGGTGGGATACCGGCTGCAAAGTCCAGGTGCTCCATGCCTTCAAGGTCCTCTTTTGTATAGACGGGCTGAATGTTAATCTGCTCGGGAGTTCTCCAGTTGGCAGTAATACCAGCCTCTTTTTGCCACTGCTGGCCGTTCTTTGCCTGAATGCCGGCAAAGATATCGATGTTGTTAAAATTCTTTCTCATAACTTACTGGATTCCGAGTTTTGCGTTGTACTCCTTAAGAGTCTCAAGCTGGTTAGACCTAACGTGGATGAAATTCTCGATGCCTGCAGCCTTGAGGTCCTCTGTGCAGGCGGGTGCACCTGCTACGACGTAGAGGGCACGGCCGTTCAGATACTGGAAGGCGGGAATGGCGTATTCGGCATACTCGTCGTCGCTTGAACAGATGACAACGATGTCTGCACCAGCCTCCAAAGCCTTGTCAACACCTTCCTCAACAGTCGGGAAGCCCAGGTTGTCAATTACCTTGTAACCGGCAGCAGCCAGGAAGTTGCAGCTGAACTGAGCGCGGGCCTGACGCATAGCCAGGTTACCGATGGTGAGCATGAAGGCAACGGGTACCTTGGTGGCCTTCTCGGTGGTCAGGCGCAATGCCTCGAAGTCGCTTGCCAGACGTGTGGGCTTGAGGGCGGCAATCTCACCGGCCTCAGCACAGCAGCAGCAACCGGCAACAGGGGCCTTCCCCTCACTCTTCTCGGTGAAGTTGGGGAACTGGTTGGTACCCAGCAGGAACTCCTTGCGCTTGCCGGCATTACCGTGACGGGTTGCGTTGGTCTCGTTAACGGCAGTCTGAATGTTGCCTGCCAGAACTTCCTTCAGGAATCCGCCCTTCTCCTCAACATCCAGGAAGAGTTTCCAGGCCTGCTCTGCCAGGGCCTTTGTCAAGGTCTCCAGGAAGTAGGAACCGCCGGCAACGTCAACAATACGGCCGAAGTGGCACTCCTCTTTCAGCAACAGCTGCTGGTTGCGGGCAATACGCTCTGCAAAATCCGTGGGAGTCTCGTATGACGTGTCAAAGGGAACAACCACCATACTCTCAACACCGCCAAGGGCTGCCGACATGGCTTCCGTCTGGCTGCGCAACAGGTTTACATAGCTGTCGAAAAGGGTCTGGTTGTAGGTGGTGGTGACGGCGCAGATGTGCATCTTGGCACTCTCCTTGCAGTCGGTATATTGACTGACAATCTGAGCCCACAGCATACGTGCGGCACGTACCTTTGCAATCTCCATGAAATAGACGCCGTTGATACCCAAGTTGAACTTGATGTTCCGGGCAGCGAGTTCTGGAGCCACACCGGCCTCGACCATTGCAGCCATATACTCATTACCCCAAGCCAAGGCGTAGCCCAGGTCCTGATAGCTGTAGGCTCCGGCATCCGTCAGCTTGTAGGCATTGACGGCAACGGCACGGAACTGTGGGAAGTCCTTCAGCACCTCCACCATCTCCTTTGCCTGTGCAATGAGACCGGAACGGTCCTTGCCGCTGCAAAGAATTTTCTCGATGGGGTCGAAACAGATGCTGCCTGCCAGTTTGGCCTTATCGTAGCCTTTCTCCTCGAAGTAAGCCACCAGCAACTTGGCCAGCTCAACACTGTGGCGCTGACAGGTCTTGAAGTTCAGCTCTACACACTCCGCGTAGATACCGTCCAGCAAGGTCTTGATGTACTCGGCGCTCAACTGGTCAGCGGGGATAACGAAGCCAAGGCTATCCACACCTTTGTTCAGGATGTCCAAAGCCTTCTCGTTAGCAGCCTTGGGGCACTCACACTTGATGTCCTGACGGACATACCACTCATTGTCTGCGGCCTTGTTGCCGCGAACATAGGGGAACTCGCCGGGAAGGGCGTTGACAAGGCTCAGGTTCTCCACATCTTCCTTGCGGTAGAACGGTTCCATGCTGAAGCCTTCGTTGGTTCTCCATACCATCTTCTTCTGGTAGTCTGCTCCCTTGAGGTCAACCTCAATCTTGTCACGCCATTCCTGACGTGTGGGCGCAGTGAAGTCAGAGAAGAGTCTTTCTTTACTATCTGCCATATTTTTAATAAAATAAATAATGTTATCTGCTAAAAAGCGGACACAAAGTTAAGCTAATTTTGGTATAACGGCAAATAAAACCGTATAAAATGAATAATTATGCACACAAAAGGACAGAAATACCATCTGGGGATAACAATCTATTCTATTTTTCACTACCTTTGCAGGGAAGTTTGGGCGTTAGACTTTAGACATTAGGCTTTAGACGTTAGACTTTAGTGGGAGAGATTGCAAATCGTAAATAGTGAAATCGTAAATATCAAATATGGAATGGTTTTTTAGTCTGCTGACAAACACCTCTGGTGTGGGGCACATAGTTATGCTGTATGCCTTTGTCATTGCTGCAGGTATTGCATTGGGACGTGTAAAGATTGGCGGTAAGAAGAACGGCATTGCCCTGGGCGTAACGTTTGTCCTGTTTGTGGGCATTCTTCTGGGGCATCTTTACAAAAGTGCGGGTATCGTGTCAGCCGAGGGATTTGCCGCTCCGGGCAACGTGCTGACGTTCATTCAGGATTTCGGTCTGATTCTCTTTGTCTATTGCATCGGCCTTCAGGTCGGCCCGGGCTTTATGGAGTCCTTTAAGACGGGAGGCATGAAGATGAACCTCATAGCCATCGGTATTGTACTGCTGAACGTGGCCTGCTGCATCGGCCTGTTCTTCCTGATATTCTACAGGGGCGGCAGTATGGCGGGCGAGAACAGCCGCAGCTTAGCCATGATGGTGGGCGTGCTTTGCGGAGCCATCACCAACACTCCCGGCCTTGGTGCAGCGACAGAGGCTTGCAACCAGATTTTCGGTGCCGGTGCTCCCTCGATTGCCAATGGTTATGCCTGTGCCTATCCCCTTGGCGTGGTGGGTATTATACTGGCCATCATTGCTGTCCGTCTCCTCACGCGCACATCGCTGAAGAAAGAGCAGGAGGCTTTGGAGCAGGAGAAGGCTGCCAATCCCCATGCTACGCCTCACCGAATGACCATCAGTTGCCGGAATCCCTATATCGTGGGCAAGACTATCTTGCAGATTCGCGAGTTTTTGGGACGCGACTTCGTTTGCAGCCGAATCCTTCAGCTGGGACATGTACGCATCCCCAACCGTGATACCATTCTGGGTGAGGGTGACCAGCTCTATGTCACCTGTGCCGAGGCTGATACTGAGGCTGTTAAGGCGTTTATCGGTCCTGAGGACAACAGCATCGTTTGGGAAGAGCAGGATGTGCCTATGGTGAGCAAGCATGTGCTGGTGACACAGCCCAAGATGGCGGGAAAGACACTTGGCGAGTTGCACTTCAGTAGTGTATATGGAGTGAATGTGACACGTGTACGTCGGGGCGACCTGAACCTCTTTGGCGAGCGAAACCTTCGCCTGCAGATGGGCGACCGTTTGGTTGTGGTAGGTCCTGAAGATGCTGTGGATCGTGTTGCTGCCAAGATGGGTAACAGCGTGAAGAAACTGGACCATCCAAATCTTTCGGCTATCTTCATCGGCATACTTGTGGGTATTATCTTCGGTTCCATACCTTTTGCACTTCCCGGTGTTCCCACCCCTGTTAAATTGGGCTTGGCGGGAGGTCCCCTGTGTGTGGCTATCGCCATCGGGGCATACGGCTATAAGTTCAAGCTGAATGCCTATACCACCACCAGTGCCAACCTTATGTTGCGCGAGATAGGCCTGGCCCTCTTCCTTGCCAGTGTGGGCATCAAGGCAGGAGCCAACTTCGTAGATACAGTAGTGGATGGCGACGGCCTGACTTATGTCTGGTGCGGCTTCTTAATAACGGTACTTCCCATTCTTATTATGGGTGTTGTGGCGCGTAAGTGGGCAAAAATAAACTATTGTACTCTGATGGGACTCATTGCAGGAGCCACTACAGACCCGCCAGCATTGGCTTTTGCCAATCAGACGGCAGGCAACGATGCTCCTGCGGTAGGATACACTACAGTCTATCCCCTGAGCATGTTCCTGCGCATTCTCACGGCCCAGCTTATAATCCTCCTGCTTTGCATAGCGTAAAGGATTTCCTGTTTATCATATACAATAATCCCCCTCTCCGCTGAAGAAGAGGGGGATTTTTGTGTTATTACTTCAACACCTTCTTGGTGCCTACGATGTTGATGCCTTTTTGTATCTTATCCAGGCGCTGACCAGCAACATTGTAGATGGCAGCATTATCAATTAATTCTCCATTATCCATTGAAGAAATGCCGGTTGCATCTTCTTCCAGGAATGGATAGAATTCCCTGACTCCAGCCTCCAATATCATATAGCCTTTGCCTGCAGGGATGGTGCCTGTAGCCTTGGCGAATCCAACTAAGTCGTCAACCTTGGCGAGGATAAATTGTGTGCCATCGGTAACAACCTCGGCAGTAGCAGCTTTAAGTTCGTTCTCTGTGCCAAGAACTGCACCTGTGGTCATGGGTACATAGTATGTGCCCTCTTCCGCCTTCACGATAATGGCAGTTCCTTTGGGGACTGTGGTTACAGGAATGAGCTGAATATATTCTCCTGTGACTTTGGTGGCATAAGCTTTTACCTCACTTTCTGTAAAGTCAACATCGAACGGTGCAACGAAGGTTGCATATTTAGCATCGCTGACCTCTACGCTGGCCTTGGCATTAGGAAGCGTCAGAAGCATCTGGTACTCCGCTTCGGTAATGGGGATGACGGTGCCGTGTCGGGGTGTGAAGGCTCCTTGTGTGGTGGTGTTTTTGCGGAAGGTGAACTGGAAGAGGTCGGGCGATGAGCAGAACTGGTAGTGGCCGTTCATGTAGCAGTCGTACATGAGAATCCAATCATCGCTGTCAATGAGGCGGAACACGCCTGCTCCCTCCACTGCCTCGGTGGTCTGCTGCAGGGTGCCGCTGGGTTCGCCCCATTGGCTGCCTTCCTGTCCGACAGGAGCGGTGAGGTTAGAGGCTGTGACCTGACAGATGCCGCCGGCACCTTCGTTCTTGTAGAAGGCGTGGTAGAGGCCATCGTTCTCGTTGAAGACGATGTCCATATCGATGGTGGCACCGCCACGGTCATAGAAGTAGATGGGTTCGCTCTCCAGGTCTGTGAAGTCCTCATTGGCATAAGCATAGAATACCTTGTCGTAGGTTACAACACCGTCGTTGGTCAGGATGGAGAAATAGACCATGTACTTTCCAGCCACGGGGTCGTAGATGGTTTCGGGAGCCCAGACGCGGGTGACGTTGGCAAAGTAGGTTCCGGCATAGCGTGTGGGGAAATGTACGGTGCTGGTCTGCCAGTTGACGAGGTCGTCGGAGCGCATAAGCACCATGCCCCTGTTGCTGCTCCAGCCCAGGGCGCAGCGCATATCGGTGGCCACCATGTAGAAGCGTCCGTCCTCGCCGCGCAGGATGTGCGGGTCGCGCAGTCCGTTCATCACTGTGATGCCTTGTGCTTTGATGACGGGCTTGTTCTGGTTGACGACGGTGTAGTTGTAACCGTCATCGGAGACGGCATAGTAGATGTTCTCGTCGTCGTTGCTGGGGAAGAAGGTGAAGAGGTAGTGCGAATAGGGGCTGTCCTTCTTATGAACATAGACGTCGAAGGCCTTTGTGGCAGTCTCGGTGCCGTTTGTCAGGGTAGCTGTGAGGGTGACGTGCTGACGTTTCCCCTCTGGTGTGCCAACGACCTTTCCTGCATTCGAAAGCAGGTCGGTGTTGTCAGACTGCCAGGTGATGGTGGAGCCGTAGGCACCCTTTGTGGGCAGCGTGACACCCTCGTAGAGGTTGTTGATGCTGCTGGGCAGAGTCAGGGCCTCGAGGTCCATACTGATGAATCCCTGATTGCCTATGTCATTGAAGGATTGGGCATGTGTAGCGAGTTCCGCCAGCTCTTGGCTGCTGAGGGCTTTGTTATAGATGCTGAAGTCGGCATAGAGGGCATCCTTGAGATAGGCATCGCCATCATAGCAGCTCTTGCCAAGATAGTTCATCAGCAGTCGGTTCAGGTCGGTAGGGTGTTTGCTGATGTTTGAACTGCTGTTCTTCTGCTGACCGTTCACGTAAATAGTGCCTGTGTTGCCGTTCTGGACATAGCTGATGTTTATCCATTCGCCTTGAGCAATGGGCATAGCGGCAGAGACACCGCTCTCTCCGCTCCAGTTCGTTGACGAGATGGCATAACGTGTGTCCTTTGCGCTCAGGAAGAGATAGCCCTGACTGGAACTCCTTGCAAAGCACCAGATGAAGTTGCCTGCGCCAGAGACGGAAGTTGTGCTGGGAACGTAGAGCGTGGTGCTGATGGAGAATGACCCGTCGAGCTTGCCCATAGCCTTGCCGAAATCTTCGCCGAAGTCGAAATAGCCGTCGTTGCTTCCCAAATTGAGGACAGGCATACCACCAAAGTTGGTCAGCGTGGCACCATTCTTGAGCGAACCTGTGAACTGGCCTCCATTGTCTTCAAGCGTCGAGAAGTCGTAGGTGATGGGGAACGTCACATCCTCTTCAGCCTCTTGCTGTGGACGTGCCTCGAAGAGCGCCTGCACCTCTGCGGCGGTAAGTGCCTTATTTAAGATGCGGAAATTATCCATCATCGTGTTTGTCATGTAGGCATCGCCACTGTAAGGCGAACGCCCCAACCAGCTTTCCGTAATGCTGGAAGCAAAGCTCGAAGGGCGTATGGTCGTGGAAACTGTGCCCTTCTGCTCTCCGTCAACATAGATGGCACAAGTATTTCCGCTTTGCACAGCAGTAATCGTGTGCCACTCCTCTTCGCGGAGCGTTTTGTCCGAGTGTGCCATATAGGCGGAACTGTTCTTAATCTCGTAGTACCAGTCGGCTCCACCAGCCTTGTTGACCAGTGCCGTGTATTGATTCGTGCCGTTTCCCAAAGCCCACGCCCAGCAGTAGCTGTTCAGCGAGTTAGGTACACCGACATTAATGTCAAGGGAAATGGAGTAGTCGCCTGTGAGTTGCCCAAGAACGGTGCGGGCCATCTGTGTGCCGAGGTCCAGATAGCCTTGATTGTTTCCAGTAGAGAGGACGCGGTTGCCGTCTCCGAGCGTAACAAATGTGGCCGAGCCTTTCAGCGTAGCGGTGTAAGTGCCGCTGTCATCGCCGTCGTTATTGAAACTGTAGCTGACCAGCAGATTGTCAGTTTCAGCTGCGTGCAGCGGCATCGTTATGCTGGCGGAAAGGGCGCAACAGAGCATAAGGGGGAAAAAATGTTTCTTCATAATTTTGTTATAATCGTATTAATTTAAGTTCTTTTAGGGATGCAAAGAAACACAATTTCTCCGACACTGCCAATTTTTATGCATTATTATTTGTACGAATGGGATAAATCGTGATTTTTACTCATGATTTATATGGTTTGAGTTCTCTGTCGTTCCTCCAGACAGTAATGACTGTCGTACAATTTTTCCTATATGGTTCGTCAATAAACGCCACAACAAAGGAAAATTCGGTTTATTCTTATGTTTTGGTATAACTTCTTAGCAATGCAGACTCTACGTGAGAACTATTTCCAAACTGTACCAAACGACGTATTACTGTCAAGATTTGCCGTCCCCGTCGTGGAATGGCCATTCTTATCAATGACGGTATGTTTGCATGACATATTAACACCCAGTTCCACGAAACTGCTGTGCCCGGGAGAGAAAGATTCGTAGTCAATGTAATCATTGGTGTAGTCGATGATATGCGTCTCTTCTCCGTATTTATACTTGCACCTCAAGTGGATGTCGCGCATCTCGAACTTCGCATGATTTCCGCCTTGGATGATTGTCCCATCCCCCTTTGATAGCAGGCTATATGACAATGTCATCTCATTGCTGCCTTTTGAATAATGAGCCTCAAGGTTCCACCCGTGATTGTCATCGCAGCGTGAGATATTATATGTTACATCCGGGTCGTCATAAAATAATCTGAGGTCGAAGTTTCCACATAAGATATTCATATTGATGCCAATGGGATCTTCTGTCAGGTTCGGCAACGTGAGAAAACGTATAATCCTGTATCCATCGTTGGGGAAATCCACGGGACAGAACGTAGTGCCATCAACGGTTCCCGTCACTCGATAGCCCGATGTGGTGTAGTGTTCTATAGTGTCACGTGGACTATAGTTCTTCCTCGTGAATTTCTCAGGATCGGATGTTAGTTCATAACCACCGGCAATGGGGCGGACTATCACATAAGGGGCCGAAGGATCGTTAAACTCTGGAATATCTACCTTCCCCTTCACCGTTATAGGTGTGGCAACTGTGCCGTCGTGATTCAGCCATAGCGTATCGCCGCTTACGCTGGCCTCAATTCCAAACAAAACTTCCTTTGCTGGAGTGGCCTTAAATGTCTTTCCTCCCAACTGAACACCTGGTTGAAGCGTCATTTTCAGACTTCTCACAGGATAATCACTGTTCTCCGGGCACGGAAAAGCCGCTCTTGCCCAATGATTTTTTTCAAGTTTCTGACCAAACAGCTGTGCAAAGTGGTAGTACATAGTAGGTTCACTGGGATATGAAATTTCTCCATAAACGGGGTCTTTGCTATGTTCTTCTACATAAGTGCAAATGTTTATGGGTGTTATCACATACCCGGAAGGTTCAAAGGCATATACTTTATGGCGCATGAGTTGATCTCCGACCAAACGATTCTCGTAGTACTCTTCGCATTCTCCGAACTCGGGTACAAAGTGAGCATCGAAGGGTGGGAAGAGACTGATGCTGCCGTCGGCCAGCGTCACATTCAACGTGTCGCTGAATGCCGTCTTCACCTTTCCCGTAACTTCATAGTCGGCATCAAGCATGTGCAGCGATGCTGTAATGTTTTTCAACTGATTGTAAGTAGCCACATCGTTCCACGGCATCGTGGTTAAGTCAAGCGTAAAGTCAGCGGCAATCTTAGGTCCTACGAACCATTGTCCGCCAATCTCCGATTTGAACAGCTTTTGGATGATGGGCAAGCTCTTGAATTTCATAGGGAAAAGCAAACCGCCTTGTATGAAACCATTGAGCGACAAAGTCACTCCTGCACTGCTATAATCTGCAGTTTCAAACTTGCTGCCATCATCAGAGTTGCCAAATCCTACCTCCAAGCTGGGCACCCAGTTCTTGATTTCCAGTTTCGACCACATAGCTCCGTTCAGTTTGGGTGTAGTCGCCTTGAAACTGACGTGTGCCTCGCCACGCAAGAATGTTCCAGGAGTTATATCAAGGTAGAGCAAAGGACAGGTGGCCGGTATGGGAACACCCCCCGCCAGTCCGCCGATACCACCAGGGAATAAGTCTTTGATTTTTCCATCTACATTTAAGCCTGCGCCCACTCCGAAGTTTAGTTTGGAATGAATGGAAATATATTTGTCACCCCAAAGGGCTAGCTTCCATTGTGTTTTAACATGCAACTTTCCCTCAATTGTCGGATCTATTGAAATAGAAAGATCGTCGGTATAGTAAAGAGGCAGATGTCCGTTTATTGAGAAGTTAAAGAGATCGCCTTCCCATGTGCCACTTGCCTTTCGGGGAAACTTTCCCACCGTGAGGTCTGGACGTCCGGCCACACGTCTTCGAATCATTTTCCCTGAATCATCAAAGCCATATTCCTCAATGCCGACAAACTGCTCAATGATGTCACTAATGTCGGTAATATCCTCGCATTTTGCCTTGTATTCCAAATTATTTACCTGCTCAACACTTATGACTTTCTGAGCCCAGCCGTTGCCTTCAATCCAACAAACAAACACATCTCCCACTTTGGGCCGCTGATTATGGAACTCTGTTTCAAGAGCCTCCTTAAAAGATTGTGGGTATGGTAAATCCGGCATGCGGAATACCAATTGATAATCTTCCCAATATTGATACTCTACTTCTACAAAATCGAAATCTACAAGATTCCCCTCAACATTCACCTCACGCAACCTCGGATTTAATTTCATTTCCGGCTGTACGAAGCTGACGCTGTCTATGGCAGAGAGCATAATGCGGTACGTCGAGTCTGCCGTTACAATCTCCTGGGAAACGAAGACATCATACTCCACACCTGCTGTATCTGTCTTGGAATAGGACATCTTCATGACTTCGTCATAGAAGAAGCCGTCAAAGTGCCCGTCGTTCTGGTAGATGTAGAATGCTGCGTTCTCGTCCTGCGCCCTCAGTTCATTGGACATTAAACCCAAAACGTTGAATATTGCCAACAAGAAGATAATTTTCAGTCCTTTCATGAGAATTGCTGTATTATGTAATCATTTTCGGGTGTAAAGGAACGAAAAAATAATGAGACTGCAAAATATATTTATGTTT
>JAGCPD010000045.1 GCA_017645305.1 Bacteroidaceae bacterium | reverse complement strand
GGAATGTCTGTTGAGTTTCAACTGCTACGAGGTCAGGGACAAGAAGTTTGTCAATGTAATGAACAAGCCTATCTACAAACGTGTTACTCCTGCCGACAATGGGAAGCAACTCTACGTCAGCCCAGCGGAGTCCGTCGTGCTGAAAGGCAAGAAGAAATACTGCGTCACTATCAGCGTCGTTGACATGAAGGGCAATGGAAGCCTCTCTTTCCCAGCCAACTTTAAGAGCAGTTATGCCCGGCACAAGGTAAAGGGGAAAATGAAGAAAATTCCTGGTTGTCCGATGATTATCGTGAAAGGCTATATGGTGAAATAAAAATCAAAGAACATGAACAAGAAATCCATCATTACCGCACTGCTCACCCTCGTCGCACTGGCGGGACAGGGAAAAGAAATACCACAAGACTGGTTCAAAACAGATACCATCACCATCCGTGGCCGCATTGAGGGCTACGATGCTGAGCGGTTCGGCTTCACGTCGATGGAATGCTATTTCTACGATGTTATGGAAAAGGACAACAGTACGCTGCTGTTGGAAATCAACCCTGACGGGACATTCGAGAAACGCTTTCCCATCAACTATCCCAGGCACATGATATTCAGCTTCTTTGGGGAGTCAAAGGTCGGTTTTTCTAAGATTCCGCTCTTTGCACGTCCCGGTGAGACCACGGACATCACCGTCAAGCAAAACGAATGTGGACAATATGAATGCTATTACAATGGTGGTGCCAGCAAGGACGTGGAACGTTGGTTGAAATCCGACCTGAGGTTGCAGGAGATGTGCAGCAGACTCGACGAATTCAAAGGTGAATTCAGCGAGGCCAATGTCATTGCCGAACAGTTGTGGCAGGACATGTCGGCACGTATCGACAGCGTGAGCCACCGTAACCACTTCACCCCCATGGAGATGCAATTGGCGCAGGCGGAAATGCAAGACAAATTCGCCTTTTCCCTGATTAGTTATGCCCTGGCATATGCAGACAGGCTGACGCCTTGGCAACAGCAACCAGATGGCAGTTGGCGGCAAATCGTGACCGACAGCGTGAAACTCCGTCTCATCAAGGATGTCAACAACTTCAGATTGCTGAAGCGGGTTGACTTCGACAATCCGCTATTGATGACTGACGAGTTCTTTTATTTCACCCTGAGCCGTGTGCACTGGGCGCGTCCCAACCAAGAAACCTCCCTGTCCGGTGTGGAGGGTATCAAGCAGCGAATAGGGAATTCCCATGCCGCCTATAAGGAGCTGATGAGAACTGACCATCTTACATTGACGGAACAATTATGCATCTACAAGTGGATGCAGGAATCCATTGAAGAATGGAAAATGAACGAGGAAGTGTTTCCGCTCTTCCTTTCGTCTTTCTCCCATCCTTACGTTCGTCAGAAGGCCGAACGGTTCTATCAGAAAGAGATGGAGGAAACCGAATTAACCCATCAACTACCCGAAGGAGCAGGCATTGAAATCATCCGCAAAATCATGAATCGCTATCCTAACCGTTATTTAGTCATCGACTTCTGGGGACTAGGGTGCGGCGCATGCATAATTTCCATTCAGAACAGCAAAAATCTCCGAGCAGAGATTGCCAAGCGTGACGACGTGAAACTCGTCTTTATTTCATACGACAAAACCGCTGGTGGAAGTGATGCCTACAAGAAATTTGTATCTGAGTGGTTGGTCGATGAAGAGACAATTTGTATTACCGTCACCGACTTCCGTCGTTTACAGGAACTCTTCCACTTCAACGGAGTTCCCTATTACGAGACCATCACTCCCGATGGTCGTCGTGTCCGTGATGACCTCCGCATCAATGGCTATCAAAACTTCGATGTTGAACTGAAACGGCTCAATGAGAAACTCAAATAACCCCAAATGATTATGAATAAGAAAACCATCATCACCACACTACTTGCCCTCGTCGCAATGACGGGTTGGGCCAAAAACAATTTCAAAATGACAGGCAAAATTGACGGTGCTGGCAACGATACGCTCTGTGTTGAATATGTCATTCTGCAACCGAAAAAACAAGTCATCACACATAAGGTGTCTGTTAAGAATGGTGCGTTTTCGTTTTCTATGAAACTTCGCGAGGCTTATTATGGCTCCATGTTTCTCAAGTCGAATCCGACAGAGACGATCAATACATATTTTATACCTCACGAGGAGGCTGTTTTCAGTGGCAGATTGAATGAGGAGGAAGAGCATTGGAGTGGCACGGCTTTCTATCAGCAATACGGAAGAATTATTGATATCCGGCGTCCGTTTAACATTGAATTTGCCGCTGCAAGAACGGATAATGACAGCATAAGAAAACTAAAGAATCGCGACATCAATAGCCGTAAGGAGCCTACATATATGAAATATATCGAAGAACACCCCGACGAGGACGCTACAGCAACTTTGGTAGTCTATGTAGGATACGACAATGTGCTCACAGCAATAAGTAAGCTGACTCCCGAAGTTAGAAACGGCAGAATGAAAACAGAATTAGACAGAACAGAAAACACGTTTACGCAGGTAATGAAAGGTGTTGCAGCACGTAAGGCTGTTAAAAACGACACTATAACAATAGGAGGTCAAGTACCTGAACCCGGTCTGAAAGACTTGAATGGCAATGTGATGGAGTTGAAATCCCTGCGAGGGAAATACGTTGTGCTTGACTTCTGGGGTTCGTGGTGTACTTGGTGCATCAAGGGATTCCCCAAACTGAAGGAATATTATAAGAAATACAAGGACCGTCTGGAAATTGTGGGCATCGATTGTAACGACACAGCCGAGAAATGGGCTGCTGCTGTTAAGAAGCACAATGTTCCCTGGCTACACGTTAGGAGTGAGGATGGCATCGCTGAACAGAAGTTCAGAGTACAGGGCTATCCTTATAAAGTCCTGATTTCGCCAGAGGGCACAGTACTGAATGCATATCTTGGAGAAACAGAAGAATTCTATCAATACTTAGACTCAACTCTCGAACAATGAACAAACAAACCATCATCACCGCACTGCTCACCATCATCACCACGACTTCTATTGTGGCACAAAACTTGATAAAGAGCGCAACGTCTCCAATTAGTTTCTCGAAGAAGGATTTTGCTGATACCATCAAGATAAAAGTGATAGACGGGGCGGTCATTGTACCTGTGGAGATAAAAGGGCAAACAAGAAACCTGCTGTTTGATACTGGCTCGCCACTTGGACTATGGCATGGACAGAAGGAAGACTGGATGAAAAAGATCACAACAGACAGCCTGATGTTTGGAGATATCAACAAGAGAAGCCGCAATCAAATCATCTACCAGTTTCCTACCATCAAGATGGGAAATCTTCAGATAGACAATTATCCGATGATAGTAGAGAATGCGATGAGCGAGTTTATTTGCAACAGGTTTGACGGTGTCATTGGTTTCAATCTGGTCGGAAAGGGTCTCTCATTTAAGTTGGACACGAAGGACAGTCTGCTGATTGTGACCGATAGGAAGAAATTCTTTGCTGAGGAAGAGAAAGGGCAACCTACAGCCAAATACAAAATGAAGCGGACATATTGTCCGTTGGTTTATGTCGAGACGCCAGTCGGATGGATAGAAACGGTATTTGATACTGGTGCCATGAATAGATGGTTTGATCTGCCACAGGAACTGTTGGACTATTGGTTTCAGAAGAACCCCAAGAAGAGAAAACTTCTTGATGACCTAACGATACAGACAGACACAACCATTAATACGGGTGTGGGAATATACGGTCTGTCCACCGATACAGTCGTGGGCAGATTCCTCCATCTCCCAACGATAAAGATAGACAAACTACCCGTCAACGACTTATATATCACTACGGCACACCCAACTATGCGAGTGGGAAGCGCAGTATTGAAACATGCCTCATTGATCATTGATGCACCAAGAAAACAGTTTGTGTTCGTGCCTCATAACGGACAGGACATCACGGTTGGCAACAGTGAGGCTGGCAGTGTCTCGCTCATCCCATCAGAGGTAGGCGACACACTTGGAGTCCTCAAAGCCGTTATCCGCAAGGAGTCAACAGCCTATCAGAAAGGCATCCGTACAGGCGATTACCTGGTAGAAGTAAATGGAATCCCCATAAAGGATATTTGTACATACATGCTGATGGAGCGTAAAGACGAGGAATCTCTATTCAAATTCCGCAGTCCCGATGGTATAGAAAAGGTTGTAAAACTGAAAAGAACAAATTAAGCACTCATTATGAAGAAAACCATCATCACCGCACTGCTCGCCCTTGTCGCTATGGCGGGGCAGGCACAAACGAAAGTCATTGGCCACGTTGTCAACGAACGGGGTGACGCTGTGGAGTATGTCAGCATCGGCATCGAAGAGGATAGTGTGGGAGTTATCTCTGACGCGCAGGGACACTTCACCCTGACGATACCCGCAGGACGTAAGGAAGAACTGACCTTCACACACGTTTCCTATCAGTCGGTGACAATCCCCTATACGACCTATGCCGACGGACACGAATTGACTGTGACGCTGAAAGACAAGGTAATCGAGTTAGCCGAAGTCGTGGTTGGTAAGAAAAGCAAACCGCATACGCTGTCGGGCAAGTCGTGGGTAAGGACAAGTACAGCAGGTTTTCGTGGCAACTGCAAAGGCGATATTGAATGGGGGCCTATCTTCAAGAACAGGAAAGATTATCTGTTGACAGATATCATGGTTTCCATCGACAAGTGCGAGTACGAAGAATGTCTGTTGAGTTTCAACTGCTACGAGGTTAGAGACAAGAAACTTTATAGCGTCCTGAACAAACCCATCTATAAGCGAGTCACCCCTGCCGACAACGGAAAACAACTCTACGTCAGCCCAGCGGAGTCCGTCGTGCTAAAAGGAAAGAGGAAATATTGCGTTACAATCTGTGTAGTTGACATCAAAGGCAATGGAAGCCTCTCTTTCCCTGCTAACTTCAAGAGCAGTTATGCCCGCCATAAGGTAAAAGGGAAGATGAAGAAGATTCCTGGTTGCCCGATGATTATTGTGAAAGGATATGAAGTCGAATAAAATTCAAAAATAAAGAAAAAAGAACAAGCAAACCATCATCACCGCACTGCTCGCCCTTGCATTAAATTACTGAAATGAAACTTCTGACACCATATCATCAAAACGAGACAACCATTTTAAATGAATAACATACAACTTTAAAAATCAACAAATAAACAAAATCATCATTTATGAATTTCTCATCTAAAATCAAAAAGTTTTGCGATGGGATGATTGTGTACGATCATCTCCTGGAGGATGAAGGGGCTATCCACATCCCATTTGCACTGAGTTTCTATGTAACCATCACCACCATCGTGGGACAGTTGAAGCAGTTCCTCATCGAT
>JAGCPD010000009.1 GCA_017645305.1 Bacteroidaceae bacterium | reverse complement strand
GATGGCAACATTTACCGTTGTTTCCATCCTGCCGAGTTCACCCATCATTGTCAATTTGGTTGTAGCAAGATAGGTGATACCGAAACTACCCTGGCCTAAGACCCGTTCTATTCTGTATTTGCCTCCTTGCAAGAGACTGCCGGACACAAGTGATTGCATTGTTTTTATATTGATTATACTGATGTTTCTTCAATCGGAAATGCCTGTACTATTTAACATAATGAGCTATAGGGCAAGGCGCAGCCCATGGTTGCTGAACCAGAGGTCAGGCGAGAAGTAGTACCGGTACGACACACGGCAGCACCTGGCGAAGTCGTCCCAGCCGCCACCACGGTACACGCGGCCAGAGCCCGAAGAGTCGTACAAATCTTCACACCACTCATGCACGTTCCCGCTCATGTCGTAGATACCAAGTTCATTCGGCTTCTTGGTCTTTACATTGTGTGTTCCATAGTCAGGATGATTGGAATTTTGATTGCTGGAGCCGCAATAACAGGCATTCTTGT
The DNA here is from genome assembly GCA_017645305.1 of Bacteroidaceae bacterium. Lineage (GTDB taxonomy): Bacteria > Bacteroidota > Bacteroidia > Bacteroidales > Bacteroidaceae > Physcousia. The sequence goes on along the minus strand of JAGCPD010000009.1, from coordinate 147,500 downwards.
CATACCAAGCCACATCATTGATCTCATTGCTTCCGCTATACTCATAACCGTGGCTCCTGCTGCCACCCTTGGCGGCATACTCCCACTCCTTTTCCTTGGGCAGGCGGAATTTCTTACCTGTAATGGAGTTCAAGCGGCTAATAAACTCTTTACAATCATTCCAACTCACTTGTTCTACAGGACGGTTCGCACCTTTGAAACGGCTGGGGTTGCTGCCCATAACGGCCTCCCATAGTGCCTGGGTTACCTCTGTTTCACCAATATAGAACGGGGTTCCTTGTCCCTCTATACGAATCATCTTAAAAGATACGCCATTGGTGGTGATGGTCTGGTAGGAGACGGGGGTGTTATTGACTGTTGGCCTGCTTGGTTTTGCAGGTTGTGCCGTTCTTGCCGGCTTAGCAGGAGCGGTAGTGGTTGGCTTCTTGACCGGTCTCTTTATTGCACCGCCACTGGCCTGGGCGTACGAAGACAGTGGCAGACATGCCATAATAAGGAGAAGAAGAAAATAATATAGTTTCGCTTTCATGATAATCTATGAATTTTTGTTTGCTGGTGCAAAGGTATGGACAATTCTATATTCTATTGCTTGAAGAAAGAGAAAATATCAATTTAATTTACGCCAATCAATTCTGTTTTAATAATTAACATTGAGAATGGTTTTATATTTTTATACACCCTGTCTCCATATGCAAGTTCTTGTGGTATATAGACTTCCCATGTGGAACCAACAGGCATGTGGGTTAATGCTTCTTTCCATCCTTCAATTACGTCATTACAACGGAAAGTTACTGGTTCGTTAAGAGTAAAGCTACTTTGAAGGACTGTTCCGTCAATAAGTTTGGATTCAAAATTTACTGTGACTATAGATTCTTTTGAAGGTTTTTGTCCTGAACCTTGTGTTATAATTTTATATTGTACGCCACTTGGCAAGACAAATACACCTTCTTTCATTTTATTGTCTTCTAAAAATTTTTCTCCCTTCTTTTTGTTATCCTCAGATTTACTTTCATTATTATCTGCTCCAGGATTTAATTCATAAACAAAGGTCTCTTCATCTTTGTTTCTTCTTAGGTTCTCCTGTACGGTATTCTTTGTCCATGCAACTGTATATATAAAGCTATCAATAGCTTCAAGGAATTCCTCCACACTTTGGTATCGCTGCCCCACTCTTGGCTCCATGCTTTTCTGGATGGCAGAGATAATCCTCTCGGGAACATGCCTGGCCTGCAAAACGTCTGTGGGAAGGCCATAGTTCATCACATCCGATGCCTCGGGCGGTGTCTCTCCTGTCAGCAGTTTATAGAGTGTTGCCCCTAATGAATAGACATCCGTTGCAGGCTGGAACTTCTGAACGCCCTGATTGTATTGCTCCAAAGGCGCAAATCCCTTACTGATGCCAACGGGTGTAGTACTGGTCTGTCCGCCCTCGCTATCGTAACGCTTGCTGATGCCGAAGTCTATGAGCACGGAACAGTCCTTGCGGAACATGATGTTGCCGGGCTTCACATCCAGATGCAGCACATTCTGGGCATGAATATAGCTCAGCCCTTCACCCACCTGACGGATAATGTTCAGGGATTGTTCCAAAGATGTGCGGTCCTTTGCGAACTCATTCCATCGGTCTTCCAGGAACTCCATCACATAATAGGCTGTGCCGTTCTCTTCAAAGATGTCATGGATGCGGACAATATGAGGATTATCAAACTGAGCTATCAAGGAGGCCTCTTTCAGGAACTTCTCCTTGAAGCGCTTTACCTCCTGTGCTCCGCCGGAGGTTCCCACAGTGACATGTGAGGTGTTTGCATCACGCTCGCAGTATTCTTTCATGAAGAACTCCTTGATGGCTACCCGACGGTTCAAAGCCACCTGAACGGCACTGTATGTGATACCGAAGCCGCCTTGGCCTAAGACCCTTTCTATTCTGTATTTGCCTCCTTGCAAGAGACTGCCGGACTCAAGTGATTGCATTGTTTTTATGTTGATTATACTGATGTTTCTTCAATCGGAAATGCCTGTACTATTTAACATAATGAGCTATAGGGCAAGGCGCAGCCCAAGGAAGTAGCTCCGGTAGACAGGCGTGCTGCTGTCCCGGTTAGACACACGGCAGCCCCTGGCGCCGTAGTCCCAGCTGCCACCACGGCGAACGCGGTAAGAGCCCGAAGAGTCGTACAAATCCTCACACCACTCATACACGTTCCCGCTCATGTCGTAGATACCAAGTTCATTCGGCTTCTTGGTCTTTACATTGTGTGTTCCATAGTCAGGGCTATTTGAGCCTACACCATCACAAGCATTACTATCATACCAAGCCACATCATTGATCTCATTGCTTCCGCTATACTCATAACCGTGGCTCCTGCTGCCACCCTTGGCGGCATACTCCCACTCCTTTTCCTTGGGCAGGCGGAATTTCTTACCTGTAATGGAGTTCAACTTGCTGATGAACGTCTGGCATTCGTTCCAGCCGACGTTCTCTACGGGACGGTTTGCACCTTTGAAATAACTGGGGTTGCTGCCCATCACGGCCTCCCATAATGCCTGGGTCACCTCAGTCTCACCTATGTAATAAGTAGATAGCGTTACCTGATGTGTGGGCTTCTCATCGCTGTAGGCATCATAGCCCTGCTCCGAAGTAGCTCCCATAGTGAAGATGCCGCCGTCAACTCTTATCATCTTAAACGAAACACCCTTGAAACTAATCGTCTGCGAATAGTCAGAATTAGTAGTTATCGTGGGTTTGGGAGTTGGTTTATTCGGTTTTGCAGGAGCGGTGGTGGTGGTTGGTTTCTTGACCGGTCTCTTTATGGCACCGCCACTGGCCTGTGCAAAGACAAGTTGGGGCAGACATGCCATAATAAGGAGAAGAAGAAAATAATATAGTTTCGCTTTCATGATAATCTATGTGTTATTTAAGTAGAATGGAGTTAAATGGGGAGTTAAATGGGAAGTTAAATGGGGAGTTAAATAGGAAGTTAAATTATTCTTTTACTCAATTTTTTTACCTGACTTATCATACCAACTGCCTTGGTTGGGATTGCCGTCTTTGAAGGTTCCTATAAAGTAGCTTCCGTCCTCCTTGATGGTATAGCGTCCCATATTGAAGCCATTCTTACGGAACGAGCCTTCGTATGTATCACCGTTCTCATATACAAAGAGAGACTTCTCTCCCTCTGCAACGCCATGAACAAAGGTGCCCTTATATGTACGGCCGTCCGTGAAGCGTGCTTCGCCCTCACCATGGGGAACACCCAGAGAATCCACTTCACCGGTATAGGTGCACTGACCCAGCGGAATACGGAGGGACTTATTAGAGACTTCCGTGATAACCTTCTCTTCATGCTGTTCACCGGTATTATGTTCCCATGGCTTCTGCCACAAGAGTACGCCCAACACCAGACCCACGATGACTGCTGCATAAATCCATAAGTTTCCAGACTTCGGCTTTGGAGTTGGAGCAGGTTGGGGCTTGGGAATTGGAGTGGGTTTCGGTTTGGGAGTTGGAGCAGGTTTCGGCTCTTCAAAACCTATCACGTCTGTCACGTCGTCGTCCCCATCGTTGGTATCATCCTTCACTTTATCCAGATTGGCAATGAATTCTGCCACGCTCTGCGTACGACTTCTGCGGGGCTTCATAGCATTCTCAATAGCGCTGATAACAGACTCCGAAACACCTTTCTGTCTGAGTTCCTCGACGGGCAAGCCCACATCTGGAATCTCCGTGGCTTCAGGAGGTGTCTGTCCCGTGAGCAGCTTGAACAGCGTGGCAGCCAGGGCATAGACATCAGACTGGGGCGAGAATGTCTGTACCCCGTTCTTCTTGTATTGCTCGGCAGGTGAATAGCCGTGACTGATACCCACGGGAGTGGTGGTGGTTCCCTCCTTGGTCTGCTCGTCGTACTGCTTGGCAACGCCAAAGTCTATGAGCACAATCTGGTTATCCATACGGCGCAGCATGATGTTGCTGGGCTTCACATCCAGGTGGTTGATGTTGCGCTGGTGGATGTAGGTGAGCGCATCGCCTACGCTGCGGATATAGGACAGGGCCTCGGCCTGTGGCAGGGCACCACGCCGCTTCACCATATCGCCAAGAGACTCCCCCTCTATGTACTCCATCACATAATAGGCCGTTCCGTTCTCGCGGAAGATGTCATAGATGGAGATAATGGCGGGGTGATGCAGCTTGGAGATGGTACGTGCCTCCTTGATGAACTTGCCGAGGAAACGTTCTACGGTTTCCTTGTTAGACTGTGTGCCCAAGGTGACGTGCGACGTATCTCCGTCACGTTCGCAATAGTCGCGGAAAAAGAATTCCTTAATTGCCACCTTGCGATCCAGAATGTCCTGAATGGCCAGATAGGTGATGCCGAAGCCTCCCTGCCCCAAGCTACGTTCGATTCTGTATTTGCCTTCCTGAAGGAGGCTGCCTTCTTTCAGTGATTGTGATAACATGATGCGCCTGCTATACATTATTATATTATATATTTATTCCATTCTCTGTATTTCCTCGTCCTTCCTGACGGGACGGTTCTGTCTGAACGACTGCACGAGCTGCTGTACAGATGCTGTGCCCTGAGGTGCAGAGGAAACCGTGTTGTCATTTCCCGGCACTACAGAACTTAGCTCCGTAATCTCCAACTCCACTTCAGTGAGCTGCGAACGAAGTGCCAGGCAGAGCGAGTCCTGACGCAGGTTGATAAGTTCCATCTGTCCGGGTGCCACATCGGCAATCTGGCTGTTACGCTTCTTGTCTTCTGCCTGGATGCGCTGTTTCAACTGAGTGCGCTTCATGGTCAGTTCTGTCATGCGGACACGAGTACGGAGGGTATCGGTCTGATTCTGTGCAAAGGATGTTGTACAGAATGCCATCAACATAGTGATGGTAAAAATGATATATCGTTTCATGATGCTATGCTCTTTTATTTGGTGGAAATCTGTCTGATGTTTTTCTCTTTAATCATCTGCTCCTTACGTATGAAATAAGGTACGGAAGCCGTTGCCTCGGCATAGCCCTGCGGCTTATGTGCGGCAATCTCGGTAAACTCCGCCTCTGACAGGCCGAGGGCCTTGCTGTAAGCTTTCTGCATTTTCTTGGGAACCAGCAGCTGCACATCCGGACTACTGACCACAAAGAGAGTGGTGTCACATCCGTTCAGGCTGGCAGTGGCAAGCACACGTTCTCCGCGCAGGGTGATGGATTTGAGAAGAGGCATACGGCTCAGTTCGCGGAAAGAAAGAACGGTAAGCGATGCAGGGAAATCGACAGCGGTGATGGCGGGGCAGTCAATAAGGGAACCCCACATTACCTCTGTTACACCCTCGGGAACAACCAAAGCACCCTTGGCGGCACGCGGCACACAGAGCAGACGGGTCTGCTGCTTGTTGTAAAGTACACCGTCAATGGCAGAATAGGACGGGTTGTTGGCATCCACCTGAATGGTGGTGAGCGAACGTAGTGTCTTCAGCCCCTGAATGCGTGTCAGCCGGGAGGGAACGGTCACCGTCTGAAGGCTGTCGCTCCAACGGAACATACTGAAGTTAATCTCCGTCCAGTCGCTACCCAGTGAGATATTCTGCAGGCTTTTGCACAGGAAGAAGATTCCCTGCCCCATCGCAGGCTTTGAACCGGGAAATACAATACTGCGGAGGGCAGTACACCGTTCGAAGGCAAAGTCGCCAATCTGCCGGATGGACGAAGGTATGACAACGTCCGTAAGGCCGGATGCACCGGCGAATGCCTTGGCACCGATGGATGCGACGGTGAACACCTGATTGAGATGGTGCACGGTGACAGGTATGGCCAGAGAACCCTTCACCTCGGGCGCAGCATGGGCTGTGATACTGCCTTTATAGGTTATCTCTACGGTCTTCTGGAGTGTATCGGTAATATTGAAATAGATTCTCTGTCCGCCAAATGTAGCACTGAAATCGTGGGCTGTGGCTGTCATGGCTCCCATCAGGGTAGCCATGACAGAGGAAATGATATAGCGTTTCATAACTTACCTTTCAGAATTATGTTAAGCCATATAATCATCCACATTACCGTCGTTGATATAGTCCGGCTCACCGATGTCGGTATTCTGGGCGGTACTCTGAGTTTCCTGATAGGCATTGTGGAGTGCCTGCATGGATATACCCTCGTTTGAGACATCGAGAATCTCATTCTCTGAGATTTTCCCGTCTTGGTTAACATCCATACCAGCGAAATCAACAATATCGTCGCCTGTTACCTCGGCCAATTGTACAACCTCACCGTTAACACTGACAGCAGCTAACTGCATCGTGCCACCATCCTCAGTCTGAATAGCTTCGTATCCGAGAACCTGAACCTCGGGTCCTTCCGGCGTAACAGGCTCATCCGGCGTATCGGGTCCTTCCGGCGTAACAGGCTCATCTGGTGTATCGGGTCCTTCTGGCTTAACAGGCTCATCCGGCTTAACGGGCTCTTCCGGCTTTTCTGGCTCCTCTGGTGTAACGGGTCTTTCCGGTTGGTGCCGAGCAGGCTCGGGCTTCACAGGAACTGGGTCAGGATCAACCACAGGATTCACAGGTTCTTCAACAGGTTCCTTCGCACCGGCTTCCTGCGCAATGACACTGCCAATTGCAGCACCTGCTGCACCACCAACAACGCCACCCATAGTGCCGACTGCGGCTTCGCGTGCCTTTCCATACTTTTCATTCTTCTCTTCTGAGGGATTGACACTCTGGTTCAAACTCTCTACTTGATTCATGTTTTCAGTTTTCATGACTTTTTTTGTTTTTTGTTAGTACTCGTTTTTTTGCTGAATTGCACTGCAAAGGTCTGACTTCTTTCCGAACCACGCAAATCCTGCAAAGCATACTGGATAAGTACTGTTGTTTAATGTATGAAATATGGCGTTTGAAGGATAAGTGCCTGTTTTAGGTGTTTGTGTACCTGCATTGACAGAGTGGACAGCCCCTGTCATACTGGAGCTGATTGTATGGTCTATAGCCCAAGAAACGGGGGCACTGAGGGTTGGGACAGAGGTATTCTGCCTCAAATTTATCATTCAGTTTCTTCAGTTTCATGGGAAGGGAGTTGGACACCATGCTTCCGCGAACAAAGAAGAAAATGGCAATCAGCAGAGCCAATCCCATAATAACCCAGCGGAAGACTCCCAACTGTGGAATAAAGCCGAAAAGCATGGCAGACATACTGAGTGCTCCCTGAAGGCGCTGGAAATTGGCTATCTTCATTTCTTTATTCTGCATCTGGAGCTTCTCATCGTCGTAGTTCTTCCAAATCTGTTCTAACGGGCGGAGAGAGAAGACCGCTGGTTGCAGTTGTCTTATGACTGATTCCACTTTGTGCATGTTCAGGACAAAGTGGTTTGCTCCCAATTCCACGCGACTGCTGGGAGATACCCGTTTGGTGTCAATCTGCAATCCATCAACAAAGGTGTCAAGCTCGGCCTTGATGTTGGAAAGCTTCCATGTCCCATTGTCATCGACAGTCAATTTGCAATGCGAACTGCTTACTGTTTTCGGCACTGTTCCGTTACCACTGAGGGCATAGCCCTGCCCCCCAATTACCATTAGTAAGCAATTGGTACCGTGCTGGCGTCCTATTATAGCTTCTATCATTCCTATATTATTATTTATTTATGTTTCTGTTTGCCGTTATTAAGATATAATTCACGCAATGTCTTCAGTGCCTCTTTAGAAACGGCTATCTGGAAGGCAAAGGTGGCCTGGTCGCTCAAGACCAGACGTTGCTTAAGTAACTGGATGGAATAGACATAATTGAGGTTGACGATATAGCTTTTGCCGATACGGGCAAAGCGGGTAGCCTTTTCCTTTAGCTGTGCAGTGAGTGCCTCCTGCATACGGGCAAGGTTCATGCAGACTGTCCCTTTCAACTTGTTGCACAAATAGATGTTCGTGTAGTTTCCGTCTGCCTCGAAATACACGATGCGGGAAATGTCTATGCGAAGCAATTCGTCGCGAGAGTTTAAAAACAGGTATTCCATAATAGTCTTTTTTGAATCTTTTTCCAGAGTCAAGTGCAAAGATATAAAAATTTTTAAATCTTTCACATTTTTTCAACAAAAATTACAAAAGAGTGCATGATTTGGGGCTTTTTCCCCTGTTTCAGTACCAAAAATGAGCAAAAATCAGGGGTAAAAAAGGGCAAAAAAAATCACTTAAGTGTTTTGTCAAAAACAGTTAAGTGTTTCTGGAGTAATACTTAAGTGTTTTGAAAGAAATACTTAAGTGTTTCTATAACGGCTTTTTCGGGGCCATTTTTGGGCCTGAAACGCGCCTCTGACCTTGATATAAATCAATTAAAACCACCCCCTTCAGACAATAGGCATAGTATAGCTTGGATGATACACCCATTTATGTTAAATTTGCATAGAAACGAGACAATAATCCGGAGCGTTACATCGTTCGGAACTTCCCAAGGAAATGTCCTCCGCCTCGTACGTACAACACCATTCGCTACACCAGACAGGACAATAGTGCGAGTGAGGGCTGGAATGTTTCACGACAAAAGTCTGTAATATGAGAACGATTAACGACAATTGGGGCAAATGGGAGGATCCCGTTTCGTCCTTGCCAGGTACTCAGATGACAGAGGGTAGCTATGGAAAAATGTGTGATTATCTGTCGAAGGTCATTCCAACCATCTTCGGGTTGTTCCAATGGTTTGGGGCAGATGCGGATGACGAGCGTATCTGCACCCTGCAGTACCTTGGATACAAGTTGTACCGCGCATTAGATATGGTGAAGGATGTCTATGACACCCGCGGGCAGGTAATACGTGATGAACAGTGCGATGTGTTCCGGCGTTTCCTGAACACAAACAACAATCGGGTAAAGAACATTGAAAAGTTTATCAAGGCAGCGGATGAATTACTGAAATGCGCCTTCGAGGAAAACTCCATCTTGCTGGATTTCGGCAAGAAACGGCTGATTACAAGATTCAGACTGCTGATGGAATGGCTGGATGAAGTAAGGAAGGATTCACGCCTGAAAAAACTTGCCATGGAAAAATGCGAGGAATGGGAACTGAACCATCACATCAGTATTTACGATGACGTCCCGGGCGATTTCCGACGGCAAGCCTATGCGCTTCTTGACAGCATGATATTACTCTCCATCCCCTCCCATGCCACAGCCAGCTTCAACGACTTCGGCAGACTTTACCAGAACACACTTAATGCTTTCTGCCACACAGAGAAGTGGCAGGCAAACCGCGACTATCTGGAGGCTCAGATATTGGACGACTATAAAGAAAAGGAACTGACGACAAACAGGCAGAAAGAAAGCCTGCTGAAAGAAAAGTATAACAAACTGAGGAATACCAAGGAGGAATTCCTTAAGAAGTTCGGCATTAAGCCCATCAGCATTAACACAGATTGGGGAAAGGCTCATCTGGGACAGGAACTGTATGAAAGGCTGAACAACATTCACCTTTCTTCTGACGGGGACGGGGAACTTGCGAGAATGACGGATGCGGAGCTTGGCTCGTACCTGACGATTGAAGCGCAAATACAGTATGTGGCAGACGAAATAGGGAAAATAAAGAAAAAGAAGGAGCGGCAGTCACCCATTTTCCTTGGGGTCGTTGATGAGGAAAAACTGTCAGACTGTTTCTATGAAGTACATCAGCAATTCTTTGGCAAAGATGCAAAATTGAAACTAACCGGTAAGTTCCAGGACGAGGCTGCATTGCTGGCATTTCTGTTCATGGCCCTGGAAAAAGACCGCCTGATAAACAGCAAATCCTATGAAAGCGGCAAGAAGCCCTTTTTTGACTTTTTCACTATAGAGTCCGAAATCCCCGTCAGGTGTACGGAAAGGACATTCTATAACCGGCTTACCAAGGACTTCGGCGCTTTCCGCGAGAAGATGTTGAAAGGAAAGATGACAGTCTCTGACCTCAAAAGCAGCATCCATTCGGATTTCCAGACGATTCTTAAGACTTTCCATGGAAGTAAAAAATACGCTGAAGTGAAACGGTGGAAAGGAGAGTAAGCCCATAGGGGAGAATATACCTTTTTTATATATAACTGAAGTTTCTGAAGTAGTTATGTAGTCATACGTAACTACTCTTTTTGTTTCCATCCCGGAAACCCGATTTTCCAAAGACTTTCTAACGCTTCCTTTCTGAAGTAATTTTGTGGTGTAAAACATCAGAACCCGGGTGATGTTACAAACGAAATTACAAACCACAAAAAACAGAAAGGAGGTATATATGAAGATGTATAGGAGACTCACGCTAATGTTTGCCCTCTGCCTGCTGACAGCAGCCTGCAGGACACCCCGGATAACCAATTACAGTTACGAGGGACGGACGGCAACAGTGGAAAGGACAGATACAATCATAGAACGTGATTCGGTTCTGGTTCTCATCCGCGAAAAGGCCGACACAGTAAGGATCATACAGCGGGAGACAAAGTGGAGGGAACGGGTGACATTGATACATGACACGCTGACAGTCATCCAGACCGACACCGTGAGAATCGTCGAGCCGAAGGTCCGCTCACCAGCGGGGATTCTAACAACTGTCAGGACATGGCTTCGCGTCATACTGGCAACAGTCGTAACCATCATTATTATAAAAATAACACTAAAAATAAAACTACTATGGGACAAATTAATTTAAAAACGCGCCAACAGCGCATCGGTTTCAAGGACAGTGAATTCTTCCTGACTTCTAATGAACGTTACAGCGTTCTCCATGCTGAGGAAATTATCGAACTATGCTCAGAGAACAGCGGCATCCCCAAGGCTCAGATGTCTTCCGCATTCTATGCGCTCAGTCAGCAGATTAAGCAGTTCCTGCTGAACGGCCACACCCTGGAACTGCCCAATCTGGGCCATCTGTACCTTTCGGTAAACGCCAAGGCTGTTGAAGACGAAGAGGATGCGGGTGCAAAGGCCGTTAAGCGCATCAGCGTAAAGTTCCGTCAGACCAAAAAGCTGCGCGACCTGATAAACAGCAACGTACATCTGGTAAACATGCTGACTGAAAAGGAGGACGACGATGACGAAGAACAGAATGGCAACGGTGAACAGACCACTGACAACAATGGTTCTGCCGGCGACAACACTGGCGACAACACTGGTGACAATACCGGCGACAATACCGGTGACAACAACGACAACGACAACAACGACAACAATGACTCTGGCGACGACAACAACGGTGGCGATGAACCTATTGAAGATTAAGCCTACTTGAACTCATGAGAATAATTACTTTGCTTATCATCCACTGCAGTGCAGTAATGCCATTTCAGACAAGTTCCGTGGAGCAGATTAACGAATGGCATCTGGCCAAAGGATGGGCTAACGGCTGTGGCTACCATTATGTGGTAAGGCGTTCCGGCGAGATAGAGGTAGGCCGGCCTGAGGAGATGGTTGGCGCTCACTGCCTGAACCATAACCGCCATTCGCTGGGAATCTGCTACGAAGGAGGCCTTGATGAAAACGGCAAAGCAGCAGATACCCGCACCCCTGAGCAAAAAGAGGCCATGCTATATCTGCTGAAAGAGTTGAAGAAGAAATATCCCAAAGCCATCATTGTAAGTCACAGTATCTTCAGCAACAAATCATGCCCTTGCTTTGATGCGGCCAAGGAGTATCAGGACTTACAGCCGTAGAAAGACATTCTAAACCTTATCTGAAACTCCCGACAAACTGTCTGCATGGCAGTTGCCGGGAGTTTTTTGGGGATGAGGATGCTGCGTAATATGACGATATGTAAGCATCCGAGGACTTTTTTTTAACCTCTTCCTATAATATTTTGTAAAAATCAGTATCTTTGCAGCAAAAACAATGCGAAATGAGATACTACTGGTTACTTGTTCTTATTACCCTGACAGCGGTCTGCCGGGCTACCGACTATATTATCGAAACAAACCGGCCATGCCAGACAATCCGTCACTTTGGAGCCTCTGATGCGTGGTCCATGCAGTTCATCGGTCTTTGGGACAGCGAGGAAGAACAAGAGAAGATTGCCGACTGGCTCTTCTCCACAGAGAACGATGCACAAGGACAGCCCAAAGGCATCGGACTCTCGGTCTGGCGTTTCAACCTGGGAGCCGGCAGCGCAGAACAAGGCAGGGAATCCCAGATTAATCCGGGCACACGGACAGAATGCTTCCTGACAAAGGATGGCACTTACGACTGGACAAAACAGCCTGGGCAACGTAAATTCCTGCGACTGGCCAAACAACGCGGCGTTCCTCATTTTCTGGCGTTTCTGAACTCGGCTCCCGTCTATTTCACACTGAACGGCCTTGCCACCAATACAGGGAGGGGCGGCACCATTAACCTGAAAGATGACTGCTATGACGATTTTGCTCGCTTTATGGCAACATCCCTCAAAGGACTGGAAGAGCATGAGGGCATCCGATTTGACTACCTTTGTCCGGTGAATGAGCCCGACGGCAGCTGGAACTGGTTAGGACCCAAGCAGGAGGGATCACCTGCCACTCATCGCGAGATAGCCCGACTGGTACGAGAGACAAGCAAGGCACTTACAGAGACGGGCCTGCGTACACAGATTCTGGTTGACGAGTCAAGCGACCTTCGCTGTCTCTTAGGTATCCATCAGACCGACTGGCAACGCGGCCACGCCATCAGCACCTTCTTCTCGCCAGACAGCATCCAAACCTATGTGGGCAACCTGCCCAATGTACCCCATCTGATGGCTGCTCACAGCTACTGGACCAATACACCCGTACCTTATATGAAAAAAATACGCCGGCAACTCCGCGATGAATGTAAAAAGGCCGGTATAAGATTCTGGCAGACGGAAATCTGTATCATGAGCAACGACAAAGAGATTGGCGGAGGACAGAAGTACGACTTCAGCATGAAAACCGCCCTCTATGTGGCTCGTATCATTCATCACGACCTTACGTATGCCGATGCAGAAAGCTGGTCGTGGTGGCGTGCCTGCGGTGGTGACTACAAGGACGGACTTATCCGCGTATATGATAAGGAGCAGCGTGCCCGGGACTCTAAGTTGCTTTGGGCGTTGGGTAACTACAGTAGGTTTATCCGTCCCGGTGCCGTCAGACATGAAATCAGCAGCAAGAAGAAGGAAGACCCCTATGGTCTGATGGTTTCTGCCTATCAGAACCAAGACGGGAAGTGGGTCTGCGTCTGCATAAACTATAGTGACCTGACACAGGACCTTCAGCTCAGCTTCTCTGACAAGAAAAAATGCAGCTGGCAGATTTACCGTACCAGCGATGCAGAAAGCGAAAATCTGAAACCCGTAGGCATTTGCAAAGGAAAAACGCAACTTTCTGCCCGTAGCATTTCCACCTTTGTAGAAAAATAATTAACTTTACCCCGGAAAAATCTTAAACTAATCATAAAAATGAAGAAAATTCTATCCATTCTGACGCTATTTGCACTGATAACCTCGATAGCTTTAGCTGACACCAAACCTGGTACTTTTACAGTCGGAGACAAGACATTTCTCCTCAACGGTGAACCCTTCATTGTGAAGGCAGCCGAAGTGCATTATCCTCGCATCCCGCGTCCCTATTGGGAGCACCGCATACAGATGTGCAAAGCCCTGGGCATGAACGCTGTGTGCATCTACATCTTCTGGAACATCCACGAACAGAAGGAGGGCGAGTTCAACTTTACCGACAACAACGACGTGGCCGAGTTCTGCCGCATTGCCCAGAAGAACGGCATGTATGTCATCGTCCGTCCTGGTCCTTACGTCTGTGCAGAGTGGGAGATGGGCGGTCTGCCTTGGTGGCTCCTGAAGAAGAAGGACATCAAGCTCCGCGAACGCGACCCCTACTTCATGGAGCGTGTGAAGCTCTTCGAGGAGAAGGTGGGCGAGCAGCTGAAGCCTCTCACCATCCAGAACGGCGGCCCCATCATCATGATGCAGGTGGAGAACGAATACGGCTCCTATGGCGAGGACAAGCCCTACGTCTCAGAAATCCGTGATTGTCTGCGCGGCATCTACGGCAAGGAGCTGTCGCTCTTCCAATGCGACTGGTCTTCTAACTTCGAGAAGAACGGCCTCGACGACCTCACATGGACGATGAACTTCGGCACAGGCGCCAACATCGACGAGCAGTTCCGCCGCCTTGGCCAGCTGCGCCCCAATGCCCCCAAGATGTGTTCCGAGTTCTGGAGCGGATGGTTCGACAAGTGGGGTGCTCACCACGAGACACGTCCCGCCAAGGACATGGTGGAGGGCATGGACGAAATGCTCTCGAAGGGCATCTCCTTCTCCCTCTACATGACCCACGGCGGCACCAGCTTCGGCCACTGGGCAGGCGCCAACAGCCCCGGCTTTGCGCCCGACGTGACGAGCTACGACTACGATGCTCCCATCAACGAGTGGGGCCTCGCCACACCCAAGTTCTGGGAACTCCGCAAGATGATGGAGAAGTATGACCAGAGAGGTTTCCCCCTTGGGGGACGGAAGGGGGCTCTGCCTGCTGTTCCCAAAGCTCCCAATCCCATCATCACCGTCCCCAAGTTCGAGCTGACGGAGTTCGCGCCGCTCTATAACGGCATGGACTTCCAGTACGAAGGCCGTTGGCACGAAGGTACGCCGCAGATCTTCGAGGAGATGGACATGGGTTGGGGTGCAGTGCTTTATTGTACGCGCTTGCCAGATATTCCCCAGGTAGGCAAAAACCTCTCTGCGAGCCAGACGACACTCACACTCGAAGCCCACGACTTCGCGCAGGTCTTCATCGACGGCAAATACATGGGCAAGATTGACCGAGTGAAGAACGAAAGGACACTCACCCTGCCTGCCATCAAGCAGAGCCAAGAGCTGCAAATCCTTGTGGAAGGCATGGGACGCATCAACTTCGGTCGTGCCATCAAGGACTTCAAGGGACTGATAGGCAACCCGACCATCACGACAAGCGTCAGTTCGCACGTTGGAGACGTAGATAAGACGGAGGTTGTCTATACGCCTACGAAGTGGGACCAGCTACGCATTCCCGACACTTACGAGGTGGCTGTAAAGGCATTTGAGAAGCAACAAACCAAGCCCACTACCCGCGAGATGCTGAATGCTGGTGCAATCGGACGCGGTTTCAGAGTTGCGAGGGAAGCCGATGACCTTATCTTCGGGCGCGGCTACTATCGCGGCTACTTCGACCTCAAGAAGGTGGGCGACACCTTCCTCAACTTCGAGACCTGGGGCAAGGGACAAGTCTGGGTGAACGGACACGCCATGGGCCGCATCTGGAGCATCGGTCCACAGCAGACACTCTACATCCCCGGCTGCTGGCTGAAGAAGGGCAGGAACGAGGTGATTGTCCTCGACATTGCAGGCCCAACAGAGCGCGTCGTTTGGGGTCAGGCTGAGCCTGAGCTCAACAAGCTCCAGCTCGAGAAGAACAACAAGCACAACAACCCCGGCGACAAGCCCGACCTCAATTCACGAAATCCAGTGTTCGAGGGACAACTGAAGGCAGGCAACGGCTGGCAGACACTCAACTTCAAGAGTTTCTATCGCGGACGCTACCTTGCCATCGAGGTTCAGAGCACGCAAAAGGAAGGTGATGTGACAGCCATAGCCGAGCTTTATGCCCTCAGCAAACCAAGTGAGCGCATCAGCCGCGAACCCTGGACGGTGAAGTATGCCGACAGCGAGGACGAAAACGGCAATCACCTCGGCGACAAAGTATATGACCTTCAGGAGAGCACCTACTGGCAGACAGAGAAAGGAACCTCCACGCCCCACCTGCTGGTCATCGACCTCGGTTCCGAACAGCAACTCATGGGCATCGAGTACCTGCCACGTGCTGAACAAGGTGCCCCAGGCAGTGCCAAGGACGTGAGAATATACCTGTATTAATAGCTGATATCATGAGATTCATTCCACATCCCAGACTCTGCTGGCTGCTACTGTTGCTCTTCATTCCGATTGCACTCATTGCAAAAAAAGAGGGTACCGTAACCCTCACGAAGAGTGTACTGTTGGACAAGATAAAGGGCGGTTGGGCCGGTCAGACAATAGGCTGTGCCTACGGCGGCCCCACAGAGTTCTGCTATCGCGGTGTAATGATTCCCGATGATGTGGAAATTACATATCCCGAGCATCATCTAAAGGGGTATTTCGACAATGCGCCAAGCTTGTTTGACGATGTCTATATGGATCTGACATTTGTCGAGGTATTTACGCGACTGGGGCTGGATGCTCCTGCCGACTCGTTTGCCACAGCTTTTGCCTATGCCCCCTACCCTTTGTGGCACGCCAACCAACAGGGGCGTTACAACGTGCTCCATGGACTGATGCCGCCCGAATCGGGTTACTGGAAGAACAACCCCCACGCAGACTGCATCGACTATCAGATAGAGTCTGACTATGCGGGGCTAATGTCGCCAGGAATGCCTAATGCTGCATCGGAAATATCTGATAAGATAGGACACATCATGAACTACGGAGACGGATGGTATGGCGGTGTGTTCATCGGAGCCATGTATGCCCTGGCATTTGTTGAGAACGATGTGGCAACCATTGTGGAGAAGGCACTGCAGACCATCCCCAAGGGAAGCCGGTTCCGAAAAAGACTGGACAGTGTGGTGAAATGGTATCACGAAAATCCGACCGACTGGAAACGTGCCTGGAACCTGTATAACCAGATGTACAGTGAAGATTTGGGATGTCCTGAGCTGATACTGGCTCCGGGGAACATCGATGCCACGATGAACAGCGCATACGTAGCCATGGGACTGCTCTACGGGCAGGGCGATTTCGGAAAGACAATGGAGATAGCTACACGCTGCGGACAGGACTCTGACTGCAACCCCTCGTCAGCTGCCGGAGTGCTGGCAACAATGCTGGGCTATAGCAACATACCTGAAAAATGGATGCCCAACCTGCGGGAAGTGGAAGACCGCAATTTCGCATATATGAAAATATCACTGAATGACACATACAAGATGGTCTATGACCTTGCCCTGAGGATGATTGAGCGGAACGGCGGCAAAGTGAAAGACGGGAATGTAACGATAAAGGTACAGAAGCCGAAGAGCGTACGTATGGAACAGGGGTTTATGGGGATTTCTCCGCACCTGCTCACATCGGGAATACAGTATCTTGGCACGGATGATGCGGAGCAGAACACCTTCAGCTTTAACGGTTGCGGAATAGTGGTATATGGCAACATCAGTTGTTCCGATACCTCTTACGAAGCACAGCTTGAAGTAACTGTAGATGGAAAAACGGACCGCGTGGTTTCACTTTGCTCCAACTTCAACAAACGTACCGCTGATGCCATCTACTGGAACTATGACCTGAAGGATGGCACCCACAAGGTAAGCTTTAAACTGCTGAACCCGTGTAAAGGAGTGAATATCAAGGCCAACCGTGTGATTTACTATGTTACTGACAATCATCTTTCAGAACACGTCAGTTGAAGTAAATACACAAGCTTTTATACCTGATTATATTGATTCCATATCTTTTCTGTACATTTTTATTAGAGTCTTTTTATTAACGATGATTATATAATTACTTATTCAGGAACAATTTTCAGGTTGGTAGTATCTGGGGCTGTAATCTCAAATGCTTGATGAAAGTGGCTATTGACGCACTTGCCGCAGATATTGGTTTGATGCTGAATTATTCTTCCTGATGGGAGACGACAAACTGAAGTGAAAAGAAAAAAAGTAAAAAATAAATAATGGAAAAAGGTTCTTATACATATGAGTATCCACGTCCGTCGGTAACAACGGACTGCGTAATATTTGGTTATGATGTCAAGGATGGGTTGTCGGTGCTGCTCGTTGAGCGTGGCATCGACCCCTTTAAGGGATGTTGGGCATTCCCGGGCGGATTCCTTAAGATGGATGAAACAACAGAGACAGGAGCTCTTCGTGAGCTGAAAGAGGAAACCGAATTTAATGTGGAGAAGGACTTCCTGGAACAACTGGGATGTTTTTCAGATGTCAACAGAGATCCCCGAGGACGAGTCATTACCATTGCATATTATGCTTTGGTACAGAAAGGATCCGTAAAAGGCGGTGATGATGCAAGAAATGCGCAATGGTACCCCATAGGCGATATTCCGCAATTAGCTTTCGACCATGAGAAAATTCTCCGGGTAGCACTCAAACGTCTGAAGGAGCAAATTCATTTCCAGCCCATTGGCTTTGAATTGTTACCAGAAACATTCACCATGCCACAGTTACAAGCCCTGTACGAGGCAATCCTTGAAGTTCACTTCGACCGCAGGAACTTTGCAAACAAGATGCTTAAACTGGGATTGCTGGAAGAGACCTGTGAACGTCCAAAGAATACAGCCAGAGTTATTCCTGTACAATATCACTTTAATCCAGATAAGTATAAGGAAATGAAATCAAAAGGCTTCAGATTAGAGTTTTAATAAAAAGAAAAGAATTATGTACAACAGAGAATATACTCCCGAAAGGATATCGGAACTGAAACCGAATGAGATTTTTGTGTTCGGCAGTAACCTTGCTGGCGCTCATGGGGGTGGCGCAGCACGTCTTGCCTACAATCGCTTTGGTGCGATATGGGGACAGGGCGTAGGCTTGCAAGGACGGAGTTATGCCATCCCCACCGTAAAACGGTCGTTTTTGAGACAGGTCTGTGTTGGGTAAGATGGTATTGCCGGAAGCCTACGAAGCAAGAAAAGTTGAGTGGTTATCCATATAAAATAACAGAAATGGTTACTTTGAGAACTCTATAGACATAAAGAAAGAAAAGTCTTGAACATGAAGTAAATCTTAATTGAATTTCTAATAAAATATAATTATGGGTGAATTTGGGCAAATCATGAAATAAATATATCTTTGCCGCAGTTAAAGGAGATGGTAATGTAAAATGAGGGTTCACAGCTTCCCGATGTTGAATCTGAAAGCGCTAACAAATGAGAATTCTGTTAATAGACAATAATCCGTTGCGTGTGCTTGGCGTTTTTGCCAATGCCAGCTTGCGCGAGATAGAGCAGAACAAGGCGCAACTGCGAGCCTATGCCCATGTGGGGCAAAGGGTTCTGTTGCCATTGTGGCTGAACGGACTACCATTGCTATCACCTTTGTCTGACGTAACGGAAGAACAATTGGCAAAAGCCCAGGCAGAACTGACATTGTCTGCAGACCGTGACCGTTATAGTCTCTTCTGGTTCGAACGGGACTGTAATCATGTTCAGGACGAACAGGAAGCCATCAAACTGCTGAATAACTATTGTATAGAAGATGTTTGTCGCCTGTGGCGGAAGCGTACCGACCATGCTGCACAGAAGAACCTATTGCTATTAGCCGTTCTGACCGATGACTGGCTTGAAATTGCAACAAAAGCCACCCAATACTTCGATGGTAACCTTACAGGGTTTCGGCAGTTCATGAACGAGGTGATAAAGTCATCCCCGGAAGCTAACAACCCACAATCTCATGAATTGCTTTTCTACTTCCCAGAAGAGATGTGGAGTAGCGAGATGAAACACATATTGGTGAACCGACACAAGTTGGCCTTGGAAGAAGCCATTGACCGCCTGAAGCACACTGGGACTACCGATGCTTTACTATTAAGAAAGGAAATAGACAGGATGGTCAACGAGATAAGTCGTGTTGAGGCATTGCGAAACTTACTGGGTAACGATTCATTTACAAGTTCGTATTATTCAAACGAGGCAGCAAGGCCCCTGATTGACGCTATCCACGCATACACAAAATTAGTCAACAGCAAGAGCGCGCTCGTATGGGCAGCAGAGGTTATGAATGAAGTTTTACGATATATCAACGTGAACGATCTAGACCGATATGAGTTATGGAGTGTACTATACCTGATTAATAATAAGCCCCCAAAAATTGAGTTTGGCTCCAATGGTTGTGTTAATGGCCTATTTGACATCTGGTGCAAAGTTGGAGTAGGTTTCTTTGTTCTATTAGGTTTAGCCAGAGCATGTCAAACATGCGAAAGGAAAGTTTCATCATATGAGTATAACTCACATTCATATAAGCCGAAAATAGAGAGATACGATCCTACACCTGGATATGTCATACCCTCAAAAACATACCCATTCGTACCACCGACGAAAGCCTCGGATCCTATTAGAATAATAGATGAAGACGGTGACGGCTACATTATGATTCAGGGAAAACGTATTTCGATAGACTCAATAAGAAAAGAGATATTCAAATTACCATCCCAGAAAGTGGTCCTTCAGAAACCACCGATACAGAATCGATTGCAGGACGATACCATCAATACTATCATGCCAGACTCGCTGGCATCCTCTCTGCCAATAGATCAGGAAATAGCGACAGATTTGCCGGTGGAACAAATGGATACAACTGAAGTTACAGACACAACAACAAACGAACATGAACAATACTGACAACATGAATCACAACCTGCCATTGGCTATTGCCAACGAGTTAAATCGCATGGAGGCAAACCTGATACACATGCAGCCCGATGTACGCGGCTATAAACAACTTAGTCAATGTGTGGAACGCATGAAAACAACACTGCAAGCATACGGCTACGAGATAGTCAACATGTTAGGTCAGTCATACACAGATGGTATGAGGGTAATGGCCCGCTTTGTGATAGACGAGCAAATGGCTCCCGAAGAGGCTCCCCGTATTACAAGTGTAGTGAGACCTCAAGTAAACTACCAGGGACAAATGATACAGGTGGCAGAGGTAACTGTAAGTCAGCCACTTTAAAATGCAAAAGAGAATCCCTACCCCTCCTTTGTAGAGAGAGGGAGAAAAAAGTGAATAATGAATAGTAATAATACCAATGGTTAGACTAAGAATAGATTATGGAATAGACCTGGGTACCACCAATTCGTCCATCTGCAGGATGGAGAATGGCGAGCCAGTCATCCTTCGCACCGATACGCTGCGTGAAGTGATGCCATCGTGTGTGTCGTTTACACGGCGAAAGAGTGCAAAAGTGGGTGACAGTGCCTACAACGACATGAAGCAGGATAAACTCAGGGCAACGCATACATGGCAGGCGAATGCATCGAACACTTATATAGAGTTTAAGCGCACTATGGGTACTGATACCATCTATCATAGTGAGAACATGCAACGCGATTACACATCGGAAGAACTGTCGGCAATGGTGTTGCAAACGCTGCGCTCCTATGTAAATGACGACATACCGCGTGCTGCCGTCATCACTGTGCCGGCAAAGTTCACTGTAAACCAGAAGACTGCCACCATAGAGGCGGCACGTTTGGCTGGATTTGAACATTGCCAACTACTACAGGAGCCCATTGCCGCTGCCATGGCCTATGGACTGAGCAACAAACAGAAAAATGGCCTGTGGCTGGTATTCGACTTCGGTGGAGGCACCTTCGATGCTGCACTGCTAAAAGTTGAGGAGGGCATTGTACAGGTGATAGATACAGAAGGCGACAACTATCTGGGTGGCAAAAACATAGACTATGCCATCGTAGATAATATTCTGTTGCCACACTTAGGTTCCCGCTACTCACTGTCCAACATCTTGGGTGACCCACAGAAGCACGAACAGCTACGTGATGCGCTGAAGACATACGCCGAGGAGGCAAAGATACAACTCTCATACAAGCAGAGCGAGGATGTGTTGTCGAATTTAGGCGACCTGGGGGCAGATGATGACGGTGAAGAAATGGAGATAGATCTTACCATTACCCGGCAGCAAGCCTTCGAAGTAATGCGCCCCATTTTTCAGAAAGCTGTTGACATCTGTCTCACATTGCTTAGACGCAACAACTTAAAAGGCAGTCAGGTTAGTCAGATTATCCTTGTGGGTGGCCCCACGCGCTTGCCCCTTATCCATCAGATGCTGGAAAAGCAAGTAGCTCCTGTAGCTAATGCCGACATAGACCCCATGACGGTAGTGGCCAGGGGTGCAGCCCTCTATGCCTCCACACTGGACATGCCTGCAGAGATGGTAAACGACAGTAGAGAAGATGCAGATGCCGTGCTGATAGACATCGGCTACGAACCCACCACAGTAGAACTGACAGACTGGGTGAGCCTACGCACTCCCAAAGACATAACACTTAATGTAGAGCTAAGCCGTAGCGATGGGGCTTGGAGCAGCGGGCGCATAGAGGTAACACCTAATGGACGGGTTGTTACCATCCAATTGGAAAAGGGCCGGCCCAACACGTTCCAGGTGAAGGCTTCTGACCGTGAAGGTAATGTTATAAAATGTCTGCCTGAGCAGTTCGTAGTGCAACAAGGCACAAAAGTAGGAAGCGCCATACTGCCATACCACATTGGCATTTCGGTGTGGAACGACCAAAAGCAGGACGGAGTGTTCCTTCCCTTAATAGGATTGGAGAAGAACAAGCCATTGCCAGCCGTAGGTGTGATACGCGACCGACGCACCACCAGCATACTGCGACCGGGAATAGCCTCAGACATTCTGACCATTCCTGTGTATCAGGCCGATGACTACCAAAAGGGTATGCGGTCTTATCTGTATGAATGGGTAGCCGACGTGGTTGTTACCGGTGATGAAGTTCCGCAATTAGTTCCAGTGGGCAGCATGGTAGAAGTAACAATAAAAGCAGACCGTTCGGAACAGATGACCTTGGAAGTATATTTGCCCGAATCCGATGTTACGATTAAAAAGGAACTGCCTACCAACAAGAAGCAGTCGATGGAAGAGGCTGTAAGCCGAATCACTACCGACATTGCAAGTGCCTACAAATGTCTGTACATTCTGAGTCAGGATGGCTACACCGACATCGAGTCATTGAGACAGCAGCTACAGCAAGTGGAAGAAGAAAATCGTAACAGTCAGGAGAAAAAGGCCGTGCTGCAACACTTAAAGGAGATACTGCGTAAGATAGAAGCCCTTGAAGGAAGTACCGAATGGCAGCGGGTACAGTACCAGTTAGAAACAACCATGCGCAAACTGGCAATGTTACAGGAAACATACGGCGACGGGTATTCTCAGATGAAAGTTCATCAGTTGGAATTGCAGGTGAAAGAAGTGAAGGAAAGTGCAGACGTAAGGATGGCAAACCTGCTTTTAGTCAACATAAAACAGTTTATGCGCTCGTTAGAAATCCTTCGTAACTATGTTAGCTGGGTCTATCATTTTGATATACACTACGAATCTTACAAATGGCGCGATGCCGAGAAGGCCCGTAAAGCCATCGACAAGGCACTGGAGATAGTGAAGGACAAACCGACCAAAGCAAGACTTGACCCGCTTTTAGATCTGTTGTTTGACCTGAGAATCAAGGAAGAAGAAAAAGAATCTGACAGTTCGTCATCGTCTGACGACAACAAAAACGAAGTAAAACTTGTCATGAAAGAGAAGCCCTGCAACGGACTGTTGAGCTGACGTGAAATTAATATATAATGCATAATTGATTCGATGAAATTTGAAAAGGACCAGATTATTGATAACCGTTATACGGTAGTATTCCCACAGGCACAGGACAGCTATTCGGAAACCTACCGCGTGCGTGACGAACAACGTAGGCTACACTTCCTGACCCTATACAACCACGACCTGCTACCAGCTGATTCCATTGATGAACTGGGCGAGGTGAAGGTCATCGCCATGCGCCGATGCATATCCCACCCTAATGTGTGTGCCTACGAGGATGCTGGCTCCTTTGACATGGGACAGCAGCATTTCAGTTACATAATCACCCAGTTCGTAAGCTGCGAGACACTGGAAGCACACCTCAAGCGCCTGCCAAACATGAAGGTTGAGGATACACGACAGATTACACTCACACTCCTACGCCTTCTTCGCCAACTGCACACACTGCCACAACCTGTCGTCCACGGACACATTTCCACGAAAAGCATTTTGCTTGATCTCACCGGACAATTGACTGATATCAGGCTTTCGGGCTTTGGCCTGCAATGTAAGCCGGTAACAGAATCCGAAATAAGGGCCGACCTACACGATGTTGGCTCCTTGCTCTACCGACTTTGTTTCGGAATGGAGGCACAGCATCCGCCCCGGATGCCAAATGTGATGCCAACCGGAATGGATCAACAATTGCTGGCAGTAATAGCAAAAGCGCTCAACGACAACGGCTTTAGCAGTGCCGACGAAATGATAAAGAGCATTTTGGGGACTATTGACATAGACGTGACATCGTTGGAAGGCTCCTCCCTTCTGGGAAACAGTGCACACCAAAATAACAGACCTAAGGGTAATGGTTTTGCCGACGTTGCGGGCATGGAGGAACTAAAGACATTACTCAACGAGAGTGTGCTCTATGTACTGCGTGACCAAGAACGGGCTAAGCGTTATAAGCTGAACATCCCCAACGGAATGCTTCTCTATGGTCCTCCAGGATGCGGCAAGACATTCATTGCCGAACGGTTTTCCGAAGAAGCAAAATACAATTACAGGTTTGTGAAGTCGTCCGATTTGGCTAGCACTTATATACATGGTACCCAGGAAAAGATTGGCATGTTGTTTGAAGAGGCTCGTGCCAATGCACCTACTGTATTGTGTTTCGATGAGTTCGAGGCAATAGCATCGAAACGTATCGAACACCACAATGCAAATCTTTCGGGCGAGGTTAACGAACTGTTGACTCAGCTGAATAACTGCGGGCAGGATCGCGTGTTCGTCATTGCCACAACCAACCAGCCCGAACTTATTGACCCCGCCGTTCTGCGTAGAGGTCGTATGGACCACATCGTGTATGTGCCAATGCCTGATTCTACTGCCCGTGAGGGTCTTTTCAGAATACATCTCGCTAACCGGCCTTGCAGTGATGACATCAACTATGGTCGTTTGGCAGCACTTACAAAAGACTATATTGCCAGCGAGATAGCCTTCGTGTGCGATCAAGCAGCACTGAATGCATCGCGTACTAACACCGACATAGACCAGGAGTTAATAGAACAAGTGGTACGACAGACCAAGCCACGAACAAGCCGCGAAACCCAACAATATTATGAAAAAATGAGAAAACGCTTGGAGAACATCCAAGACGAGCGGCGTTCCATCGGTTTCATTACAGGATAGGACATACTTGGTAAAACAAGAGACAAAATTGTCACATGCAGTATTGTATTCTCTGTTCACTCGGCAGATGAGTTCCAAGAAATAGAATCACTCATTTCCGCCATATACCTAGTTGAGGAGGTGAAAAAAGTTGGTTCTTACACATATTAACGTTCAATAAGTATAGTGCCCCCCGAAAGTTCTGTATCCGACTTTCGGGGGGCACTTCTTTATTTTCCTGATGCAGGGATTGGGATTTCCTATGGCTTGAACATAAACTTCCTGCCGTTTCTAATATAGATAGTACCTGGTTGGAGGGTGGTGACCTGAATCCCGTGCAGGTTGTAAACGGGAGCCAACGACTCACTATCCCCTTGGGGAAGTTCCTCTCCGATAGTCTCTATGCCATCAATGAAATCCTCCAAATCGCCCACTATGGTGCCGAATTTTGCCCAGTTTGATGCCTGATAGTTGTCAAGGACACTCGCATAGACATGAATCGTAGGATGGCTGTTGAAAACATAATCCGAAAGGGTTGGAGGCGTAAGGGCTTTAACATAAACATCCTTGACGGGAGAATTGTAGAAGACTCCCTGGCTTATCGTCTTCATCTTCTGGCCTATAATAACGGTTGAGAGCATACTGCAATCGCCAAAGGCTTCAAGTCCAATGGAGGTTACAGCATCCGGAATCTCAATCATTCTTATTCCTAACGCACGGAAGGAATGTTCACTTATCGTGGTAAGCTTCAAAGGCAGGCGTATAGAGGCAAGCTGCTTGAAATGATCAAAGATATAGGTACCCATAGTATTGGCAGAAGTCTTGTAGGTTTGGTAATAGGCTGTGCCGCCTGTAACAATTTTTGCTTCTGTCAGGTCGATAGATGCCAGATTTCCCTCTGTGAGGAGCTGACGCAGGTACTTGACGTCAGTACCGTTGATATTGCCGCTGATGATAGCCTTGATAGCCTTGTCAGAAAGCTTTCTGGAGAGCGATCCTGCGCTTAGCATTTCCACGCGCTCTGCACCGTCTCCTGCCTTTGGAATCTCACGCAGCACGCCCCCCTCGTCGTACGAATAAAGGGTAAAGTCCTCGCCTATACTGGTGGGGATGCAGAAGTTCCTGCTATTGGCAGCATACTTCAGTTTGCCCTCCTCATCCAGCATCAGGAAGCCCAGACCTCCGGCCCCGTCAAGAGCATAAAGCGAGTCTGCCTGCAGATAACTGTACTCAGAAGGTTTGGCTACACCAGGCAGGAAGTCGGTGAACTGCCCCACATTGCCACACTGTCCGACCAACTCTGAGTTGCGGCGCTTCTGTCCAGCTGTAGTGAGGAAGTCTGTCGTAGGTACATTTTCAACACGGTCTTCTATAAACAGTATCTCGCGGTTTTTGACGGGATACTTGGCAATCTCCGCCAGCGTGTTGTTGATATCAGTTTTCCTGACCGTCATGCTGTGTGCACCGTAATCATTGACAGTATAGTTGGTAAGCGGCTCAAAGAATCCCCAAACGGTAAAGAAATCAGTAAGGTCTTCCTGTGCCACCTCGCACACCTTGCGCACAAACTTCAGACATCCTGTGTTGGAGCTATACAATGTCAACGGATCCTCACGCAGCTTCTTAAAGAGCGTAGGATAGAACGAGGTGTTCTTCTGCGCCAGATGGTAGTAGAGGTAGAGCTGCCAGTACATACGCATCTGACTGTCAAGGGGACGAGTAAAGAACGGCTCATGTCTCGAATATTCATCCATAACGGTTGCCAGTGAAGCACCGCTTGTTGTAACGAGGCCTGAATGATAGCGAATGAAGTTGGAGAAGAGGTTATTGCTAACCTCCGTACCGCCCTCTACGGTAATGGCACCCTGATTGTTGTGTCCGCACTCGTGTGCCGCACACCATTCGTCGAAGTCCGCCGTACGGCTTACATCAAATGAACTGCGGACGCAGCCCGTAGAATTGTAGCACGTACGGTAAGAGGCAGAGTTGGCGAAACCGCCGTCAGACTCCTCGCCCTCTATCGCAAAGTTGGGATTGTTGTAGTAGAGAGGGAAGATTGCCTCGCCGCCAGCCAGGTAGAACGGAGCCCCTACCCTCTTGCCAGTAGCCACCGACTCGCATATACCCATAAGTTCCTTCTCCCACACGGTCAGGCTGTCGAACCAGCAAATGCTCTTGTCAATAGTAGAAGGCCATACGGTACGGTAGGTGCTTGTCTTGAAGTTAAAAAGCGACTGTCCGCCCTTGACAGTAAAACGCTCGTATTTGGCAGCCTTTAGCAGCGCCTTGTAGTCGTCATCGCTCTGACGGGCCACATCGTAATAGCCATTTACCAGACCGCCCTCAATGTGAATCTTCATCTCGGGCCACTCGCTCAGGGTCTTGGTCTTTTTCTGCGTATCAGCCGTATAAAGAATGTAGAAAAGCGCATTCTCCTTACCCTCGACTATATTCAAGCCCTTCTTCAGCATCTTGCCTTGCTTGGCGCTTGTCACCAGTTCGTTTCCTGAACAACCGGCAATGTACAGGGTGGCATTGGCGGGCACATCAGCATCAACAAAGACATAGAGCGGTTCATAGCTTTTGGTATAGATGCCTGTAGGATTACCCATGAAGGAGCCGCCCGTGCTGCGTAGCTTGCCGTTCCAGTAGCCGGCATCGCTGTAGGCCTTGTAACTGTGGATGCGGAAGTCCTGCTCGTATGCAGCCCAGTCCGCATTCTTCAGCTTCAGGGCGATGGCAATCATGAACGACGGCATACCGCCCTCCGTCATAGCAGCAGTCAGCTCCTCGTCAGTCATAGACTTGTACGTATCCTTCAATTGGGTGCAGGCAACATCGTCGAACCAGGTACCAGCCTGCTCATTGACGATGGCGCTGGAGTCAACATCCTCATCAGGATAATACCTGTCCAGTGTTCCTACGATGCTACCGTACTGGCTCCATGTTGAGCCCTTATAATCGTCCAGCACGCTTTGATAGACACGTATGGTGGGTCTAGCTGTGAAGATATAGGCATCTAAGGAAGGCGGTGTCTTGGGCTTCACATTGGCGTATTTGATAGCCGACGAGTTGTAGAACACAGCCTGCTCCAACTTGGATACCCTGCTGCCGATAACCACCTTGGTCAGGGAATTACAGTCGGCGAAGCAGGCACCTCCCAGACGTGTTACGCTATTGGGTATGTCAACCTCCCTGAGCCCCGTCTTAGAGAAGGCATACCTGCCGATAGAGGTTATTGTCGTTGGCAGTAGAACTGTCGTGAGCCTGGAACAGTCCGCAAACATATAGTCGCCCAAAACGTCGTTCGCGGTGGTATAGTCCTCGTGGTATGCCTCTCCGCCCTTTACAATCCGTACCTCAGACAAATCCAGCGAGGTCACCTTTCCTGCAACCACCAGCTCACGTACAAACTTGACATCGGTACCGTTGATTGAGCCGGTCAGCTTGAGCGATTTCTCTATTTCAATGTCCTGCACAAGGGCAGAGAGTGTCCCTGCCTTTGTAACATTCACTTCGGTCACAGACCACACACTCAATGAACAGAGAAAGGCAATGCCCGTAAGCAGCGCTTTTATCATACCTTTATTGCGTCTCATTGTGTGTCTTTTTACTCCCTCTTTTTACTTCCAAGAAATCAATAACGGAATTTCTTGCCGTTCTGAATGTAGATGTTTCCTGGTTTCTGGCTGTTTACACGCATACCCTGCAGGTTATAGATAGGACTGTCCTCCAGAATGCTCTTCGTATCAGCCATAGGAGCCTGAACAGGAGTTGTGATAATCTCGCAGTTTTCCAAATCGCCTACTAACGTGCCAAAGCGGTCCCACCCTGCAGCAATGTACTTATCCAAAACATTGGAATAGACGTGGATGGTACGTTTGTTGCCAGAGAAGAGATAGTCGCTGACTCCGTTCAGGGTTGGCGGGGTAAGAGGCTTGACATAGGCTTCCTTGACGGCAGAGCCGTAGAAAACGCCTTGGTCCATCGTTTTAACATTCTTACCGATAAGTACGGATGTCAGTGAGTTGCAATAGGCAAAGGCATCACCGCCGACAGAAGTTACCTTGTCGGGAATCTCTATGAATCTGATTCCTGAGTTAGAGAATGCATTGGAACCGATACTGGTAAGTGTCAGGGGCAGCTTTATGGAAACAAGCTTCTTAATGCCCGAGAAGGTGCTGGCACTTAACATGGTGATTCTGGTTGCCTTTTCTATGTCTATGGCCTGAAGGTTCTCGTTGTTGATGAGCTGCTTCATATAGCTGATGTCCGTTGTATTTATCGGTCCGCTGACAATCAGCTTGATGACCTGATCGTTCTCCAGCTTTCTCTTCAGACTTCCTGCAGTAGCAAGCTGCACATACACCGTGCCTTCTCCTGCCTTGGTAACCTCGTGCAGTGAACCGTCGGCATCGTATGAATAGATGGTGAAGTCATTGCCTACGCTGGTGGGGATGCATAGGTTCTTAGCGTTGGAAGCATACTTGATATTGTTCTCCTCGTCCAGCATCAGGAAGCCCAGTCCGCCTTTGCCCTCCATTGCATAGAGCGAGTCAGACTTGAAATATACGTATTCCGACGGTTCGCAGCCTCCTGGCAGATAGCTGGTAAACTGTCCCAGTTCGCCGCACTGCCCTACCTGGTCTGAACCGTTGCGCTTCTTGCCAGCAGCCTGCAGGAACCCTGTCGAGAGCACATAGTCCGCACGGTCTTCCACAAAGATAATCTCGCGGTTCTTCTTCTCGTATTGTGCAATCTTGGCTTTTGTGCTGCTGATGTTGCTTCTTGTGACGGCTATGGGATGATTGCCGTAATCCTCGATGATGGAACCGCTCTTTATGGGCTCGAAGAATCCCCAGATGTCAAAGAAGTCCGTCAGGTCTTCCTGAGCCACTTCGCAGACCTTGCGGACAAACTTCAGTCCGCCGTTGTTGTTGTTTGTGCTGTTGTAAAGAACCAACGGGTCTTTGCGCAATGCCTTGAAGAGTTCGGGATAGAACGATGTGTTCTTCTGTCCCAGATGATAATAGAGGTAGAGGTCCCAGTAGAAACGCAGACGGCTGTTCACATCCCTGTAGTAGAAGGGTTCGCGACGGGCATACTCTTCCATAACGGTAGAGAGCGTAGAGCCGCCGGACGAGTTCAGTCCGTCCAAATAGCGTACCAGGTTAGAGAAGACGTTGTTCGAAGCCTCGGTACAGCCCTCCACATTGATAGCCCTCTGGTTGTTATGTCCGCACTCGTGACCTGCGCACCAGTCGTCCATATCGGGATTCAGGGCATTCAGGCAGTTACGTATGCAGTCGATGCCATTAAAGGAAACTCTGTAAGCGCTCGAGTTAGCATAGCCGGCGTCCTCCGGCTCGCCTTCGATGGCAAAGTTCGGGTTGTTGTAATAGATAGGGAAGATAGCCTCGCCGCCAGTCAGGTACCAGGGATAGCCTGCCCTCTTGCCCGAGGCAACACTCTCTGCCATACCCATCAGTTCCTTCTCCCAGACAGCCACACTGTCATACCAGCAGATGCTCTTGTCTATGGTGTTGGGGAATACGGTCTTGAAGGAAGCGGTCTTTAGGTGGAAGAGTGACTCCCCGCCCCTGACGGTAAAGCGGTTCAGGGTGGCAGCCTTCAGCAGGGCCTTATAGTCTGCATCGCTGCGGCGGCTTACGTCATAGTAGCCGTTTACCACACCGCCTTCCACATGAATCTTTATGTTGGGCCATTCGCTCAATGTTTTTTTCATCGACTTCGTGTCGGCTGTATAAACGATATAGTAGAGGGCATTCTTAACACCGTCAATGATATTCAGGCCCTTTTCCAGCTTTGTGCCTGTCTGGGCACTATAGATGAGCTGGTTCTCCACGCATCCGGCAAAATAGAGCGTAGCATCGCTGGGCACATCGCTATCCACAAATACAAAGATCTCGTCACCGTCTTCCTTGGCATAGATACCTGTCGGGTTACCCATGTATGAACCGCCCGAGCTCATCATCTTGTTGTTCCAGTAGGTGGCATCGCTGTAAGGCTTGTAGCTGTGAATGCGGAAGTCTTGCTCATAGGCAGCCCAGCTGTTGTTCTTTATCTTCAAGGCTGTGGTTATCATCAATTCCGGCATACCCACCCCGGTCAGGGCGGCAGTCAGTTCCTCGTCGCTCATAGCCTGGTATTCGGGCTTCAGCTGTGTGCAGGCAGCATCCTCAAAGAAATTGCCGCACAGGGCCTTGGCAACAGTATTGGGGTCTTCCTCCATCGGATAGGTGTTCTCCAACCCGCCGGTGATGGTAAAATCTTTCCAGTTGGAGGCCTTGTATTCGGCTAACACTCCCGTATAGACATAGACCTTGACGGTCGAGACGAACATATAGGCTCCTATCGTAGGGGGTATGGTGGGTTTTACGTAGGCATTCTTGACGTTCGAGCTCCAGAACACGCCCTGGTCCATCTGCTTTACTTTCCTGCCGATGACAACGGTTTCCAGCGAACTGCAATAGGCAAATGCATCACCGCCAACCCGCGTTACCGAGTTTGGAATGTCAATGGCCTTAAGACCCGTGCGTGCGAAGGCATTGGTCTGGATGTTGGTTATGGTGGTGGGCAGAATCATTGTCTGAAGCTTCGAGCACTCGTAGAACATCTGTTCGCCAATCACGTCGTTTGCTGTGGTAAAAGAGCCGTAGTAGGCCTCTCCGCCGCTTACGATGCGGACTTCCGACCAGTCGAGGGACGTTACCGTACCTGCTGTTACCAGGGAACGGATGTATTTGATATCCGAACCGTTGATAGAGCCGGTAACCTTTAGCTTCGCATCACTGGTGGGTAGCAAGGTAGATAGGGTTCCTGCCGTTTCAACATGAATTTCCGTGTCAGCCCACAGATGTGTGGCTGTGAAACAGACATAAAGTGTCAGCAGCAACCTGACAAATGATGTAAATTTCTTTTCTTTCATAATATTATTTTTTAGTTAACATTTACGCATTAATGCTGAGCACAAAGCGGGTGCCTTTGGTAAACTCGGGGTCGATGGCAAGGTCACCGTTCATTCTTATGGCCATCTGCTGACAGATGGGCAGACCCAGGCCGTCGCCAACGGTAAGGTCGCGGACCTCCAGGAAGGGCTTGAAGACATCCTCGCGCTTCTCCTCGGGGATAACAGGCCCCGTATTTGATACAATGAACTGGTACTTATGCACACTCCTCTTTTTGAATTCCAGACGGATGTGTCCGCCCTCGGGCGTATAGTACAGGGCATTGTTAAGCAGATGCAGCAGAATGTGGGATACATACTCGCGGTTGAACGGAGCACTCATCTTGGGCGCTTCCGCGTTCAGGATTACACCGTTCTTCTCCTTGCCGCGAATCTGACTCATTATTTCATCGCAGAAGGCAGGCAGACTTATCTCCTCTGTCTCCACAGCCGTACCCATTCCGGCCTCCAACTGCGAGAGCATCTGTATATGGTTCGAGAAATCCAGCAATGCCCTTACCTCAGCCTGACTGCTGTCCAGTTTCTGCAATGCCGGCGTCAACTGTGCTGATATGTTGCTGGTGAACTTGGCCTTCAGCGCAATGTTCTCGCCCAAAAGGCGGATGGTCTTCTTCTGCTTGCGCGTGAGAAGCAAAAGGCGCAGAACCAACAGGGCTCCAATCACCAATGCAGCCACTAACACAACCGTCAGGATGCACAGGGCAATAATGATCCCCCTGCGGGAAGCCAGCTTGCTATCCATATCTGCTATCGTAGCCTCACCAGCCTTTATCTGCTCCTTCAGGGCACCGGACACATCGGCCAGCTTAAGTGTGGCAGCAGAATCCTTCCAGGCAACATATTGGCTGTACGCCTGTGCCACCATACTGGCGTTGCCCGACTTTCTACCGCCCTCAATAAGCTTCTGATAGGCATCGTCCACCTTGTCATACTCCTTCTGAGCCGTAAGTCTGGCCGACATCTCCTTAAAGACCTCGTTACCCTTCTCCGTCTTTCCAAAGGAATAGTAGAAGATAGCCTTGTTATACAGAAGGTCGCTCTTAACTTCCTCGTCACCCGATGCATTGGCAAAGCGCTCCATCTTCTCCAGATGTTCCATCGCGCTCTCGCTCCTGCGCATCTTCATGTACATATTCATTCTAATGCGCGAAGTCTTGTATCGCCCGGCAGCCTTTCCCTTGGCATCCAGCTTCGAGTTAGAGGCAATCTGCTGTTCTATGTTACGCAGATGCTCAAAAGCCTCTTTATAGCGTCCGGCTGCAGCCTCGTTCTCGGCACGCTGCCACAACTCGTTTGTCTGTGCATTTACCAATGTGCAGCACAGCATTATGCTGACAAATAAAACAACGGTTTTCTTATTCATAATATTCCTATTTTAGACAATCAACACTGCAAAATTACGATTAAGCGAGAACAATACAAAATAAAAAGGCTTTTATTTTCCTTTTTCACTCACTTATCCGTAACTTTGAGATTATATCTCGAACTTCTTGCGCTCCAGTAGGTGCTCAGGCGCAGGCGGAGTCCTCACGTTTGGGAATAAAAATAAAGATTTATTTTGTATTCCGCTCACTTATTCGTAACTTTGTGCAAAATTTGAATGAGATGGAGAAAGACCTGAGAATTGTGTTTATGGGGACGCCGGACTTTGCCGTTCCCTCTTTGGCAAAACTGGTGGATAACGGATATAACGTGGTGGGAGTAGTGACTATGCCTGATAAGGCCATTGGCAGACACCATGATGTACTGCAGTCAAGTCCGGTTAAACAATATGCCGTCAGCCACAACATTCCCGTCCTTCAGCCAGAGAAACTGAAAGACGAGGAATTCCTAAATGCTTTGAGGAATCTTAAAGCTGACCTTCAGATTGTCGTTGCCTTCAGGATGCTGCCTCAGGTGGTATGGGGGATGCCACGCTTGGGAACCTTTAACCTGCACGCTGCCCTGCTGCCCCAATACCGGGGTGCTGCGCCCATCAACTGGGCTATCATCAACGGTGACAAGGAAACGGGAATTACCACTTTCTTCCTTGACGAGGACATAGACACAGGGCGCATCATCCTGCAAGAGCGCATTCCCATAGGAGAAGAGGATTGTCTGGAGGATATTCATGACCGCATGATGATTCAGGGAGCAGACTTGGTTCAGAGGACGGTAGATCTGATAGCCGAAGGGAAAGCCGAAGCCACAGACCAGAGTCAGTTCATGACAGACGAGCCTTTGCGTCCTGCACCCAAAATCTTCAAGGAAACATGCGAGATTAGGTGGACAGACCCTGAGCAGGTTTATAATTTTGTCAGGGGCCTGAGCCCCTACCCTGCTGCATGGACGACACTGCACACGCAGGACGGGAAAGAAATGGTGATGAAAATCTTCCGTGCCAAGAAAGAAAAAGCACAGACGGGCTTAAATGAGCCTGCCTTGCAAACTGACGGCAAGACCTACCTGCGCGCAGCACTTCCTGACGGATACCTTTATTTTACAGAAGTGCAGGTTTCCGGCAAAAAACGTATGCAGATTACAGACTTTCTGCGTGGAGCACACACCGAAGGATGGACCTTATAAGTAAAAAAACAATAAAAAATTTGGCAGATTGCTAAAAAAGTGTTTACTTTGCATTTGCAATTATAAAAATAACCCGTTAAAACGAACATTGCCTATAGAGAAACATTACACGTAAACTATTAAAACTAGCGTAATGAAGAATCTAAGTACAAGCACCGACTATGAGTTGGTAGAGTTGTATGAGAATGGTAATGATAATGCTTTTGACGAGTTGTTACAGCGTCATCAGAATTATGTTTTCTCCTATATTCTCTTCCTTGTAAAAGAAGAGGAACGGGCAAATGATATTTTCCAGGAAACCTTCACGCGTGCCATTATAGCCATTCGCGGACACAAGTATCAGACAACCGGAAAGTTCAGTGCCTGGCTCATTCGTATAGCCCACAACCTGATTATCGACTCTTCACGCGAGACGGAATCAGGAAAGCTGATTACCCAGGAGAAATTCTCGCCCAACATTCTCAACGACATACGGCTGAGCGAAGTGGGCGTTGAGACAAACATCATCGAGCAGCAGAAAGCCGACCAGATACGTAAGATGCTGGATTATCTGCCCGAGGTTCAGCGCGAGGTTATTATCCTGCGTTTCTACGAAGACCTGAGTTTCAAGGAGATTGCCGAGAAAACCGGCGTAAGCATCAACACCTCGCTGGGCCGTATGAGATACGCACTCATTAATCTCAGAAAACTGGTGCAGCAGCACAATATGGCATTAGTTGGATAAAAATAATGCCATTAGCACAATATTTTACCGAATCGGAACGTTTTATTTGTAAAGATACCAAGCAAATATAAACTTTCCGATTCGTGCCTATGGAACAAGCTTTACCTCTTCCTTATTTTCAACCAAGCACTGCAGTCTTAGCACGCATTCGCCAATTTGCGCGCACTTACCGTCCCCAGTTCCTAACTTGCATAAAGCTCTATTAGCATGATAGTGTCTCCCTCGCTGTTAGCGGCTGATTTTGCCGACCTGAAAGGCGAAATGGAATGGCTCAACCAAAGTTCTGCAGACTGGTTGCATCTGGATGTTATGGACGGCGTTTTCGTCCCCAACATCTCTTTTGGCTTCCCCGTCCTGAAACATGTTGCCAAGCTGTGCAAGAAACCGCTGGACGTTCACCTGATGATTGTCCGGCCTGAGAAATTTGTACAGGAGGTGAAAGACCTGGGAGCCTATATTATGAACGTTCACTACGAGGCATGTACCCATCTTCATCGTGTGATAGGCCAGATTCATGAGGCTGGCATGAAGGCAGGCGTAACACTGAACCCTGCCACACCGGTTAGTGTGCTGCAGGATATCATAGAAGATGTTGACTTGGTACTGCTGATGAGTGTGAACCCTGGCTTCGGCGGCCAGAAGTTCATACCACATACGACAACAAAGGTAAAAGAACTGCGTAAGCTGATAAACGAGACGGGAAGCAAAGCCCTGATAGAGATTGACGGCGGTGTCAACACCCAAACGGGCAAACTGCTGAAAGAAGCCGGTGCCGACGTGCTGGTAGCCGGAAACTATATCTTCAAGGCCCCCAACCCGTCAGAAGCCTGCGCACAGTTAAGCGCCTTATGATTATAAGACAGCCCCTGATATGGGCTACGCTTTTATATATAATAGGTATTATGCTGGGGAACCCGCTCCCCGGCATTTACTTTTTATGTGCTTCCGTTGCCTTACTGACGGCCGGTATGCTGCTAAGGAAAAAAACATACGCAGCTGATGCCTTGCTCTTTCTGTTCTGGATAACATTGGGAATGGCACGCATAGGGATGGAGAAGGAGATGCCGCCCGAAAACCCACTTTACAACACTGTCTGCGAGAAAGCACAGGAGCAGCAGCAATTGCTGACAGAACGGTTGCACAAAGCCGGGCTGGGCGACGAGGCCCTGTCCTTAAGCTCAGCTTTGCTCCTGGGCAATAAAACGGAACTTGACAAAGAAACACGCAGGAGCTATGCACAGGCAGGTGTCTCGCATCTGCTGGCCCTTAGCGGAATGCACTTAGGCATCATATACGGATTATTATACATATTCTTTGTCAGGCGTATCCGTTTTAGCGAATGGAAATGGTTTTGGCTGCCACCCATTCTGCTTACAATCTGGGGCTATGCCTTTGTAGCGGGAATGCCCATATCGCTGGTAAGGGCCACCATCATGTTCTCTTTTGCCACCATTGCCACCCTGGCACAAAACGACACCCCTCCCCTGCACATACTGGCGCTGAGTGCCTTAGCCATACTACTGTTCAGTCCCAGCGCCCTATTCGGCATCGGCTTCCAGCTCTCTTTCTTGGCAGTGTTTTTCATTATTGCCTTATACCAGCCCCTAAAGAGGGCTTTGGGGCTACAGAATATAATCGCGGAAATGCTGCTGTTGTCGGTTGTCGCCCAATTAGGGACAGCACCGCTGAGCATCTTTTACTTCCACACCCTTCCGTTGGCAGGAGCCCTTGTCAGTACAATATTAATCCCGCTTACCACCGTGATTATCTATTTGGGACTGATGGTACTGCTGGCTCCCGTAGGATGCCTCACATGGTTGCTGAACACAGCCATTACGCTACAAAACGGAATTGTGAAAACGGCAGCCGGCATTCCGTACGCCACCATAACAGACCTGTATCCCAGCTGGTGGCAGGTTTGCCTGGTCTATATGCTACTGCTGTGCATCATTGCCAGAAGCCACATCAAATGGGGACGGGAGGATTTTAATCTGTAGAAAGGTCGGCCAGCAACTGGCGATAAACCGTAAGCACAGAACTCTTACGGATAAAGCCCACAAAAACGCCATCATCATCAACGACGGGAAGGGTCCAGGCGTGGGTACGGTCGAACGTCGAGACAACGACATCCATAGAATCGTTAACCTTAAGGATAGCCTCCGGCTTGTTCATCAATTGAGCCACCGTAAACTGACGGTACAGCTCGGAGCGGAAAATAAGGTGGCGGATATCATCCAGATAGACTGCTGCCACAAACTGCATCTGCCTGTTCACAACAGGGAACACGTGGTTCTTGCTGTTGCTCACCTGAATGGCAACATCGCCCAGCGTCATATCGGGATACAGAACGTTCTCGTAATGCTGAATAACGCTGTCCATACTCATAAGCGTAAGGATTGACTTGTCTGTATGATGCGTAAGCAAGTCGCCTCGCTGTGCCAGACGCATTGCATAGATGCTATGAGGCTCAAAGGCTTTTATGGTCAGGTAAGCCATCACAGACACCACCATCAAGGGCATGAAAAGCTGGTAGCCGCCTGTCAGCTCGGCAATCAGGAAGATACCCGTAAGCGGTGCGTGCATAACGCCGCTCATAAGTCCGCACATTCCCAACATGGCAAAGTTGCGTTCCGGAATCTGCAAGCCCAGCACATCGTATATATTCCACATACGGCAGAAGACAAAGCCGCAGACACAACCGAGGAACAGGCTGGGAGCAAAGATACCGCCACAGCCTCCGCCGCCGTTGGTGGCCGTAGAAGCAAATACCTTAAAGACGATTATCAGGAAAAGGTAAACCAGCAGATAATCACTGCCATAGAACAGAGAACGGTTCATTGCCGTATTCCAGTCGGCCTCGCCTGTTCCGTTCAGCAGCAGCGAGATAAGGTCGTAACCCTCGCCGTACAACGAGGGGAACAGATAAATCAGCAGACTCAGTATTACGGCTCCCAGCGCCAGCTTCTGATACCTGTTCTGCAGTTTGCGGAACACGCCTTCCAGCATGTTCATCGTTCTTGTGAAGTAGAGTGCAACCAATCCGCACACCCCTCCCAACGCCACATAAGCCGGAAGCCTTTCAACCACGAAAGCATCCTGAAGATGGAACTCAAAGATGGGATTTATCCCGGATACCGCAAAGGTAAGGGCCGCTGCCGTTACACAGCTCACCAGCAAAGGAAGAAGGCTGGTCATCGTAAGGTCTATCATCAGCACCTCCAGCACAAACACAAGTCCGGCTATGGGTGCCTTGAAGATACCCGCTACAGCGCCTGCCGCTCCGCAGCCTACAAGCAGCATCATCTGCTTACTGCTCAAACGGAATATACGGCCCAGGGAGCTGCCTATGGCACTACCGGTAAGCACTATGGGGGCCTCGGCTCCCACACTGCCTCCAAAGCCGATGGTTATGGCACTGGCCACAACTGACGACCATGTATTATGCTCCTTTATCTGACTCTGTTTTCGCGCAATGGCAAAGAGAATCTTGGTTACTCCGTGACTGATGTCGTCACGAACCACATAACGGATAAAGAGCATTGTAAGCCATATACCTATAATAGGATACACCAGATAAAGCCAGTTGGCTGTTGATGCAACGAAGCTCTGGGTCAGCAGATGCTCTATCTGCGAGATAAGCCACTTCAGAAGCAGTCCTGCACAGGCAGTAAAGATACCTACGAAGAAACTGACAACAAGCATAAACCGATTGTCGTTCAGATGTCTGCGACGCCAGCGCAGTACATAAGCCATAGTATCTCTGCCTTTCTTTCCCATTCCTATCCTCTTATTACCTTAACCTCGCCGTTCTTTGTCAGTTTTACTATTCTGCTCGGCTGAGCCTTAGTCTTTTCTCCCCTGCGGAAATTGACAATATAATCCACCTGATTCTTTATCTCGTCAGAAACCTCGTAGAAGTTCTGTGGTGAAGGCTCTCCGCTCACATTGGCACTGGTACTGACAATAGCCTTCTGGAACCTGTAGCAAATCTGGCGGCTGAACTCCTCGTGCGTTACCCTTATTCCCAGGCTGCCGTCCTCGGCCAACAGGTTGGGAGCTATGTTTACGGCATCGTCCAGAATCAGCGTCAGGGGCGTGGTTGCATAATCCACCAAGTCCCACGCCACATCAGGGACGTTACGGAAATAGCGCTGCATACGGTTGGCACTATCTACCAGACAGATGAGTGCCTTGCTGTCCTCGCGCTTCTTTATCTCATAGACACGACGCACGGCATCCGGATTGGTGGCATCGCAGCCTATACCCCAGATAGTGTCTGTAGGATAAAGGATAACGCCACCCTTACGCAGCACATCCACAGCATTCTTTATGTCAATTTCACAGTTCATAATTAACAATTAACAATTAATAATTAACAATTAACCGCTAACCCTTCCAAAATAGTTTTCGTTTTCGTCTTCGTTTTCGTCTTCGTTTTCGTTCTCGTCGGCGGCCTTTTTTTTGTTATGTCGTTATTTCGTTATTACGTTATTACGATATTTCGATGAGCCGCCGGTTTTCGTTTTCGTTTTTCCCTCGCTAACCGCTAACCACTAACCGCTAACCCGTTTTCGTTAAAACTCACTGGTAAAATGGAACTTTATATGTTTAAAATCCTGCTGAGCCATACTAAGCACGTAACCGCTGTCAGCCAGGAACACATCCCTGCCCTCACGGTCTTTGGCCAGATACTGGTACTTGCGCTTCTTGAACTGCTCCAACTCAGCCTCGTAGCCCGGTTCGCACTCTATCCAGCAAGCCTTGTACAGGCTCACGGGCTCCCATCGGCACTTGGCATTGTATTCGTTCTCCAGGCGGTATTGTATAACCTCGAACTGCAACTGCCCCACCGTACCTATAATCTTGCGGTTGTTGTACTGATTGACAAAGAGCTGTGCCACACCCTCGTCCATCAGCTGGCTGATACCTTTCTCCAACTGCTTGGTCTTCATGGGGTCGGCATTCTCTATGTACTTGAACATTTCAGGCGAGAATGAAGGCAGTCCGCGGAAATGCAGCTGCTCACCCTCTGTCAGCGTATCGCCAATCTTAAAGATGCCGTTGTCCGGCAAACCCACGATGTCTCCAGGCCACGCCTCGTCGATGGTCTCCTTGCGCTGTGCCATAAACTGGGTAGGGCTGCTGAATCGCACCGTCTTGCCGTTTCTGACATGCAGATACGGAGCGTTACGTACGAACTTGCCCGAGCATACCTTGCAGAAGGCAATACAACTGCGATGGTTGGGGTCTATGTTTGCCGTAATCTTGAAGATAAAGCCGGTGAATTTGCCCTCCTCAGGCTTCACCTCACGCTCTTCGGCCGTTGTGGGACGCGGATAGGGAGCAATCTTCACAAAGCAGTCCAGCAATTCCTGAACGCCGAAGTTGTTAAGGGCAGAGCCGAAGAATACGGGAGCCACCTCGGCATCCAGATAAGCCGACGTACCGTTTTCAGAAACGCCAATCACCTCCTCTACGGTTGGATAGACGCCCTCTATCATCTCCAGGTCCTCACGCAGCTTTGCGGCATCATCCTCGCCCACAGCGTTGTCAAGCTCGACAGAATCGAGCTCCACGCTGAACTTTTCAGTCACTTTCTGCTTGTTGGGCGTGAACAGGTTCAGGTTCTGCTCATAGATATTATACACGCCCTTGAAACGCATACCCTGATTGATGGGCCAGCTTAGCGGACGCACCTTAATCTTCAGTTCCTCCTCCAGCTCGTCCAGCAGGTCGAAGGGGTCCTTTCCCTCGCGGTCCATCTTGTTTACAAAGATGATAACCGGAGTCTTGCGCATACGGCAGACCGTCATCAGCTTACGTGTCTGCGCCTCAACACCCTTTGCCCCATCCACCACGATGATAGCGCTGTCAACAGCCGTCAGGGTGCGGAAGGTATCCTCGGCAAAGTCCTGGTGACCCGGGGTGTCCAGGATATTAACCTTATATCCCTCGTAGTCGAACTCCATCACGCTGGTTGTAACAGAGATACCACGCTGTTTCTCTATCTCCATCCAGTCACTGGTAGCCGTTTTCTTGATTTTATTGCTTTTTACCGCGCCTGCCACCTGAATCTGTCCTCCAAAGAGCAACAGCTTCTCGGTAAGGGTTGTCTTACCCGCATCAGGATGCGAGATAATGGCAAACGTTCTTCTTCTTTCTATTTCTGCGTTCATTTATCTTATTTGTATAATTGCCACATCGTTCTCGTTACTAAAGTCTAACGCCTAAAGTCTAAAGCCTAAAGTCTAAACCGCTAACCCTTTTCCGTCTTCGTCGGCGGCCTTTTTTTAGTTATGTCGTTATTTCGTTATTACGTTATTACGATATTTCGATGAGCCGCCGGTTTTGGTTTTCGTTCTCGTTACTAAAGTCTAAAGCCTAACGCCTAAAGTCTAAACCACTATACAGCTGGCTCAGCATCTCCAGCAGGCGGCTGATAGGCTGCAGCGCCTGTTTGGTCTGCTCGGAAAGCTCGCGCCCCTGCATCTTCAGCACGGTGGCACCGTATATGGCATCCACACAGTTTTCTATCTCGTTCTTCTCCTTTCCCATACCACGGCTCCTCAGCTCCACAATGTAAGGCAAAGACTTGTAATAGGCGGCGCTATAGAAAGGCTGCTTGGGGTCGGCCAAAAGCTCCTGGTGTCTGTCGGCCATCAACAGCAACGTATTCTTAACCACCTGTACGTGTCCGCTCTCCTGCACTCCTTCCTCCTGCATCATCCTTATCAGGCCCGCATACCAGTCGCGCTGGGCGGCTATCTGCTCCTCTGTGTATTGGAAACGGGGCAGGTACTCGTTGCAGATACGTTCCACATCCAGCCCGTAGGCACGGATGATATCCTCCACCTGGAACATATATATTATGTAAGCCGAGATATTCTGCTTCCTGAGTTTCTCTGCTACTATCATAATTTACCCATAACAGTCAAAATGAACCCTATGCCCGAGACAGCCATAACCAACGTACCCAGAAGGCGGTTGAAGATATTTATCGACTCCATCTGCAGACGTGCCTTCATGGTTCTCAAGGCACTTGTCAGGCAAGCCCACCATAACAGGGAACCGCCAAAGATGGCGGCATAGCCCAGCGTCTGCTCCCACAGATGATTGGGAACCACAAAGTTAAAGCGGGCAAAAAGCGCCACAAAAAGGAACACTATCAGGGGATTGCTGAGCGTTAGCAGGAAACCCGTAAACCCGTTATGTGTAAACGAGCCCAGTTTGCCGCTCGGTGTGTGCGGAGCCGTGGGTTTCGACTTGAACATCCAAAGTCCGAACAGGAAAAGCATTACGCTGCCGCCCAGACGCAGATAAAGCATGGTGGAAGGCTTCTCTATGAAATCCAGCACCAGTCCCATGCCCAAACCCGTTACGATAGCATATACTATATCACTGACGGCGGCACCGACACCGGTTGCAAACCCATACAGACGGCCCTTCTTCAGGGTACGCTGTACAACCAGAATACCCACCGGACCCATCGGAGCACTTGCAATAATCCCGATTACAAGACCCCTCAGCATCAGGTCTATAACATCTACAGAATGTATGAACATCATATAACGCTGCAAATTTCGCACATTTTATTGACTTTTCATAGATTTTCGACGTAAAAATTGTGTTTCTCGGCAGAAAATGCATACCTTTGTCCTAAACTTAAAAACTCAACAAACTTATAAACTCATAAACTCACAACTTTATGGACAAAGTAAAACCTTATGTGATTGGTGTTGACCTGGGTGGCACAAACACCGTATTCGGCGTAGTTAACGCCCGTGGAGAAGTAGTAGGCGAGAATTCTATCAAGACCCAGCAGTACA
This sequence comes from Bacteroidaceae bacterium, assembly GCA_017645305.1. GTDB lineage: Bacteria > Bacteroidota > Bacteroidia > Bacteroidales > Bacteroidaceae > Physcousia. Next base: position 104,451 of record JAGCPD010000009.1, on the reverse strand, counting down.
AGACTGCCGAAGAGTTCGTAGAGGCCGGTGTAGAGTGCCTGAAGCCTTTGCTTGCCCAGATTGGCGGCGCAGATCAGGTTCAGGGTATTGGTATCGGTGCTCCCAACGGTAACTACTACAATGGTACCATCGAGTTTGCCCCCAATCTTCCCTGGGCTCATAACGGCGTTGTACCCCTGGCAGATATGTTTAAGGAAAAGACGGGCATTCCCGTTAAGCTGACTAACGATGCCAATGCTGCTGCTATGGGCGAGATGGCATACGGTGCAGCACGCGGAATGAAGAACTTCATCGTCATCACCCTGGGTACCGGTGTTGGTAGCGGTATCGTTATCAACGGCCAGCTGGTATATGGAAGCGATGGTTTTGCCGGCGAGCTGGGTCATGTTATCATGGACCGCACAGCTAACGGCCGTCCCTGCGGTTGTGGCCGTTCCGGCTGCTTAGAAGCATACTGCTCTGCCACAGGTGTTGCACGTACAGCACGCGAGATTCTGAGCACTACTGACCGTCCATCCCTCCTGCGCGAGAAGCCCCTCGAGGAGATTGAGTCTCTGGACGTAAGTATCGCTGCCAGCAAGGGCGACGAGGTTGCAAACGAGATTTTCCAGTTCACAGGCAAGATGCTGGGCGAGGCTTGTGCCGATTTCGCAGCCTTCTCCAGTCCCGAGGCATTCATCTTCTTCGGCGGTCTCTGCAAGGCTGGCGACCTGATTATGAATCCCATCAAGGAAGCTTATGACAATGCCGTACTGAAGATCTTCAAGGGCAAGGCTAAGTTCTTGGTTTCTGGTCTCATGAACGCCAACGCTGCCGTTCTTGGTGCCAGCGCATTAGGTTGGGAAGACTAATCACCACACCCTGGTTTATAACACAAGAAAGATGTGCAGGAGCAAATCCCGCACATCTTTCTTTTTCTGGCCTTACTTCACCTTCAGGTAGCTTTTCAGGGCTTTCACGTAAGCCTCAAATGCCTGTCTTCCGTTATCGGTGATGCGGCAGATGGTACAGGGGCGCTTACCCTTGAAGGTCTTTTCCACCTCTATGTAACCGGCTGCCGACAGTTTATCCACCTGCACACTCAGGTTGCCTGCCGTAGCTCCCGTCTGCTCCTTTATGTAGGGGAACTCCGCCTCGTCGGCACTGATAAGCAGCGACATAATGGCCAGTCGCAACTCAGCGTGCAATAATGGGTCTAATGGCTGGAACATAGTTACGCTCTCCTTACTTTTTGGTTCTGTAATTCAATCAACACTCCGGGAACAATGAGGCCTATGACTGCTACAACTGCCATCACATAAAGCTGTTCGTGACCGGGAAAATGCAGGGCACCGAAGAAGCCGCCCAAACCCGCGATGAAGCCGCAAATCTGAATGATGCGGTTACGGATGATAAGTCCCGTTATGGCCGTTCCCATTCCGAAGCACAGGGAGATGATGCTCGTAATGCAGCCGAATACATACACTTTGGGCATAATCAGTTCCAAAGGCAGGATTCCCTTGCCTATTAAGCAAAACATAAGTCCGAGTCCTCCGCAGAACATTCCGAATGTAGCCCAAACATAGCCGATGGTCTTGCCCACAAAGGTTGTGGGGACAGTTTCTTTCTTCTTGTCAATCATCCTGTTGCCTACGTAGCCAACCAACCACATAACTGCCCATAGAGCATTCCAGCTCGGTCCGCCGTGATTGGCCCACAGATAGGCAATGATAAATGAAAATACCACAACGCAGACACCCCACCATATCTGCGGCAAGGCCGAATTTCTGGTTATCGTACGCTGGCTGCGCTCAATTGACTCACGAATGATTTCCAGACTGCGCTCAGCAGTCAAAATGTTGTTCTCTTCCATTTTTTCTTACATTTTAAGTTTAAATACTCAACGACAAAACTCTGAACCTGAACGATTTTTGGTTTTCGTTTTCGTTTTGGTTACTAAAGTCTAACGTCTAACGCCTAAAGTCTAAAACCAAGCCCCTCCCCTCCCCTTCTGCAGTAAGTTCAGGAAAGACGCTTTTCATCCGGATTGCGCTGCAAAGGTAAACAAGTTTATTTTATAAACCAAATTATTTTATAAAAAAGTTTCATTTTCCCCTCATTTTTAACATTTGGGGGTATAAATTCGTGAAACTCATGTAACATACGGCTCATACGATTCAAACGTTTGGGCTTTATTTTGCTCCTTTTGTGGTTCCTTTGCAAAAGATTATTCAACCAGTGGCATCAATAAACAATAATACGGGGACGCCTCTCCCCCATGTGAGAGGTTCTAAATTATATAAGGTATGAAAAGCATTGTTATTCTTTTACAGCACTTTCGGAAGTAAAAGAGGGACTACCGTCCAGCCAGCCTGCGACCGGCTACCTCCCTTATTTAATTCCCTATTTAATTTCATTTTTTAACATCAAAGCATCACAACTATGTACATTAAAAGAATCCTCACATGCATTGCGGTATTATGCATGATAAATTTTTGCACGCAAGCACAAACAAGTTCGCTGACAGTACGCGATTTACCCAAAATTACAACAGAACAACAATACAAAGAGTTGTTAAGTCAGCTTAACCGTCCCTTAGTTATTACCTACGATATGAGTTCATGCTATCCCTCGTTAATATATAAACGGCGTGTATTATTATTTATGTACGAAAATTACCCTGAACTTGCTGACTATTATACATTGGATATTAAACTCGCATCCACAAAAAATATTACGGATAGGTTTGGTATCGAAAGAGTCCCTGTGACGCAGGTTGTCTATAATAAAAATGGAGATGGTCTTTTTACAAAAGTTGGCTTCTCGATTCTAGATGAGTCCAAAGCACGCAACGAATTGAAATATCTTATCATTCGCGCTGATGAACTGATTCGGAAAAATCAATGACATTATGCGCATTGCAGATGATGATTTCAACAGGCTTTTCGGACAGAGCCATTAAAAACTGCTCATAAACTTTAAACTTTAAAACTGACATTAAACATTACACTTTAAACATTAAACTTTACCAAAACGTCAAATATTTTCTCTAATTATCATTTTTCACTTTTCACTCTTTCATTTTTCATTCAAGAATCCCCTGTAAAGGGGATTTTTGCTCCCCTTAAGGGCTGCAAAATTTTCCTTTAGGAGTAGCACTATTTTCCCTTAACGCACCGCCTTAACCCTTGCCTTTTCATAGTGCAAAGGTACGGCACGCTCATTGCGGTGTACGATTTTTTCTTGATTTTTTTCCAGATTTTTTTGCACTGTCGCGGTCATTTTGGCGAGCCTGCTTACGCTCGGCATAGGTAGGACAAGTTGGCTCTACACTCACTTAATCGCAGCCTTGACCACTTTGACACGTGTGACACTTTTCCGAAAAGCATGTCTTTTGCGATTCTGGCAAAGGCAGGTGAAAAAAAGAGAAAAATAAATCGATTTTTATTTTGCGCTCTCAACACTTTTTTGTAATTTTGGGGGCGAGAAATCCCAAAACGGGAATTGAAAAGAGAACTTAATTTATAACCTAAAATATATATCATTATGAAACAAAAACTACTAAAAACAATGCTCCTGCTATGCGCCCTGGTAGTGGGGGGGGCAAATTCTGTTTGGGCGGATACTACTGGAATTATTAATTTCGGTTCCGGAACAGGAAGCTTAAATGTTAATGATGCAAGTGTATCTGGTTCAGACAGTCAAAGTAAAACATGGAGTGTTACAACTGTAGGAACAACATCTTTTACGCCAAACACAAGCTATGCACAAATAGGTTCTTCAAAAAAACCCGCGACAAGCATAACATTCACAGCCACGATTGCTGCTGCTGACGTAAATGTAAAAGCTTTTAGTGCAAAATTTGGTGGCTTCGATAGTACGGCTGGTACTGTTACCTTGAAAGTCGGTGACACGACTGTTGGAAGCGGCTCTTTGAGTGGGACTTCTGATGTTACGGTTTCTTCAACTAAAGCACAAACTGGAACTGTTGTGACTGTGACTGTAACAGGAATTTCTAAAGGTGTTAAGGCATATTATATAACTTATACCTACGAAGCTGTTTCGTCAGGTGCAACTACCACCACGACGATATCCGATGCTGGCATCACTAACACAAATAAATTCGTCAGTACCGATGCTGGCTCTTTAGCAGCCTCTGTAACCTATGGTTCTCCTGCTGCGGCTGTACCCGAAGCCTCTGTTACTTGGAGCGGAGATAATGATGAAGTTGCAACTATTAATTCTAGCACTGGCGCTGTGACCCTTGTTGGTGCTGGAACAGTTACCTTTACAGCCTCCTATGCTGGTGTTGCCGATACCTATAAATCCAGCTCTGATACTTATGAAATGACGGTTACCAATAAAGATCCCGACCTCGAAACAATTTGGAGTGAGGATTTCTCAGGCTATTCTGCTGATGATGTGCCTGATGGTGGTACTTATTCTTATGCTTGTACCGATGGAAGTGGTACAACAAAAATCTATGAAGCAGTAATTGCTGGTGGCACTTCACCCGAGCTGCTTGTGGGTAAGAGTTCTGGAACATTCTCTGCCACGATTCCCCTTCTTTATCCTACCTATGGTTACTCTGGTGATTTGACTCTGACATTCAAATCAAATGCTGTTGATGTTAATGTAAAGACCACCACAGACGGCATTACCGTAGATGGTGAAGAAAACGAAGGTGACGGCTTGACCTTTAGTTCAAAAGATACACATACTGTAACATTTAAAGGTGTTACAACGTCAACTGAAAATATTACTATCGTATTTACCACAACCACAAGTAGCAATGTACGTATTGACGACATCGTGTTGGAGGGTGTTCAGGCAGCGCTTACAGTTGTTGCTACTCCCAGTATCTCTCCTGCCAGTGGTGCCGTTGCCTCTGGAACAAAGGTAACCATTACCTGTGCAACGGAGGGTGCCAGCATCTACTACACTACAGATGGCTCTACTCCCACATCAAGCAGCACAGCATATAACCCCGCTAGCAAGCCAACTATCACCGCCGCCACAACCGTTAAGGCTATCGCAGTGAAGGACGGATTGACTGACAGTGAGGTGGCAAGTGCTTCTTATACCATTGCTGCACCTTGCGCAACACCTACGTTCTCAGTTTCAGAAGGTATCGTAGATAAGGGAACAAGTGTTTCTTTGAGCTGTGCTACCGATGGTGCCACAATATATTACACCACCAATGGTACAACTCCCACAACAAGCAGTTCCGTTTATAGCAGTTCACTTACCATAAACGCCAATCAAACGATTAAGGCTATTGCCGCAAAAGATGGTATGGCAAACAGCGAGGTTGCTTCTGCAACATATACGGTTCGCGACTATGCAAATCTGCCATTTAGTTTCGATAGTGGGAAGGGCAGTCTCCCAACAGGTATGACCCAGTCTGCTCTTGGTACTGATTATGGTTCATCTCCAAAACTTAAATTTGATAATACGGATGATAATCTCATTTTAAGGATTAATGAAGCCCCTGGCGAACTAAAGTATGATATTCAGGGTAATAGTTTCTCTGGTGGTACATTCAAAGTTCAGTATTCTGCTGACGGTTCAAGTTATACAGATTTGAAGAGTTATACAGAACTAGGCTCAAAGGCTACCGAAACATTCACAAATATTCCCGCTACGACACGTTACCTCAAGTGGATTTACACCACTAAGAGCAGCGGTAATGTCGCATTAGGTAATTTCTCTTTAAAGGGCTGCGAGTCAGTGACTGTTGGTACTGCTGGCTATACAACTTACACAACAACGGGTAAGGTTACCCTCCCATCAGGTGTAAAGGCTTACATTGCTACAGCCACAGGTGCAAGCACAGTGACGCTGACTGAGGTGTCTAATATTCCCGCTGATGAGCCAATAGTCGTAAAGGCTGACGCTGGAACTTATTATCTCCCAGTTATCACGACGGCAGCAGACGACGTTTCCGGCAACCTTCTCGAAGCATCTGACGGCTCTGTTACAGGTGACGGTTCTACCATTTATGGTTTAGGTGTTGGTAAGGATGGTGATAACGAAGGAAAGATTGGCTTCTATCTCGTAAAGAGCGACGTAACCGTTCCCGCAGGCAAGGCTTACATGGAAATTGGCGGTGGCGGTACCAAGGGCTTTACATTTGTCTTCGACGATGACGATGATGACGCAACTGGCATTAATGCAATGGAAAATGGAAAATTGGAAATTGAAAATGGAGCTGTTTACGACCTCAGCGGCCGCCGCGTTCAGAAGCCGACTAAGGGCTTATACATCGTGAATGGAAAAAAAGTCTTATTCTAAACCAAAGGAGGAAATAATTATGAAAAAATATATAAGTCCAGAGACAATAGTCGTTACGCTGCATGTTAAGCACGCTGTATTGCAGACAAGTGTAGTGCTTGATAATTCTGAAGGTAATCAACTTGAAAGCGACACTGAAATCCTGACGAAAGGTGTTATCAATAACAAGAGCGTTTGGGACGAAGAATGGTAATTGAGCCATAGGCTTCAGAAAAGGCAAGCTTGGAACCAAAGGGTTCGGGCTTGCCTTTTTGTTTTATACTACCTCACAACCCGTCTGACTTGCCAAAATGACGCAAAAAACGCCAATTTGTCTGATAACAAACAAGTTGCACGAGGTTTGTTGTACTTCTGTTGAACGGCTATCAGTTAGCGGTTAGCGGTTAGCGAAATTTAACGAAAACCAAAACGAAAACCAAAACTATTTTGGAGAGGTTAATTGTTAATTATTAATTGTTAATTGAAAAAAGGGTTAGCGGTTAGCGGTTCATTAAAATAAAGAAAAAAAAAAAAAAAAAGAAAAGGAAAGGAGAAGAATATGATGAAACAGAACAACAATCAAAATAGTTTCCTGCAACAGTTTGCAAGAAACCTTGTGGATGAGGCACGTGCCGGCAAGCTGGACCCCGTAATAGGAAGGGACGAGGAGATAAGGCGTGTGCTGCAGATCCTCTCGCGACGTACAAAGAACAACCCCATACTGATAGGTGAACCGGGTACCGGTAAGACCGCTATTGTGGAGGGACTTGCACACCGTATCCTCAGGGGCGATGTGCCTGAGAACCTGAAGGAGAAACAGCTATACAGCCTGGATATGGGTGCTCTGGTAGCTGGAGCCAAATACAAGGGTGAGTTTGAGGAGCGTCTAAAGGGCGTTGTAAACGAGGTGGTTCAGAGCGAGGGTAACATTATCCTGTTCATAGATGAGATTCACACGCTGGTGGGTGCCGGCAAGAGCGAGGGCGCTATGGATGCCGCCAACATCCTGAAACCTGCCCTGGCCAGAGGCGAACTGCGCAGCATCGGTGCTACCACGCTGGACGAATACCAGAAGTACTTTGAGGTGGATAAGGCACTGGAGCGACGCTTCCAGACCGTAATGGTGGATGAGCCGGACCGTCTGGCCAGCATCAGCATCCTGCGTGGTCTGAAGGAGCGCTATGAGAACCATCACCACGTACGTATCCAGGATGATGCCATCATTGCGGCTGTGGAACTCTCTACGCGATACATTACGGAACGTTTCCTGCCTGACAAAGCTATTGACCTGATGGACGAGGCAGCCGCCAAGCTGCGTATGGAACGCGACTCGGTGCCTGAGGAACTGGATGAGATAAGCCGTAGGCTGAAGCAACTGGAAATTGAGCGTGAGGCCATCAAGCGCGAGGGGGACCAGCCTAAACTGGAGGCCCTGAACAAGGAGATTGCGGAACTGCAGGAGCAGGAAAACCACTTCAAACAGAAATGGCAGGGCGAGAAGAACCTGCTGAACCACATACAGCAGAACAAACAGCAGATAGAAACCCTGAAGTTCGAGGCTGAAAGGGCTGAACGCGAGGGCAACTATGCCAAGGTGGCTGAGATTCGCTACGGCAAGCTGCAGCAGCTGGAGAAGGACATTGAGGCTACACAACAGCAACTGAAAGAGGCTCAGGGCAGTGAGGCTATGCTAAAGGAGGAGGTGACGGCTGACGACATTGCCGATGTGGTAAGCCGCTGGACGGGAATACCCGTAAGAAAGATGATGCAGAGCGAACGCGAGAAACTGCTGCACCTGGAGGAGGAACTGCACAAGCGTGTAATCGGGCAGGACGAGGCCATACAGGCCGTGAGCGATGCCGTAAGGCGCAGTCGTGCCGGTATGCAGGACCCCAAGCGACCCATAGGCTCCTTTATCTTCCTGGGTACTACGGGTGTGGGTAAGACGGAGCTGGCTAAGGCGCTGGCTGACTACCTGTTCAACGATGAGAGCATGATGACGCGTATAGATATGAGTGAGTACCAGGAGAAGTTCAGCGTGACGCGTCTGATTGGTGCCCCGCCAGGATATGTGGGCTACGACGAGGGCGGACAGCTGACGGAGGCCGTAAGGCGTAAGCCGTATCAGGTGGTGCTCTTCGATGAGATTGAGAAGGCTCACCCGGATGTCTTCAACACGCTGCTGCAAGTGCTGGACGACGGCAGGCTGACTGACTCGAAGGGACGTACGGTGAACTTCAAGAACACCATCATCATCATGACCAGCAACCTGGGAAGCCAGCTCTTTGCCAATGCACCTACCGAGAAGCTGGAGGAGACGAAGCAGGAGGTGCTGCAGCTGCTGCGCCAGACCATCCGACCTGAGTTCCTGAACCGTATAGATGAGACGATTGTCTTCCATCCGCTTACACAGGGCGAGATTAAACAGGTGGTACGTCTGCAGATCAACGGCATTGCCAAGATGCTGGAGCAGAACAACGTGAAGCTGAAGGTGACGGAACCTGCCATAGAACTGCTGGCAAGGGAGGGCTACGACCCCGACTTCGGTGCACGGCCTGTGAAACGTGCCATACAGCGCCTGCTGCTGAACGACCTGAGCAAGGCTATGCTGGGCGGAACGCTTCAACAAAACATTCCCATTGAGGTGGATGTCGAGGATAATCACCTTACATTCCGCAACGCCATAGGATAAACGACTGGAGGCAGGGAAAGATGAAGACAGTTGCCAAGATACATACCGACTTCAAGACCAAGTTCGGCGTTCCGCGTCAGAGCGGACTGGTAAAGGGACTGAAGGGACGCATCGTTTTTGAACCGGAATTCCGCAATGCCGAGGCGTTGCGGGGCCTGGAAGGCTTCTCGCACATCTGGCTGCTGTGGGACTTCTCGGAGGCACACAGGGAGGATGACGGATGGAGCCCTACGGTGCGCCCTCCGCGCTTGGGAGGTAACCAGCGTATGGGGGTATGGGCAACAAGGAGCCCTTTCCGGCCTAACAGCATAGGGCTTTCTTCGGTACGCATCACAAAGATTGAGTTGCAGACACCCGAAGGGCCCGTGATAGAGGTGGAAGGGGCCGACCTGATGGACGGGACACCCATTCTGGACATTAAACCTTACCTGCCCTTTACCGATTCCCACCCTGACGCACGAGGCGGATTTGCCGAGGAGCAAAACCAAAAGACGGAACCTCTGGAAGTAGAGATTCCGTCTGATATTGCAAATCTGTTTGATGCCGAAAGACGGGAAGCGCTGCGTGGCGTACTGGCTGCCGACCCCCGTCCCCACTACCAGCAGGACCCTGAACGCATCTATGCCTTAGAGTTTGCCGGCTACGAGGTGAAGTTCCGTGTTGCTGACGGAAAAGCCACAGTAACCGAGGCACAGCCTATTGCTGCTTCAGCAAATAAGCCTTGAAGTCAGCAAAATTCTTACTCATGCCGACGCTCTGCTTCTTACCCTGCATAAAGGCTTGCAGGCGGGCAGGAATTTCTATGTCGGTATCGCAGATTTCATCCACCACCTGCTTGAACTTGGCTGGATGAGCGGTCTCGAGGAAGAAGCCAACCTCACCTTCACATAATCCCTCTTGCAAAGCACGGTAGCCACAGGCACCATGAGGGTCAAGCTGATAGCCTGTCTCGCAGAGACACTGGCGCATAGTATAGGCAATCTGCTCGTCTGTATAGGTAGCACCTGAAATATCGGCACAGATGGCTTCATGGCTACGTCCATAGAGGTCGTAAATACGGGCAAAATTGCTGGGGTCGCCCACATCCATAGCGTTGGCAATGGTTTGCATACTTCTCTTTGGGTAGTACGAGCCTGTCATTAGGTAATAGTAGAAGACATCGTTCTCATTATTGGCGGCAATGAAACGCTTTACGGGCAGACCCATACGCTTGCCGAAGAGCGCAGAACAGAGGTTGCCGAAGTTTCCGCTTGGCACACATGCCACCACGTTATCAGCAAGCCCTAACTTCTTCAGTTGCGCATAGGCATAGAAATAATAGAAGCTCTGGGGCAGGAAACGTGCCACATTGATACTGTTGGCAGAGGTGAGCTGCATGTGGTCAGTCAAATCCTTGTCGATAAAGGCACTCTTGACAAGCGCCTGGCAATCGTCGAAGACACCATCTACCTCGATGGCAGTAATATTCTGTCCCAAGGTGGTGAACTGGCATTCCTGAATGGGACTTACCTTGCCCTTGGGATAGAGGACATACACGTGAATACCCTCTACGCCCAGGAATCCGTTGGCAACGGCAGAGCCTGTATCGCCACTGGTGGCTACCAGTACGTTCACTTTTTTCCCACCGCTGGCGGGAGCAAAGTAACGCAATAATCGCGCCATGAAGCGTGCGCCCACATCCTTGAAGGCCAACGTAGGACCGTGAAAGAGTTCCAAACTATAAATGGCTCCCTTCTGTCCTTCTCCTTTGGGGTCGGAAACCTTTACCAGAGGGACATCGAAGGAAAGGGTGTCGTTGACAATCCTGCGCAACGCATCAGCCTCGACATCCTCGCCAAAGAAACAGTCAGCCACCTGATAGGCTATCTCCTGAAAGGTGAGGTCATGTATCTTGTCGAAGAACGACTGTGGTAGGGGTTTGATACTTTGGGGCATATAGAGCCCCTTGTCTTCTGCCAATCCCTTTACAACTGCTTTCTGAAGCGTTGCAAGAGGAGCTTTTCCGTTTGTACTATAGTAATTCATAATTATTTTATTTGGGGTTAGCGGTTAGCGAATGATTAACGATAACGAAAACGAATTAACAATTAACAATTAACAATTAACAATTAATAATTAATAATTAATCTTGGCCAGATTTCATAAAAATCTGGATAAACTGATTTCCTTCAAGACAACCGTATGAACCTTTGCGCGCCGCCACCTCATCGAATGTCTGCACACTGTCAGGCTCTATGCCCGGATAGTAAATGCAGAAGGGGACGGGCTCTGCCGTGTGGGTACGATGAGCGACGGGTGTGGGATGATCAGGCAATACGGCTATGGCGACCTCCTCCTGAAGCGAAGGAATTGCCTCCAGAACAGGAGCTACCAGCCTGCTGTCTAAATGCTCTATGGTCTGCAGCTTGAGTTCCAGGTTACCATCGTGCCCAGCCTCATCGCTGGCCTCAACATGGACATACACAAAATCGTCGCCCTCCCTGAGTGCCTGAATGGCGGCCTGGGCTTTTCCCTCGTAGTTGGTATCCCACAGTCCTGTGGCACCCTTAACGTCTATCACACGCAAACCGGCATAGATACCGATACCGCGAATCAAATCGACTGCTGTTATAACGGAGCCTTTACGTATTTGAGGATAGGTGGTGGTAAGGGGCACCATCTGGGGCCTGTATCCCCCACCCCAGGGCCAGATGCAGTTGGCTGGGTCCAATCCCTGCTGCTGACGCGCTATGTTTAGCGGATGGTCTTTGAGCAACTGCTGACTCTTGAGAATCAAATCAATAAGCAAAGCAGCAGTACTCTCTCCCCCTCCCTCGGAAGAGGCACTGGGAAGGTTCTCCCTCCAGAGTTTCAAGGGAATATCGTGCGGAGGCGTACAGTTAAGATGCTTGTTGCCTCCCTTTATCACCAAAAGATGACGGTACTGGACACCTGTATAGAAGTGTACGCGCTGGTTACCCAACTTTTCCTGCAGGAAACGGATAAGCACATCGGCCTCCTCGGTTTCCAAACGGCCGCAGGAATGATTCTTGAGCAGGTCGCCCTCCAAACAAACCAGATTGCAACGCATAGCTAGGTCGCCCGGCTCCAGTTTTACGCCTATACTGGCAGCCTCAAGGGGGCCGCGGCCTTCGTAAACCAGATGCTGGTCATATCCCAGAATACTGCTGTTGGCAACCTCGCTACCAGGATGAAAGCCCTCCGGGACAGTCTTAAGAAGACCGTTCCTACCGTGTCGGGCCAACCAGTCAAGGTGTGGCGTACGGCCATACTGAAGAAGTGTATTTCCACCCAGCTGCGGTACAGCCCAATCGGCCATACCATCGCCTAAAATAATAAGATGTTTCATTCGAATGGTTTATGGATAACGGACATTTAGGCCAGGCTCATGATATCTGCAAAGACACCGGCTGCCGTAACACTGGCTCCTGCACCGTATCCCTGAATGAGCATAGGATACTCGTTGTAACGCTCTGTGGTAAGAAGTACAATATTATTGGAACCCTCGAGCACATAGAACGAGTGATCGCGACTGAACTCTCCGAGTGACACGCTGGCCTTGCCGTTCTCAAACTTGGCAACGAAGCGCCATACCTTGTTTTCCTTTTCAAGGACGGCACGACGGGCCTCGAAGTCGGCATCCAAAGAGGGAAGGTTCTTCCAGAAATCCTCTATGCTTCCGTCAAAGAAACGCTGGGGAATGAACAGCTTAGCCTCTACATCCTCCTGATTAATCTCATAACCGGCCTCGCGGGCAAGTATCACCAGTTTGCGGACTACATCCTTTCCGCTAAGATCTACACGGGGGTCTGGCTCGCTGTAGCCTTCGGCCTTTGCCATCTCCACCGTCTTACTGAAAGGAATATCCTTGCTGATGGTATTGAAGATGAAATTCAACGTGCCGCTCAGGACAGCCTCTATACGCAGGATCTTATCACCTGAGTTGCAAAGGTCGTTGATGGTACGTATAATGGGCAAGCCTGCCCCCACGTTAGCCTCGAAGAGGAACTTAACCCCTCGCTTCTGGGCTATATGCTTTAGTTCGCTGTAGTTGGCATAATCGCTGCTGGCGGCTATCTTGTTGGCTGCCACCACGTTAATGTTGTGCGTAAGGAAATCCTTGTACAGGCCCGCAACTTCCTCGCTGGCAGTACAATCTACAAAGACGCTGTTAAAGATGTTCATTCCTATCACCTCGTCGTGCAAACGCTGTATGTTGCTGGGTTCTGCCTGACGCAGACGCTCACGGAAATTATCCAGCGGCAATCCCTCGCGACGGAACATAGCGTTATGTCCGCTGGCTATTCCAACCACATTGAGTTTCAGGCGAAGCTCACGTTTCAGCTTTTCCTGCTGCTGGTGTATCTGCTCTATAAGGCTGCCTCCGACGGTTCCCACGCCGCAGATGAAGATATTAAGCACCTGAAACTCGCTCAGGAAAAAGGAATCGTGGATAACATTCAGCGCCTTACGCAAATAATTCTGGTTGATGACAAATGAGATGTTGGTCTCGCTGGCACCCTGTGCACAGGCAATAACGCTGATACCGCTACGCCCCAACGTACCGAACAGCTTACCTGCGATACCGGGCGTATGCTTCATATTCTCGCCCACGACAGCAACGGTAGCCAGCCCCTTCTCTGCTATCATCGGGAACATAGCACCGTCTTCTATCTCTTTCTGGAACTCCAGGTTCAATACACGGCAAGCCTCTTCGGCATCAACATCCTGCACACCGATGCTGGTATTGTTCTCGGAACTGGCCTGGCTGACCATAAACACGCTGATGCCATTCTCCGCCAGACAGGTAAAGATGCGACGGTTCACACCAATCACTCCCACCATAGACAAACCGGAGACTGTGATAAGTGAAGTACCCTTGATACTGCTGATACCCTTGATGCTTCGCTTATCGTCCTTCACTACATCCTTTATTATAGAGCCCGGAGCGTCTGGGTTAAAGGTGTTCTTGATGAGTATGGGAATATTCTTGATGCAAACGGGATATATGGTGGGAGGATAGACAACCTTTGCACCGAAGTTGCAAAGCTCCATAGCCTCGACGTAACTCAACTCGGGGATGACATAGGCTGTGCTGATAACACGGGGGTCGGCTGTCATGAATCCGTCAACATCGGTCCAGATTTCCAACACGCTGGCATCCAGGGCTGCCGCAATAATACTGGCGGTATAGTCGCTTCCGCCCCTGCCCAAATTGGTAATCTCTCCGCTCTCGGCATCTGTACTGATGAATCCGCCGACGATACTGATTTTGGGCAACGTCTTCCAGTTCTGACGAACAAGCTTGTTGGTAATTTCCGTTGCCAGGCGTTTCCTGCCCTGCTTTATCTCGGTCTTTATGAAATCACGGCTGTCAAACCATTCTGCCCCTTCTATCAGGGTAGCTACAATACGGGTACTGATACGCTCACCGTAGCTGACGATAGCGGCTGAGGTCTTCGGACTTAAATCACGAATCAGATACACACCCTGATAGATGCTTCTCAGTTCCTCAAGACTCTCCCTTACAACAGCCACCAGCGTGTCACGCTCTTTGCCCGCAGGAATGACGGCCTTAATCATCTCTTCATGACGCTCGGCAATCTCAAAAAAACTCTTTTGATACTGAGAGTCGCCTTCTACAGCCATCTGGCTGGTCTTTATAAGTTTGTCTGTGATTCCGCCCAGTGCACTTACCACTACTATTACGGGCTCGTCCTGACCTTCTACAATCTTTTTTACATTCAGAATACTTTCTGCAGAACCTACGGATGTTCCGCCAAATTTAAGTACTTTCATCCCTTTGCTAACTAATCTTATACAAAACCTGTGCAAAAGTAATAATATTTTTCTAATTAGAAGACGAAAAAATAGAATTTATTTATACTTTTGCTATACATTATTAATGTATGACACGCGAACTCAACCTCAGAATCCTGCCTCAAGAGGCATACAACGAACAAAGTATCAAGGCATACCTCCTGCAAAATGAAGGTATAAAGGCCCAAGCCATAAGGGTATTGAAACGCAGTATCGACGCCCGCCAGCGCACCATTTACGTAAACCTGACCATAAGGATTTACATAAATGAGGAACCTGAAGAGCTTCTGTACACACCCATCGAATACCACGATGTCAGCGGCAGGCCTGAAGTAATTGTTGTCGGAGCAGGACCTGGCGGACTGTTTGCAGCGCTGAGACTCATAGAATTGGGACTGCGCCCCATAGTAATAGAGCGCGGAAAAGACGTGCATGAAAGGAAGAAAGACCTTGCACGTATCCGCCCTGAACAACAGGTAAATCCTGAGAGCAACTATTCCTTTGGCGAAGGTGGAGCCGGAGCCTATAGCGACGGCAAGCTATATACGCGCAGCAAGAAGCGCGGCAACAGCGAGAGAATCCTGAACATTTTTGTACAGCATGGTGCCAGTCCCAACATTCTGGTGGATGCACATCCGCACATTGGAACAGACCGACTGCCCCGTGTGATTGAAAATATGCGTAACACCATCCTGAAATGTGGCGGAGAAGTACACTTCCAAACTAAAATGACGGGGCTCCTCATTAAGGACGACAAAATTGTAGGCATTGAAGCGGTAGGAAGGAACGACAACCACTCTACGCTAACCGCTAACCGCTCCACGCTAACCTATTACGGTCCCGTAATTCTGGCTACAGGCCATTCTGCACGCGATGTCTATCGCTGGCTCTCTGACAACGACATTGAGATAGAAGCCAAAGGAATAGCCGTAGGCGTGCGTCTGGAGCATCCTGCCGCACTGATAGACCAGATTCAATACCACAGCAGGCAGGGACGGGGGAATTGGCTTCCTGCAGCTGAATACAGTATGGTTCAGCAGGTGGAAGGTCGCGGTGTCTATAGCTTCTGTATGTGTCCGGGGGGATTCGTCGTACCTGCCGCAAGCGGACCAGAACAAATTGTGGTAAACGGTATGAGCCCCAGCAACCGCGCCGGCAAATGGAGCAACAGCGGAATGGTGGTGGAGATAAGGCCTGAAGATGTCCCCCTGCTACTCCCCCAAGGAGGAGAGTCATGTGAGGCTCTCTCGATGATGCATTTTCAGGAAGAAATGGAGAAACAATGCTGGCTGCAGGGAAACCGGAAACAGACTGCACCTGCACAAAGGATGGCAGATTTTGTAAACGGCCGTCTCTCGGCCGACCTCAACCCATCCTCCTACGCACCAGGATTACTGGCCAGTCCGCTACACTTCTGGATGCCCAGCTTTGTGAGCAGCAGACTCAGAGAGGCCTTTAAGATATGGGGCAGACAGAAACACGGTTTTCTTACCAACGAGGCTACCGTAATAGGTGTGGAGACACGAACCAGCAGTCCTGTGCGAATTGTCCGTAATGCCGAAACGCTGCAGCACATAAGAATAGCCGGACTCTTCCCTTGCGGAGAAGGAGCCGGCTATGCAGGTGGTATCGTAAGTGCCGGAGTAGATGGCGAACGCTGTGCAGAAGCCTGCGCTGCCTACTTAGGCGGTTAGTCTAAGTGAACCGTTATTTCACCAAGACCTTCTTGCCGTCAATAACAAACACGGCACCGTTCTTGCGGTGTGTAACCTTGCGACCTGTGAGGTCATAGGCACCTTCAATTTTCTTGCTTGATGCCGCAGCAACCCCCATTATGGCAGTAGGATCCTCTACCGTTATGGCTGTTACGTCCTCAGCAGGATGGGAAGTAGCATTGGGCTCAACAAACAGAATCTTGTCTATGCTGACAGTGCTGGGATTACCCTTTACGGTAAACGACATCAGACTGCCGTTCTGACTCTTAAAAGGAGTGCTGGACTTGCTAAAGGCGATAATCCTGAACTTACCTTTGGGAGTTCCCAACATCAGGTCGTGATTAGACAACAAGCTGTCGCAAGTCAGACTTGCCTCGGGAACATCGGCCTCTCCCTCCAGTGCCACATCCATCTGGAAGGCGGTGAAATCCATATCGTTCTCTCCTAAGCAAACATTAAAATTCCAGGTGCTGTCATTAACCTGGAGCATTGATACTGAAACCTCATAAGCACTGGCAGCCTGAACCATCAGGAGCAGCAGACAAGAACTCAATATTTTCTTCATTTCAAGTATAGATTTATCTCTTTTGAGTGCAAATATACACACTTCCGCTGAATTTGCCAAAAAAGCACGCTGGTATTTTCTGAATTTGTGACTAACCAAACAGTTCGCGAACGGCTTCGGCAACTCTGCGGACAGGTACAATCTCTATTTTATACTGCTTTGTATCAATTCCCTTAAAGTTATGGGAAGGGATGAGCATACGCTGGAATCCCAGTTTCTGCGCTTCTGCAATTCTCTGTTCTATGCGCGAGACGGGACGTATCTCTCCGCTCAACCCAACCTCGCCCGTTACACAGACATCCGTATCAATCGGCATATCTCCGTTACTGCTGAGAACAGCCGCTATGACAGCCAAATCCAAAGCGGGGTCTGTTACACGCAACCCGCCTGCAATATTCAGGAAAACATCCTTTGTGGCCAGTTTGAAGCCCACACGCTTCTCCAGGACTGCCAAAAGCATATTCAGCCTGCGGCTTTCATACCCCGTTGTGCTGCGCTGGGCTGTTCCGTAGGCTGCGGTGCTGACCAAAGCCTGGGTCTCTATCATAAAAGGCCTGACACCCTCTATCGCGCAGGCAATGGCAATGCCTGAAAGCCCTTCCCTGTCATCGGTAAGGAGCAATTCGCTGGGATTGGAGACCTGGCGGAGCCCGTCGTGCTTCATCTCGTAGATTCCCAACTCACTGGTACTTCCGAAACGGTTTTTTATGCTCCTGAGAATGCGGTACATATAGTGCTGGTCGCCCTCGAACTGCAAAACGGCATCCACAATATGTTCCAGCACCTTTGGACCTGCCAGCGTTCCTTCTTTAGTAATATGACCAATAAGAATAATGCTTACACCGCCGCTCTTGGCATACTTGAGCAAACTGGCAGCACACTCACGAATCTGGCTGAGACTGCCTGGACTGCTTTCCACCGTTTCTGTCTGGATGGTTTGAATAGAGTCAATGACCACCAGGTCTGGCTTTGTCTCTTCAATCTGCGTATAAATATGTTCCAGCGAGGTTTCTGTAAGGATTAACAAGTCGGAGTCCGTGCTCTCCTCTCTCCCGGAAAGGGATTGAGGGTGAGGCTTCAGCCTGTCTGCCCTTAGCTTTATCTGCCTGGCACTTTCCTCGCCACTTACATACAATACCCTTTTATCTTCCAGCCGGAGGACGGTCTGCAAGACCAGTGTGCTCTTGCCTATTCCCGGCTCTCCTCCCAGCAGCACCAGACTGCCGGGCACCAATCCGCCTCCCAGAACACGATTCAATTCAGAATCGCCCATATTGATACGAGGCTCGGAATCGGCCACGATGTCACGCACAGGAACGGGTGCTCCTTCCTCACGTCCTTGAGCACCTGAATAGGTTTTCCCCTTAGAGTGAGAAAGGGAGTTAGAGGGGGCCTTGAATTCCTTCATGCTGTTCCATCGGCCACACGAAGGGCATTTACCCACCCACTTCAGACTTTCCTGTCCGCAATAGTCGCAAACAAATATGGTCTTATCCTTGGCCATAACCGTTTACTTCAGTTTTTTCCAATAAACGGACTTTCCAATAAAGGCTACAGAGCCTCTTACTGCCAAAGTATTCTCGTCCTTAAAACTTAAAGTTACCGTAAAATACCTTCCCCGGGTGGGGTCGTAGATCTTACCGTCCTTCCAGGTATCCTTACCGTCGAACTTCACCTTGTCTATCAGGACTATCTTGTCGTTGGTAATGTTTCTCTTGGCCGGATCAGGGTTCTTAACGTCCCTTCTCAGCGTGCCGTCCTCCTTCTTCAGGTTTGACACCCATACACACTGAGCCCTGTAGCCGTCAGAGTATTTGAAAATCTTAATCCTGGAATCCACACCATTATGCACACACTGATACTCGCCAACAATCTTGTCGGCTTGGGCAAATACAGGGCACAAACATGTTGCACACAGCAAGACGCTCAATAATAACCTTCTAATCATAACGTTACTTTTTTACACAGATTTAATTCACAGTGTATTTCTTCCCGCCTACAATGTAGATGCCGGAGGGCAGCCCCTGCAGGGCTTTCCGTACATCAACCTGACGGCGCAGACAGACACCGTGGATGGAATATACGTCAACCTTAGCAGACTGAGCCTCAGCCACTTCGATAGCATCGGGCTCTTCCTGCGAATAGTCATCGTTATTGGTCAAATACATGGTATCGACAATAATTGTCCCGTTTCCACTACCCCAGAAGCATACAATACGTATGTTCTTCAGGTCAAGGGGCTGTCCCGTCTTATCGCCTGAGGTGTATTTAGCCTCCTGAAGGTTCACTACAATCTGCTTTCTGGAGCCAAAGCCGGGAGATTCGCAACAGTCACTCCAGATACTGTTGGCTGTGAAGATATTCAGGTGTGCACTACAGGTCTGGGCACGTGAAAGATTGATAACCAGGTATTTATAGTCGCTCCAGTCGGCACCATCGGTATATTGCCAACCCATCTGACCGTATTGGCTGGGCCTGAAAATATGACTCTTCTCGCTGTAGGTGCCCTCTCCGAAGAAGTTCGTTGTGATAAATTCCTTGCCGAAGGGGAAGAAAGAGGAGTGCACAGAGAAGTTTGCTGTCAGGATATTACCCATAGGATCCTTGTAGGATGCCTCCACCTCTACGTTTCCTTCCTTCAGACCACGCAAACGACCGCGTGCAGCACTGATGATACCGTCAGAACTATAGGAATATTGGGCCTTAGCTGCAACTTCCTCGGTATGACCGTCTCGGAAAATAGCCTTCAGCTCAAGCGGTGTGCTGTTGCCGGTCATAATCTCATAGCTCTCTTTTTCCAGGATAAGGGAGTCTGCCGTAAGCATATCCTGATTGTAGCCCTCGAAGGTGTCTGGGAAGTAATAAGACTCGTCGAAGTCCTTCTCGGTCGAGAACCAGTCAAAGTCGGCATAGCCTTCACTTTCATTCCGTGTGGCATAGCAGAAGAGGCCGAAACGTGCTCCCACGAAGACCGTCAGGCTAAAACTGAGCGATGTCTCACCGCCTATGGGGTGATAGGTGACATTGTCAAGCGAATAGTAGAACTGCGTCTTGCTGGTGGAGTAAGATACGGTAGCACGCAGATAGACAACATCATTGATATCAACCGTCTCTACCTGTTCCGTAGGAGTAAAGTCACTGTGTACGCGCAAAGTGTCTTGCCGCCATACCAACTGCTTCTGACCGTCCTTGACACGTACGGCAAGCATTGCATAGGGATCCTGGAAGATGCAAATGCCGGCGTGGTCGCCTTCATGCAGGTTGCTGACATCCATACGCACGGTACCTACCGATGATGAATTTTCAAAAGCAAAGATGCGCTGTGTCAACATATTGCGGGCTTGTGTCAAGCGAGAAACTGTTTCCGATGTCCTCAGACGCAGCCATCCTGGACGTTCGAAGAGTGTCCATGCCCCATCGTCGGGGTTGTGGTTCCACTGCCACTGCATACCTAACGGGTAGCTGCGGAAGTTGTCGTTGGTAGGCAGCGGCTCACGCTTAGTGGCAGCACCTGTTACAGGCTTCTTGGTCGTCTCGTAGGGAACACCCTTGTTGCCCACGATGGGCCAACCGTCGGTCCATGTTACAGGCTGCAGGTTGGGGAAGCGCCCCAGACAGCCTACATCCTGTTGCATGATGGTCCACCAGTCGCCTGTCGAAGTCTCTATAAGAGCACCCTGATGAATGGTGTTGGGCTTATTGTTGATGGTCTTCTCCACAAGCACCTTTTCTTCGTAGGGACCGAAAATGTCCTTGGAGCGGAAGGCCACCTGTCCGCTTGGCCATCCGCCGTAGGTGGCATAGATATAATAGTATTCGCCTATCTTGTACAGGTGGCAGCCCTCCAGTCCCGAACCTTCGCGGGTAACGACGGACTTCTCCTGTTTGAAGTTGAACTTCTCGTCCAATTCGCAAATCTTGATGTCGTTGATACCGCAGGCCACATAGACCTTACCGTTGTCAAAGAGCATACCCGGGTCGTAGTAGATACGTGAGAGCTTCTTCATATCCCAGATTCCTTCGGGGTCGGTTGTCGAAAGCACATATCCTCCGGCATCGTTACCATTGATAAGAATGTAGAACGTACCGTCGTGATAGGCCATAGAGCACGCCCACATACCAGCAGCGTAGGCGTTCTGGTCATTTAGGAGGTTGTAGCGGTCAGAGGTCGATAGCTGGGCAAGGGGCTGAGCACAGTATTGCCAGTTTACCAGGTCTTTTGACTTCAGGATGGTAGCCCCGGGGAAGTGGTGCATAGTGGTAGATACCATATAGAAAGTATCGCCTGCACGAACTACATCCGGGTCAGGGAAGTCGGCCATGACGACAGGATTCTTGTACTTGCCGTTACCCAAATCTCTCAGGGAGACATTCTTGTAGTCGGGATGTGCCCAATCAACATTGTAGTACTCAGCATACCAGTCGAAGCAGGCTTTTCCACAGGCTTCCTCCAGCCCTCCAAAGGCGGGTGTCACGGTGCCGTCTGCAACAAGCTTATCGACATCCAATAGGCAGTGCGTACCAGAGAGCGTCATAGAGATATTGCCGTAGTAGTCCAGACAGGCTTTGTATGCCTTGCCCCACTTGGAGGTGGAGCCTGTTGACCATGTGCCGTAGTTGGGCTGCACCCAGTCTCCGTGTTCGTTAATGTGGCCTTCCTTGTCGGGGTTTTCCGGACTCCAGTCCACCTCGGTGATAATCACGGGAGCGAAATCGACCACAGGCACCTGCTTGTGGAACTGATTAATCTTGTCCTGAGGGTTGCAATGGCTGTCACTGCTCCCGTACCAGCCTGTATAGTCGTGTACGGCATAGCCTATGTCGGGTCCTTCTATGGGGTACGATGCGTAGCTGGTATAGTTGGCCTGCCACCCAGTGCCCGGTGCCCAGATAATGCCCGTAAAGCCATTTTCGCGAATCTTGTTGACGATAGGCTGGAAGTAGTCGTGCAGGGCGGCTGCGTCGTCCTCATCATTGGCGTTCTTCAGGGAAACAGGCTCGTTGGCCAGCTCAATGCTGATTTGGCCTGCATATTTCTTTACTGAGTCGTTCTGGGATACGATGTCCCAAACCGTCATCAGATATTCATTGTACTCATCCCCCACTTTCAGGGAGCCGGGACATACGCCTGGCGGACGCATCACCACGTACATACCGTGGTTGATGGCATCTTTAGCAAGGGGGAAGTACAACGTCCTCAGGAACGTCCTTAAACGTGTGGAATTGAAGCGCGAGATATCTGCTTCGCTTCCGTCACCGGCAGCTTCTTTATTGGGATCATTCGTCCAACAGGGGTCCAGATGCAGACGAAACACATCGCATTTGGCTTGCTCCAGTCCTACGAACAACTTCTTGAAATACGCTTTGCACTTTGTGGCACCGTTCGAGTCGTACTGAACGGCATTCTCGCCCCAAGGCGAACCCCAGCGCCAGTCGTTGAAGTACATATTTGGCGTATCCATTACACCGTGCAACACCACGTGATTTCCATGTGTATCCACCAGCCACCGGCCTTCGACATGAAGGGCAGGCAAAGGCTTTTTAAGCTGGGCCTGAGCCGACAAAACGAAGGCCAAGCACGCATACAATAAAACTGATATTTTTTTCATACATGAAACATTATTTTTTCTTTATTATGATTACCTCTTTTTAAATAATGCTGCAAAGTTACGATTAAGTGAGGGAAATGCAAAAGAAAAGCCCGTTTTTCTTTTCATTTCCGAACGAAAGGAAGTTCGACATCGTCAAAGTTACGAATAAGCGAGAACAATACAAAATAATTTTTTTTTTATTTTTATTGTCGAGCGAAAGTAAGTTCGGCTTAGCCAAAGTTACGATTAAGTGAGAGAAATACAAAATAAAAAAAAAAGATTCAATATCATCACTGACCTTGAATCTTACCCTTAATATCTAATACCATGAAAACATTTTTTTACTACTTTCACTTTGCGGTGCGTACGGGACTCGAACCCGTGACCCCATGCGTGACAGGCATGTATTCTAACCAGCTGAACTAACGCACCAGTATTAAGATTTCGAATACAAAGATACACGTTTTTGAGAAATGCTGCAAACTTTCGGGTAATTTTTTTTTACATCATAACAAAAATAGCCAACAAATCTCTGGAAAAAGAAAGTACAGACACAAAAAAAAGATTCAATATCATCACTGACCTTGAATCTTGACCTTAAAAATCTAATACCATGAAAAACACTTTTTGCTATGTTGCGGTGCGTACGGGACTCGAACCCGTGACCCCATGCGTGACAGGCATGTATTCTAACCAGCTGAACTAACGCACCAAGAAGAAAAAGAGCGGAAAACGAGACTCGAACTCGCGACCCCAACCTTGGCAAGGTTGTGCTCTACCAACTGAGCTATTTCCGCAAACCTTACATTGTGGGCAGGGACAGATTCGAACTGCCGAAGCCGTGAGGCAACAGATTTACAGTCTGCCCGTTTTAACCACTTACCTACCTACCCGTCCACTGGCCACTGCCAGGAGGTGACTCCTGCGGGATTCAAACCCACAACCTTTTGATCCGTAGTCAAATGCTCTATTCAGTTGAGCTAAGGAGCCATGTAAAGTATTGTGGGCGTTGACGGATTCGAACCGCCGACCCTCTGCTTGTAAGGCAGATGCTCTGAACCAGCTGAGCTAAACGCCCTTGCATCCGGAGGCCATTTTTGCCGCACTCGGCAATGCCATTTCCGATTTGCGTGTGCAAAGGTACAGTATTTTTCAATACACGCCAAGCATTTCAACCTTTTTTTTGAAAAAAAATTCCCTCCTCGACATCTATACATTATTATATACTAAGGAAAGAACTTTTTTGCAGAACAATGCCGACATATCGCTTTACAAACGATAACCAAAACCGTTTTAGACTTTAGGCTTTAGACGTTAGACGTTAGACGATTATGAATTATGAATTATGAATTGTTTAATTAAAAAAAGGGTTAGCGGTTAGCGAGCCACAAAACCTATCCTAATAGAAAAGAAAATTAAAAAAATTTTGGACTTTTTCTTTTTATTAAAAATAAATTCATAACTTTGCCTTCAAGATGTGGGTAAAAAACATGTTTGATACGTTTATTAACCAGGTGTACCTCACTTTCTGGTCTGGAGAAAAGAAAGTCGGTCCTCACGGTGAAGTACTTCTGTCTAAGAAGTGCGAATCGTTCGGGGATATGGTGTATGATTTAAGATGGTCACTTAAGTATATTCACAAAGACGGAAAGACATCACGCACACTCACTATTTCTGAAAGAGCTAACAAATGGGATGTCAAGAAAAACATCAAAAGAGTAGAGAAAAACATACTTCCAAGGAAAATAAAAGAGCTTTTGGAAGCCCACAAGGACGCAACTTGTGTTAAATAATATTAAAACACGTATATAATAAGGTAAGTAGAGCGGCAATACGGGTGCTTAGCTCTATCTTTTTTTGTACCTTTGCGCCCGAGTTTATTAACATTATTTATTAACAATTAATTAATCTGTATGGCAGATTTTAAAAACGTTGCACCTCTGGAAGACTTCGATTGGGAAGCATACGCCAATGGTGACAACAAAGCAGAAACAAGCCGCGAGGCTCAGGAAGAGGCCTATAATGGTTCTCTGAACAAGGTAAATGACCACGATGTAGTTGATGGAACTGTAATCGCAATGAACAAGCGCGAGGTTGTAGTTAACATCGGCTTCAAGAGCGATGGTATCATACCTGCAAGCGAATTCCGTTACAACCCCGACCTGAAGGTAGGTGACACCGTAGAGGTTTACATCGAGAATCAGGAAGACAAGAAGGGGCAGTTGATTCTTTCTCATAAGAAAGCTCGCGCTAGCCGCAGCTGGGATCGTGTAAACGAGGCTCTGGAGAAGGAAGAGATTATCAAGGGTTACGTTAAGTGCCGCACTAAGGGTGGTATGATTGTCGATGTATTCGGCATCGAGGCCTTCCTGCCCGGCTCTCAGATTGACGTTAAGCCCATCCGCGACTACGATATCTTCGTAGGCAAGACTATGGAGTTCAAGGTTGTTAAGATCAACCAGGACTACAAGAACGTCGTTGTAAGCCACAAGGCTCTCATCGAAGCAGAGCTGGAGGCTCAGAAGCAAGAAATCATTGGCCGTCTTGAGAAGGGTCAGGTACTTGAGGGTACCGTTAAGAACATCACCTCTTACGGTGTATTCATTGACCTGGGTGGCGTAGATGGTCTTATTCACATTACAGACCTCAGCTGGGGCCGCGTAAATGATCCTAAGGAAATTGTTGAACTCGACCAGAAGATCAACGTTGTTATTCTGGACTTCGACAATGAGAAGAAGCGCATCGCCTTAGGTTTGAAGCAATTGACTCCTCACCCATGGGATGCTCTGGATGCCGACCTGAAGGTAGGTGACCACGTAAAGGGCAAGGTTGTTGTTATGGCAGACTACGGAGCATTCGTAGAAATCGCTCCAGGCGTAGAAGGTCTGATCCACGTTTCAGAAATGAGCTGGAGCCAGCATCTGCGCAGCGCCCAAGACTTCATGAAGGTTGGGGACGAGGTAGAAGCCGTTATCCTGACTTTGGACCGCGAGGAGCGCAAGATGTCTCTTGGCATCAAGCAGCTTAAGGACGATCCTTGGGAGGACATCGAGGCCAAGTACCCCATCGGAAGCAAGCACACAGCAAAGGTTCGCAACTTTACCAACTTTGGTGTATTTGTTGAGATTGAGGAAGGTGTTGACGGTCTTATCCACATCAGCGACCTCAGCTGGACAAAGAAGATCAAGCACCCCAGCGAGTTCACTCAGATTGGTGCCGAGATAGAGGTTTGCGTATTGGAGATTGACAAGACTAACCGCCGTCTATCTTTGGGTCACAAGCAGTTAGAGGAGAATCCTTGGGATGTATTCGAAACGGTATTCGCTCAGGACACCATCCACGAGGGTACTATCGTAGAAATGCTTGACAAGGGCGCTGTTATCCAGCTTGAGTATGGCGTAGAAGGCTTTGCTACTCCCAAGCACCTTGTTAAGGAGGACGGCAGCCAGGCACAGCTCAACGAGAAGCTGCAGTTCAAGGTTATTGAGTTCAACAAGGAAAGCAAGCGCATCATCCTGAGCCACAGCCGCATCTATGAGGATGTTCAGCGTGCAGAAGCTCGCGAGGCTAAGAAGACTACCAAGCGCGCCAATGCTGCCCGCAAGGAGGAAGCTCCCGCTATCCAGAATCAAGCAGCAAGCACGACTCTGGGTGACCTGGACGCTTTGGCAGCCCTGAAGGCTAAGATGCAGGCTGGCGAATAATTAAGCAAACCTGCAAGACAATATTAAGAAGGGGCAGCAAAAAAGCTGTCCCTTTTTCTAATTACTTGCGCAAAAAACAACGGGAAGAGAAAGAATGGAGATTTTTGAAGTCAACATATTAGGATGCGGATCGGCAAAACCAACGCTCAGACATCTGCCCAGCTCCCAGATTGTGAATATCAGGGGGAAATATTACATGATAGACTGCGGAGAAGGAGCACAGATTCAGATGCAGAAAATGAATTTGCCAATGGCTCGCATAGGGCACATCTTCATCTCACACAATCACGGAGATCACGTTTTCGGGCTACCAGGACTCATCAGCACAATGGCCCTGCTGGGAAGAACGGCAGATCTGCATATACATGGTCCCCAGCAGCTTCAGGAATATCTGGATAACGTTATACGCATTTATTGTGAAGGTATCGCATTTCAAATTATCTTCCATCCAATTGATACGCGCGTACATAATATAATATTTAAAGACCGCAGCGTTTCAGTTTGGAGTATTCCCCTCCAACACAGAATACCCTGTTCTGGATTTCTATTCAGGGAAACACCGCCACTGCCACATATCCGGCGCGAGATGATTGATGCCTTTAACATTCCTTTTTCGCAAATAAACAACATAAAAGCCGGAGCATCATGGACAACGGAAGATGGAACGGTTATTCCTCACGAAAGACTGGTAACACCGGCAGAAAAGGCCCGTTCTTATGCCTACTGCTCTGACACCATATACCTTCCCTGTATTACCCAGATACTGCAAGATGTCACACTCTTGTATCATGAGGCCACCTACCCTGATGACTTGCAGATGCGAGCACAGGAAACGCTACATTCCACAGCCTCACAGGCAGCCACCATTGCAAGAGACTCACATGTGGAAAAACTATGCATCGGGCACTTCAGCGCCAGAGTAAAAGAAGAAGAACTCCTATTGGCAGAAGCAACTGCCATTTTTCCTCAAACAAGACTCGCTTTTGAGGGCTTAAACATTAAATTATAGAAAAAGTGACGGTAAAATGTCATTTTTCATCAAAAATGTTTGTCGCAATAAAATAAAATCAATAACTTTGCGTTACGAATGACGAGGATATGAAGAAAATTCTATTCATAATATTACCCTTGGTGCTGTTTTTTGCTCCGGCATTTGCTTTGGACACGACGGATAATGATGGTATTGAAACCAGCATTTCTGCTGTCAGCATTACCGTTAGCGGAAATACAGTCCGTGTTTCCGGCACTAACGGTGAGGATATTGAAGTCTTCAATCTTACTGGCACTAAAGTCACTACCATAAAGACAGACAACACCGGAAAGACATTCACAGTTAACCTGCCAAAGGGTTGTTACCTGCTGAAAATAGGGAAGGTAGTGCGTAAGATTTCCATTCGATGAAGCCTTTTCGCAAGTTTTTTTATCTTTCTCTCTTTATTTTTTCGTTCATTTCTTGCCAGGAGAACAACAAGCAAGGACAGATTGTATTCATGCAAGACATACAGGAGTGGATACTTCAGGAATACAGTTTGAAGAGCAAGCACATCCGCAATGAGATAGAGTTGCTCACACAAGAAGAGACAAAGATGTACGCCGATGCTTTTACAAAGAAATACTACAGGGAAAAGGGACGCTTCGTATGGATAACAAGGCATGGTGTTAATGACAAAGCCGACACGCTGATTTCATATTTAAGGAAAACAGAAGAGGAAGGGTTTAAACCATCGGTATTCCTGATTCCTGTAATAGAAAAGGATTTACAGACTCTACGCGACAAGAAAAACAAACAGGAAGAAAATATAAACAAATTGATGGGACGCCTTGAGTTCAACCTTACCAAAGCTTTCCTGAGATATGCTGCAGGACAACGGTACGGATACACGCTTCCTGCATACCTTCTTAACAACATTGAATCTGAGAAATCGCTTCCTGAAGCCTCGCAACGGCATCACTTTAGTATTCAAACAGAAGCCGCCACAGACAGTTTCTATCAGCACGCCATTCATGAAGCACAGAAAGGGAATGCCGGTCTCTTTTTAAGTAAAATACAACCCCGGATTTCTCTTTACAAGACACTAAAGCAAGAATACGTTTCCGCCAAAAAGGGAGGTGATACAGAACGTGCACGTCTGGCACGCATCAATATGGAGAGAGCCAGATGGAGATATCCCCGTCCACAAGGAAAGTACATATGGGTAAACCTGGCAGGCTTTCAACTTACGGCTGTTAATGAAAAAACTGACAGCGTCCTTACTATGCGCATCTGCGGAGGTGCCATTGCACATAAGTCGCCTATGCTTATAAGCAAAATAAACAAAATAGAACTGAATCCATATTGGGTTATTCCGCCCAGCATTATACGCCACGAGATAGCACCGTCCCATACAGGCGACTCCGCCTATTTTACACGTCACCGTTATGCTATAATTGACAAGAAAACACATCAGGCCGTTAATCCCACAGCATTAAGTTCTTCACAGTTGAATAGCGGACAATATGTTGTCAGGCAAGAAAACGGATGGGGAAACTCTTTGGGACGTATAATTTTCCGTTTCCCCAACGATTATTCCGTTTATCTTCATGACACTAATATGCCATCAGCCTTTAAGCTTGCCACAAGAGCCGTCAGTCACGGGTGTATTCGCTTGGAGAAACCTTTAGAATTGGCTTTCTTTGTAATGGAAAACACCGACAGCATCCAGCAAGACAAGATACGTATGCAGATTGGCAAGGCACCATTGACAAAATGGGGAAAGAATTATAAGGCCCAGAATCCGCAAATAGGGCGTCCCAAGAACAAAGTTTACCCTATCGAGTCGAACTTCTCTGTCTTCCTGGATTACTACACCCTCTATCCAAATCATAAAGGCGAGTTGGAAGAGCATCCCGATAATTACCATTACGATACAATAATAGAAAAAGCTTTGGACAGTTTTTAAACCAAAATGCTATTTCTACATCAAAAGACTGAGAGATGATTGACGAAGTACGCATCATAGCCCAGTTAAAAGACGAAGCGCAAAGAGAAAATGCCTTTAATACCTTGGTACACGAGTATCAAGAGGTGCTTTATTGGCAGATACGTAGGCTTGTCATCACTCACGAGGATGCAGACGATGTGCTGCAAAACACTTTTATTAAGGCTTGGTTGGCACTTGATGAATTTCGGGCGGAATCCAAAATCAGCACATGGCTTTTCCGTATTGCCGTCAACGAATCCCTAAGTTTCCTTGAAAAAAAGAAACGGGTCTCAGACATCAGTTCCGGTACTAACGAATATATTGCCAGCCAACTTCTTTCCGACCCCTATTTCGACGGTGATGAGACGCAAGCACTCCTTCAGGAAGCCATTGCCCTTCTCCCCAACAAGCAGAAAGTGGTTTTCAACCTAAAATATTTCCAGGAGATGAAATATGAAGATATGAGTCAAATACTTGGAACCAGCATAGGGGCCCTAAAGGCATCCTATCATCATGCCGTAAAAAAAATAACTGATTTTTTTCAGCAGAATGATTAAACCTTCTGCGTCATAACACATCATATAAACAGATAAACAAAATGAGAGATACAATGATTGAGGAAAAACATATAACAGAAAAATTTGGAAACGAAAATCCTTTTCGCGTTCCAGACAACTACTTTGATGAGTTTCCTCAGCGCGTTATGAAGCGTATAGTACAACAGAAGAAACGTCGCAAGATAATACACTGGAGCATTGCTGCCATGATGACG
This sequence comes from Bacteroidaceae bacterium, assembly GCA_017645305.1. Taxonomy (GTDB): domain Bacteria; phylum Bacteroidota; class Bacteroidia; order Bacteroidales; family Bacteroidaceae; genus Physcousia. The sequence continues at coordinate 74,380 of JAGCPD010000009.1, read as the reverse complement.
GGATGCATATTAGGTTCGACATTCGTTTTTACCAACTTCAGACAACAGGACATACCACTCGAGGCAGACAACAGCCAATACATCGAAGACGCACTTGATTACAGTATGATTAACAATATGGAAATTGCAACATATCTGACGGAGGCAGAATAAAAACATGAAAAAATTATTTATTTTTATCTTATTTCAGCTCTGCACAACGTGCTACATCCTGGCTCAGCATGAGAGATGGAAGTTTAACCCGGAGGAATTCCGTGCCAAATTAGAAGAGTTTATCACCCAAAAGGCAGAATTAACCAGTTCTGAAGCACAGACATTCTTTCCCATCTTTCACAAGATGAAGGAAGAGCAGCGGAATTTACAGAAAGAAATCTTTAAACTGAAAAGGATTCCAAAAGAGGAAACCCCGTCAGAGAAGGACTATACAAACAAAATTCAGCGTATCTGTGAGTTAAACACAAAAATGGCACAGATTCAGGAAGCTTACTATAAGAAACTATACAAAGTTGTTCCTGCGCAGAAAGTCTATAAAGCCATGCTGGCAGAAGATGCCTACCATCGCATGATGCTTAGGCAGTTCGATTCCAAAAGGGGAAAAGGAAGACACCAAAGGAAATAAAAAGTTGGCCTCATTGCTATTAATCAATCCAATCATTCAACAATTTAACCGAGGCGAGAAGGGAGGGAATCCGTTTTTCCATCCCTTCCTTTTTTCCGCGTTTACCTTTCCAGCCTTTTTGCCTCGTTCCATAATTCATCCATCTGCGCCAGCGTCATCTGTTGTAGCTGCATTCCCAAATCCTTAGCTTTTTTCTCTACATAGTTAAAACGCCTGATAAATTTCTGATTTGTGTGTTCAAGGGCATTGTCAGGATTCAGATGGTATAATCGGGCAGCATTGATTACACTGAAAAGGAAGTCGCCCAGTTCTGCCGTCTGCTTCTCACAGTTATCTTCCTGACGGAGTTCCGCCTCCAATTCACCCAACTCTTCGCGGACCTTCTCCCATACATCCTCTTTCTTGTCCCAGTCAAAACCCACGTTCCTTGCCTTATCCTGAATACGGTAAGCCTTTATCAGCGATGGCAAAGCGTCAGGAACACCGGAAAGAACAGTTTTGTTGCCGTCTTTCTCTTTCTGCTTAATCTTCTCCCAGTTCTCTACAACATCACCAGCCGTTTTGGCAACAGCATCACCATAAACATGTGGATGACGGAATATCAGTTTGTCACAAAGTTTATTGCAGACATCCGCAATATCAAAAGAACTTCCTTCGCTGCCTATCTTAGCATAGAATACTACATGCAGCAAGACGTCTCCCAACTCCTTGCAGATATTCTTCTCATCGTGCTTCATCAAGGCATCACAAAGCTCAAAAGTCTCTTCTATTGTATTTGGGCGCAAACTCTCATACGTCTGTTTCTTATCCCAAGGACACTTCTCTCTAAGGTCGTCCATTACATCCAGCAGTCTGCCAAATGCCGCCATTTTATCTTCTTTTGAATGCATATTATTCTTTTTCTGTATTTGACGGCAAAGATAGTCATTTAATTCATAATTCACAATTCATAATCCATAATTATTCTGTATCTTTGGCTATTGCCGTTGACACACTCTCTGCAATAAAAATAAAAACTGTTTTATTTTGTATTGTGCTCGCTTATTCGTAACTTTGGCTATGCCGAACTTTCTTTCGCTCGACAATAAAAATAAAAAATACTTTTATTTTGTATTGTTCTCGCTTATTCGTAACTTTGCACCCAATTAACGCCTATTGAAGAATAGACGTTGTTTCATTATGAATAAACTAAATTGTGAATTGAAAATTATGAATTATGAATTAAAAACAAAATATGCTCCTAACGAGATTGAAGCCAAATGGTACCAGTACTGGTTAGACCACAAGCTTTTTGCTTCAAAGCCAGATGGACGTGAGCCCTATACAATAGTCATTCCACCACCAAATGTAACGGGCGTACTACACATGGGTCACATGCTGAACAACACCATTCAGGATATTCTTGTCCGCAAGGCTCGTCTTGACGGAAAGAATGCCTGCTGGGTGCCTGGAACAGACCATGCATCTATCGCAACTGAAGCAAAAGTGGTAAACAAACTGGCCGCTCAGGGTATCAGGAAAAGAGACCTTACACGTGAACAATTCCTTGAACACGCCTGGGATTGGACACATGAGCACGGAGGCATCATTCTTAAGCAGCTAAGACGTTTGGGCGCTTCCTGCGACTGGGACCGTACAGCTTTCACTATGGATGAAAAGCGCAGTGAGAGTGTACTGAAGGTATTCTGCGACCTCTACGACAAGGGACTCATCTATCGTGGACTGCGTATGGTAAACTGGGATCCCAAGGCACAGACGGTACTTTCTACAGAAGAGGTTATCTACCATGATGAGAAGAGTCATCTGTTCCACTTGAAGTATTATGTTAAGGACCTTAAAGATATTAAGGATGCTAAGGACCTTATAGCTGCCGGCAATGTAATCCACAAAGACGAGAAGGGCTACTATGCCGTTGTTGCAACCACACGTCCTGAGACTATCATGGGAGATACCGCTATGTGTATTAACCCCAAAGATCCCAAGAACCAGTGGCTGCGTGGTCATAAGGTTATTGTTCCCTTGGTAAACCGGGTTATACCCGTTATAGAAGACCGCTACGTAGATGTAGAATTCGGTACCGGCTGTCTAAAAGTAACGCCTGCACACGATGTTAACGACTATCAGCTGGGTAAGACCCACAACCTGGAAACAATAGATATCTTCAACCCTGACGGAACCATCTCTGACCAGAGTCCCCTCTACGTAGGTATGGACCGTATGGAGGTTCGCAAACAAATATCCAAAGACCTGCAAGAAGCCGGCCTCATGGAGAAGATAGAAGACTACGAGAACAAGGTAGGCTACAGTGAACGTAACCAAGATACAGCTGTTGAGCCCCGTTTATGTAAGCAGTGGTTCCTCTCCATGAAGCACATGGCAGACATTGCACTGCCTCCTGTGCTCGAGGGTAAGATTAAGTTCTACCCCACCAAGTATGTCACCACGTACCGCAATTGGTTAGAGAACATTCAAGACTGGTGTATCTCTCGTCAGCTGTGGTGGGGACACCGCATTCCTGCTTACTTCATCAATGGTGGTGAGGATGAGGAAGAGCGCTTTGTTGTTGCCCTCTCAAAGGAGGACGCTTTGCAGAAAGCTCAGGAAAAATATGGCAAGGAGATCACCATGGATATGCTCTCTCAGGATGAAGATGCACTGGACACCTGGTTCTCCAGTTGGCTGTGGCCCATATCCTTGTTTGACGGAATCAACAATCCCGGCAACGAAGAAATAAAATACTACTACCCCACCAGCGACCTTGTAACAGGTCCTGATATTATCTTCTTCTGGGTTGCCCGTATGATTATGGCCGGAGAGGAATATCTTAAGGACGTTCCCTTCCGTAATGTATATTTCACAGGTATTGTACGCGACGAGATTGGCCGTAAGATGTCCAAGAGTCTTGGCAATAGTCCAGACCCCATTGGTCTTATTGAGAAGTATGGTGCCGACGGTGTTCGCATGGGTATGCTCCTTGCTGCTCCTGCAGGCAACGACATTCTCTTTAAGGAGGATCTCTGCCAGCAGGGTGCTGCATTCTGTAACAAGATTTGGAACGCCTTCCGTCTGGTAAAGGGATGGGAGAAGGCCGATATAGCACAGCCCGAAGCCAACCAGAAGGCCATCGCATGGATGCAAGCCACCATACGCACAGCAGTAGCAGAAATCAACGACCTATACAGCAAATACCGTCTTAACGAGGCATTGATGACAGTCTTCAAGTTGTTTACCGACGAGTTCTCTGGCTGGTATCTCGAAATGATTAAGCCTGCTTATCAGGCCCCCATAGATACAGCCACACTGCAGGCTACCCTCGATATCTTTGAACAGCTGATGAAGATTATCCATCCCTTCATGCCTTTCATTACAGAAGAATTGTATCAGCATATTGCTGAACGGAAAGAGGGAGAAAGCATCATGGTCAGCACCTTAGAATTGGCTGCTCCCACACAGGCCGATGCCCAGCTCATTGCTCAGTTTGAACACGCCAAACAGGTTATCTCAGGCGTACGTGCCATCCGTCAGAGCAAGAACATCTCTCCACGCGAGCCGCTGAAGTTGGAAACTCCAAAAGGCGTTGACAACACCACATGGGCCGATACCATTCAGAAATTGGCAGGACTTTCAGAAATCACTGTCGTGGAGAAAAAGAGCGAGGGCACACAGTCCTTTCTCATCGGTACCGAGGAATATGCCGTTCCCCTGGGCAATCTGATAGATGCTGCCGCAGAAATAGAAAAGGCCGAGGCCGAGATCAAGCGTCTGCAAGGCTTCATGATGGGAATTCAAAAGAAACTCAGCAACGAGCGATTTGTTCAGAATGCCCCTGCCCAGGTTGTAGAACTGGAGCGCAAGAAACTCGCAGATGCAGAAAGTAAGATTGCTGCTCTGCAGGAAACAATCAAGGCATTAAAGTAAGCAATGCTATTTAAACATAAAAAAGCGGATGTTTTTTCATCCGCTTTTTTACTATTGTCCACGAACGAAGCTATTAGCTTCCTTTTAAATTCCCCTTTATTTCTTACTCAAAATAATTTTGCAGGAATCTTTGCCTTGGCATTTTCAAAATCCTCTATGGTATCCAACTCGCAAGAGAAGAGTTCTGTAACGTCTAATACTTTATATGTATGACCTTGAGAAATCAGACGTTCAAAGGCACGCTCATAGAAGACATTTTCCAAATGCTCCAGATCCATCATAACCTCCAGCTCTTTATACAAAGCCGAAGTGTATGCTTCTCCCATCTTCTCGATGCCCAAACTCTCGCCTGCTGCATCAGCAGGGTTACAGGTCTTGCTGATTTCCCTTATACTGCCATTTACGTCTGTTACCACCTTCATCTCTTCCTCACCCAGCTCATGTCTGATAAGAGTAAGTACATTGGGACTCCCCGTAGCCATCACGCGAGTTACAATCTGAGGATCGTAAAGCAAATCACTGTCCAACAGCAACACCTCCTGTCCTTCTGCATAAGGTCTGGCTAACCAAAGAGAGTAGATGTTATTGGTCGTTTCGTATAACTCATTATATATAAAGGTAACGCTTATTTTCCCTGCGTACTGTTTTCTGACAAAATCCTCTATCATCTCATGCAGATAGCCGGTAACGATACAGAAATCCTTAATACCATTGGCAATAAGGGCATCCATGCTACGCTGTAGCAAGGAACGTTCATCTACCTTTAACAGACTCTTGGGAGTGGTAAGAGTAAGCGGGCGTAGCCTTGAAGCCATGCCCGCTGCCAATATTATTGCTTTCATTAAAAATTACTAATGACTTACTTGTTCTGATAAACCTTCTTGATAGTGTCAACCACCACCTGAATCTGCTCTTTACGTCCTAATGTAATACGCAGACAATCCTCCAGTCCCTTATCGGTCATATACTTAATCTTGTAATTCTGGTCAACCAGAGCCTTCTGCAGAGCTTCTTTCATTTCTACAGGATACTTTATAAGGATAAAGTTGGCAACACTCTTATACACTTTGAATCCGGGCAGGTCACCCAGTTCCTTCTTAAAGAGCTGACGGTCCCACTCCATCTCATCTGCTACACGACGATAGTGGTCATCACTCTCCAAAGCCGCCAAAGCAACAGCCTCAGAAAATCTGTTATATCCCAGATATTTATTACAGTACGACAAGAACTGATCATGTCCAGCACCAATGAAAGCAAAACCTACACGCAGTCCTGGCAAGCCGTAGAACTTGGAAAGGGTACGCGAGATGATAAGGTTATTATACTTGTTTACCAGAGGAGCAATATAGTCAGTATCCGTAGTAATGAAACTTGCGTAAGCTTCATCTACCAACACCATTGTATCGGCAGGTATATTCTCCATAATCTTGCCTATCTCCTCACTGCTCAGACTGTTTCCTGTGGGATTATTGGGTGAAGCCAACAACAGCATACGGGGATGAATGCGGTTGGTGTACGCTATTACCTCATCCACATCATAAGCGAAAGTGTCACCAGTCTCATGCAGGGGATACATCTCGAAGTTACCTCCGCATTCACCAGCTACACGGTTATAATACCACCATGAGAATTCTGGAATTAGAATGGTCTTGTTGTCACCCTCCATCAGGAAATAGTGAATGGCATTCTTCAACATTTCCTCACCGCCATAGCCTAGCAGGACTTGCTCCTCAGGTACATGGTATATTTCCGAAAGACGAACAGATATAACGCTCTTTTTTCCCTGATCGTATATGCGTGTATAAAAACAAAGCGTTTCGGGTTCAAAATTTTTGATAGCTTCAACCACCTTCTCAGACGGTTTGAAGTTAAATTCATTTCTATCAAGATAATTCATATTCTATACAAAACTTTTTTCTTTCTATTGTAAATATTATGCAAAGGTACGCAGAAATCGCGGGATAACAAAATACTTTACCTGATTATTTTGCTATCTAGTTTTTTTGGCGTAATTTTGCACGCTGAAAAAGACATTAGTCATAAAACATGAAAGAAAAAGTTTTATCTACCTTAAAATCCTCAGAGACAGACGATTGGTTGGACATTCGCGTAGTACGTCCCCTTGCATACTACTGTGCTCTCGGGTTCGCAAAATTTGACATTCACCCCAATACCGTTACCATACTGTCCATGATTATCGGTGCAGGAAGCTGCGTCTTCTTTGCCCATGGTTGTTACTATTACGAGGGTATGAGCGGGCTATGGTATAATCTGCTGGCCATCTTCCTGCTCATTTGGGCTGATGTATATGACTGTACCGACGGACAGCTGGCCCGTATGACGGGAAAATCGTCCCGCATGGGTCGAATTCTGGACGGCCTGGCCGGTCCTACATGGTTTGTTCCCATATACATTGCACTCACCTACCGTTTTTATTGTCATCACAGTTTAGAATTCGATTTCTTTGGCATTGCAGACACCCCGACAAACGCTCTCATAGCTACAGGCGTTCTGTTTGTCTTTGTACTTGTTTCTGGCTTCTACAGCATGAGCGGACAGCAACGCATTGCCGACTATTACATTCAGACACATCTCTTCTTCCTTAAAGGCGAAAAGGGAAGCGAACTGGTTAATTCCGAACAGCAACAGCAGGAGTATGATGCTACTCCCACCATGGGAAACCGCCTCTGGAAGATATTCCTAAAATCTTACATATCCTATACCCGTCAGCAGGAGAAGGCAACCCCCCAGTTCCAACGCTTGATGTGTGTATTGAAAGAGAAGTTCGGCTCTGCCAATAACATGCCTGCCGAGATTCGTCAGGAGTTGCATGATGAGTCGCTCAAGCTGATGAAGTGGAACGGCATGCTTACTTTCAACTTCCGCACCGCCTTTTTCATTCTTTTCTGTCTTATTGACCTCCCCTCTGTTTACTTTATCGTATTCGAGGTTACCTGCATGGAAATCTTCTGTCGTTGGATCAGACATCGGCATGAGGGATTCTGCAAACGTGTAGCAGATAAGCTATAACGATAACCAAAACGAAAATTTTATTTTTCATTTTTCACTCTTCATTTAAACTATGCAGTGGACTAAGAAACGTATCAACAACATCCTCTTCTTCGTAGGAGTTATTGTTGTGGTGGTGATGTTATTCACCTTTGATGTCAGTTTCCCGGAACTGTGGCAACACATTTGTGATGCCGGAAAATGGATGATACCCATTGTGGGCGTCTGGTTTTTCGTTTATGGCATTAATGCCCTCTCTTGGCGTCAGGTTATACGCGGAAACTGCAAAGATGCCGACAAAGTCAGCTTCTGGCGTATATTCAAACTAACCATAACAGGCTATGCCCTCAACTATGCCACACCTGTAGGCGGTTTAGGAGGCGAACCCTACCGCATCTTGGAATTGTCTCGTGATGTCAACAAGCAAGAGGCCACCTCCAGCGTCATCCTCTATGCCATGATGCACATCTTTGCCCACTTCTGGCTTTGGTTCACCAGCATCTTCATCTGGCTGGCGTTAGTGGCGTATGGCGACCCCGACGTGAAGCTTAATACCCTATACGGCACCCTTCTTGGCATTGCATTCGTTTTCTGCCTGATAGCCTTTTACCTATTCTCACGTGGCTACAAAAACGGCTTGGTCATTAAGACCCTGCGTCTGATTGGCAAAATACCCGGTCTTAAGGGCTGGAGCCAGCGTTTTCTGGAAAAGCACTCAGAAGCCCTGCAAAACGTCGATCGTCAGATAGCAGCCCTGCATCAGCAAGACAAAAAAGCCTTTTACAGCAGTTTCCTGTTGGAGTACCTCTCGCGCATCGTGCAAAGTCTTGAGATTATGTTCATGCTCCTGAGCATCGGCATCAACGGTGGAGGAGGGATAGAGGGTTACATCCTCACTTTCTTGCACAGTGTTCTCATTTTGGCTTTCACCTCCCTCTTTGCCAACCTCATAGGCTTCCTGCCACTGCAGTTAGGCGTTCAGGAGGGTGGCTTCATGCTCTCCATAGCAGCATTGGGCCTTTCTGCTGCCACAGGAATGTTTGTCAGTATCATTTGTCGTGTCAGGGAGATTATCTGGATTGCCATCGGCTTGCTGTTGATGAAGATAGAATGACCTGACAACATTTACTTCCAGCTTTACCTCAGAAAGTTCTATTAAACACATCAACAAAACTGAGTTTTGTCAACTTTTTGCTTTCGTTTTCTTTGAAAATCAACCAAAATGACGTATCTTTGCACCCGTTTTAATCAAATTGACAGCAAAAAGACGGAGAACCAAATCCATAAGATGTACAACCAAAAGCAAATAAAATCTATATGTGCGGAATTGTAGGCTACATCGGCACCAAGCGTGCCTACCCCATCCTGATTAAAGGACTACAGAGACTGGAATACCGAGGCTATGACAGCGCCGGAGTGGCAATGATTAGTGAGAGCGGTAACCTAAACGTGTATAAAGCCAAGGGAAAGGTTGCAGACCTGGAAGCCTTTTGCGAAGAAAAAGATACCACGGGCAGTGTGGGCATTGCCCATACCCGCTGGGCCACGCACGGAGAGCCTAACAGCACCAACGCCCATCCCCACTACTCAGCTTCTGGTAGGCTGGCACTCATCCACAATGGCATCATCGAGAACTACCTGACACTGAAGGAAAAGCTCGTCGGACGCGGCATACAGTTTAAGAGTGTCACTGACTCGGAAGTGCTGGTGCAACTGGTGGAATACATTATGCAAAGCAACGGAATAGGACTCCTGGAAGCCGTTCAGGTAGCTTTACACCAGGTAATAGGCGCTTACGCTATCGCCATCCTGGACCGCGAACATCCAGACACCGTTATCTGTGCCCGCCAAAGCTCACCCTTGGTAGTAGGTCTCGGTAATGACGGTGCCTTCTATCTGGCTTCAGATGCAAGTCCCATTGCCGAATACACCGACAAGGTAGTCTATCTGAACGACGGTGACATTGCCGTGTTGCATCTGGGCGAAGAACTGAAGGTAGTGAACATGGATAATGAGACACAAAAGCCCAACGTGAAGCAAATAGACGTTACGTTAGGACAGTTGGAAAAGGGCGGCTATCCCTACTTCATGCTTAAGGAAATCTTTGAACAACCCGGGTGTCTGCGCGACTGTATGCGTGGCCGTATCAACGTAGATGCCGACCGTATTACTCTCTCTGCCGTCATTGATTATCGCGAGAAACTGGTCAGTGCCCGCCGTATCATCATTGTGGCTTGTGGAACCAGTTGGCATGCGGGTCTCATCGGCAAGCAACTCTTCGAGAGCCTTTGTCGCATCCCTGTAGAAGTAGAGTACGCCTCAGAGTTCCGTTATCGTGACCCTGTCATCTACCCTGATGATGTAGTCGTCGCTATCTCGCAGAGCGGTGAGACGGCCGACACATTGGCAGCCATCGAACTGGCGCGCAAGGCCGGAGCCTTTGTCTTTGGTGTCTGCAACGCCATTGGTGCCAGCATTCCCCGTCAGACCTCTACGGGTGTCTACATCCACGTAGGGCCAGAGATTGGAGTGGCTTCCACCAAGGCCTTCACCGGTCAGGTAACCGTCCTCTCCATGCTTGCTTTGTGTATTGCCAACGAGCGCCGCACTATCCCTGGCGACCAGTACAAGGAGATGGTAAAGGAACTGACGCTGATTCCAGAGAAAATGGAGCAGGCCCTGAATACCAACGAGCAGATAGAACGTCTGGCGCCCATCTTCACATACGCCAAGAACTGCCTCTATCTGGGACGTGGCTACAACTACCCCGTAGCACTGGAGGGTGCGCTGAAGCTGAAGGAAATCAGCTACATCCATGCAGAGGGCTATCCTGCTGCCGAAATGAAGCACGGCCCCATCGCCCTTATTGACTCCGAAATGCCTGTCTTCGTCATTGCCACACGTGACCGACTTTATGAGAAAGTCATCAGCAACATACAAGAGGTACGTGCCCGTGGCGGACGTGTCACAGCCCTTGTTACTGAGGGCGACGACCAGATTCAGAAGTTTGCCGACCACATCATCACCCTCCCTGATACGTTGGAGTGCTTCCAGCCCCTCATCGCCAGCATTCCCCTGCAGTTGCTAGCCTACCACATTGCCGTCTGCAAGGGCAAGGACGTTGACCGTCCCCGCAATCTGGCCAAGAGCGTAACGGTAGAGTAAGTTCATTTTAAGGCCTTTTCTTAGTCATATTCGAAATTATTTGTATCTTTGTGGAGAATATTAACCTAAAATGTATGTAAACAATATGGAAAAGTTATTATTAACGGTTTGTCTGGCTATGGTGCATTGTGCGGTCTTTGCCGACCAGAAAGCCGTAAAGCTCCGCACAGAGCAGGATATTATTGCCCATGTGGCAAAAATGACACTCGAGGAGAAAGTGGGACAGATGACCGAGCTGGTCATAGACGTCATTGGGCACTGGGAGAAGGGAAACTTCGTCCTGGACAACGACAAACTGGAACGCGCCCTAATAAAATATAAGGTAGGCTCTATCCTGAACGCCCCAGGTCCTGTGGCTCAGACACCAGAATACTGGTACAAAACCATCAGCACCATCAACGAATACTCCATACGCGGATGCGGCATCCCCTGCGTATATGGTCTCGATCAGAATCACGGCACTACCTATACGCTGGGCGGTACGCTGTTCCCACAGAACATTAACCTTGGTGCTTCTTTTAATCCCGAGTTGGCCCTGAAAGCTGCCACTATCACGGCATACGAGACACGCGCCTCCAACTGCCCATGGACATACTCACCTACCGTTGACCTGTCTCGCGACCCCCGTTGGCCACGTGTATGGGAGAACTTCGGCGAGGATTGTCTGGTCAATGCCGTTATGGGAAAGACCATGATTGAAGGATTCCAAGGTAAAGAAAAGAATATTGACCGCTATCATATAGGTACCTCCGTAAAACACTTTATGGCGTATGGTATTGCCCGCACGGGCAAGGACCGTACACCAAGCTATCTACCAGAGTTTGAGTTGCGCGAGAAGCATTTTGCACCGTTCAAGGCATGTGTCGAGGCTGGTGCAACCTCTGTGATGGTTAACTCTGGCTCTGTTAACGGTATCCCCATGCATATCAATGCCAAATACCTCACCCAATGGCTCAAGGAGGAAACCGGTTGGGATGGTATGCTCGTTACTGACTGGGCAGACATAGACAACCTGTGGAAGAGAGAGATGGTAGCAGCCAACAAGAAAGACGCTATCTGCATGGCCATTAACGCAGGTATTGATATGACTATGGAGCCTTACGACCTTTCGTTCTGCGACCTGCTGGTAGAATTGGTACGCGAGGGCCGTGTAAGCATGGAGCGCATAGACGATGCTGTTCGACGTGTTCTAAGAATGAAGATGCGTATGGGACTTTTTGAACAACCCGACACCAACCCCAAGGACTATCCTGAATTTGGTTCAGCTGCCCACAGAAAGGCTGCCCTTGATGCTGCCGTAGAAACTATGGTACTGCTGAAGAACCAGAACAACACATTGCCACTGCAGCAAGGCAAGAATATCCTTGTGACAGGACCTAACGCCAACTCTATGAGATGTCTGAACGGCGGTTGGAGCTACACTTGGCAGGGGAAGGATGCCGACAAAAACGCTTCTGACAAGAACACCATACTGGAAGCTATGCAGCAGCGTTTCGGCAAGGACAATATCATCTACGAGGCCGGTGTTACCTACAACAACGACGGACAATACTGGGAGGAGAATGAGCCAGAGATTGCAAAAGCCGTTGCTGCTGCCCTGAAGGCTGATATCATCCTGGCCTGTGTAGGCGAGAACTCATACACTGAGACACCCGGAAACCTTGACAACCTGGCCCTTTCTGCCAATCAGCGTCAACTGGTAAAGGAACTGGCTGCCACAGGCAAGCCCATCATCCTAATCATCAACGGCGGTCGTCCCCGCCTCATCAGCGACATAGAGCCGTTGGTTTCTGCTGTAGTTGATATCCTTCTGCCCGGAAACGAGGGTGGTGATGCCCTTGCCCGTCTTTTGGCAGGCGATGAGAACTTCTCGGGTCGTATGCCTTACACCTATCCTCGTCATTCCGCTTCACTCACCACATACGACTATCGCGTGAGCGAGGAAACAGGTATCATGGAAGGCGTTTACGATTACAATGCACAAGTAAATGTTCAGTGGCCCTTCGGTTACGGACTTAGCTATACCACCTTTGCCTATAGCAACCTGCGTGTGGACAAATCAGAATTCCGCAATGGCGACATTCTCACCGTCAACGTTGATGTAAAGAATACGGGTAACCGCATTGGTAAGGAGAGCGTCCTACTCTTTAGCCGTGATATGGTAGCAAGCATCGTTCCTGAGAGCCGCCGCCTGAGAGCCTTCCAGAAGATAGAGCTTAAGCCAGGTCAGCAGCAAACCGTTACCTTCCGTCTGCCTGCCAGCGACCTTGCATTTGTTGGAATCGACGGAAAATGGCACTTGGAACCCGGCGCCTTCAAACTGCAGATTGGCAACCAGCATTGCACAGTAACCTGTTTGGCTTCCTAACAGTACCGGTTGTGCTATTGCTGCTGTTAATACTATAGAAAGTGGCTTGCACAGAAGAAATGCGCGAGCCACTTTTTCTAAAGAATAGAGCCTAATGTTTATTTCTGACTCAGCCAGTAATATAAGAAATAATCATAAATATAGTATTGCCCATTGTTATTTGTGACAATATCCTTTTCCATTAATGCCGCCATACTCCTCTGTACTGCACTGGCAGAGGTAAGATGATATTTTTTGATGAACTCTCCGCTGGTTGGCTGAACGTTCTTACCTGCACGAGCCAAAGCGAGCAATAATGCCTTCTGTCTTGCCGAGAGCCTCGCTATCAGGTCTTGATAAGTATCATCCTTTTCTTCTACGGCATAACTAATGGCCATATCTACGTCCTTGATTTCACATGCAATACCAACTTCTGTCATTGCATACAGCTCATTGCATATTTTTTGTATATACCATGTTGTGCCCTCAAATTTCTCGTAGATATACTCAATAGCTTCCCGCATTATTTGTTTTCCTCCTTCTTCGAAATGATGTATAATAAAGGAAGAGTACGCATCCAGTGGAATAGGTTTCAGGGATATTGTCGATGCGCTCTGAAAGAAAGGTCTTGCCGGTGAAGAGAACATCTCACCCATCATGTGACGCTTTGAACCAGAGAAAACGAACCACGCATTATTACATTCTTGAATATAGGTTCTTAGCAGGGCCTCTACATTCTGCTCAGGATAATCTATGATAGCTTGGAATTCGTCTATGGCTAGAAGGCAAGGTTTGTCTGCAGACTTCAGATACAGGAAGATTTCGTCAAGAGACATCTTGGGTGATTCTATGTCTCCTATCTCCAGATTCCAGCTTGGCTGTCCCATAGCATCCAGGGTAATACCTGTTCGCAGTGAACCAACTATATGAATAAAGCGTTCCCAGGCTTTCCGCTCTTTTGATTTCAGTACAGATAGTATGTTTCGACCTAATTCATAGGTAAGTTCAGCCAATGTTTTTGTAGCATAGATATCCACAACAAACAGATAATAGTTATCCTGAAGCTCTTGCTGGGCGAAACAATGCCGAATAAGCCCGGTCTTACCCATTCTTCTTGGCGACATCAGCGCTACATGATTGCCATTAACAAGCAGAGATGTCAGCCTTCTTGTCTCTTCTGTTCTGTCGCAAAAATAATCTGGCCCATTGTAGCCGTAAGTCAGAAAAGGATTCTTTATCATCTTGTAGCTATTATTACATTATACGAGTGCAAAGATAATCAGCATAATTCAATTATACAAATTTGCGTAACGCATTTTTGTATAATCGACATAATTTATCCATCTTCAAGTATCTTATGTTAACCAGTACATTTCTGAGCTAAGAAAATAAGACTCTTCTTTTTTTATTGCATATAAGCAGGTCATTAGAAAAGTGGCTAACACATTCCTTTTTGTGCGAGCCACTTTTTCGTTTTATTTATTATCTTCAAAAGTTATCGTTTACGTTATTTCAGCACCTTTTTTCCATTTATAATGTAAACGCCCTTCTTTAATTGGGAGTTAACCTTGCGACCAGAGAGGTCGTAGAAAGGACCATTGGCTATTGAGTACCGGCCATCGGACTTTAGACTATCGATGGCATCGGTATCATCAGACTTAACTACCACATTGTCAAGATAAAAACGACAATCTGCTTGTAAGATAATATGTGCTGTGCCACTACCCTCAATTTCTGTTTCACAGATTATAAACTCTTGTGGTGTAAGAGCAAAAGATGGAGTAGCAATTTTTAATCCAGTGTCATCTGTGCTCACATTCAATGTCATAGTTCCCTCCTGAGCAAATGGTGCAGCACAAAAAGAAAGAACTGTCTTATCTTTGAATTCCAGGGCGGGGAACTGTAATTTTGCATTAGAAGCCTTGTCGCCCACACGGGCACACAGATAACCGCCCTTTATGTATGCTGCTTCCCATCCTTCATTATCAGGTTTGAATTCGCCTACTGCGGTACGCATCGTAAGCCACGTACCATCGTTACCCCCCGTTCCTTTACAGTTGTCAAAGGTTTCACTCAGCAGAATACTCTTGTCAGCTTTGGCCTTATCTCCGAAAACAAAGGAAATAGTACCGTCTTCGTTTTGTGTTATCTCGCTAATCTTTATGTTCATAAAGTTGCTGCCGTCCGTATTTCTGTTATAGACCGTAGCAGCAGGCGTAGTAATGTTGGATAGTGAATTGTTATTACCGTAGGGATAGGGGTCTCCCTCCTCATCGTTATCCCCCGTTTTGTTGTCAGCATGTATAATAGTAATATGCTGGTGGTCATTATCATCCACAGGTGTGTTGGGACGCCCGTGTACAACAAATCTTCTAGGGTCGTAATCTACGTGCATAATAAGCAGGCCAGTTCCTGCCAAAGCCCTGTCCCAACTTGTTTTTTGTCGGTTATCCAGCATATAGTATTCATTGGGATTTCCTGCGTTGTATATAATGTACGACTCGCCATGTTCCGACTGTGGCGTCATTCCTTCTACGATTTTATCTTCGTTCAGTACGATGGGGGCTATCCATCCTGCCTGCCATTTCTCCCAGCCGGTGTAACCTGCGGGACAATAGCCATTAGAATTATGGCTTCCACTGTTCATCAGGTCCCAACTGCCCATACCGTACCAAGTATTCGTCTCGCCTTCATTACCTCTCACATCATACATATCAGGATAGCCCAGGCAATGACTGAACTCATGGCATATCGTACCTATTCCGGCAGGCTTCTTTCCATACATCTCGTTAGAGCAGGCATAGTTATCTATGATTACACCATCCATCACCATGGTCCTATCACTGAGTGATCCACCGGAAATGCTTGACTTGTGTGGCCAGACTGTATCAGCCCCACCGCCTGTAGCCTGTCCGCCACCGGCATAAATGATATAAACCTGCTCCACCTCATCATCCCCGTCCCAGTCATAGTCTTTGTAATTAACCTCGTTGCCTGCCATACCAACAGCCTGTGTAATCATCTGTTTGACATTTACATCTATATTGCCGTTTTCACCATCCTTGCCATAAAAACTATAGGGTTGTAACAGCTTATAGGGACCTGCTACATCAAAGTCCAGTACGAACTTACCGTTACTCTGATTAATAAAATAGTCTCTGATACTGCCTTTCTGGGAACCAGAGACAAAACCTTCCTCGTTGGCCATACGGGTAAAGAATTCCGAGGGATTTTCCATGCTGAAGCTCAGGTCCGAGAATTCAACCAAAATGATAAGCCCTTTCTTATGTCCTGTCATGTGGGACTGGGCTTTCATTAGTGGAGATTTCTTGCGGATTTTAGCTTCCGCCTGCAGATATGATGTATATGCAGCAGTGGCCCGCTTGTTTATTTCCTCGCCAGTCGCAAGTTTGCATTTCCCTTCAGAAAGTAAATATTTCTCACCGCTTTCCGATTGCCAGAAATGAAAATGCTCATCACCTTGCAACTCGGCACGCACTTGCGAACCGTTTGTAAGAGTGATGGTTTCCCAGATACCCTTCATAGCCCTGTCAGCCTTACTGGCAGTTACCACAAATATGAATAGAGATAAAAAAAGAAGTCTTTTTACGAACGCTACCATTTTTTATAATGTATAGGAACAAATAATGTTTTTGCAAATAAGAGGGTGAGCTCGTTTTCTGCGTGCTCACCCTCTTTGGTAAAATAGAATGCGGGATTACTTCTTGGTCATTGCCTCGATTGTTCCCTTATCCCATGTATAACCGGCATCAATATAGAAGTATACGCCAATTACACCTTCCGGATCTTGGTGGAATGTAATACTCTTGAAATCTTCACTCCAAGTACCTACCAAAGATGCATTAACAGGCTTACCTTCAAAACTCATACCATAAAGGAATACGTTGTTATAGCCACCCAAGCCAAAGTTAACCTCTTCTGCAAAAGTTGCTCCTGGCACAAATGACAATGTACCTTCCCTTGTTTCCTTATCGTAATTGTACTCCAGAATAGCTTGTGTCCAGCTATAACCCATCATACCACTCACGTACATATACTTATTATAGTCGGGATCATCTTCATCTGCAGTGGTAATAGTACAATCCCACTCTACAGGTCCGTCGTCATAAGCAGACTGGAATGTCATTGTCCATTTACCCGCAAACTTCTCATAGAAGAGTGCATCATTGTCCTTCAGAGTAACAACAGTAACCCTGTTAGTCTCGTCTATGGTAGCACCTTGAACGCTAACCAAGGTAATGTTAAAAACACGATTGTCATTAATATCTTCGTCATCAACTGTGACAATCTCTATATTAGCCTCATTCTGGTCGGGACTGATAATAACACTCTTGCTGGTAACAAGGTAATTCTTGTCTTCTTCAGCAGGATTTTCATCACCTGCGGAAACTTCTACAGTTACCTTGACGTTTGCATTACGCTCACCTGTTACGATGATAGGAATGTTAATCATACCTTTAGCCTCACTAACAGAGTAGGTGGCCTTACCCATAGCTACAGTAACATCTCCTGTTGTGTTCCAATCTTCAGGAATATCCCACTCCGTCTTATTAGCACAAGCCGTGAATGTTAGTGCTGCAACTACGGCAATATATATCTTTGAAATTTTCATATTCTTATAAAATTTCTTTGTTTGTATTTAAATGTACCTGATTATTAATAACCAGGGTTCTGCTGACCTGCCACGTTGGGGTTAGAGTCTATCTCAGTCTTGGGGATAGGCCAAGTGAAGCGGTAATCATCAGCAGCATAACCCAAATTAGCACCTGCAGCTACGATAAATGGATCCAAAGCAGGATTCTCAAGATGTGCGCCATCACGCTTGAAGCCATCGTTCCAACGACGGAGGTCACTCATACGGAAGCCCTCACCCAGCAACTCACGCTGACGCTCAGCTTTAATAACGTCCATAACAGTATTAACTGGATAGTTGGCATCCATGTAACCTGTGATACGCTTAGCCATCAGAGCATTCAAGTATGGACTGGCATCTGCGTTAGTCTTTGCGGCAGCTTCGGCAGCAACCAGATACATTTCAGACAGGCGGAAGGGCTTTGGCATATTCACATAGTTGTTCTCAGATCCTGTTCGCAAAGATGCATTTCCAGGATATTTCAAGAATACATAAGATCCAACCTGAGTACCTTCAATATCCAAATTCCAGACCTTAAAGAAAGCGTCAAAACGAACATCACCATCAGAATAAAGAGCAAGCGTAGCAGTTGTAGCAATGTAATCTGCAGATGTTTCAGAAGAACTTGCTGTATAAGCTTCGCCTGTAGAAACAAGACCCTCTACATTGCTCATGACGGGACGGAAGAGAACTTCTGTACCCTCATCATTGGTCCACAGCTTCTCATAGTCGTCAATCTCGGTAAGTGCATACTTGCCAGAGCCGATAACCTCGTCAGCCTTTGTCTTGGCGGTATCATAGTCACCCTTAATCAGTGCCACACGTGCTTGCATAGCTGCTACGGCATAAGAACTGAGATAAGCCGCATTAGGAGCAACGGCCTCGTCATCAGCAGCTTCGTATGCCTTCAGACCATTATATGCAGTTTCCAAGTCATTCTCTACCAATGCATAGCTTTCTTCCAATGTACTACGTGAGGGGTATTTGGTAACATCACCTGTAGGTTCATACTTGGTAACAATCTGTACACCTGTGTGGGCAGCTGTAGGATCTACCTTTGCATATGGCTGGCAATAGTGATCAATCAAATAGAAATATGCAAATGCGCGTGTAAAGCAGGCTTCTGCCTTATAGCGTGCAATAGCAGGCTGGTCAGCCTCGCTCATAGTGGCAGCAAACTTGTCGCACTGCTCAATCAGATAGTTCATGTCTGCAATATAAGCGTAGCAGGCTCTGAAGAAGCCCTCAATATCGTCCTGCGAAGAGGTAATCAAACCGTTGGAGATAATACCCACCCGGTTACCATTGCTAGTAAGACCATGGAACTGATCCATCTGAATATCAGAGTATGTAACCCATGTACCTGCAGTCATACTACGCAGTCTGGTATATGCACCGTTGCGCAGACGGGCTAGGTCATTCATGTTCTGAATAGCTGTCGTTTCGTCCAGTACACCATAAGGTGACTTGTCCATACTACAGGAACTAAGAAGACCGAGCAACAGCATCAGTGAAATATATACTTTTTTCATATCTTTATTATTCTTAATTATATTCCGTTGATAATTTAGAATGTAAGCTCAGCACCAAATACAAACTGACGGGTATTAGGATAGTTGAACTTCACAAGATTGATATCTGGCTCGGGATCGTAACCAGAGAATTTGGTAAGAGTCAGAAGGTTGCGGCCTACGAAGAATATCTTTGCATTCTTGATAGCCTTGGTTGCAGCCATCCACTTCTTGGGCAGCGTGTACTGAATAATCACGTTCTTCATGCGAAGGAAAGAAGCATTCTCAATTAGGTGGGTATCAAACTCAACCTCCTCACCGTATGCAGGAATATCAGTAACCTGACCAGGTGTTGTCCATACGTTCAGCATTTCTTTACTTTGGTTGAACTGTGTAGCAAAGTTGGCATTCTTCATAAAGTAGTTGTCATTGTTAATCATGTACTTACGAGCCTGCCACTGGAAGTCCATCGTGATAGAGAGACCCTTCCACTCAAATGTGGTACCGAAACCACCGCTCCAAGGAGCATAACGGTTCTGACCCGTGAAAACAGAGTTCTCCTCCTCGTTGTAAACCTTGGTAAGGTTACCGTTCTTATCTAACCACATGGGCTTACCATCACGAGAATCAACACCAGCATAACGTACGCTATAGTGTTCGCCAAGAGCATGTCCAACCTCGTATTTCATACCTGTATTGGCAACAACGTACTCGTCACGACCGGCAAAGAGTTCAGTAATAACGTTCTTGTTGTAGTTAAAGTTACCCTTTACGCTCCAATGAACGTTCTTGTTCTTGATAAGGTCAACGTTAACATCTACATCAACACCCTTATTGACCATTCCTCCGATGTTACCCATACCACCAGTGAAGCCTGTTGTATAAGAATATGGTATCTCCATGAGCATATCGGTTGTCTTCTTGCGATATGCATCAATGTTCAAAAGTACGCGGTCCCAAAGTCCTACAGTTACACCTACGTTCAGTGAGCTAACCTTCTCCCATGTGAGTGTGGTGTTGCTGGGATCGCCAATGCCCAGGGAACTTACGCCATTATACAAACCACCACTATCGATGGTACCATAATAGTCATAAGCACCTGCACCGGAAGCATTACCAACCTTACCATAGCTAGCACGTAGTTTCAGGATATCAATAACCTTAACGTCCTTCATGAAGTTCTCTTTCTTGATGTCCCACATAGCACCAACAGAATAGAAGTGACCCCAACGGTGGCCGGGAGCAAAGCGAGAACTTCCATCTGCACGGTAAGATGCATCAAAGAAGTACTTCTCTGCAAAGTTGTAGCTCAGAGTGGTAAAGAAAGAGTTGAAAGACTCTTCTGCACGGCTGTCGCTAATATTATCGATTGCTACAGTTGTACCATCAGTCAGACGCACCTGACGGGGATCTGTCTGCCCCTCTGTGTAAACACTAAAACTTTTGTTGCGACTAAAGATAGACTCCTGACCAAGCAAAGCAGAGAATCCATGTTGTCCCCAATTATGCTTATATTCTGCAGTATGAGTGAAGGTATAAGATGTATAGCGGGTGAATCCATTTGAGGTATAACCTTCGCTTGCTCTAACGGTAGAACCCATGGGGGTGGTAAAATTCTCATAGGGGAAGTACTTACCCTCTGAAGTATAGTCATAACCATCAATAGCCTGTTGAGCACGGAGTGTCAAACCTGCAATGGGGTTAATCTGCTCAAATGCGTTGATGTTCAGGGTAAGACGCTTGCGTGTATATTCACGGTTCTGGTTAACCCACCAAGGTGCTGTTCTACCCGTATATTTCAGATACTGAGCACGATCGCCATAAACAATGTTACCATTGGCATCAAAAGAATAGTAGTATGGAGAATCATAAGGCATAGCCATGCGAGAGAATACCATGGGGTTGCTGGTATAGATACCATCTGTTGCCTGAGCCTCATTATTCTGCTCATAGAAATTACTACCCAGATTAATCTGGATGCCTGCTTTGAACCACTTGTTCAAGCGAGCCTCGATATTAGAACGCAATGTTGTACGGTGCATACCAGACTGGTCAATGATACCCTGCTGGTTATGGTGATTTAGTGAGATGTAGTAGTTGATGTACTCACTACCACCGCTCATAGCGGCATCAAAGGTGTAGGTAGGAGCCGACTTGTTGATAACCTCGTTGCGCCAGTTTGTGTCAATGCCATATTTTTCAGCAGCGTCTCTGATAGCTTGGCTTACAGGCTGACCAATCATGTCGCGGAAACGAATGTTCTCTTCAGCATTCATCATCTCTATACCATCAGAAACAGCAGAAGAGAAACCGCCTTGAGCACGAACTGTCAGATTGGCACGCTCGTTGTACTTACCCTTGCGGCTGGTAATAACGATAACACCGTTGGCTGCACGTGAACCGTAGATAGCCGTAGAAGCAGCATCCTTCAGAACGGTAATGCTCTGGATGTCAGCAGGGTTCAATGTGTTAAATACCGTTGATGTAACGGGAGCGCCATCCAAAATGTAGAGGGGTGCATTGCTTGATTCAATGGAGTTTACACCACGCAGACGGATAGTAGCAGCTGTGGTGGGGTCACCGCTTGAAGACAAAACGCTCAAACCGGAAACCTGACCTGCCAAAGCATCTGTAAAACTTGGTGTAACAGCCTTTTCCAATTTCGCGCTGTTTACAGTTGCTACCGCACCTACCACAGAACCCAGTTTTCTTCCGGTACCGTAACCGGTAACAATAACCTCGTCCATAGCCTTGGTGTCTGTCTCCATCAGCACCTTCATGCCGTCTCGGGCATCAAGAGTGGCGGGCTTCATACCCATAAAACTAAAATTCAGGCTCTTCTGGCCTGCGGGAAGTGTGATTGAGAACTGGCCGTTAATGTCTGTCAGCACACCTACAGATGTGTCGGGAACACGTACAGCAACTCCAATCAGAGGCTCACCTGACTCAGCATCGACTACTGTACCTGTAATCTGCTTCTGGGCCAGCGCCATGCTTGCTGTCATCAACATACAAGCAAGGATTGAAAGGAATTTTTTACCCATTTTGTTTTGTTTAATGTTAATAATAAAATTAATAATGTATATATTTTCTCTCTCTTCTTTGTGCTGCAATAAAACGACCGATTGTACGAAACATACGTTTTTTCTTCATCCGTTTTTAGATATTTTACACAACACAAGCGCAAAATTACATAATTTTTTTTAATTAACCTTATAATAATGTTAAAAATTGCACTAAGCCCGCCAAATTGACACGGGATCTGTACTTTTTCACCCAAAATGAACACAAAAAATCCCATTTCGATGACTAAAGTGCTTTGTCGGGCAAAACAGATTTTAATTTTTTTTGCCTCAGAAAAGTGTATTTCTTTAAATACCGGTATAGGGTACAACGGCTTACATTCAGATGCTTTGCAGCAACTGTCATACTACCTGTACGTCGTAAAGTATTTGCAAGAATCCCTGATTTTCCTTTGGAAAGACTCGGAAGTTGGGTGCGAGGGGATACAATGGTAATGAAAAAGGGGCGAAAAAACTGTGTTTTGCTGTATTTTTACCATCTTATGGCTTAAAACTGAAGTGAGACAGATAGGACGGTGAATTAAAATTGTCAAAATATTTCCTATATGAAAAATTTCTCATTATGATGTCCAAAATGGTGAATCGATTCATTACATGACTTGAACCGATTCATTTCCAGATTTGAATCGATTCAAGTCATCGTACCTATCGATTGGCAGAAAAACGCCCTTTGGAAATGTAATTTTATTTCCTCTCTCGATAGAATATGTTCCATCTGGGAGAAAATGCCGTTTTGCAAGGAGAAATAACCGCTCTTTATGAGGGCAAAAGCAAACGTAAAAATCAGAAGCCACCTTAATTTACAAAAAGAAAGAGGCTGATATTAGACGGAGCATTACCGCTCGGCCGTGATGCGGCAAATGTTTACGATGGTCTGCATGGCCTTCTCCATACTCTGGATGGAGACAAACTCATGACGGCCGTGGAAGTTAAGTCCGCCAGCAAAGATGTTGGGACAGGGAAGGCCCTTGAACGAAAGCTGGGCTCCATCGGTTCCGCCACGAATAGGAATAACGCGGCATACACCGCACGCCTCCTGAATGGCCTGCTTGGCAATTTCGGTAACATGGGGCTTGTCGCTGAGCTGAGAGAGCATATTGTAATACTGATCAGCAAGCTCAATCAGCAAAGTCCCGGAGCCATAGCGTTGGTTGAAACGCTCTACCATATCGAGCATGACTTTCTTGCGCATCTCAAACATCTGGCGGTTGTGGTCGCGGATGATATAAGAAAGTTTGGCCTCCTCAACAGTTCCCTGAATGCCTGTAAGATGATAAAAGCCCTCGTAGCCGGAGGTCTTCTGGGGAACCTCGTTTTGGGGCATCTCCTGCGCAAACTCGCTGGCAATAAGAACGGCATTTACCATCTTGTCCTTAGCATAACCAGGGTGTACGTTGCAGCCCTTAACGGTAATTCTGGCACTGGCGGCATTAAAGTTCTCGTACTCCAGTTCCCCTACCTCACTGCCGTCCATAGTATATGCCCACTGGCAGCCGAACTTCCTGACATCGAAGAGGTGTGCGCCGGCACCTATTTCTTCATCGGGATTGAAGGCTATGCGAACCTTGCCATGCTTTATCTCAGGATGCTCCTGCAGGTAGGTAACGGCAGTTACAATCTCGGCAATTCCTGCCTTGTCATCGGCCCCCAGAAGGGTGTGACCGTCGGTTACAATAAGGTCCTCGCCTACGTGGTCCTTCAGCTCAGGAAAGGCGGAAACACGGGTAACAATGCCTTGGGCTGCATCGAGCACTACGTCGGTGCCGTCGTAATTGCGGATAATACGCGGATGTATGTCGGCTCCGCTGCAGTCAGGCGAAGTATCCATGTGAGCAATGAAGCCTATGGTGGGCACAGGACGGTCTGTATTGGCAGGAAGGGTGGCATAGACGTATGCATTCTCGTCCATATAGACATCCTGCAAACCTAAAGCGGTAAGTTCATCACGCAGATACTCTGCCAAGGCAAACTGCTTGCGGGTACTGGGACAAGAGGCAGACTCCTCACTTGACTGGGTATCGAAAGATACGTATTTCAGAAAACGTTCAACTAATTGGGTATTCATAATGCTGTCGTTTTTCGGTTTATCTTGCAAACTTACACTTTTTTTCTGACAATGGGAGGCTTTTTCGCAAAAATTACATACTTTTGCATTAAATTACAAAGAAGTTAAAGAAAACGAAAACCAAAACGAAAACGAAAATTTAGGCCGTAAGGCCGATAACTTCAAAAAGAACAGGAAATGATAGACAGACTTACGGTTGACAAGATTCTGGATGCTGCAAACATTGTGGATGTGGTATCTGACTTTGTTACGCTGAAACGTGCCGGTGTGAATCTGAAGGGGCTGTGTCCTTTCCACGATGACACTACGCCGTCCTTTATGGTCTCGCCTGCCAAGAACCTGTGCAAATGCTTTGCCTGCGGCGAGGGAGGAACACCCGTACACTTTATCATGAAGCACGAACAGCTCTCCTATCCCGATGCCTTACGCTATCTGGCCAAGAAATACGGCATTGAGATACAGGAGAAGGAGCTTACAAAGGAGGAGCTGGAATCGCGCAACGACCGTGACAGTATGTTTATAGTGAATGAGTGGGCTCGAGACTGGTTCCAAAATGAACTGAACAATACACCCGATGGAAAAGCCATTGGACTGGCTTACTTCCGGGGAAGGGGCTTCCGCGACGACATTCTGAAGAAATTTCAGGTGGGATACAGTCCCAACAACCGCGAACATACGCTGGCCGCAGATGCCCTGAAGGCCGGTTATCAAGAAAAGTTCCTCACCAACACTCCCAACGAGAAAGACACCAAACTGAGCCTGGGGACAGGACTCTGCATGAAGAACGAGCAGGACGGAACGCTGCGCGACCGCTTCCGCGGACGTGTGATATGGCCCATCTTTACAATGAGCGGACGTGTGGCAGGCTTTGGTGGACG
This sequence comes from Bacteroidaceae bacterium, assembly GCA_017645305.1. GTDB lineage: Bacteria > Bacteroidota > Bacteroidia > Bacteroidales > Bacteroidaceae > Physcousia. Next base: position 49,131 of record JAGCPD010000009.1, on the reverse strand, counting down.
GGTCCTGGATGCCGCTACCAAAGGTGTCAGTGTGAAGTATATGAACTCGCCCGAGAGCCTTGTATATAGCAAACGGCGTGAGTTGTTCGGACTCTATCAGGCCAAGGAAGCCATACGCAAGCAGGATCTTTGCTATCTGGTGGAGGGATACACCGATGTGATGGCTATGCATCAGCAGGGCGTGGAAAACGTGGTGGCATCGAGCGGTACGGCCCTAACAAACGAGCAGATAAGGCTGATACACCGCATGACTAACAACATTACCGTTATCTTTGACGGAGACGAGGCGGGTATCCATGCCAGCGAACGAGGCATAGATATGCTGCTGGCCGAGGGCATGAACGTTAAACTGCTACTTCTGCCAGACGGTGACGATCCTGACAGCTTTGCACGTAAGCACAATGCCACAGAGTACCAGCAATACCTGAAGGAACACCAGGTAGATTTTGTCAACTACAAGACAAGCCACCTGATGGAGAATGCAAAGGATGACCCCAACAAGCTGGGACTGTTGATTCACAATGTATCGGAAAGCATTGCCGTGATACCCGATGAGATAACCCGCGTGCTGTACATTCGCCAGGCAGCCCAGAAACTGCACATGGAGGAGCGCCTGATAACAGATGCTGTACAGAAACAGATTCTAAGGCTGAGGGAAGAGAAGCGCAAGGAGCAGGAACGGGAGGAGAGAAGGAAGGTGCCAGTGAACCCTGATGCCGGTCCGGAGAGACCTGCCCCCACACAGCAGCAAATCCCCACGGGTACTGAAACTGAAATACACGGCTCCACCGTTACCCAAGGGAATACACGAGAATTTACCCTGATGCAGATGCTGGTCAGACACGGAGAGAAATTCATGGGCCAGATGGAAGATGAAGACGGAAACAACGTTCCACTGACAGTAATAGAATTTATCCATTACAGTCTGGCGGATGACGGAATAAAACTATCTGACCCTTTATATGAACGTATGCTGGCGGAAGGGTTAGAGCATGTAAAGGATGAGGGATTCCGGGCAGAACACTTCTTTGTAAACCACCCCGATGCCGACATAAACAAACTGGCAACAACCCTTTGCCTGGACAATGTTCCGCTAAGCAAACTACACGCCGAAATGCCTGCCGACGAACGGTTGGACGAGATAGTACCCAACCTGATGGCCAGCCTGAAGTTGAGCCTTGTTCAAAACGAGCTGAAGGATATTATAGAAAAGACAAAGAAACCTGAGGTAAGAAATGACAAGGATGCCCTGCGCGAACTGATGACGGCGTTCAACGAAAAATCAAAACAAGCTAAAGAACTGGCCAAAGAATGTGGCGAGCGTGTTATCTTGAAATAAGCTGCAAGAACTCTTCTCTGGTCTTGGCCTGATTAAAGGCTCCGCAGAAATCGCTGGTAGTGGTAATGCTACCCTGCTTCTCTACCCCGCGCATCTGCATACACATGTGTTGGGCTTCTATCACTACCATCACGCCCAACGGGTTAAGGGCCTCATGGATACACTCGCGTATCTGCTTTGTCATACGCTCCTGAATCTGCAAGCGGTGCGAGAAACAATCTACCACACGGGCTATCTTGCTAAGGCCCGTAACCTGTCCGTTGGGAATATAGGCTACGTGAACCTTACCATAAAAGGGTAACATGTGATGCTCGCAAAGGGAATAGAAATTGATGTCGCGGACAATGACCATCTGGCGGTAGTCCTCCCTGAACTTGGCTGAATTAAGAATAGCAATGGGATCTTGGGCATACCCCCGGGTAAGGTTCTGCATGGCCTTTGCCACGCGTTGAGGTGTCTTGAGCAAACCTTCGCGGTCTGCATCCTCGCCCATCAGTTCAAGAATACGGTGTACGTGCCCTTCCAGTTCCTTTTCCAGTTCGGTCATATCTATTCGCGTACGTTAATCTTACTCTTTATGATAACAGCCTCGTCAAACCGACCCGTCTCACGCATCTTATGCAAATACTCCGATGCCTCCTCGTAAGTACGGAAATCACCAACACGACAAATCCAATGGGGCGACAGGAAACCGACATAGACAGGCAACTCTATAAAGAGACTCTTTACACGCTCCTTCATCATCAATGCCTCGCTCTTACCACTACGGGTGTTACCGCCCAGATAGACCTGGATACGATAGCCGTTCATGCGCACACGTGCTCCTGTGGGCTGCACCCTGACAGTATCGGCAAGAAGGGAATCAACTACCTGGGGACTCTTTACGGAAGCAGGAGATGCCTTCTTCTCTGATTTTACGGCAACAGGGACAGCCTTCTCGGCAGGTGCATTCACCAAATCGGCAATAGCCTTACTCTGGTGCAGCACTATCCGGCCTTGCCCAGGAGTCACAGTCTGAATCTCCTCGGTATATTTCACCTGCGCATTTGCAATGGTACAGGCAAATAAAAGAACGAATGATAAGAGAAGCTTCTTCATGTAGGAACGTTATAAGAAATCAGGCTCGCAAGCCTTCCGGCCTGCGAAACCTGGATGTTATTTGATTACTTCCATGCATCAATGATACCCTTAAAATCAGGAGCCTTCAAAGAAGCACCACCAATCAGGCCACCATCAATATCGGGCTTGGCAAACAGTTCGGGAGCATTGCTTGCCTTGCAGGAACCACCATAGAGAATGCTGGTTTCGTCGGCAACCTGAGCACCGTAAACCTCAGCAACACAACTGCGGATGTAAGCATGAATCTCCTCGGCCTGCTCAGCAGTAGCAGTCTTACCAGTACCGATGGCCCAGATGGGCTCATAAGCAATGACAACGTTCTTCCACTGCTCTGCTGTCAGGTGGAAAACGCTACCAGCCAACTCAGCCTTGCAAACAGCTTCCTGCTGGTTTGCCTCGCGCTCTGCCAGACTTTCGCCTATACAGAAAATAACCTTCAAGCCGTTAGCCAAAGCCAAATCAACCTTCTCCTTCAGGATTTCTGGAGTCTCGGCATAGTACTCGCGACGCTCGCTGTGACCCAGTATTACGTATTCGGCACCTGTACTCTTAACCATAGCAGCAGAAACCTCGCCGGTGTAAGCTCCACTCTCCTTATTGGCACAGTTCTCTGCACTGACAGCAATAACACTGTCCTTCAGTAACTCGCTGACAGTAGCCAGGTGAATGAAAGGAGTTCCAATGATAACCTCACAATTGGGCTTCTCGGCAGCCAACATATCCTTCAACTCAGTTGCCAAAGCTACACCTTCCTGCAGGGTCTTGTTCATTTTCCAATTACCTGCAACAATCTTTTTTCTCATTTGTAATTTGTTTTTTAATTGGTTTAATATTATGTAAGTTTCTCAGTTTCCACATTATCCATAGGTTGTCTGCTACGGCAAAGAAAAGCAACGGTAGCACGTACCAGAGGAATATCCTTAGTGCCTTCTGGTGTATGCTCCTTTTGGCAGGATGGAAAGCAGGAAGTTCCTGAACAGGCGCTGTAAGCTCTTCCTCGCCCGGAATGGTGGTCTGGGGCCACTTGTTCTCTACGATACCGTTATGTAGCAACAGCAATCCTGGATTGGAACGCACCATTGTCTTTAGCACTTCAGCATCTGTATAGCAGAAGGGGTATTCTGCCCCTGTGAGCTCAACCCATCGCGCAATACCGTCTTCTCCGCTTGACGTAAGACAGATGAACTGATAACCATTCTCGGCACAGTAATCATGAAGACTTATCAGGCGCTCCATCATACTGTCATCCGCTTTTTCAAGATAAGGAGCCACCAACAGGAACACATATCCCGAGTCCAACACCACTTGCTGAGTGACATCCTCGCCAGTCTCTACCGACAGTATCTGCAAGGTCTCTATCCCAGAACTTTCTTCGGCTTCGTTCTGCGTAACGGTCTTACTGTCTATAAAAGTCCATGTGCTGTCTGGATAATCCTCCAGCGTGAACTCCTTCTGAACGCCATCCTTCTCGAGGATGAATGTTGTGACATATTGCACGTCAGATGCTATGGCTTTCTTGAGATCCGCTCCTATGTGATAAGGGCGGAAGTCAACTATCGGCAGATAATACAGGTTTATGGAAGCAAAGACAAAAGCAAACGTCCAGGTATAGATAGACACCGTCCACTGATGCCGCTTTGTCATAGCCCTTTTCATCAGTCTGTAATAGCGCAAGACCATCACAGCAGCTGCCAGCAGTACCACATTCTTTCCAAACGTCTGCCAGTTCGTTAGCTTGATGGCATCACCAAAACATCCGCAATCTGCTATTGGGTTGACAATGGCAAGGTAGAGGGTTAGCGTTGTCATTACAGCCAGGAACATAATCATAGCCGTTGACGTTAAACGCCGCTGAATGCCAAAAAGCATATAAATGCCCATCACAAACTCACATGCCGAGAAAAGAACAGCAAGCAACAAAGGAATGGAGGCAAACAATGTATTTGCAATACCCAAAGCTGCTACGTACTCCTGTATCTTGTATTCGGTTCCCTTGGGATCTATCAGCTTTACCGTTCCAGATAATATGAAAGTAACGGACAGAAGCAGACGTAACACATTCACAACTGCCCAAACAATCTTATTTCTGATTCTCCTCTTCACCAAACGTCAGTTTTATCAAGCCGAAAACAGCATAATTCATCATGTCCATATAGTTTGCGTCGATGCCCTCTGACACCAACGTGTCTCCCCCCAGAGACTCTATTTGTTTTGTACGGAATATCTTCATGAGAATGAGGTCGGTATAGCTGCTTATGCGCATACCACGCCAAGCCTCGTCATAGTCATGATTCTTACGGAGCATCAGTGCCAGTGTCTTCTGAGCGTGCTTGTCATAAGCATCAAGCGCCTCCTGCTCTGTCATATCGTCCGGGGTATCTGAATATCCCAGCTCTAACTGTATAAGACCAATGATTGCATAATTGACAATACCCATAAACTCGGGAGCTATCCCCTCGCCTACCAGATTCACCCCCTTTGTCTCAATACTACGGATGCGATTTGCCTTTATGTATATCTGATCTGTGAGCGAGGCTGGACGCATAATACGCCATGCGGCACCGTAGTCATGCAACTTCTTGGCAAAGAGTGCCCGGCACTCAGACATAACCTGCTCAAACTGTTCCTTGGTCTCCATATACATTATATAATATATATTATTGTGCAAAGGTACAAATAAGCGAGAATAATACAAAATAAAAACTCTTTTTATTTTTATTGTCAAGCGGAAGTACCCCACTGACGAAGTCTAAAAGTACCAAACATTCACTTTTCTCAGTGTTTCAAGGATAAAAGAAGACGCCGCAAGGTTAATTCCATGGGCGTCTCTCTTTCTATAAGTTAACTGCCTTATCAGCTATGTTTCAGAATCTGACCGACACGAAGTGTTGATTTCTGGGTAATACCATTCAGGCGGCACAACTCACTAACCGAAGTCTTGTACTTTTTGGCAATGGAGGAAAGACTCTCGCCTTTCTGCACCTTGTGAATACGTGTACGGGGCTTTGCCTTCTGGGCAGCAATTCTCTGCTGCTGGAAGTTCCGGCTCTCCTCCACCTTGTCTTCCACAACCTCATCCTCTGTCTCACTGGCTGCCAAAACGCCTGTAGCGTTCATCAGAGAACCACTGCCATTAGAACGATATACATAATAGTCGGCCTTTACGTCTTGCATCTCGAAATTGAACAGCTTCTCAGGATTGATAAACTGGCCCAAGAAACGAGTTTCAAAATGCAGGTGAGCACCTGTGGAACGGCCGGTATTTCCACCCAAACCTATAGGCTCGCCAGCCTTTACCATCTGATCTTCCTTCACCAGCTGCTTGCTCATGTGGCCATACAAGGTCTCCAACCCATTAGAATGACGGATAATAACATAACGTCCGTACCCCTTACCTTCGTAAGCAACAATACGAATCTTACCGCTGAAAGCTGCACGGATAGTATCACCGACATACACCTTTATATCTGTACCATAATGGTTGCGGTGGAATGTCTTACGATAACCGAAATGACTTGTTACCAAACGGCTGTCTGCAGGCATATGAAAACCACGCAAATCAATCTTATACTCTTCAGGAATCTCTACACCGTAATGAGTTGTGTAAACATTATTCCACTCAGGATAAAGTGCAGAAGCAGGGGCCTGTGCAACTTCTTCGTGCTGAAGCAGGTGTACGATAGAGAGACTGTCTATTGTACGCATTTTCTTATCTACAGGAGCCATACTTGCCAATTTGTCCTGTGCAATACCAGAAGTGGCAACACAGGCTATGGCCATCATAAAAATAAACTTCTTTATCATTTTTGTTTTCATCATTTTCACATTAGTTTGCCTCATCCACAGCATACAAACGATCCATATTCAAGTTGCCCAAATCAAAAATCTCACCGGGTTTAAAGAACCGATTCAGTTCGATGGCGGCAGCCTCGGGTGAGTCAGAGGCATGAACAATATTCTGCTGGTTACTCATACAATAGTCACCACGGATAGTTCCGGCATCAGCCTTACGACCGTTGGTATAACCAGTAATATAACGGACCACTGCAATTGCATCAACCCCTTCAAGACACATTGCTATAACAGGAGTCTTCATCATTGATGCCTTCAGAGAAGGGAAAAACGGCTTCTTTACCAAATGAGCGTAATGCTCCTCCAGAATAGCATCATCCAACTGCAACATTTTCATTCCAGCAATACGAAGGCCTTTCTTCTCAAAACGATTGACAATTTCACCAATCAGCGCTCTTTGTATCGTGCTTGGTTTTAACAAAACCAGAGTCCTTTCCAGCATGAGGTTCCTTTTAATTATCCTATTCTCAAATGGGATCAATCCCGATTTGCGGTTGCAAAGGTACGAAGAAAAAATGAAACGACAAAGACTTTTAACTCTTTTTACGATTCCCTATTGTCAGTTTGTAGATAGTCTTTCCACGAGAACCTATCACAATCTGATTGCCTTCAACTACAGGAGATGACTCGAAATTAGAGCCTATGTGAAGACAGCAGAGTTCTTCCCCATTCTTTCCGTCAAATATATATATATTCCCGTAGGTATCAGCCGTTAAAACAAAACACTCGTTTTTCTCATTAAGAAACTGTACTGGTGAAGACCACGCATAATGACGGAGCCTGACACGATAAAGAACCTCGCCCGTTTTTTTGTTGATGGCAATAAAGAAACCTGGTTGCCCTCCTCCCGGACTATTTTCTACGAAATTTGCGAAAATCCTGTCGCTGCAATTTCCCTTTCCTATGAGAGGGGTTGCATAATATCCTCCGTCAAAGTGCTTCTCTCCGACTGACGCTTTATAAGACGGAGTTCTCAAACACCAGACCTCCTGGCCATTGAGAACATTTATCTTAGCAAAGTTTGCCGTACCAGAATAGCCTTGGCGGTCAACTTCGCACCCTACATATACATAGGGTGTATCACCTTCCATTTCAATAACGGGAGAAGCATCAATATCATCGGCAAGGTCATAATACCATACCGGCTGCATGGTATTAAGATCTACGCATACCACATTACCATGATTATCACCAACAACTCCATAATTAGCTACCACGGCAATAGAGCATTCTATGCCACCAGCCCCAGACAAAACCTTCTTGCGGAAACGCAAGGTGGAATGAAGTGTAAGGTCACCATCATTGCTTACCAGAAATTTGTACAACGTACCGTTTTCACCAGGCCGAATGAGAAAACGCCCCATCCTAACTGGTGAAGAATCATAAGCTGACCAACCACGCCAAGCCTTTGCATCCCTGCCAAAGAAATGCGTAATCTTATGCTGAAAAAGACTGATACACATGGCACCAATAGGCTCTACCGCCGGAACACCCTGACCAATATAGAGATTGCCGTTCATCGTTGGGTCAATAGATCCTGTCCCCTTAATGGGATTTAACACATCAATGGCAGGACGTGTTGGCTCACCTGTCTCAAAATTCAAAAAATATGCCCTGGAACAAAGGGAGCCGAACATTACTTCCTGCTTTGCCAGTTTGTACTTTTCGTCAAAACCCTCCTTGCGAAAACGCTGCAACATGCTGTCTGGCCAACATACATACAGAGGCTGACCTGTCCATCCCGTGCCACCACCCCACGTTCCAACGGATGTCCGACGGTTATCCGTTGCCGTATCAAACGTCCAATTTACAACAAGTGTATCCGGCCTGCCTTCTACCCTTCCGCCAAAATCTGCATTACGCATAAGATTCCCTCGGAAAGTAAAAACGCCAGGAGTGCCGGCATACAAGTCGGAAAGATTCTCAATAACGCCGCTATGCAAAGTATCGAAGACATCCACCTTGTAATTCAAGGCTTCCACCGAGGGGAACTGTGTAGCGGGGTAAGGAGTCACTTCCGGTTCCTGTTCGACCTCGACAACCAAGGTATCTAAACTATCTGCACTATTATCTGCCGCCTGATTGCTGCCACAGGCATTTGCCAACAAGCAGAAAACCATAAAAAAAGGCATAACTCTTTTTCTTTTCATATCAATACACATTTGTTACCATTATGATATCCGACTCCAATCTTCCTCCTTCTGATTTAACTCGTTCATGCGAGTCCATAATATTTGGTTTTTCGGCAGATTCTGCTGCGGGTCAGCATCTAATACACTGGTAGCTGTATCACGAGCCAACTGCACCAATTGTCCGTCACGCGCCAGATTAGCCAACTTCAAGTCAAAAGCAATGCCGCTCTGCTGTGTTCCCTCAAGGTCACCTGGTCCGCGAAGCTTAAGGTCTTCTTCTGCTATCTCAAAGCCGTCATTCGTCTCCGTCATAATCTGAATACGCCGTCTCGTATCTCTTGCCAACTCATAGCCGGTAACCAAAATACAATAGGACTGTTCAGCTCCCCGGCCTACCCTTCCCCTAAGCTGATGAAGTTGGGAAAGACCGAAACGCTCAGCATTCTGTATAACCATTACAGAGGCATTAGGTACATTCACACCTACCTCTATCACTGTAGTTGCAACAAGAATCTGAGTTTCGCCATTCACAAACTTCTGCATTTCGGCATCCTTATCGGCAGGCTTCATTTGTCCGTGTACCATACTAAGCCGGTAATTAGGGAACATCTCCTGCAGATGTACAAATTCCTCTTCAACATTCTTAAGGGCCATTTTTTCACTCTCCTTTACCAAAGGGAACACAAAGTACACCTGATGACCAGCTTCTATCTCCCGCTGTATCCCTTGAAAAAGGATTTCGGGCTTATTATCATAAGTATGGATGGTCTTGATGGGTTTACGGCCAGGCGGAAGTTCGTCTATAACAGAAACATCAAGGTCTCCGTATAGTGTCATAGCCAACGTACGGGGGATAGGAGTAGCCGTCATCACCAACACATGAGGCGGCACCTGACTTTTTTTCCAAAGGCGGGCTCGCTGCGCTACGCCAAAGCGATGCTGCTCGTCAATTACGGCAAGCCCAAGATGCTTGAACTCAACATTTTCCTCAATTATAGCATGAGTTCCAACCAAAATATCTACAGAACCATCCTTAAGCCCATCCAGTATAGCCTGACGACGTTTCCCTTTTACCGTTCCCGTAAGCAATTCCACACGCACAGCCATATCGCCAAGAAAAGAGCGGAAAGTCTCGAGGTGTTGCTCGGCAAGGATCTCTGTAGGTGCCATGATACAAGACTGGAATCCATTATCCAGTGCCAACAACATAATCATCAGCGCCACCAATGTCTTACCGCTTCCCACATCACCCTGAAGCAACCTGTTCATCTGCCGGCTACTATTCATATCTGAACGCATCTCCTTTATCACACGCTTCTGGGCTCCCGTCAGTTGAAAAGGCAAATGGTGATAATAAAAATTATTAAACATGTCACCAACCTTAACAAAGCGGTAACCGTGTCTTTTTGCCTGACGCTCTCTGGAATATCGAAGAATGGAAAGCTGGATATAGAAGAGTTCTTCAAACTTCAGTCGCATATTGGCATGGGAAAGCTCTATTGCCGTAGATGGGTAATGAGCAAGACGCAGCGCCTTGTCCAGTGACATCAAATGCAACCTCTCTATCAGGTAAGAAGGAAGTGTTTCCGGGAATGGCTCTTGAAGCTTTGTAAACAGCGTGCTGGTAAAATGCTCAAGCGAACGCGAATTTAGCCCCGCTTTCTTCATCTTCTCAGTAGTGCTGTAATAAGGCTGCATACTCATTTTGCTAAGAACAAGCGAATCCGCCGGGTCTATATCGGGGTGTGTAATATTGATGCGACCGTTAAAAACGTTGGGACGGCCGAAAACGATGTAATCCGTGCGCAGTTTATAAGCTTTCTTTATGTAGCTGATGCCGTTAAACCACACCAAATCCATCAACATATGGCCATCTGTAAAATGCGCAATCAAATGTTTCTTCCTACCCGCTCCTGCTTCTTCAAAACCCAGAATCTGACCTTTAACCTGTACAAAAGGCATATCTGTAGAGAGCTCACTAATCCTATAGAGCCGACTGCGGTCAATATGCTTATAAGGGAAATAATACAGAAGGTCATGCCACGAGTTGATGTTTAACTCCTGACTCATCATCTTAGCCCTGGCAGGTCCTATACCAGGCAAGTAGGTAAGTTCCAGTTTTCTAAGGTCTTGCATTTCTTAGAATAGCCCGTTAACAAAACGCATATCAGCCGGCGTTGTGATTTTTATGTTCTCACGATTACCTTCCACAAGATGAACCGGTTTCCCCAAGGCTTCCACAACAGAAGCATCATCAGTAAAAAAAGAGGAATATGGCTGCCGATAAGCTTCTTTAAGCAATGAAATATGAAATGTCTGCGGTGTCTGTACCAGATTATACTCGCTACGCGGAACGGTAAAACTTGTTCCATCTTTTCTGAGCTGCCGAACGGTTTCTACGACAGGGACAACAGGCACAACAGCTCCAAATACAACGGCCTCGTCGTAGCATCGCAAGATGGTCTCGACCGTTACAAAAGGCCTTACCCCATCATGAATACCCACAACACCTTCTGCATCGTCCGGTATCAACTTCAATCCGTTCCCGACAGAGTGAAAACGCGTCTCGCCGCCATCGGCAATCTGGAAAGGAATATTAAAAGCGTATTCACGGCAAAGTTGCTGCCAGTATTCTTGCTGCGAGACTGGCAAAACCAGAATGATATTAATATCTGGGTAAGCCTGCCGAAACACTTCTACGGTACGCATCAGCACAGGTTTTCCGCCAACAGGCAGAAACTGCTTGGGAATATCACCGCCCATGCGTAATCCCTTTCCTCCCGCCACAAGGATGGCATAACGCTCCATATATCAACCTACTAACTCCTGATAAATCATGCCATGACGCAACGCATTGCTTGCTCCTGTGCCTTTGAAATAATCTACAATGGCATAGCCAAATTCAAAAGCTGCCGCAGGTCCCTTACCTGTGATAATGTTACCATCCCTCTCAACAATGGCAGCCGTATAAGCGGCACCTACCAACTCACCTTCTACACCAGGATAACAAGTCGCATTCTTGCCTTGCAGAATACCTAAATGACCAAAAACAAGAGGAGCCGCACAGATGGCTGCAACGGGCTTTCCTGCTGCATAATGTGCAGAAATAGCACTTGTAAGAGGAGTACAGGCATCCAGATTGGTACTGCCGGGCATACCTCCAGGTAACACTATCATATCAGCCTTGCTGAAATCTATCTCTGCTAGTAGTTTGTCTGCTTTGACTCCTACCGCGTGGGCACTCTCTACGACCTCTGCTCCTGTAATGGAAACGGTCTCTACTGGCAGACCTGCTCTGCGCATAATATCAACTGGGGCCAATGCCTCAATATCCTCGAATCCTGTGGCTAAAAATACGTAAATCATTTCTTACTATATATTATTATGTCATCTTTTTGTGCAAAGTTAGGAATTTTTCTTATCTTTGCCAGACAAAAATAAAGAAAAATGGAGAAAACCCTGAGATTTGCTCTCTTTGGCAACATCTACCAGCACAAGAAAGCCAATTCTGTCCAGAAATTACTCACAGAACTGGAAATGCATAAGGCTACCATACTCATAGATGCCCCTTTTTATGAGTTTCTAACTCAAGACTTGCTTATCAACGTTCCATGCTCACAACTTATCTATGGAGATGATTTAAAGGCTGATGTTGCCATCAGCATGGGTGGCGACGGAACATTCCTGGAAGTTGCCAGACGTGTCGGCAACAAGGAGATTCCCATCCTTGGAATCAACACGGGCCGACTGGGGTTCCTTGCCGACTTTTCTCCAGAGGACATCACATATACCATAAATCAGATTTATGCAGAAGGAATGCGTATCGAGGAACGTAGTGTTCTACAACTCTCTTATTCTTTAGGCGAACCCACAGACTATCCATTTGCCCTGAACGAAGTAGCTGTTCTGAAACGCGACAATTCCTCAATGATTAGCATCCGCGTGGACATAAATGGTGAATATCTGACAACGTACCAAGCCGACGGCCTTATTATCAACACGCCTACAGGAAGCACAGGTTATGCCTTAAGTGTAGGAGGTCCTGTCATGCATCCCGACAGCAAAACCATAGGCTTGGTTCCGGTGGCTCCGCACAGTTTGAACGTACGACCCTTTAGCCTTTCGGACGACAAGGAAATCTCTCTGACAGTAGAAAGCAGAAGCCACAATTTCCTGGTCGCTGTTGACGGACGAAGCGAGAAATGCCAGGAAGGCATCAAACTTTCCATACGACGGGCACCGTATCTTATAAAAGTTATTAAACGTAGCAACGGTTCTTTTTTCCACACTTTGCGCGAAAAGATGATGTGGGGAACCGACGTAAGAATCTAATCCCTCCTGTCATGAGTACTAACATCCTGAGATGGTTCTGGAATACCTCACGCGGACTACGGCTACAATCGTGTATCAATGCTATTTTGGGAATTATCCACGTGGGATTGGATTTTGCTTTCATTGCTGCCACAAAACTATCCATTGATATTGCTACCGGCCGAAGCGAAAGTTCACTTAACATTGCCGCAGCCTTACTCATAGGTATCATGCTATCCCAGATACTTATGGGGTTTACACGCAAATGGGTTGCTGCCATATTGGGAGTCCGCAGCCAGAACATGCTTCAGCTACGCCTTTTCAACCACCTAATGCAAAGTGAATGGAGCGGCATAGAAAAACATCATAGCGGTGATGTACTGAACCGACTGGAGCACGATGTGAAGGACATTACCAATGTCATCACAGAAACCATTCCTTCTGTATTGGGACTCATTGTCCGCTTTGTCGGTGCCTTCATTTTCCTATATAGCATGGATAAAACGTTGGCTTTCTTGTTGGTATTTGTAGCACCTGTCTTTATTCTTTTAAGCAAAATCTACGTCAAAAAAATGCGTGCTCTTACTCGAGATATTCGGAACACCGATAGCAAGATTCAGAGCATTTTGCAAGAAAGTATTCAGCATCGTATTATCTTAAAGACTCTGGAACGCTGTCAAAGTATGGTGGACCGGTTAGGTATCAGCCAGGCATTATTACGCAAACAAATACGCCAGAGAACCCTTTTCAGTAGTTTCTCGGCAACTATGCTGAGTGCCGGGTTTGGCGGCGGATACCTCATTACTTTCCTTTGGGGGGTTACTCGCCTTCATGAAGGTGCCATAACATACGGTATGATGATAGCATTCATACAGTTGGTGGGACAGATACAAGGCCCCTTTCGAGAACTGACACGATATATCCCTATCATTGTTAATAGCATTACTGCTTGCGACAGACTAATGGAGCTACAAGATGTACCTATGGAACCCGACGGAGAACCCATCCAGCTCAAAGAAGGAGGAATACAGATTAAAAATGTTACGTATGCGTACGACAAGCACCGGACAATTTTACATCAATTGCAGTTTAACTTCCCAATTGGCAGCATTACTGCCATCCAGGGTGAAACAGGAGCAGGAAAGACAACACTCGTCCGTCTTATCCTTGCTTTGATGAAACCACAAAGCGGCAACATAGAAATATATGATGATAAAGGGGAACACCACATCATGAGTCCTCAAACACGCTGCAACTTGATATATGTACCCCAAGGGAATACCATCTTCAGCGGCACTATACGTGACAACCTTCTGCTTGGGAATCCTTCCGCCACAGAGAAACAGATGCTTGAAGCCCTACAGACAGCCTGTGCAGAATTTGCTATAGAACGAGGATTGGATACCACATGCGGTGAATTGGGAACCGGACTCAGTGAAGGTCAGGCGCAACGCATCAGTATTGCACGCGCTCTCTTGCGTAAAGGATGTATCCTTTTATTAGACGAAGCAACTAGCGCATTAGACAACGAAACGGAACAGGAACTACTACGCCGGTTGCATCAATGGTCTGATGGGGAAAAAACCATTATCTTTGTCACACACCGCCAAGCCGTATTGGACTACTGTACACAATTCCTTACCCTAAAGAGAGAGAATTAAAAAAGGTCGTCGTCTCTTTTCCAGAGCACAATACTGCCCTTACATAGTGAAGCTGGGACATCTATGAGACGCTGATTACTGCTTCCACGAAATAACAAGTCCTCATCGCGCAAAGCCTGAATATAGGGTCCGTCCACCAACACATCCAAATACTTTAGCAGATTATAACACACAGGAACCTTCTGCAAATCCTCGAAAAGGAAACCCGTATAACACCAAATGGTCTTGCCGGTTTCATTTTTAATTCGCTCAGCCAGTTCTGCAAAACCGGTTGCCTGAAAAAAGGGATCGCCACCCGTAAAGGTAACATTGGCTATTGGATCAGCCATAATCTCTTGCATCAAAGAATCTATGGTTTTATCCTCACCGGCCCCAAAAGCCCATGACTGCGGATTATGACAACCTTCACAATGGTGCTTACAGCCACTACAGTAGATGGAGGTTCTGAAACCAGGTCCATCTACCGTAGTGTCGTTAAGAATGCTTAATATGTTAATTGTCATTCTTTAAGGAAATTATCCTTTTAATCGTGTACTACGCGGTCATTAAGTTCTGACAGCTTGGCCTTGTTCCAACGGTCAGTTGTACCTACCAAATAACCAGTAATACGCTGCAGGCGATCCACATTGTGGCTACCGCACTTGGGACACGTGTCCATGTGCTTCTCGGCATTCTCATAACCACAGTCCATACAACGGTTACGAGTGTGGTTAACGCTTCCATAGCCAATGTTATATTTATCCATGAGATCCACTATGTTCATAACCACCTCTGGGTTATGTGTTGCATCACCATCTATCTCAACATAGAAAATATGGCCACCACGGGTCAACTCGTGATAAGGTGCCTCTATCTGTGCCTTGTGTAAAGCAGAGCAGTGATAATATACAGGCACATGGTTAGAGTTTGTATAGTACTCTCTATCAGTAATACCTGGGAGAACACCGAACTTCTTACGGTCAAATTTGGTAAATCTGCCGCTCAAGCCCTCTGCAGGGGTAGCCAATACACTATAGTTATGCTGGTATTTTTCACTGAACCCATTAACACGGTCACGCATATAGGTAACAATCCTAAGCCCCAACTGCTGTGCCTCATCGCTCTCGCCATGATGCTTTCCTATCAAGGCAACCAGACACTCTGCCAGTCCGATGAAGCCTATACCCAAGGTTCCCTGATTTATAACAGGCGCGATGGTGTCATTAGGACCCAACTTCTCGCTGTCAATCCAAAGTCCTCTCATCAACAAGGGGAACTGCTTAACAAAAGCTGTCTTCTGGAACTCGAAACGCTCGTGCAACTGCTGTGCTGTTATTTCCAAAATCTTGTCCAGTTTAGCAAAGAAGGCATTGATACGGTCTTGCTGATTCTTGATACCCATGCACTCGATAGCCATACGTACAATATTGATGGTAGAGAAACTAAGGTTACCGCGACCGATACTTGTCTTGGGACCGAATCTGTTTTCGAACACACGAGTACGGCAACCCATAGTGGCACATTCCCACTTATAACGTTCCGGATCATCCTCACGCCAGTTCTCGTTATAATTGTATGTAGCATCCAGATTGATGAAATTGGGGAAGAACCTACGTGCCGTTACCTTGCAGGCATATTTATAAAGATCGTAATTCCTGTCGGTGGGCAGATAACTGAGCCCCTTCTTCTTCTTCCATATCTGAATTGGGAAGATAGCCGTTTCCCCGTTTCCAACACCCTCATAAGTGCTGCGCAGAAGTTCACGAATAATACAACGTCCCTCTGCGCTGGTATCTGTACCATAGTTAATGCTACTGAAAACCACTTGATTGCCACCACGTGAGTGAATCGTGTTCATATTGTGGATAAAGGCTTCCATTGCCTGGTGAACCCTACCCACCGTCTTGTTGATAGCATGCTGCTTGATGCGTTCACGCCCCTCAAGGCCTGTCAAAGGAACACTCAGGAAATCATCAATAGGTGCGTTATAAAGTTCGCTGTAATCCTCGGCATTCAAATCCTCCAGCACCTTTACCTCTTCTATATAAGAACTGCGCACAAAAGGGGCCAAATAATAATCGAAGGCAGGAATGGCCTGACCGCCATGCATCTCATTCTGCACGGTCTCCATGCTGATACATCCCAGAATACTGGCCGTTTCTATACGCTTGGCTGGACGACTCTCTCCGTGTCCTGCCTGAAAACCATGCTTTAAAATCTTGTCCAAGGGATGCTGAACGCAAGTGAGCGACTTGGTAGGATAATAGTCCTTGTCGTGAATATGCAGATAGTTGTTCTGCACTGCCTCGCGTACATCCTCGCTAAGCAGATAGTCGTCAACAAAAGGTTTGGTGGTCTCGCTCGAGAACTTCATCATCATACCGGCTGGTGTGTCGGCATTCATATTGGCGTTCTCGCGCGTTACGTCATTATTCTTAATGTTGATAATCTCCAGGAAGATATCGCGGGTTTTAGCCTTACGGGCTATGTTACGCGCATTCCGATATTTAATATAAGCCTTTGCAACTTCCTTGCGCGAAGACTTCATCAATTCGTTTTCTACCAAATCCTGAATTTCCTCCACCGTCATCTGCTCCTTACCCTTCATGGTAATACGGTCAGAGATTGAAGTGATAAGCGATTCGTCCTCACCCTCCTCGGTGGTTAGCATTGCCTTTCGTATGGCAGCAGAAATCTTCTGCTCATTGAAGCCCACTATTCGGCCATCTCTTTTTACTACGGTCTGTATCATTTTGATTTATGTTTTTGGTTTCTGAAAAATGCAGCGCAAAATTACAAAAAACGGGCAACCCGTGCAAGAAAAAGGAGAAAAATGTTTCCATTTTTGCATAAGTTTTTTCTATTAAAAATAAAAAAGTTTTCCAAAAATTTTTATAACACACTGATTTTCAGTACAAAATTTTCCGATGGTAAAGAAAAAGTTTTCCAAAACGATTTTTACTTAGCAGAAATGGCCAGAAAATCAGGGCATTACGACACAGCTATACTTATTCCCCCCCTGCATTATATGCCACATGCTTGGAAAAACACGTTCTTCGCAAGTCCTTTCACTTAACATTAAAATAAAAGACGTTTTTATTTTGTATTGTTCTCGCTTATTTGTAACTTTGCCGCAAATAAAACAACTATACATTATATAATATATACAAATGAGCAAGAAACTTATAGCAACCCTTGTGGTAGCAGCAATTATTGTAGCAGGTGTCATTGGCTATCTGATTTACACCATGCAAAAGCAGCAAGAAGAGAGTGCACAAATGCTGGAACTTGCCGAAATGGATAAACGCGAGATGGAGAACGAGTATGAGCAGTTTGCCATGCAGTATAACGAAATGAAGATGCAAATCAACAACGACTCGCTTGTCGCCCAATTGGAAAAGGAACAGCAGCGAACGGAAGAGTTGCTGGAAGAGTTGAGACGGGTTAAAAGCAACGATGCTGCCGAAATAATGCGCTTAAAGAAGGAACTGGCTACTTTACGAAAAGTGCTGCAAAGCTTTGTCCACCAAATAGACTCTTTAAACCGTCTGAACGAAGAATTGACACAAGAAAACTCGAACCTGAAAACGCAGAATGAGCAGGCACAGCAACACATCAGTAACCTAAGCAGCCAAAACGAATCACTTACCTCGAAAGTGGAAATTGCCAGCCAACTGGATGCAACAGGAATCTTTGCAGAAGGACGCAACAAAAAGGGTAAGGCTGCCAAGAAAATCAAAGATGTAAAGAAGTTTGTCATAGGATTCCGAATTGCGCGTAATGTTACGACCTCTACAGGCATAAGAAGCATTTACGTGCGTATTACCACACCTACCGGCGACGTCCTTACAAAAGGAGGGACCTTCCAGTACGAAAACAGGAATCTGGAATACAGCATACGTAAGGATATAGAATATACTGGCGAGGAACAGAGTGTACAGGTTTACTGGGATGTAGCGGAAGCCCTAAGTGCAGGAAGCTACAGGGTTGACATTTTTGCAGATGGCCATAATATAGGCACGTCCACATTCTCGTTCGAGAAGTAAAATGGGAAAAGGTAAATTGGCCAAGTTTGCTGAAATGGCAGCAAACCCACTTGTTGTGGAATGTCCCACAATAGCCCTTATGCAAGATGAGTTTACCCTGAAAGGGCATTGGGGAGAGCATTTTTTTCATAACACCAATCCCATTGTCCTAGAACTTGGTTGCGGACGAGGCGAATATACTGTAGGACTAGGGAAATTATATCCCGGCAAGAACTTCATAGGTGTGGATATCAAAGGGGCACGTATGTGGACGGGAGCTAAAGAGGCACACCTCGCAGATATGAAGAACGTTGGATTTCTACGTACCAACATCGAGTTTATCCACAAGTTCTTCTCCCCTGGCGAAGTGAGCGAAATATGGCTTACCTTTTCCGATCCGCAGATGAAGAAGGTTACTAAACGACTTTCCAGCACCTTCTTTCTTCAACGTTACCGACAGTTTATGCAGAATAAAGGTATTATACACCTGAAAACTGACTCCAACTTCCTCTTCACTTATACCGAAGAAATGCTTAAGGCCAACAACATCCCCACAGAGGTCTGCACAAGAAACCTGTATCAGGAAGTGGAGGACGAAACGAAAGAAGCCCGCTCTTTTCAAACATACTACGAAAATATGTGGCGGACACGTGGCATTGACATCAAATACTTGCGGTTTTGTCTCCCGTTGGAAGGTGAACTGGTGGAACCTAATGTGGAAATTCCTCTGGATGAATATCGCAGCTATAGTCGCGAGAAGCGTTCAAGCCTAAAAGTAAGTAAAGGTTAGCGGTTAGAGAATAACGAAAACGGAAACAGAAACGAAAATGGAATTATACCCCAAACTTATACTGGATGCTCTTACCACTGTACGCTACCCTGGTACAGGTAAGAATGTGGTAGAGATGAATATGGTAGAGGACGACATGCGTATTGCAGGTCTCCACGTTAGCTTCAGTCTGATCTTCGACAAGCCAACCGACCCTTTTATGAAATCTGTGGTAAAGGCTTGCGAAGCTGCCATTCACGCCTATGCCTGCAAGGATGCCGAAGTAGAAATAAAGACGAAAAGCCTACAAGTTCCACGTCCCGATCTGCCCGACCTCTTACCTGGTGTCAAGAACATCATTGCCGTAAGCAGCGGAAAAGGAGGTGTAGGAAAAAGTACCATTGCGACAAACCTTGCCGTTGCTTTAGCAAGATTAGGATACCATGTAGGTCTGTTAGATTGCGACATCTCCGGTCCAAGTACTCCTAAAATGTTTCAAATCGAGGATGCACGTCCCTACAGCGAGAACGTAAACGGACGCGACCTCATTATGCCTGTCGAGAAATATGGAGTTAAGGTTCTTAGCATAGGTTTCTTTGTTGACCCTGACCAGCCTACGCTCTGGCGTGGCGGTATGGCTTGCAATGCCTTGAAACAACTTATAGGCGATGCGAATTGGGGCGACCTTGACTATTTCATTCTGGACACGCCTCCAGGCACCAGCGACATACACCTCACACTTGTACAAACACTTCCTATTACAGGCGCCGTCATTGTAAGCACACCTCAGCAAATAGCATTAGCTGATGTCAAAAAGGGAATAAACATGTACCAGAACGAGAAAGTGAACGTGCCTGTACTGGGACTGGTTGAGAACATGGCTTGGTTTACACCCGCCCAACATCCCCAGGAAAAGTATTATCTCTTTGGTAAGGAAGGTGTTAAGGAATTGGCAGAAAAAATGCAGCTACCGTTACTTGGTCAGATTCCTATAGTACAGGATATCTGCGAGTCAGGCGATAGCGGAACGCCTGCAGCTCTCAACCCCTCAAGCATCACAGGGCAGGCATTCTTGCAGCTGGCTGCCAGAGTTGTAACACAAACAGACAAACGTAATCTGGAACAGCCGCCCACAACCATCGTAAATACAAAAAAATAACCTACATGAAGAAGTTCCATTTATTGCCACTTATTCTCTGTCCACTTTTCTTCTGTGTGCAACAACATGTCTCAGCCCAGATAGATTCCAGCCATCCCAAAAAGATAAAATGCCCGCTAAAAGGATACAAATTGGTATGGTCCGATGAGTTTAACACATCTGTTATTGACAACAAGAAATGGACGTATCAGAAAGCCAATGCCGGCTGGGTAAACCATGAGTTACAGACCTATGTGGCAGAAAGGTCTCCCCAAGGAACCAAGGTCGCAGAATGCAGCAACGGAACACTTAAAATTCATTGTTTCAAGGAGGGCGACAAGATTTACAGCAGTCGGATGTACGGCAATAAAAATGTCGGATTCAAGTACGGATACATTGAGGCACGCATAAAACTACCCAAGGGCAAAGGCACATGGCCGGCCTGGTGGATGATGCCCGTGAATGGCGAAAACTGGCCCGCATGTGGCGAGATAGATATCATGGAAGAAGTTGGTGTAGATGCTAACGTGGTAAGCAGCAGCATACACTGTCAGGCATATAACCATCCCCACAAAACACAAAAAACACACGAAATGACTTGCGCAGGTGCTGAAGACGGATTCCACGTTTACTCATTAGAGTGGACAGAAAACTACATCCGCACATACGTTGACGGGACAGAACAACTTTATTTTGAAAACGACAGACAAGGCAACAACGATACCTGGCCTTTCAATAAAGCCTTCTATCCCATCCTTAATGTAGCTTGGGGTGGTGACTGGGGCGGTTACGCCGGAGTGGATGAAACAGCACTACCCGTCACCATGGAAGTTGATTATGTTAGAATCTGGCAAAAGAAAAAAGAGTAAGACTTCATCACCCTTACTCTTTTTCCTTTTTTTACTTATCCAATCACAACACGTGTCCAACCGTGAACGTCTGGTTCTATACCATACTGGATGTTACGCAGTTTGTTATAGAGTTTAGTACTAACAGGTCCCGGCTGACCATCCTTACTGATGATATAGCTTTTCTTATTCTCTAAGTCGTCTATACGCTCAATGGGACTGATAACGGCCGCTGTACCACATGCTCCGGCCTCCTCAAAGGTTGCCAGTTCCTCCTCGGGAATTTGGCGGCGTTCCACCTTTAAACCCATATCCATTGCCAACTGCATCAGACTCTTGTTTGTGATACTGGGCAGGATACTGGTACTTTTGGGAGTCACGTATGTGTTGTCCTTTATGCCGAAGAAATTAGCTGCACCGCATTCGTCAATGTACTTCTTCTCCTTGGCATCCAGATAGAACTCACAGCTATAGCCCAAATCATGAGCCATCTTGTTGGCACGCAAACTGGCTGCATAGTTACCGCCAACCTTGTAAATACCGGTTCCAAGTGGAGCACTACGATCATACTCACGGATAATCACGTAAGGATTGGTAGCAAATCCGCCTTTGAAGTAAGGACCTACTGGCGTCACAAAGATAAGGAACAAATACTCCGATGCAGGATGAACACCCACCTGAGCACTGGTACCAATCAGCAGCGGACGTATATATAAGGTAGCGCCACTCTCGTATGGAGGAATGAATCGCTCATTCAGGCGCACAACCCTCTCTACCATCTCTATAAACTTCTCTGTAGGGAGTTCGGGCATTAGGATGCCTCGACAAGTACTTTGCAGACGAGCAGCATTCTCATCAGCACGGAATACACGTACCTTCCCGTCAGGGCAACGGTAAGCCTTCAGGCCTTCAAAAGCCTCCTGGCCGTAATGCAAACAAGTTGCTGCCATGTGCAAGGGAATAGTCTCTTCACTGCAAGTTTCTATCTCACCCCATGCCCCATTGCGATAATAGCAACGTACATTATAATCTGTCTTCATATAACCGAACGACAAATTACTCCAGTCAATTTCTTTCATCTTTACTTACCTTAAAAAAGTTTCTGAGTTGCAAAATTACAGAAAAACTTTCTAACAAACTTACATTTTTCCATACAAAATGTTTATCCTGCCAGAATTTGTTACTTAGCCTTGCTCGTCTAACAGTTTCCTAACCTCTTCGTCGGCCTTTGTCAACTTATCCTTACAGAACTGCAGCAACTGCTGAGCATCCTTCAGTTTTACGGCCAACTGATCAATGGCAACATCTCCATTCTCCATCTCTCTGGCCTGCTTTTCCAACCGCTCCATGGCAGCCTCGTATGTCAATTCCTTTTCTTTCATATATTCATCAGTTTTTAAAGCCTTACAGCCTTGCGCAGTGTCTTAGGCAGCGCATTGCGGTTAAGGAAAATGTAAGTGGTATTCAGAATCATATAGTCGCGCGACATGTACCAGATACCCTGGTATGTTCCCGTCTTGCCCCAAGTATTCTTGACCATGTAATAAGGGCGGCCGAACTCGTCGATAGCCTTGCCGTAGATGAGCATCACGTGATCATAGGTGAAACGCCAATCGTTCCACTGCTCCTGTCGGAGCTGCTGCGTGGGTTTGACGCCGCTAGGCAGTTCAGCCGTACCTGTACGAGTGAAGTCGCCCGATACGTCACCGCCCCATGCCACAGTGTAGCCGGCATCTATTGCCTTATCAAGGACATCCATCAGTTCTTCGATGGGGATATTATAGCTAGGCTTAAGGCGCCACTTGTAGGGAGCCTCTATAACAAACCAATCACGGAAGGGATGATGCGTGTAGCTGGTCAAACTTATGTAGTCGTCGGGATTCAGACCCAGACTTTGGGCAAAGTTCTGTGGGGTATAGGTCTTGCCCTTGTAAGTAAAGGTTTCTGGACAGCAGCCCACGTATCGGTCTAAAACCGCCTGCACGCTGTCCTGCCAGTGTGCCCGAGGTGTAGCACCATGGGTAGTAGCAGCTATCTGGGCTGCTACAAGGTCAGCGGCAACCGAGTCGTCGGAAACGATAGCGCGTCGGACAGTAGCCTCAAACTCGGGAAAGAACTTGGTGAAGTTAGCCAGCGAATCGCCCACCAGCGAGCCAGGTGCAGGCATAGCCTCCTCAGGGCAGATGCCGTAGTGGCGGATTACATCCAATACGTCGTCGCACGAGCCGCCTTGCGAAATTTGGCTGAAGCCGTGCATGCGTACAAAGTGCGCGGCATTGTCCATATAATCCTTATTTACCACGAACATCTCGCACAGGTTATACTCACGGCCGCTCTGACGCAGAATCTCACTCTCCAAATAGCCCAGCGTGCCGTAAGCCCAGCATGTACCGCTGCGCCACTGGTTCTTGATACTGGTGATGGGGAGTTCCTTCACAGCTGTGAATGCCTTTGTCTCTTGCATTGCCTTTGCCTGCTGTTGCAGGTTCTCCTGCGCCCAAACAGTACCGCTCCCTACAAGGGCACATAGAGTTAGGATGAGTAATAGCCTTTTTCTCATTTTATATATCTTTTCATATACTATTGCGTTACCTCTGACTTGACTGTTCCGTCAGCAAGGCGGGTTATAAGCGGTTCACCATAATGGAGGTCTTTGGTTGAACGGAGAAGCTGACCATCCGCTGTATAGGTAAGGGAAAAACCTCGCTTAAGCTGGAGAACAGGATCAAGCGCGACATAACGGGTTTCGAGATTCTGCAACTGGAGTTTCGCATTTTGAAGCATGAACCTAGCTGCCTGCATATGACGGTTCTGCAAAATCTCTAAGTGATGCTGCTCTGTAAGCAGAAGCTTACTCGGGGCTGACGTAAGACGTACGGTGAGTTGTTCTATGTAGCGTTGCTGACGTTCACAAAGAAGGGAAACCCCTTGTATCATACGGTTCTGAATATCATCCAAGCGGGACAACTGCTGGACACCATTATCTATAAGGAAGGCGGCAGCTGCGGTGGGAGTCTTTACACGAACATGTGCAACAAAATCAAGTACAGTCTCGTCACGCTCATGCCCTATTCCTACGATAACGGGGATGGGCATCTGGGCCACTGCAGCGGCAAGGGGATAGGAATCGAAATCGGAAAGATCACCCGTGGCTCCGCCACCACGTATGATGACTACACAGTCCCAGCAGTCAGCCTCATCGGCAATGGCAGCCAGGGCAGTCATTACACTCTCTTCTACATTAGTGCCTTGCATAACGGCGGGGAATAGATGATGGTGAAAGAAAAGACCGTAGTCATTTTGCTCCAGTTGGTCACAGAAATCACCATAGCCTGCAGCTCCTGCCGAGGAGACGACAGCAATGTGTTTCAGGAGGGACGGTAAAGGAAGTTCTTTGTTATCGTTGATAATACCATCCTGCTGCAATTGGGCAAGAATTTCCTTGCGACGCCGAGCCATATCGCCTAACGTGAAAGAACTGTCCACATCAAGGATGTTCAGGGCATAGCCGTACTGCTCGTGAAAAGTAACCTTTACCAACAGTTTGACATGAAGGCCACGACGTAGCGTCTCACCCGTCTCTTTCTGGAAACGCAGGCTTATAATGTTGTAATTTCTTGCCCAACAAGTGACACGGGCACGGGCAACTATGTTTCTCCCCTGTTCATCTTTCTGGACCATCTCACCATAGAAGTGTCCGCCGAAGCCAACACTGGCATCGGCGAACTCTCCTTCAACCCAGTACTCCTCATCAATGGAGGATTCCAGCACCGAGCGTACAATATGATTCAGTTCGAATAGTGTCAAATACTTACTTCACAAGCACCTTGCGGGTTGTTCCATCGCTCATGCGAACGATATTGATACCACGCTGGAGCCTTGATGTCTGCTGACCGCCAAGCTGGTAAACCTGTTGAATCTTACCAAAACCTTCCAAAGAAGTAATGGCAGTCTCTGCATCCCTTTCCTCTGCAACCATATTATTTTCTATAACATCAATATTCAGGAACTGCTTCCAGGGATCTGTCCTGGCATACTCATCATAGGATGCTGAAGGAACAAAGAGAACTGCATCCTCCGAAATAGAAAGGAAAGCATCAGAAGAAGCTTTGGGACACTTTATGGCATTGCAAGTAACAACCTTAAGACCTGAGCATTGTGCAAAAGCTTCATCGCCAATCGTAGCTGTAGATGCCGGCAAGGAGATACTTTCCAAATTCTCGCATCCCGCAAAGGCATAGTTACCGATGTCGGTCAGACCCTCCAAGATAGTAACAGATGTCAGATCTGTACAGGAAGAAAAGGCATAATCCTCAATACTCGTAACGCTGGCGGGAATAGTAATGGAAGTCAAACCATTGCAGTTTTCAAAAGCACAACGGCCAATTTCCGTTACGCCATCGGGGATAACAGTGCTGGCACAACCCATAACAAGCCTCTTCGTAATATCTGAGGTCTTGTCATCAACAATGGTCTCTATTAGGGCATTACCCTCTGCTGAGTACTTCGTATTGCCACTTTCCACAGAGATAGTCGAAAGATTGGGGCAGCTTCCGAAAGTAGAAGACACAAGTAACTTAACGGTAGCGGGAATGGTGACAGATGCCAGATTACAACCAAAGAAGGCACAACGCCCTAACTGAGTTACACCTGCAGGGATAACAACAGATGTCAAAGCACTACAATTCTGGAAGGCATAATCACCAATGTCTGTCACACCAACGGGGATGACAACAGATGTCAGGGCACTGCAGTTCTCGAAGGTATGGCTTGCAATCTCTGTAATTCCCACGGGGATATTAACAGATGTCAGAGCCTTGCAGTCGCCAAAAGCAGAACCACCGATTCTACGAACGCTCGCAGGGACACTGACAGTTGTCAGGTTCTTGCAGGCAAAGAACGTATAGGGCTCAATAGCTGTCAAATTGTCAGGCAGCGTAACGGATGCCAAACTGCTGCAGCCAAAAAAGACAGCGTTGCCCATCTTCTTTATACTTGCGGGAAGAGCAACAGATGTCAGACCGCTACAATTTCTAAAGGCAGCATAATCAATCTTTTCCACACCTTCAGGAATGATAACAGATGTCAGATCGGTACAATAATAGAAAGCCTTGCTATCAATAGCAGCGACCTTATATTCCAACGTGTCATTCTTTACAGTTGCAGGAATAGTTACACTCCCCCCGTAAAGATTTGTGCCGGCAACAACAGAGACGGAATCCTTTCCCGTAACTGTGTAGTAAATGCCATCGACCTCGAAGTCGAAAGCCTGCATGTTCAGACTACCCAACAAGGCAATCAGGCAACAAACAAAGTAGTTTCGTTTCATTTTAGTTTAATATTTTTAGTTTATTGTTTCAATCAAATAAAGCCTATTTCGCCACAAAAATAACAAATAATTCTTTTCTGACAAAGAAAAATCATTTTCTTTTTGCATTTCTCTCACTTAATTGTTCTTATAACTATCTATGAAAGTATTCCTGCCCGGATTTTTTCTAATAAATTTGGAAAATCTCTCACTAAGTCGTACCTTTACTGCCACAAAACCAATAAAATTCTAAAATAAGCAACATGAAAAAGATTATCCTGGGTATGACAACAGCTATGTCGCTCTTGGCATGTACCAACCACCAGAACCCTTTCCTTACCGAGTGGGACACCCCTTATGGAATTCCTCCTTTCTCAGACATTCGGGCAGAAGACTACATTCCCGCCATTAAGGCTGGAATTGAACAACAGAACAAAGAGATTGAAGCAATTGTAAGCAATCCCGAAGAGCCTACGTTCGAAAATACGGTTCTTCCACTCGAGCTTTCCAGTGAAATTCTAAGCAAGGTATCGGGCGTATTATACAATGTTTACGAGACAGATCGCACTCCCGAACTCGATTCCATTATGGAACAGGCTACACCTATGCTTACCGAACACAGCGATAACATATCCTTTAACAAAGGACTCTATGAACGCATAGCGAAACTATACAAAGCCGACCAAAGCCAACTTACACGCGAGCAGCAGATGGTATTGAAGAAACGCTTTGAGGCTTTTGAACGAAACGGTATCGGTCTGCCTGAGGATAAGCAGGCTCACCTGCGCGAAATCAATACAGAGATGGCAACCAAGACGCAGAAACTTGGCAACAACATCCTCTCCGAAAGCAACGCCTTTAAGGAGAAATTCGGCATCAGTGTCTCAGACTACCCCAATGCCATGACGACCACCGAAGACCGTGCGCTCCGCCAACAGATGCTTGAGGCATACACCATGCGCGGCCATAACGACAATGAATACGATAACCGACAACTCGTCCTGGACATCATGCGTCTCCGTATTGAGAAAGCACAGATTATGGGCTACAAAAACCCTGCCGCCTATATCCTAGAGCCCAAAATGGCACACGATCCCGAAACCGTGGATGCATTCCTCGCAGATATCATGACAGCCGCCATAGCCAAAGCCAAAGAGGAGGTTTACGATATGCAAACACTAATGAACGAAGACATATCTTCAGGCAAACTTCCTGCCGGCAGCAAGATAGAGGCTTGGGACTGGTGGTACTATGCCGAGAAGGTTCGCAAGCAGAAGTACGACCTAAACGAAGAACTTACCAAGCCTTATTTCAAGTTGGAGAACGTTGTGAAGGGCATCTTCATTGCCGCAAAAAATCTATACGGTATTAATATGGAGGAGCTGAAGGATGTACCTTCTTACAACCCCGATGTAGTTATTACGTATAAAGTTACAGATGACGAGGGCAACCTGTTGGGTATCTTCACCACCGATTATCTACCCCGCTCCAGCAAGCGCGGTGGTGCCTGGATGAATAACATCCGCGAACAGTACACAGATGCTCAAGGCAACATGATTCGTCCTATCATAGTTAATGTCGGAAATCTGGAAGAGTATCTTACCATCGACGAGGTGAAGACCGTCTTCCACGAGTTCGGCCACGCCCTGCACGGCCTGCTTACCCAATGCCACTACCCCTCTGTCAGCGGCACCAATGTCACACGCGACTTCGTGGAAACTTTTTCGCAGTTCAACGAGAACTGGGCTTTCCAGCCCGAATTGCTGGCTCAGTATGCCATAAACGAAAAAGGTGAGGTTATTCCTGCTGAGTTAGTAAAGAAGATTAATAACTCGCTGAAGTTCAACCAGGGCTTCATGACCACAGAACTCTGCGCCGCCTCGATTCTCGACATGAAGTGGCACGAGTTGGAGAGCATCAACGGTATCGACATTGACATCTTTGAACAGCAAGTCTGTCAGCAGATGGGGCTCATTCCCGAGATTGGCCCTCGCTACCGTACCACCTACTTCAATCATATTTTCTCCAGCGGATACAGTGCCGGCTACTACGGCTATTTGTGGGCAGAGGTACTTGATAAGGATGCTTTCTCTGTCTTTGAGGCATCCGGCAATGTATGGAACAAGGAACTGGCTGCCAAGTTCAAGCAGACCTTCCTGGAGAAAGGTGGTTCCGAGGAACCGATGGTGCTTTACCAACAATTTGCCGGCCGCCAGCCTAACAACACTGCCTTTCTAAAAGGTCGGGGATTGATAAAATAAGGTTTTACACACGTTTTCAAAAGGCCTTTATTTGGACCGTTAATTGTACACTTTTTTGCCGTTCACAATGTAAAGTCCCTTCCTCAATTGGAAACAGGAAATTGGGAATTGAGTGTTAATTTGGCGGCCGGAGAGGTCGTAGATTGATTGGGCTTTGAACTTTGAACTTTGAGCATTGTCTTCAACGGGAGAAAATATAGGGGTGGTGTAACGGTCTAACCTTATCTCAACCAGAACGGGACGGTGGTCCGAAGCTTCTGACTCGTTGATAACCTGACGCTTGCGTACAGACTTTACAACACGTCCGTAACTGGCAATATAGTCTATTATTTTATTTGGAGTGCCGGCAGGAAATGTATAATTACTGCTACTGGCGGTAATATTGTTCAGGAAACTGAAATTCTTCTTCATTCTGGTAATGAGCGTGGAGGTTGGGATATCGTTCCAGTCACCACAGATAAAAAAGGGTTTGTCCCAACAAGCTGCTTCCTCCAAGATAATGTCCAAGGAAGCAAGACGGTTTTCCTCTTCAAGGTCGAGATGGGTGCAGGCGAACATATACTCCTGGAACTCGCATACAAGCAGGGTTCGGGCTTCCTTGCCCGGCAAAGGGGTGTTATGGTAGGATAAAGGCTTTTCCTTGCTGAGGATAGCTACACCATACTTGCCTCCAGTAAGGGGAATGGCACCACCGAATGTGGCATACATTCCTGCCTTTTTGCCCAAAACAGCAGCTTCGGCAATATACCCGGAACGCTTCACACAGCTATCCACCTCCTGCAGTCCCACAATATCGGGCGTAGCATCCGCGATAACCTTGGCCTGACGGTCAAGATCTATAACATTGTCCATACCTTCCCCATGTCGGATGTTGTAAGTCATAATGCGCATTGTCATTACATCGTCTTGCGCATAAACCGCCTGACTGCAAAAAAGAAAGCAAAGAATAACTAATTTGACGTTTTTCATAGCCATGAGCCTCATCCTTAACCCTCTCCAAGAAAGGGGAAACTATGCTCTAATTTTTCAGCTCCCAATTGTCAATTATCAATCGTTTTGCGACATCTTCTTCAGATAGTATGTCCTAAGGTCAGACCACCTATAATATGGACCTGTGACGGCTGTACCAGGCAAAGTTACCTCACGTTCATTGAGGAGGGCTTTTACTAAAATGTCTCCATCCTTGCCTTTCTTGGGACGGTAGAAAATAAGCTGCACGTTACTTGCCATAGCAAAGATGCGGTAGTTGGCCCAAGAATAATCCAAGAGGTCTAGGTCGGCTATTTCCTTGCCAGCATCACCCAACTCCATCAACGTAGCCATAGGAAGCACATACACCTCGTGACCAAAACGCAAAGTGGCACCATGAAAAGTCTTGCTGCCAACAATGGTATCAGCCGTCTCAATGAAGTTCTTCAACAATCCGCTGACACGAAGAGGCGCTTTCTTGTCACTAAGAGGACTTGCACCATAGCCAGTGTACCATTCTATGTTATGGGTACGCCAAATGTCATAACACTCGTCCTCCGTAAAGTAATGGTACATATCTATTCCGTTATCATGACTCTGCATATTGCTGCAAACGTTAAAGATATGACGCATCAAACGTTCTTGCTCCACACTGTCGCGAACATAAACCTCATCGTTAAAAATGGAGCTGATAAACCGTTCTGGGTGGATGAACTTCTTACGATACTCATTTACCACATTACCTCTCTTATTAATGGCCTTCTTTACCTCTGACGGCATACTGGGAGCCAGATAGTACTGGAAACAATCACCCACGTCATTGTGAATCTTCAGATTTGGATTAAAGGCAGTAAGTTCCTCGCACTCTGCCATCATTGACATAATACAGCGCTTTACAACAGTACTGCGGGCATCTACCTGGCTGTTCTTGGACTTAAAAATAGTAGGGAAATGCTCCGTCATACGCTTACCGATACGGTGATGCTGACGCTCTCCTACCGTTGTAAGGTCACCGGCACGCTTTATGGCACAGAGATAAAATTGTTCCATATCGGCCAACATCTGCTCACCTGTAGGAGTCAGCTTGCCCAATGCATGGGCCTTACGGAGAGGATTCAGCGCATCCTGATATTCTCCGTCACCACACAGCCAGCGACTACCATGACGACCGTAATGTGACATATAGAAAGGTTCATATCCCTTGGGAGTTGGGGTTAGCACATCAGCCTCTGTGGGGTCAACATAAGCCAAAAGATTACTGGCAGAAAGACGGATATTATCGTGGATTTCCCGACGCGCTTTGCTCCAGTCCTGTTGGGCAAAAAGCATACTGGCGGCTAATTGGGCCGCCAGTATGAATATGAAGAGTCTTCTCATCATGATTTATTATGTTATATCGTTATCACGTTATTACGTTACAGCGTTTTTAACCTAAGAAACTGAGCAGAATACCTGCTGCTACGGCAGATCCGATTACACCGGCCACATTGGGACCCATGGCATGCATGAGTAGGAAGTTGCGTTTGTCTGCCTCCTGACCTACCGTCTGGCTGACACGAGCCGCCATAGGAACGGCACTTACGCCGGCAGAGCCAATAAGCGGGTTAATTTTCTCTTTGAGGAAAATATTCATTATCTTGGCCATGATAACGCCAGAAGCAGAACCGATGCCAAAGGCAACGATACCAACACAAAGGATACCCAGCGTCTGCCAGTTCATGAACGAGGTAGCTGTAGCTGTAGCACCTACGGTAAGACCCAGACAGATAACAACAATGTTGTTCAATTCGTTCTGTGCTGCTTTGCTCAGACGTTCAACAACACCGCTCTCCTTCATCAAGTTACCTAGCATCAGACAGCCGATAAGCGTGCCAGCAGAGGGTACTACCAAAGAAACCACAATGGCAACAACGATGGGGAAGAATATCTTCTCTTTCTTGCTAACCTCGCGCAACTGAGACATACGAATCTTACGTTCCTTCTCTGTTGTAAGGAGCTTCATGATGGGAGGCTGTATAACAGGTACCAACGCCATATAGCTGTAGGCGGCAACGGCAATGGGACCCAGCAATCCGGGAGCCAGCTTACTGGTAAGGAAGATGGCAGTAGGACCGTCTGCACCGCCGATAATACCGATAGAGGCTGCCTCGGCAGGATTAAAACCAAAGATGGGCAGGTCGGTCTGTGTTACCAGAAAGGTAGCAAAGATACCTATTTGAGCAGCTGCACCCAGCAGAAGGCTCTTGGGATTGGCAATCAGAGGACCAAAGTCAGTCATTGCACCTACACCCAGGAAGATAAGACAGGGATAGATTCCTGCCTTAACACCTATGTATAGGATATCCAGCAATCCGCCATGCGCCATAACGTAACCGTAAGAATGGTAACCTTCAGCGCCCTCTTTCAAAAAATGTTCGTTCCACAAATTCGAATCGAACATACCAGCACCGGGCAGGTTTGTAAGAATCATACCAAAAGCTATGGGCAGCAACAGCAAAGGTTCATACTCCTTTTTAATGGCGAGATAAAGCAGGAAGCAGCCTATCAGAAGCATAACAGCATTCTTCCAGCCTTCGCCCATGAAGAACGAAACGAAGCCCATCTCTTCGAAGAACTTGCTTATACCCTCCTCTGCATTAAAGCCAGCAGCCATAACGGGCGTACATATCAGGAGCATCAATGCCAATATGCTGAAAATCTTAATATGTTTCATGGCAATACTTAATTATGAATTGTGAATTAAGAAAGCTCAACAAGTGCCTGACCACCATCCACTTGGTCGCCCACATTAACAAGAACAGCCTTTACGGTTCCTGCTGCCTCAGCTGTGATGCTATTCTCCATCTTCATTGCCTCAAGCATAACTACTGTATCACCGGCAGCTATCTGATCACCGGCCTTTACCAAAACCTGAGTAATCTTACCATTCAAAGGAGCTGTTACAACGTTGGAACCGGCAGGAGCAGCTGCGGGTTTGGCAGCAGGTGCTGCAACAGGGGCAGCAGTGGCTACAGCGGGCTTGACAACAGGCTTTGCAGCAGGCTTGCGCTCAGGCAGGGTTACGGTATAAATCTTGCCATCGACGGTTACCTCAAGGGTATCCTCATGCTCCACAACATGGGCAGAATGTTCCTTACCACTTATATTAAATTTGAACTCTTTCATTTTTTGCTTATGTTTTTATAATCTTGGGTTTAATACTGCGTGCCAGTTAGAAGACTGAGAGTTACTGATGGTAAGAATACCGCTCTCCTCATCGTGGGCACTATTGAGATATAGATATATGGCTGTGGCAACCACAACGAGGTCGTCACCATCAGCAGCATCTGCATGTTTGCCAGGAGCCAAAGCCGGAACCTTAATCCCAGCCTGGTGCTTATTAGCACGCTTGGCGATGTAGCTGAAGATACACAGCACCAGCACCAGGGCAATCAGTATGGCAAATACCACACCTACACAAATGCCTGCCGTGTACCATGCTGTAGAAGTTACTGTTAATAATATCATAATTTTATACTTTTAATTGCCTACAAAGGTATGTTACCATGCTTCTTGGCAGGGTTGGTCAGCTTCTTGTTCTGCAACTGCTCCAAAGCACGGATGATGCGAAAACGTGTATTACGAGGTTCAATAACATCATCGATGTAACCATACTTGGCAGCCTGATAGGGGTTAGAGAACAGATTCTCGTACTCGGCAATCTTATCGGCCATAAACTGCTTAGCCTCTTCTTCCTTGCCTTCAGTCTTCAGTTCCTTTGCCTCCTTAGCATAAAGAACGCTGGCAGCACCACTGGCACCCATAACGGCAATCTCAGCACTGGGCCATGCGTAGTTTGCATCACCACGCAGTTGCTTACAGCTCATTACGATGTGGCTACCACCATAGCTCTTACGCAGGGTAACGGTAACCTTGGGAACGGTGCACTCGCCGTAAGCATACAGCAACTTGGCTCCGTGCAGGATAACAGCGTTGTACTCCTGACCAGTACCAGGAAGGAATCCGGGTACATCTACCAATGTAACAATGGGGATATTGAATGCATCGCAGAAACGCACAAAACGGGCACCCTTTCGGCTGGCATTGCAATCCAGTACTCCTGCCAGCTGGTTAGGCTGGTTGGCTACGATACCTACGCTCTGACCATTGAAACGGGCAAAACCGATAATGATGTTCTTGGCAAACTTGGGCTGAACCTCCAGGAACTCGCCATTATCCACAATACCAGCAATAACCTCGTACATATTGTAGGGATGGTTAGGGTTATCAGGCAGTATTTCGTTCAGGAAATCCTCTGTACGGTCGATGGGATCTGTACAAGCCACACGGGGTGTCTTTTCCATATTGTTCTGAGGGATATAGCTGAGAAGCTTCTTGATAAGCTCGATACCCTCTTCTTCTGTACTGGCAGTAAAATGTGTTACACCGCTCTTGGTAGAGTGAACGCTGGCACCACCCAACTGTTCCTGAGTAACAACCTCTCCCAAAACAGCCTTAACAGGACCAGGACCAGTAAGGAACATATAACTGGTATTCTCGATCATCAAAGTAAAGTCCGTAAGTGCAGGGCTATAAACTGCACCTCCTGCGCAGGGTCCCATAATAGCACTAATCTGAGGAATTACACCGCTGGCCATGATGTTACGCTGAAAAATCTCAGAATAGCCGGCCAACGCATTAATACCTTCCTGCAGACGTGCACCGCCAGAATCGTTCAAACCGATAACAGGAGCACCAACCTTCATGGCAATATCCATAATCTTGCATATCTTGCTGGCCAGCATCTCCGACAAAGAACCTGCACTGATGGTGAAGTCCTGAGCAAAAACGTAAACCAGACGCCCGCCGACGGTACCGCATCCTGTTACCACGCCATCGCCCAGATAATGCTTCTTGTCCATACCGAAGTTCGTACAACGGTGCTGCACAAACATATCCATTTCTTCGAAACTGCCTTCGTCAAGCAACATGGCAATACGCTCACGAGCTGTATATTTGCCCTTCTCATGCTGCTTCTCAATAGCCTTTTCACCACCGCCCAAACGGGCTTTAGCACGGAGTTCTACTAACTCCTTAATCTTTTCTGCTTGAGTACTCATTTCTTTATAAATAATGTTTTATTTGCATTTTTCGAGTGCAAAAGTACAAAAAAAAGTGATACGATGTCATTCCTTTTGACTTTTTTTGAAAAAGAAATACTTACCTGTGGCTTTCACGGAAAGTAGTTTCACTCAACAACAAAAATAAAAAGCCTTTTATTTTGTATTTCTGTCGCTTATTCCTACCTTTGCACCATAAAACTCAGATTGAAGCAAATGTCTCACCAACACATCACCGCTGAACTCGGCACAAAGCCTATCGGAGTACTGCTCTGGCAATATTCGCTGCCTGCTATCATCGCAATGGTAGCATCCTCATTATATAATATGGTAGATAGCGTCTTCATTGGTCAGGGGGTTGGCCCGATGGCTATTGCGGGCCTTGCCATCACGTTCCCGCTGATGAACCTCAGTGCAGCCTTCGGTGCTATGGTAGGTGTAGGCACAGCCACGATGATCAGTGTACGGCTAGGGCAAAAAAACCGCGAAGAAGCACAACATTTTTTCGGCAATTCGTTAACACTGAACATACTCATCGGCATATTGTTCTTGGTGGGTGTGCTCACATTTCTCAATCCGATTCTTCGCTTTTTCGGTGCTTCCGACCAGACACTCCCATACGCACGAGAATATATGGAATGGATTCTCTACGGCAATGTCTTCACGCACCTTTACTTCGGTCTTAACGCTGTACTGCGCTCTGCTGGTCATCCACGCACGGCAATGTATGCGACAATACTTACCGTACTACTTAACACGGCTCTCGATCCCCTTTTCATCTATGGTCTTGACATGGGTATTAAGGGCGCAGCCATTGCCACCGTCATTTCACAATGCGTCTCGCTATGCTGGCAGATGTGGATATTTACACGCCGCACAGAGGTGATTTTCGTCCGAAAGGACACATTGGTACTACGTCCGTACATCGTAGGCGGTATCCTCTCCATCGGCCTTTCACCCTTCCTTATGAACGCCTGTTCCTGCCTTGTAGTGCTGCTAATCAACCGCGGAATGGTGGAACAGGGCGGCGATTTGGCAGTAGGTGCCTACGGTATTGTGAACCGAATCCTTTTCATCTTCGCCATGATTGTCATGGGTCTTAACCAGGGGATGCAGCCTATTGCGGGCTATAATTACGGTGCCCAGCAGCATGACCGTGTACGCGATGTCCTTTACAAATGCATTGGTTATGCCACAATGGTAATGACAGTAGGCTTCATTGTATGCGAACTGTTTGCAGAGTTCATCGTGCAAGCCTTTACCACTGATGCGGCACTCATCAAGATGGCAGCCCGTGGTATGCGCATCGATATGGCCTTGTTCCCCATCATCGGTTTCCAGATGGTAACGGGCAATTTTTTCCAGAGTATCGAGCAGGCAGGCAAAAGCATCTACCTGTCGCTAACACGCCAGCTCATTTTCCTTGTCCCCTGCCTTATTGTACTACCCCGTTTCTGGGGACTCGACGGAGTGTGGATTAGCCTCCCTGTCAGTGATGGACTTGCCTCTCTCAATGCAGCGGTCCTATTGTATTTGCAGATACAAAAATTCAAAGCCCACGGAGTGTCTGGCGCGCCAAGTGGCACGTCATGGACGCTTCACTTCCTACGCCTCCCCCGTCGCATCCAATATTTTGCCGTCAACCGTGTAGCTCCCTACCTTCCCTTCTTCTCCATGTTCCAACCAGAAGAAAAAAAGGAATCATGAAGCGGATAGGACTGCTTAGCGACACCCACGCTTATTGGGATGAACGCTACGTAAAATACTTCAACAAGTGCGATGAGATTTGGCACGCAGGAGACATTGGGAGCATGGAACTGGTAATGCGCCTGCAGGAAATTGCGCCTTTACGGGCCGTCCACGGGAACATAGACGGAGGCGACGTAAGGCGTATGTTCCCCGAGAAGTTACGCTGGATATGCGAGGAGGCCGACGTGCTGATGACGCACATAGGAGGCTATCCCGGCAAATACGATGCCCGTATTCGCAAACAATTGTATGAAAGACCTCCCAAACTCTTTATCAGCGGACATAGTCATATCCTTAAAGTTCAGTTTGACCCTCAGCTACGACTCTTGCATATCAACCCAGGCGCAGCAGGGCTTCAGGGGTGGCAGACAGTACGTACCTTGGTACGCTTTTCTGTTGATAAGGGTGAATTCAAGGACCTTGAAGTTATTGAAATTTAGAAACCCTGACACTCCCGTCCTCATAAATCTCCTTGCGGATAATTATACCCTCCGATTTGCTATTTACAATCCGCTGACCAGCCAGATTATAATATTGAACAGTACGGATCTTGGAGGAAGAGGCAATAACGGGCCTTATTTCATCAATCACATCCTGACTGGCAAACATCAGAGGATAAGGCTCCTGCACGGTTCCCAATTGAGCTTGTGACTGAAACACTACAGGATTCACTGCCCCGTAAACCTCGCCCTGAGCATCCAGCAAACGGAACTCCAGACGATCCATTCCCTCTCCGTGAATATTCATGAACAGCAAATCACCATCCAGGATGCCAACACCACGGCACTCGTCTCCACAGAAGACACCCACATAATAGCTGCCGTCCAAGGACACCTGTTCATCAGCTTGTACGTTAGCAACCAATGTCATTACATCGGGATAGGCGTGTATATCGGTCTGCCATGCCCTGTCCTCAGTCTGGCCCGTTGACACATAATGTCTGTTGCGTGTTTTAAGGGGACTCAAACTTTGCCAGCAAAACTCCTGTTCCTTGGTAGTATAGAAAAGATAAGACTGCCCGGGATACAGTGCCGTAAGAGAACCATGCCAATGTCCCCCCTCATACGTTGCAAAGGCATCAAGACCAACCAACCTGTCTCCTTCCTGAGGAACATAGCCTCCAAGGGCAGCCTCCAAATTGGTTGTATTGAAGAGCGGACATCCTATCCAGTTCCAGCCCTGCTGCAGAGCAACAGGCTTGTTCACATCATAGATGGGGCCACGCAGCGTTACGTTAGCGGCTTTCTGCATCTTAATCTTATAACCCTTACCAGCATCCAAAGCCTGCAGGGCTCCCTGCCATCCAGCCTCATCGCTGTACAATAGATTTTCAGTCTGTCCTTGCAAGCACAAAGCATTTGCAAGGAAACGGCTCTTATCTACACTCTCCGCCATATTGTGTGAGGTCCAGTTCCAGCCTTCTGCCAAAGCCAATATAATGGTTCTGTCTCTGCCCAGCCAGTCGTCATCTGTTATGGTATTGTAATCCGTCATCCCCATCTTATTGGTTTTGTCAATGGTAGGCTGATTCAGGACAGTAGCCATATTACCGCCATCAGGATACCTGCCGTATGTCTGCCATTTGCCTTGTTCCAGATATTCCAAGCAGTCGGCCCAGGAGCCGTCAGAAGCCTGTATGCTGACAGAAGCACCATCGGCATTTTCTAACTTAAAGGGTGCGTGTAACTGAGTAATGGCATCCTTTCCATCACACCATATGATACAAGTACCATGAGCCGGAACAATCAGGCTCTCGTCTCCTGCACCTTGTCCCCCAGTTATCTGATACTTCTGCGGTTTGCTACGGTTGTCGCTCAGATAGAGCCCGTCCAAACTGATATCCTGATCGGTGGTATTGTAGAGCTCCAGCCAGTCAGCCTTCTTTCCATAGTCGTTAACATATATGTCGTTGCCGGCACTCACCTCATTGATACGCAAAGGTGAGGCTCCGACTTCCCATCGTTGCTGCTCGTCCGAAATAGGTTTAAACAAGGCTCTCAGCACCACATTACTATTATTGGCAAAAGTCTCGTGCAAGTCTATGGATTCTTGGGCAGTAATAATTTCCCCACCTTTGCTGGATAAGGTTAGACTGGCATCGAACCACATATCGGTACTTGATGCCGATGTGTTCTTTATCTCCACAGCAATCTGATTCTCACCCACGACAAGATACTCATGTGGAATAACAAGGCTACCCTGATATGGCTCTTGCCCTTCATAGTGTCCGCCTGTCGTGTAGTCCTCATATTTAGATCCGCTGGAAATATAATAGCCACCTACTTCATGACCATTCACATAGAGCATTATCCCGTCATCTATCTGATAGTTGAAGGTAAGAATATCTTCGTCAGAAAGAGGTGAATCCAAATTAAAAGCATGGCGGAAATAATAGGTAGGACGCTTTTTACTGGTATTGTTGCCATAGTCAAGCTTGGTGACAGAATTATCTTGCATAAGAGAGCCTGCATTGCCATATCCAAAAGGCGCTGTTCCTGTACGCCATCCGCTCTGTTCCTCAGCAAAACCGGCGGTCTTCCAATCAAAGGCATCCATAGAGCCTTGGTCGTAATACATCCAGTTTGTCCCCCAAGAAATCAATGTCTGGGTGGATGCTGTCAGGTCTTGCGACTGCCAACCGGCAAAAGTATAGCCAGCCGGGGCTTTTGCCGTAAGTTGTATGGGAAGACCACCGGAAGAGAAAAGATAGCCGGCGAACTTCCCCGTCGGGATTTCCTGTCCATTCACAACAAGGCGTGCCTCTGAAATGTTGGAGGAAAGGGTGGCATATAGGCCATAGTTGGGACTGAAATAGCTACGCAAGGTGGCAATACGGTCACCGTTGTATGCCGAACGTATGCTGCTAATCAAGCCTGTATTGGAACTACTGCCTTCGAACGATAAGGCTGTCTTTATGTTATTATAAATACCCCTTACAATTTCCTCACAGCGCGTTGGTTCAAACACACTGCCATCCACTATGCAGTAGGCATCCATAAACTGACGGCGGAAAGGGTCGTACTTCATCAGATTACGGAAAAGGTCATCAACATTGGCTCCGCCACTGGTATTCAACACCTGAGTAAGCATATTGGAGACTCCGAATGCCGAGTCGGCATCGAAGAGCACAAAATGGAATTTTCCGTCCGTCCGGCTGCGAAAGCCCTTTACATTATTGGTATTTGTAATCCAGTCGCTCGGACCCATATAACATTCCAACGCCATATAATTAATGTACTCGTCAATGTCCAGAAGGCTAGAAATCTGACGATAGGTATCCTCTGACTTTGTCTGTGCCAGGTTCGATGATAGTTTTAGCAGTTGAGTCCAAGCCTTGTTGTCGCCCATCTTCTGGTTGTACTGGGCATTGCTCAGGTCAAACTGGTCCATGTCATCGAAGTCTATACCATAATTGCTATACGCAAAATGCTTATTGTTGCTTTCGCGAATATTAAGCATACCATAATACTCTCCGTTCAGGAATACATGGGCAGGCTGGTAATCTTGACAATCTACGTAGAATCCGCTCTTCAATACAATCATCTGGATAGCGGGGTCTTTGATGCGCGCATAGGTATCGTTACCACCGTTGCGCACCTGCCAACATCTGTATTTGTTATGAATTTTAAATGGGAAAACAGGATAGTCTATCACGTTTACTCCTTCATATTTCTTATCGGTCTTAATACGGAAAGAGCTCCTTGCCTGCCAATACCTGCCATCAACAGTAGCTTCTCCGTAAGCACGCGTATATCCTCCACAGATTTCCACATCTGCCTCCTGGTTTAATACCATTTTCCATTGTCTATTGCCCTCTGTCCATTGTTCGTCAAGCATCGTCTCAGGCACTAGATACTCCATATTTACAGGGCGCTCCCAGTCCATGTTCCAATTACAGGCAGAATTCTGTCCGTTTCCGCTGACGCCATTCGTACCCTTCACAAAGATACCAACCTTATTGTCATAGAAGTTCTTGGGTTCGGAACAGATAGAAAGAATCGGCAGGTAGTAGTCATGATTCCGATATATATAGCTACGTGTTACAACGGGACTCGGCAAATATCCTTTTTTGAGAAAACAAAAGCGCAAGATGGTAGTTGTGCTGATAGTAAACCGTCCGTCCGAACTTGTTTCGCCATTAGAAGCCGTTGGAGCACTGCCGTCTGTAGTATAACGTAAGGTGACACCTGATGGAATTGTCACACGAATTGAAAAAGCATCCGTAAAAACACGACTGTCCGTATCCACAACGGGAGCCGGCATTCTATAAGTGGCAAACTGACTGGTGGTATTCGTTGCACCAGGCGTAGGCTCACTGGTGGTCCCCCACTCTTCTCCGCCATCCTGAATACGCGCCCAGGAACAACGGGGAACGGCTGGCGGATAAGAGACGGATGTAATAAGCAACCTGTCTGAAGACAGTAAACTGATGGTTCCGCCCTCATATTCCAACTTATAAGGTACCTGCAATCTTGATGTGGAACCATAGGTGCCTGACGACTGGTAATGATCAAACCAAATTGTCTTAAAACCTCTTGCTGGCACATTACCATGAGAACTCAGGAAATGCAGCTCATTTACACCATCCGTCAAATACATCCCTCTAAGCGGGACAGCAACTGAGGATGGATTATATAATTCTATCCAACCGCCATAACAGTTGGCATTATCCAGATACTGGTCAATGTTGGCAACTTGAACTTCATTGATTATAAGTGTTGTATCGGACTGTTCCTGTGCCATAACAGAAACAGGAAATAAAAGCATAAAAAGGCTTAATAATATATCGTTTTTCATTCCATGATTGCATAATCTGCCGACAAAGATACATAATAAATTCCACAACATACAATATTGACCTTGTTTTCCATCAAAAACTGAACTTTTTGAGATTTCAAAACGGCAAAAACACCCAAAAGAAACTTTTTTTTAACTTTTTTATAAAGTTTTTCCAAATACATTATTGAATTTAAAGGATTTTTTTCTATCTTTGAACATCGTTGACTACAAAAAAGAGAAAAACAAAATAATAAATTAACTAATTAACTAAACTTTTTATGAGTAGAAAACTATTGAATCTGTGTTTGACCGCTCTGTTGAGCGTTGTTTCCACAGCTGCATGGGCACTTTCAGAAGTAAATGGTGTCTATCAGATTGGTACTGCAGCCGACCTGAAGGCTTTCGCAGAACTTGTGAATGGTGAAAACCCCTATGCCTGTGCTGTACTAACAGCCGACATTGACAAGGGTACCGACATCACCAGGATTGGTCGTGACGGTCAGGACTTCCAGGGAGTCTTCGACGGTGCCGGTCATACCATCACCTACAACATGACCTTTAATGAGAATGGTGCCGGACTTTTCCGCAATGTCGGCGTGCATGCACTCATTCAGAACCTGAAGGTACAGGGCACCATCACTTCCAGCGGATCCTTCGCTGGAGGTATTGCCGGCTGGAGCAGCGGTCGTATTAATGGCTGCTATGTTGACGTCAACATCATCAGCCAGAAATCTGGTGATGCTACCGATGGAGGTATGATTGGTATCGCTTATCGCGGTACTGTCGTTGAGAACTGTCTGGTTAAGGTTGACATTGACGGAGAAAGCACCACGAACTGCGGTGGTGTCGTAGGTTGGGCAAATGACAAGATTAACATTGTGAACTGCCTCGTTGTCAATGATGGAAGCACCTTCGCCTACACCGACTCCTCCAATGGTCACAGTAGCAACATTGCACGTAACGAAGGCAACCTGAATGTTGTTAATCTGAGCACCTACACATCAGACCCTTACGCCAACCGTCCTGCTGGTGCTAACTACAACAACTATGTCACCAATAACTGGGGAACCTGTAATGCTACAACTGTTGTTCCCCTTGCCGACCTTGCTGACGGTAAGATTTGCTATCAGCTGAACAACGACCAGAGCAAGATTAACTGGGTACAGACCATCGGCACAGACCCATTCCCCGTTCCCGCAGCTTTCGGCAGCGGTCAGGTTTATGCTTCCGGTCCTACTGGTTGTAATGGTCTGGGCGAAGGTCTAACTTACACTAACACTCCAAGCAATGCCATAGTTACTGCACACACATTCGACAAGTATGGAATTTGCACCGCTTGCGGCTGCTTCAACTTTAGCGGCTTTGAAGATTATGATATAACAGATGCTTCTGTTCTCCTCAAGAGTGCAGACGATATCTATCTGGCAGAAGGCTGGAATCGTATCGGTGACGGCTTCAAACTGAACATGAAGATGGCCAACGATATTGAAATCATTGCCCCCAATGGACAACTTATTTTCAACAACGCCAACTGGGTTGACGGCAACTTCAATGGTCAAGGCCACGTTCTTACCATTGGTTTGGCTGACATCAATGTCAGGGGAGCTGCTTTTATCCCTGTACACACAGGTATCTTCGAGAATGTTATCATGCACGGCACAATTTCAACAAGTGGAGATCGTGCAGCATCCATTTCTGGTGATGGCCGTCAAGCTTTAGTACGCAACGTATTCTCTGATATCACTATCAACACCACCAAAACTGGCGATAACACATCAGGCGGTTTCTTTGGCGTTGGATACAACGATAAGAAAGTTGAGAACTGTATCTATGCAGGTGATATCAACGGTATAGAAGGTACACAGTGTATCGCAGGTTTCTGCGGTTGGTCAGAAGGCAACACCAACCTTACAAACTGTGCTTTCCTTGGTACGCTCAACAATGCTGGCGGCGATTCTCATACCATTTCTCGTCAGCCCAGCAAGGTTTCCTGCAAAAATGTATATAGCCTCAATGAGTATAACAACTCTGACACAAACCTATACACCCCAACAACTGCTGAAGCCATAGCAAGCGGCGAATTGGCATTCCTGCTGAACGAAAATGTACAGGGTGCAGAGAAATTCTATCAGCTGATTGGCACAGATCCATTACCCATGCCTATTGCTAAGGAAGGTGCTAAGATTTACACTCAGGCAGAGTCTTATACTTGCGACGGCAAGCCTCAAGGTTCTACAACCTATACCAACGAGGAGACTACACCTGCAATGCCTGCTCACGAGTTTGAAGATGGTGTCTGCAAGAATTGCGGAAACCTTGCTACTGACAAGGAGGGATACTGCATGATTATCGGTGCCAAGTCTCTGACACAGTTTGCTAAACTCGTAAACGAAGGCAAAGGTGATATGAAGGTTCGCATGTATAAAGATGTTGACATGGAGGGCGTAGATTATGCTCCTGCCGGTACACAGAGCTCTCCATTCAATGGCGAATTCGACGGTCAGTTCCATGTTATCAGCAATTTGACTATTAACGGTGGTGACTATACAGGTCTGATTGGTGTTATCACGGATGGTGCTATCATTACGAATCTTGTTCTGGACAAGAGCTGCTCAATCAATGGTAATGCATTCGTTGGCGTAATTGGTGGTACCAATGGCAGCGGTAACGTTTACATTTCTAATATTGGTAACGAGGGTAATGTAACAGGTACAGCTCAGAACGTATGTGGTATCCTTGGCGTAGATTTGGGTGGCTCTATGAATCTGAACATCACCAACTGTTACGTAACCGGTGCAATCAAGGGTGCTCGTGAATCTGCTACTATCTGCGGTTGGTCAAACGGCAGTTCTATTGTCGAGAACTGCTGGAGCATTGCTTCACTGGAAGGTATCTACGGCGATGGTTCATTCACTCGCGGTGGTACTGCCATTAAGAACTGCTATGAGATTGAAGGCGTTGGTCAGCAGCCCAATGTAAACAAGATTACTGATGAAGATGTCAAGAGTGGTAAGCTCTGCTACCTGTTCAACCAGAACGCTCTCTCAAACCTGCTTGGTCAGAACTTGAGCGCAAGCGATCCTTATCCAAGCTTCTTAAGCAACATGCACGTTCAAATTGATCCCACGACTGGTGTTTACTATAACCCATTGGAGATTGCTGATGCTGTATTTGAGAGCACTGAGAATGCTGGTGTAAAAGGTACCTTCAGCTTCACCAAGGAAGTTACTGGCGTAACAGATTCTGCTATAGCTCTTATCATGGAGAAGGAGGACTTCGAGGAGAACGGTATCATTGATGGCAAGCACCTCTTCGGCGCCCTTGCCAAGAATGGTAACATCAACTGGGTAGGAGACGGCAAGGTTGCTATTGACTTCGTATGCTTCAGCAGTCACACGGAACAGCCTATCTTCGATGGCGCTCTACCAAGAGCTAATGTTGGCGATGTTAATCCCGAGGCTGAATACGTAGCTATTATTTACGGTGGTTCTGTTATTGTTGGCAGTGACATC
The DNA here is from genome assembly GCA_017645305.1 of Bacteroidaceae bacterium. GTDB lineage: Bacteria > Bacteroidota > Bacteroidia > Bacteroidales > Bacteroidaceae > Physcousia. Next base: position 4,281 of record JAGCPD010000009.1, on the reverse strand, counting down.
TACAAGGACAACCTCGTATTCTATTGCGAAGGTTCTGAGTTGCTGACTCTCTTGAAGGAGGCTATTTCTCAGGTTAATGCCAACGATCCTACAGCTATCAACGGTATCGACGCTGACAAGAACGTTGAAGTTTACAGCATTACTGGCGTTCGTGTAAACAAGGCGCAGAAGGGTATCTACATTATTAACGGCAAAAAGATCGCCGTTAAATAATCAGGACTCTTACTGAACGCTAATATAGGAATCATCTCTTGCGTTAGGCAAGAGATGATTCCTTCTTTATATTATATATAATGTATAGGTTATCAAAGAAAGCAAATAATAACCATAGAAAAAACTAACCCTTAATCGCTAACCGATTATTTAACATCTAATAATAGCTCTTCAATATCTAACAATATATGTTAAATATTGGGGGAAAGATGCATTTTCCCCTTTTTTCTTTTGGCGTTATTTAAACTTTTAAATTACTTTGCAACAAGAAAATCGAAAACATTAAATAATATGACGAAGAATAAAAAAGAAATCAATACGCTGACCAAGGCAGAGATGGAGATTATGAACATCCTTTGGGAAGAAGCAAGACCTATGAGCACACACGCTATTATTGAAAGGTATCCAGAACCAAAACCCGCCTACTCTACAATTGCCACTTTCATGAAGATTCTTACCAACAAGGATTTTGTGTCCTTCCGAAAAGGAGAAGAAGGCGATAAGACATACTTTTTCTACCCCCTTATCACAAGAGTGGAATATACCCGCAAATTCATGAATCAGGTAAAGACAACGTTCTTTGGAGGTTCCGTAAAGTCGCTCATCTCTTTCTTTGCACAAGAAGAAAAACTCTCAGACGAAGACTTACGCGAGATAGCATCATTAATTCATAATGCATAATTGAGCAAATGGCTTCTGAATAAACATTAGGAATATGAGTTGAAAATTTTGAATTATGAATTACGAATTTATTATAAAGTCTGCCGTAATTTTGGCACTACTATATAGCCTATTCTTTTTCTTTCTGAGAAAAGAAACGTTTCACAGGTTCAATCGCGTTTGCCTGCTCTTTATGTTGGTGGCTTCCTTGCTGTTGCCTATGGTGCATATCACACTTTCACATCCGTCGGCTGTTAATGAGGCAGTGGTGGCAAGTACCACATATATTACCACGTTGCCAGCCATAGTTGTAACGCCAGAAGCCCATACCCCTACGCTTACTTGGAATGGTGTAATTGTCTGTATTTACTGGATTGGCCTGAGCATGATGCTGCTCTATCTGGCATTGCAGATTGTACAGACATACCTGCTGATAAAGGGTGGTTTGCGGCATACTGATAAGTTTGGCAATGCGGTTATCCTGAAGGATGATGTGAAGTCGCCCTTCAGCATCTTCCATTATATAGTAATGAGTGTGGAGGATTACGAGAAACACCGCCAGAATATACTAACCCATGAGCAGGAACACGTCCGTATGCGTCACAGCTATGATTTGCTGCTCCTGCAGGTAGTGAAAATTCTTCAGTGGTTCAATCCCTTTGTGTGGTTCCTGGAGAATGATATGAAGGCACTACACGAATATCAGGCCGATGAGGCCGTCATTAATAAAGGCATCGATGCAAAACAATATCAACAACTTCTCGTCGTGAAGGCCGTCGGCAATCGTCTGCAGCCATTTGCCAATAACCTCAGACGGGGCTCACTAAAAAAACGTATTATTATGATGTATCAGAAAAAATCAAACCGATGGATGATGCTGAAAGCCTTGTTCATCATTCCTATGACTTGTTTTGCAATCTACGCGTTTGCAACTCCAGAGAGTAAAGTCGTAAAGAAACTGAAAACGAAAGTTGCTGCTGTGGAGCAGACCTTCCAGGAGATTGCCGCTCCAGCAGAAGAGCAAACCGTAGAACAACCCGTTCCTGTAGTAGAGGAACTGATTGCTGAACCAGCTACCCCTGTGGTAGAACAAGCAGTAGAACCTGCAGTAGCAGAAGAACCCGTTGAAGCAGAGCAAGAGGCAAGTGCAGAGGCTACTAGTGACAGTATTTATGGTGTTGTGGAGAAATTAGCACAATTCCAAGATGGAGAAGCTGCCATGTATCAATTCTTGGCACAAAACATGAAATATCCAAAGATTGCTCAAGAATGTAGTGTACAAGGCAGAGTCACTGTCAGCTTTGTAGTAGAGAAAAACGGCACGCTTTCTGAAGTAATTATCGCCAGAAATACAGCTGATACAAAACAAGAAGTGCGAGACATTGAAGGTGAAGATGCTAATATTACCGTCACATCCTATATCAAGAAGGATGGCGATACCCAATACCTCTCTCGTGCCGAATATAACACAGCTCGCAAGGCATTAGAGGAAGAAGCCATCCGCGTTGTAAACTTAACTTCCGGCAAATGGAACGCAGCAGAAGATAAGGGAAAGAAAGTACGCTGTAAATACTTGCTCCCCATCAGTTTCCGCCTAAGATAAACTTCCCTTATACATAATAAGGTATAGGAAGAGAAAAGTTCTGTGGCTCAGCCCAGAACTTTTTTTTGTTTAAAGGAAAAAAGTTCCTTGAAAGTGAGAAAAAAGATATTGGACAACGGAGGATTTTCCATTTCAGAGTTTGGAACTTATGTTGCAGAGTTTGGAACACAAATACCAAAGTCTGGAATATATATGCCAAACTTTGGAATAGAAAATATCCGGTTAGAAAAAAAGTTTTATCCAACGATAAAACCTTTTTTATTTCGGCCAGTTAGAAAATTAAATGAGTCCGAAGTGGCATAAGGCATTCCAAACTCCGTCTTCATCAACAGATGTCGTAACGTAATCTGCCTCTTGTTTCAGAGAATCAAGCGCATTGCCCATAGCCACACCAATGCCTGCTGTACGAATCATAGAAGAGTCATTTCCCCCATCGCCAAAAGCCATTGTGTGCTTAGGGTTAAGTCCCAGATGTTTTGTCATAGACAGAAGGCCTTCGCCTTTATCAGCACCCTTTGCCGTAATATCAGTAAAGGCTGGATGCCAACGGCCAACGGTACAGTCAGTAAGCTGAGCCATCATCTCTCTCTCATAATCTTCATCAAAGAAAGGTGTCAACTGAAAGATGCGCTGGCGTAGCACTTCCTCAAAGGGACGGGCCTGATTCAGGTTCTCTACACAAATCTCCTGACGGAAGATTTTGTCAACCTGACCTTGCGGATCCAGTACAGCCACATCCTTCTCGCCAACCATAATCAAACCGTAGTTTTTTTCTTGGGCATCTTTCACCACAAAACGAGCGGTCTTGGTGGCAATCTTTTTACAGCTTATCACCTTATCATCCACATAACACAAGGCTCCGTTTATAGTTACGTAGCCGTCAATCAAATTTTCTATTGCTCCAAGGTTGGTGATAATAAGAGGCGGACGACCTGTGGCAATAAACACCTTATGTCCAGCCTGCTTGGCCCGAGTTAAAGCCAAAATGGTAGAATCAGGTATCTGGTGTGTCCTGAAACTCACCAACGTGCCGTCAATATCAAAAAATAATGCGTAACTTTCCATTAAGAATAAGAATGAAAAAGTCCTGAGCTGAGGCCCAGGACCTTTTTATATTAAAGACTAAAGTCTAAAATCTAACACCTAAAGTCTAAAATTAGGCCTTTACTCGACCTAAATAAGAACCGTCGCGGCTGTCAACCTCAACAATCTCGCCCTCCTCAATGAACAGAGGAACACGAATCTCTGCACCAGTCTCAACACGAGCAGGCTTCAATGTATTGGTGGCGGTATCACCCTTCAGACCCGGTTCTGTCCAGGTAACTGCCAAATGAACCTTAACGGGAACATCGGCATAGAGAACGGTCTCAGAACTTGCATCAACAACCACTTCAACGTTCTCGCTCTCCTTCAGGAAGTTAACACCGTTAACCAGAGAGGGATTGATGTTGATCTGCTCGAAGGTCTCGTTGTTCATGAATACCAAGTCGTCACCATCCTTGTAGAGATACTGATAGGGACGACGCTCAACGCGAACATCCTCCAACTTCTCACCAATATTGAAGCGCTTCTCGATAACGCCACCGTTAACAACATCCTTCAGGGTTACGTTCATAATGGTGTTTCCCTTGCCAGGCTTGCGATGCAGAAAGTCAATACAGAAGTAAAGCTTGCCATCCATGCGGATACAAACACCTTTCTTAATGTCTTGTGAATTAATCATAAAATTACCTTTATTTTGTACTGTTTTATACTTTTTCGGGTGCAAAGGTACAAAATAAATTGAAAATTGAAAATTGAAAATT
>JAGCPD010000002.1 GCA_017645305.1 Bacteroidaceae bacterium | reverse complement strand
GTTCCACCTCTTCCCATTCCGAACAGAGAAGTTAAGCCCGCCCGCGCCGATGGTACTGCACACCCGTGGGAGAGTAGGTAGCTGCCGTTTTTACAGGAGAAGCCTCTGCGTCAGACGATGCGGAGGCTTTCTTTGTCTTATAAGTTTTTATGAGACATATAGGACTTTTGGGGAGATTAAACATAGGCTGTGAGGCTCCGGAATAAAAAAACCGGCTCAATAATATTGAACCGGTCTAACCAACTATTATTAACTATTCATTAAACTGAAGCCTCACGGCTTGAAAATATAAAGAGAACTAATACCATTTCTTCTTTTTCTGCTGCAAAGTTATGTATATTTTAACTTTCTTGCAAATATTTTGGTACAAAACTTTCTCTTTTTTGATAAAATAGTATAAATTACTTCGTACTGAACTTGTAGATTGTTGTAGTGAGGTACTTCTCGCCAGGTCGGAGTGTTGTAGAAGGCCATTCGGGATGGTTAGGGCTGTCGGGGTAGTGCTGGCTCTCGAAACAGAATGCACTGCGACGGGGATAGAGAACGCCCTTCTTGCCTACGAAGCTACCGTCGAGGAAGTTGCCAGCATAGAACTGAACACCAGGTTGGTCTGTGTACATATCCATTACAATGCCTGTGTTTGGATCATAGAGTGTACCGAAAGGCTTTGTAATATCGCCCTTTGTGTTCAGAATCCAGTTGTGGTCGTAGCCCTTACCGTTCTCAATCTGTTCACTTGATGTGTCATCAATACGGTCGCCAACAGCGGTAGGAGTACGGAAGTCGAAGGGGGTGCCTTCTACTGCTAACACCTCACCCGTAACAGCCACGTCAGCATCAACTGCAGTGATGCTGTCGGCATCCAGCCATAGAATCTCGTCAAGGCAGTCTGTGCTTGCATCACCGCTAAGATTGAAATAACAGTGGTTGGTGAGGTTGAGAACCGTAGCCTTGTCTGTGGTTCCTTCATATGTAATCTGTAATGCGTTCTCGTTGGTCAGGGTATAAGTGACTTTTACCTCGATATTGCCGGGATATCCGTCTTCACCGTCAGGACTGGTGGTGGTGAATTCCAGGTTCTGCTCGTCAATCTTGTTCGCTGTCCATATACGGTTGTGGAAGGCGATGGGACCGCCACCGTGAAGGCTGTTGGGTCCATTGTTGATGGGTAGTTGATAACTTTCTCCGTCTAAGCTGAACTGTCCCTTGGCAATACGGTTGCCATAGCGTCCGATAAGTGCACCAAAGTTGCAACCCTCGGCACCATACTTCTCGTAGTCTTGAATATTGTCATGCCCAAGACATACATCTTTCATGTTACCGTCCTTGTCTGGAACCATGATGCTGACAATGCGTCCACCGAAGTTGGTAAAGCAAACTTCCATACCGTTGGCATTGGTGAGAACGTACAGAGCAGTAGAGTCTGTAGCAAAGTTGTTGGCATCGAGACCAGAAATGGTAAGACTCTCAGACTCTTGCTTGGCTGTGTTGTTGCAAGAAGTCAGACCAAAGCCTATGGCTATTGCCATGAGGCCGAAACATAAGGTTTTCTTCATCTTCTTTTTTTGTTTTGGTTAATATAATATTATGTATAATAAATATGATTATATTGTCCATTTGTTGATATCAGTATGGCAAATTTATTGGATTTTTGTGAAACAGAGAACGAAATTAATGTTTTTTTGCAAAAAGTGTGAACTTTATGGCTAAGATGAATATAAAACATTGTATCTTTGCATAAATAATAAAATAACCTAATAAAATGGGGAAACTATTTAAGCTTTTCGGTCTGTTAATAATCTTCTTGACAGTATATGGTTGTTCTGAGGAGATTGATACGTCGGCGCGTTATGTATTTAAGTACGAAACCGTTCTTAGCTATTTGCAGAAGCATGAGGCTTACCATGAGTATGCTATCCTGTTGAATCAGGTTCATATTGGTAAAAAGGGTTCGTCCACGGTGGGTCAGTTATTGAGCGCCCGTGGAAATTATACTGTTTTTGCCCCTACCAACGAGGCTATACATGATTATCTGCAGAGTTTGGTAGATGAGCAGTTTATAAGTGAACCTTCATGGGATGCCTTTACAGACAGTGTGAAGTTAGACTCTGTACGTAAGGTTATCGTGTTTAACAGCATTATTGACGGAGGCGATGAACCGAATAATTTCTACTATGTTCACGACTTTCCCGAGGACGACAAGGGCGAGTTTATTTTAGGCAATCTTTTCGACCGTAAACTGAACGTCCACCGTTTTGCCGAGGATGTTGATAGCCTGTGTATCAACGGCGAGTGTCCTGTTAACAAATACCAGCGCGATATCCTAACTATCAACGGTATTATTCATCAGGTGGAAAAGGTAATTGCGCCTAAGGATGTTACGGCTGCCAGCTATATACAGGAATGCCTCGACGAACAGAGGGACGGCTATCTTACTATTTTCCGTGCGATTCAGGCTTGTGGTTTGTTGGATACGCTCTCAGCCATAAGAGATGAAGCTTATGAAGAATTGTACCAGCTTGGTAAGATTGAAGACTTGGAAAATATGACGGAACAAGGGTTTGCCGAGGGTAACACCGCCTCTGCTCCCAAGCATAGGCTTTACGGCTTTACCATTTTTGCCGAAACTGACGATTTCTGGCGTTCAGAGGGTATTGACCCAAAAGCATCAGACCTTTTGGAAAAGCTTACGAAATGGATTCTTGACAACCACCAGTATTCATACGAGGATGTGTTTACTACAGGAACCGACTATGCTTCAGAGGGTAATCTGCTCTATCAATGGGTAACCTACCATATCCTGCCAATGAAGATACCTGCAGATAAACTGGTATTCCACATCAACGAGTTAGGCTACAATATGAGCCAGCCTAAGGCTTACGGTATTCCTGTTTACGAGTATTACACTTCATTTGGTCCACGCCGTCTGTTTAAACTCTATGAGAGCAAAGAGAGCAACGGCATATATATAAACCGTTTCCCTGTTCATGATAACGGACGTCGGGGCACGAACCATGAACTTTATTGCGAACCCAGCAAGGTGGGGTGCAGAATTAATGTCGAGTCTTCTTTGGCAATACTTACTGATATGGTGAATTGTAACATCTATCCTATTGACGCACCTCTTTCCTATAATGATGATGTTCGTGACAACTTGCAGAAAGACCGTATTCGTTTCGACGGAATGAGTCTGTTCCCCGAGGCAATGAACAATGATATCCGTTTGAAGAAAGCCACTGCAGAGCAATACAAGCATGTATATATTCCCAATACGGTAAGATCTTATAACTACTTCCCCAATATGCAGCAGAATGCTGATATGAACTTTGTATATTATAACGCATGGAATGATGACTGGTGCAACCTGCAGCGCGATGAGATGAAGGCTGTAGGTCGTTTCGAGATTATGTTTACCTTGCCTCCTGTTCCACGTCGCGGCACTTACGAGATTCGTTATAAGGTTCTTGCTAACGGAAACCGTGGAATTGCACAGATTTACTTTGGGTCAGATCCCAATAATCTTCCTGTTGCTGGTATTCCTATAGACCTGACGATGGACTGCCGAAATGATCTTGATGCACAAAAAGTGGGATATGAGAGAGATACGGACGATGACGATTATAATGCCGAGGTTGACAAGCGTATGCGTAACAATGGCTATATGAAGGGTCCCCAGTCCATCAACTCGAACGATGGTACGGAGCGCGGGTGGAATGACCGCGAGAATATCCGTCACATCTTTGTCCGCCAGACACTCGACCCCAACAAAACTTACTACATAAAATTAAAATCGGTGTTGGAATCTAATAAGAAAGAGTTCTATATGGACTTCATAGAGTATTGTGCAAAGGAAATCTATGACAACCCCGTAACACCCGAGGATATCTGGTAAAAATGAGAAATTTCAAGAAAAAATGGAAAAAAGTTCCCTTTGTATATTACAAGGACACTTTTCTTTTGTCATAATTATGAGTGCTGTGAAGCACGATGTGGATATGGTTAATAAATTTTCATTAGGTTAATTTGAATGGTTGGTATTGGTTTTTGAGGTAAAAAGATTTGTTACAAAAGGCCAACCTTTGTTAAAGAGAGAGCAGTTTCCGCAGGAACTGCTCTCTTCTTTTTTGTTTTTACATGCATAAAAAGAAATAAAAGTTGCTATATTAACTGCAAATTCGTACTTTTGTCCCGCATAATATATAAATATATAATAGGTATAACGTTATGAATAGGCTGGTGTTGATAACAGTATGTCTTTTGCAGGTTTTGTGTATGTGGGCCGAGACGCTGACCGTTAGAGTAAACTGCAGGTATCTGAACATCCCCATTTCGCATAAAGTTGAACGCAAACGCCTTGTACTAACGGCAAAGGGCGAGGATACCCTTTCTGTGGTGGTAAGGATTGCAGAAGGTGTACCGGATTACTGGGTTTTTAAGGATGTAAGCCGGTATAAAGGGAAAAGATTAGAATTGAGTTACGAGGGCTCAATGCGTGCTTTGGAAAACATTGTACAGGCAGACAGTATTTTTGGGGCATCAGCAATGTATAGGGAAGAGAACCGGCCCCAATTTCATTTTACGGCCCGTAGGGGCTGGATAAACGACCCTAATGGATTGGTTTACCATAACGGACTGTACCACCTCTATTATCAGCATAATCCTTTCGAACGTGAATGGGAGAACATGACATGGGGTCATGCCACAAGTACTGACTTGCTTCATTGGACGGAGCATGACGATGTGCTTTTTCCGGACCATTTGGGAACCATGTATTCAGGCTCTGCCGTCTTTGATGAGCAGAATACATCAGGTTTCGGAACGGAAAAGTGTCCGCCTCTGGTATATGCATATACTGCAGACCGGAGCGAGCGTGAGGTTCAGTGTATAGCATACAGTTTGGATGGAGGGATGACCCTAAAGAAATACGAGGGAAACCCTGTTATTGATTCACATGACATGTGGCAGACACACGACACCAGAGACCCGCGTCTTTTCTGGTATGCACCAGGCAAGCATTGGGTGCTGGTATTGAATGAGCGTGACGGACATAGCATCTACAATTCCTTCAACTTGAAAGATTGGACTTTCCAGAGTCACGTAACAGGTTTCTGGGAATGCCCCGATTTGTTTGAACTGCCTGTTGACGGTAATCCCGACAATACCCGCTGGGTGATGTACGGAGCAAGCAACACCTATATGATAGGAACGTTTGACGGCAAAACCTTTGTACCCGAGGGTGGCAAATACCGTTTTTGCACAGGAAGTATCTATGCAGCCCAGACCGTCAGTCATACTCCTGACGGGCGGAGGATTCAGATAGGGTGGGGAAGAGTGTCCCATCCGGGGATGCCCTTTAACGGCATGATGCTGCTGCCAACAGAACTGACGCTGAGAAGTACCCGAGATGGCATTCGCATGATAAGCAAGCCTGTAAGTGAGGTGCAGTCTTTACTGCAGAATGTGTTCACCTGCTCCGATGCGGTAGGTTCCGACGTGGCAAATCGCATGCTTGAGCCTCTTAATCAGAAAGACGGCCTGCATCTGACTTTTACCCTGCATCTGAATCACCGTACCAGTGCCGGACTCTCGTTTGCAGGCAGAAATATACTGGATTATGACAGCAACTTCAATACCATAAACGGACAGTTCTATTCACCGCAGGAGCCCACTAGCATGGACCTGACAGCAGATATATACATAGACCGTACCAGCATAGAGGTATTCATAGACGAAGGATTATACAGCTACAGTATGGAGTGGCATGAAAGAAAACCGGAGGGGTTGCGTTTTTGGGGAACTAATCTTACCATTTCAGGCTTAAAGGTGGACCGTGTAAAAAGTATCTGGTAAATTTTGTCTGAAACTTTTGGATAGGAATAAAAAAACATCTAACTTTGTGGAGCAAAAATAAAATAACGTAATATAAAGAGAATAAGAAATTATGGCATTTTTAACTGACGAAAAATTGGTAATTGTTGGTGCCGGTGGTATGATTGGCTCTAACATGGTACAGAGTGTGCTGATGTTGGGTTTGACTCCTAACATCTGTTTGTACGATATCTATGAACCCGGTGTTCATGGTGTTTACGACGAGATGTGTCACTGCGCAATTCCTGGCGCAAACCTCTCCTATACCGTTGATGCTGCAGAAGCATTCACAGGTGCCAAGTACATTATTTCTTCTGGTGGTGCTCCCCGTAAGGAGGGAATGACCCGTGAGGATTTGCTGAAGGGCAACTGCCAGATTGCCGCTGATTTCGGTGAGAACATCAAGAAGTACTGCCCCGACGTAAAGCATGTGGTTGTTATCTTCAACCCTGCCGATGTAACAGCTCTTACAGCTTTAATCCACTCGGGATTGAAGCCCTATCAGCTGACCTCTCTGGCCGCTCTTGACAGTACCCGTCTGCAGCAACAGTTGGCACAGGAATTTGGCGTTCAACAGGACAAGGTGACGGATGCCTACACTTATGGCGGTCACGGCGAGCAGATGGCTGTATTTGCTTCTAAGGCAAAGATAGACGGCAAGCCCCTTGCAGAACTTCCCCTGTCTGCAGAGCGTTGGGCAGAAATTAAGCACATGACCACTCAGGGTGGCAGTAACATCATCAAACTTCGTGGTCGCTCTTCTTTCCAGAGTCCTGCTTACCAGGCTGTCAAGATGATTGAGGGTGCTATGGGTGGCGAACCCTTTACCTGGCCTGCCGGTTGCTATGTGAACTGCGACAAGTGCGGTTTCAAGAACGTCATGATGGCTATGCCCAGCGTTATTGACAAGGATGGTGTTCATTTCACCGCTCCCGAGGGTACGGCTGAAGAAATGGCTGCATTGCAGGCTTCTTATGAGCATTTGCAGAAGATGCGCGACGAAATTATCGGTTTGGGCATCATTCCTGCCGTTGCCGATTGGGGCAAAGACAATCCTAACCTCTAAAAAACATACGCACTGTTATATTGGGTCCACTGTAGCAAGTGGACTCAATCTTTTTTATTTCAGACCTTAGAATATCAGATATTATGAAGCAGACGTTATCCTTTTTCTTTATCTTTGCACTGGTACTGCAGATTTCCGCCCAAAGTGTCATTTTCCCACAAGAGCAGCAGGCCGGGACAGCAACATCGTTGGTTAGTGACGATACCTATATGCTGGCTAATGACCTGTTTTCTGCCTCGTTCATTTTGAGTAACGATAAACTGAGGTTCTGTGGATGTGAGGCTATGGGACTGAAGGCTGGTGAAGATCTTTTTGGTATCCGGCTTGCTAATGGTACGGAAGTGATGTCGTCTGCGATGACTCTGGGAGGAGTGGAGACGGAAGAATATGTTCCAGATGCCTCAGCCGCCAAGGCTTCATTAAAGCTTCATGGTAAGGGTGTCAAGGCAACCTACACCTATGGTGACCTTATGCTGACTTGGCGAGCTATACTTCGTGATGGTTCGCATTATCTTCGTACGGAACTGGAACTGACCGCCAAGAAGGATGTGGCAATGAATGCCGTTATTCCAATGCACTATACCGTTGACAACAATAGCAGCAGGCAGGCTCCGGCTGTAGTAGGCAACACACGCGGAGCCGTTATTGCCAGTGATAAGATTTTTGCAGGGTTGGAAACCCCGATGGGCAAGAACAGCATTGTTGGAGCATTGGATACTGCCCCCTTTCCTTACAGCGGTTGGACAAGCACGTCTTTTAACTGGACTCCAGGTTCTGATACACCTCAGGGTGTCCTGAATCTGGGCTTGCCTGCCAGCGGCGTTTGTGGTTTGCAAGGCTATCTCGCTATTCTGGAAGGCGGCAAGCAGACTGTGACCTTCCAATATACCAGCGGAAATCATCGTCTGGATATCGCTGGTGTGGATATCGTGGATCTTGACGGAAATATAGTTGCCAGTGACTATCACAAAGGCTACACGGGCGGTGCAAAATCCAAAAATGTCTATACGCTCAACATCCCCGAACGCGGCTACTACCTTGTCCGCTACTTCCGCGATACCGTGACGGATGCCCAAAACTCTTTCAACAGCAATGGCACCATTACCTGGAGCTGCGAGGTCATTGCTCCGGAACTGGTCTATGATGGCAATATGGAAGCCAACATCCTGCCTGAGAGCGGAGGTGCCCAATCCTCATTGCCCTCATTGCTTCCACCTGGTGGCACCCGTACCGACACCTGGAACACTTCCTCGTGGAGCGCACCTTCGTCCGTCCCCTCGCGTATCATTGAACTTGGCTTTGCTTCCGGGAATATCAAGATGATGTCGAAGCAAGTGAGCTTTGCCCAAGGCGGTGGTTTCTTCGAGGCACAGTTCATGTATGCTTCAGGCAATCACGGCCTCACCATTGCAGGGGTTGAGTTGGTGGATGCTGACGGCAATGTCGCTGCTTCCGACTACCACAGAGGCTTCTCTGGCACAGCCAAGACGGACAACGTCTATAGCTTCACCGTTCCGGCCGTTGGGACATACAGTCTCTATTATTATGTCGTGCTGAACCCCAATGGCAGCGATAACACCTCATCGGGCAACATCAACCTCAGCTACACCAAGACCGAGTACCTGCATCTGCCCGCGCCCACCGAGACTGAAATCCAGGGTGAATGGAGCCGTCAGACTACATTGGCAAAAGACAAGACATGGAAAGTGGGAACCGTCGTGGGACTCATTGCCCCGGGACAGGCCCGGCGCTCCTTCCTCTGCTATAGTGAACGCGAACGTGCTGTTCCCTGGCGCCCCTTCCCAATGTACAACTCTTGGTTTGAACTGAATATCGACCGCAACAATGACCAGAACTACACAACCAATTTCAACGAGTCACAATGTGCCGAGGTGCTTGACCAATGGAAACAGCATCTTTTTGACAGTTATGGTGTGGGTATAGGCTCTTTCGTTTGGGATGACGGTTGGGACATTTATGGTACATGGGAGTTCAACGCCAATTTCCCCAATGGTTTCCAGAATCTTAGCGAAAAGGCTTGGAGTATGGACTCTCAGATTGGAGCCTGGCTCGGTCCTGTGGGTGGCTACGGACAAAGTGGCACCTACCGACGCAGCTACTGGAGTTCACGGGGCGGTATGCAGCTCTCCAACCCAGCTTATTACAACGTTTTCCTTGACCGCACCAGCTACATGCTCAACAACTATCACTTCAACTTCTTCAAGTTCGATGGCATTAGTGCACAGTTCAGTGCTACAGGACCTGATGCAGGAGCAACGGGCGAGGAAAATGCCGAGGGCATCATCGACATTGAAAGGAAGCTTCGTGAGGTAAAGCCCGATGTATTCCTTAACACGACGGTCGGTACATGGGCATCGCCTTTCTGGTTCCAAGTGACGGATGCCGTCTGGCGACAGGAGAACGACTGGGGCACTGTTGGCAACCAGGGCAACAGCCGTGAACAGTGGATAACCTACCGCGACCGCCTTGTCTATCAGAATTTCGTGCAGAACTCGCCTCTCTGTCCCATCAACACCTTGATGACACATGGCTTCATCCTGTCGAACTATGGCGGTGGTGTAGCCAATATGAGCCGTAATTATAACGACATTGTACGCGAGATGCGCTGCGCTTTTGCCTGCGGAAGTGGAATGGTGGAAATATATGCAGACTTCTCGCTGATGAACAGTATCAACGGAGGAAAATTATGGGGCGACCTTGCCGAATGTATCCGCTGGCAGAAGGCACAGGAAGATGTTTTGCCAGACGTACATTGGGTAGGCGGCAATCCTTGGGACGGCAGCAAGGCCAATGTCTATGGCTGGGCAGCATGGAACGGTGAACGTGCAACCCTTGCTTTGCGTAATCCATCTGCCTCAACACAGACTTTCACCACTACTCTGCGCGAAGCATTGGATATTCCTGCCTATATTCATACCAGCATCACTTTGACCGATGCCTTTAAGCAGGCTGTCCTTAAGGGACTCAATACCGGCACGCCTATTGACATCGACACGCCGTTGACCCTTACCCTTGCCGGCTCGTCTGTATATATATATAATGGTACCGATGAGAATATTACGGGCATTGGGTCTGCCTGTTCTGTTTTTGACGAAGAAATAGAGAAAATTAAATGCTATGACCTTTCAGGACGTAAGGTGAATAGGTCTGCCGTATTGCCAAAAGGAATATATGTTGTTGGAAATCGGAAGGTAGTCAAATAAGCAGGCTTTGTTCTTTGTATATACAAGAAGCTTAAGCTAAGATTCAGCCTTTCCTAATATGGGAAAGGTTTTTTTCTGCTCAATGCTAAAAATGGCCAATTCTTTCTTCAGAATGCGACCCAAACTTTGCATTTTTCCCATGCAAATTCGGTTTTTCTTTCATTGTATATTCAATATTAATTATTATTTTTGCATTCGTAAACAACATCAAGGATGTGGAATAAATATAAGGGGGATTGAAAATGCTGGATTTTGCAGCAATAGATTTTGAGACAGCCAATAACGAGCGTAGTTCAGTTTGTTCAGTTGGTATCGTTATTGTAAGGAATGGCGAGATAGTTGACTCCTTCTACTCCCTCATTCAGCCAGAGCCGAACTATTATAACTATTGGTGTTCGCAGGTTCACGGACTTTGCCGGGAAGATACTGAAGATGCCCCCATTTTCCCCGATGTGTGGGCACAGATAGAGCCGCTGATAGAGGGCCTGCCCCTTGTGGCCCATAACAGACCCTTCGATGAAAGCTGCCTGAAAGCTGTGTTCCGCGTCTATCAGATGGACTATCCAGACTATGAGTTCCTCGACACCCTCTGTGTCTCTCGTCGCGTGTTCCCCAGGTTACCGAACCACCAGCTCCAGACCGTAGCAGAAGCCTGTGGCTTCTGCATGAAGAACCACCACCACGCCCTCGCCGATGCCGAAGCATGCGCTTGGATTGCAAGAGAAATATTATAGTTATTAACAGTATTAACACCCCATAATCATTATTATTCTATTCTAAAAGAAAGGAATTATATGTTGATTATTATAAACTATGGATAAGTTGAAAACCCAGTAATGCTCTAATGATTATGAAAAGAGAGAATAAACGCCTCACTAATAAAGCACCCTATTTTGCAGCCTCCGGAGTCTGCACGTGTTACCTCGGGGAGTCTGCACGTGTTACCTCGGGAGTCAACAAAATTTTTCACTTTTCACTCTTTCATTTTTCACTTATTTCCTCCCCGTGGGCGCGTAGCGTATCATAATAATAGTTTACGCTCCCCAAGGGGCATTGAAATTCTATTATTATAATATAATAATAGAGGCTATTTTAGGGGGGCGTATCATATATTTAGTTTACGCTACGCTTTACGCAATACGCTCATCTCCTCTCATTGTCTTCAGATTGCGACCCAAACTTTGCATTTTGCCCATACAAATTTGGTTTTTCTTTCAAATCGTATATAAAAAAATGCTCAGGGGGGACATCCATTATCAAGAATAGCGGTATTATTGTGAGTTGCAGTTTTTGAATGTGCTTCGCCATGAGCCTAATCATGTTGCAAAGATGTTTTTTTTTCGTTATCTTTCAAACTTTCTGTGTCTTTTTTGTCTCTTTTTACGTAAAAACGTTAAAAGTAGAATGATTTTGAAGATTTTTTCAGAAAAGATGATGGTGAATAAAAACTTTTATGTATTTTTGTCATCGAATCGGAGAGAAATTCGGTTTCATTGATGCATTAGCTTATTATTTCGCACTTTACCGAAAAGACCTCGGAAATCTATTTGGAATAAGTTCGATTTAAGAAGCAAGGGAAAGCCAGAAAGAGGCATGCCCGCTCACATCATAGCTATGCACACGCTTATGGCGTGGTTGCATTCTTATATGTGAGCAGGGGTTCCAATTTCCGAGGTCTGCCCCTTAGGTAAAGTGCATAAGGATGGCCACGCCATTCTTTATGTCTTGACCATTGCATTATAGAACATGTTTGAAAACAGCAACGACGGATGTGTGCATCAGCACAGACTCCTACATCTAGAAAGTTAAACGCTGAATCTCGGGAAGTCTATAGGCGCAACAATGTTTTATTATGCATAATAACAAGAAGAACGAAGAACTTCAGTCGCGAAGAGAGTTTTTCAAGAGGTCGGCAAAGAAAGTGCTACCTATCTTTGGAGCTGCAGTTCTGGCAACTACCCCAGTGCTCTTAAATGCTTCTAATGTTCAGAGTGCTGTATGTCAGAATTGTTACAAAGGCTGTACAGGTGGTTGTACTGCATGTACGAGTTGTACATCTTGTACAGGATGTTCAGGGTCATGCTATCTATCATGCACATGTTGCCAAGGTAGCTGTAAAGGATCTTGTAATGGCTGTTCAGGAGGATCGTTCTAATTGTAGAGAGGATGTACCAATTTATGTTTTATATTTGGTACATCCTCTAATTGATAATAACACTTAACCTCTTTGAGAAGATGGAAATAAAAAGCAATACAAAAGAATGGAGTCGAGACTATGCGAAGAGTATTACGTTTATTGTAACAAAAGATTGTCAGCTCGCTTGTAAATACTGTTATTTGGTAGGTAAAAATAACAAGGAGAGAATGACGTGGAATGTCGCGAAAAAAGCAATAGACTATATCCTATCACACGAGAATAGTTTTCCTGAGAAATCGGTGATATGGGATTTTATAGGTGGAGAGCCATTATTGGAAGTGGACCTTATCGATAAAATCTGTGACTATATTAAAATGTCAATGTATGAATTGAATCACCATTGGTTTGACTCTTATAGGTTTAGTATTTCGACTAATGGGATTAACTATTGTGAAGAGAAGGTACAGAACTTTATTAAAAAGAACTTAAGTCATTTAAGTCTAGGTATTACAATTGATGGTACCGAAAAGAAACATGATATTAATAGAATATATAAAGGGTCTGGAAAAGGCTCCTATGCAGATGTTGTCAGAAATATTCCACTATGGTTAAAGCAATTTCCAAATGAATCGACCAAGGTAACAATAAGTTCAGAAGACTTGCCGTATATTGAAGAAAGTGTTATACATCTATTTTCTCTTGGAATTCATGAAGTTAATATGAATTGTGTGTACGAAAATGTATGGAAGGAAGGAGATGATATAATATTAGAAACCCAAATGTTAAAATTAGCTGATAGTATTATAGATAATAACTATTATAAAGATTTTGCGTGCTCCCTTTTTTCAGAACAAATAGGAGGTCCCTTACTAGATAACCAAAATTGGTGTGGTGCAGGAAAGATGTTAGCAATTGACGCAGCAGGTAACTTTTATCCTTGCACACGCTTCGCAAAATATTCATTAAGAGAGAAAAATGAATTAGTGATTGGAAATATAAAAGAAGGTATTAATAAGAATAAACTGCGTCCATTTTTATGTCTCGATAGTAGGACTCAGTCTTCATATGAATGTATCAAATGTGAGGTCGCACAGGGATGTGGGTGGTGCCAAGGAGAGAATTACGATACCGCTGAAACGAATACTATCTACCAGCGTTCAACAGCTATCTGTAAAATGCACAAAGCAAGGGTACGAGCCAACAACTACTATTGGAACAAACTTTATCGCAAGTTGGAATTGGAAGGCGAGCGCGAGGAGTTCGAGAAAAATAAACGTGAAGTGAAACTTGAAATCTGTTGATCATTATGCTGCAATACCTTATTATATTATTGGATAAAGAGAGTGTTTCGTTTTGTGGCCTCACCCCTAGCCCCTCTCCAAAAGGCGAGAGGAGTTGTTTGATACCTCTTGACACCTTGAAGCAGGGCATCCGTTTTGGGATGATAGAGAACCTGATGATTCAGTATGTCTATCCTGATTATGAGTTGCCTGCTGAATACTCTAAAGTGATTGAAAGCATCGACCATTCAAAGATAAAGCCAATGAAGGATGGTGCGGATGTTTGGGTGACGGGAAGCATTAAAGACATCAAGGCGGATGTATCTGTTGTTTGGAGAACAGACAAGCAAAGTCTATTCAATAGCGAGGCAGACATCATCAGCGCTTTGGAGAACGTCCCGAGGCTGAATGTTGTGCTGACGGATGTTGAGACCTTCACCGACGAGGACTTCGAGAACTATAGGTCGCTCTTAAATGCCTTTGCTGAGCATATAGAGAAATTGTATCTGGAAGGCATATCTTCTCAACTGAATTTACTTACTGACCGCATGATGTTTTCGAAGATAAACAACTGCGGAGCAGGCGACACGACAATCACACTGGCACCCAATGGGAAATTCTATGTCTGTCCTGCTTTCTATTATGAAGACGAGACAGACAGTATTGGTGACTTAGAGCATGGACTTGATATCAAGAACAAACAGCTTTACAAGCTTGACTATGCACCTATCTGTCGCCATTGTGATGCGTGGCAGTGCAAACGCTGCATTTGGCTCAACCGCAAGACGACGCTTGAGGTGAATACACCGAGCCATGAACAATGCGTATTGGCTCACCTGGAGCGCAATGCCAGCCGAGAGTTGTTGAACAATATTCGAAAACACGGCACATTCCTACCCGAGCAGGAAGAGATTAAAGAGATAGATTATTTAGACCCTTTTGACAAAAGAAACACATGGCTATGACAAAGAAACTTGTTGGGAACGTGACACCCGAGGAACGTGATGAGATTCAGATGCTTTTCGAACGTCGCAACGGATTGTATGAGCTGGCAAAGATTCTGACAGCAGATAATGCTGAATTGTACGAGAAACTTGTGAAGGATATGGGCGAGACTGGCACAAAGTTTCAGAACTGGTGGGATCGCATGGCAGAGAAGTACCAATGGGAATCAGTCAATGGTGGCAGTTGGGAAATTATTTTTGAAACAGGTGAAATAATGCTTGTGGAACCATAAAGAGGAATCTCATGATACAACTAGTATTTATTGGGACAACAGAACTATTACTTCTTGGTGGCATGGCTCTTTTGTTGTTTGGTGGCAAAAAGTTGCCTGAAATGATGCGTGGTTTGGGACAAGGTGTTTCTGAATTTAAAAAAGGCATGAAGGACATACAGGAAGAAACAGTATTGACAGAGAACGAGTCAGGAAACCATGAAGAAAGTAAAGTAGAAAAGATTGAGGAGATTTCTAAAACTGAAACAGTCTCCTGATGGCTGAAGAACAAGAACTACTAACATTTGGCGGACACTTGGAGGTGTTTCGCCAAATGCTTTTCCGCATACTCTGGGTGTCAGGTTTATTGGCTGTGCTTGTGTTCTGTTTCAAGGATACCACCTGGCAATTGTTGTTGGCTCCAAGCGAATGGGACTTTGTGACGTATCGGTGGATTGAAGGCATTGTTCAGCAATGGAGTACAGGCTTCCGCTTTGAAAAGTGGCATGTTGATTTGATTGCTACAGATCTGTCAAGCCAGTTTATGTCGCACATTACAATGGCCATCTATTTGGGTCTATTGGGAACCTCGCCATATATTCTCTATGAAATCTTCCGCTTTGTTTCTCCTGCTTTATATGAAAATGAACGGCGTTATTCAATTCCAATTGTGATTGTTGTTTATATTCTTTTCATCGTTGGTATTCTAATGAGTTACTATGTTTTGTTTCCCATTTCATTCCGTTTTCTTGGCACATATAGTGTAGCTACGAAAGTACATAGTACTATCACACTTGATAGTTATATAACTACATTCGTGTCTTTAACATTAGTCATGGGACTGGTTTTTCAACTCCCAATTATTGCTTTTACTTTGGCAAAATTGGGTTTTATTACTTCGGATATGCTGACCAGGTACAGAAAGCACGCAGCTTTAGCGATTATGACGCTGGCTGCCATAATCACACCCCCTGACATCATGACGCTCATCCTTGTTGCTATACCTTTATATTTGTTATATGAAATAAGTATTAGGGTGGTTGTTCGTATATCAAAGACCTCATTTCTGGACAATCAAGAAGTTGTTGAAAAAGATGTTCACAGCAACCATCCTGTCTAATGCTATGATGGTATAGGCTAAGGGTACATGATGCTTGTCACGTAGGAGAACCTTGATTTCATGTTGCTCTTAGTACGCTTTTCGCTCGCTTAAACATACTGTTTTAGTATGGGTAGAGCGAAGGTGAAGCGAAAGAAGAGCGAGACAGGATTCACAAACAAAGAATAGCAAAGTTGGGATGTTTCCCCAAAATAATCCCAGAAGAGTTTGGAGGTACAGAATACAGTTCTTTAATTTGCACACAGATATGAGTTGCATATAGGCGCGATAACATCAAGCTCCGCAACCGTCTGATAAATAAAGCCGTGGGTCGTGTGCCTACGGCTTTAATTCGTTTATGACGGATTCTATTTCTTTGCGCGACTGTTCTTTTGTATTGACAACAACTGCCAAAGGATTATATAGAAGCCATGTTGTTGCTTTATTGTAATCAGAAAAAGCCATTTTTCCTGCATGATTTTTATCCCACTCGTTGAGCCTCCAAAAAACCTGAGCCGCCTCAAACGATCAATCAAGCCGCCTCAACGGATCATTTGAGGCGGCTCAGCTAATTTGGAGCCTTTTTATGAACATAGGGTTCATGGGCCAATGAAGCCGAGTTAATTGCCTCACGAACCATAGGTTAATTGCCTCACGAACCATAGGTTCATTTTTACAGCCTCGTTGGTTTGCGTCGAAGATGCCTCGCTTTAGCCAGCAATCACTCTGCTTATAGGCTGCTTCAAAATTTACTCGTTTAGTATTGGTAGAGAGTGGGTAAATTATGGGAAGTGCGAAGATGGATCGTGATTTACGGAACTATTTTTCGGAAAACTCAGGAATTAGAACCACGAAAACGACGGATTTTTCGATTCTAATTAAAGATTCTGCTCCGAGAATTTGACCGATTCGATTGAAAAGTGTAATTTTGCGGTACGGAATTTTATTGAAAAGTGTAGTTTTTGACTATCAGAAGTTATTGAAAAGTGTAAAAAATCATGCTGTATAGGAAGATTACATCATACATCGAGGACTATCTGAAGTCCGATAATGACAAGATCCTGATACTGGAGGGAGCCCGTCAGATAGGCAAGTCGTTTAGTATTCGTGAGGTGGGTACACGTCTGTACCCGAACTTTGTGGAAATCAACTTCGCGGAGGATGATGAGGGTGAGCAGTTGTTCAAGAACATCCATAAGAAGGAAGACTTCTATCTGACCCTTAGCATGGTGGCAGGTGACAAGCTCAACAATCGTGAGGACACATTGGTGTTCCTCGACGAGATTCAACACTATCCGCAATACCTCACCATGCTGAAGTTCTTGCGTGAGGATAACCGCTACCGCTATATCGCCAGTGGCAGTCTTTTAGGCATCACACTTCAAGACACGACCTCCATTCCAGTTGGCAGTATCACTATCAAGGAGATGTTCCAACTCGATTATGAGGAGTTCCTGATTGCCAACGGTTTCGGCACTGAGGCCATTGACATGCTACGCAAGTCCTACGAGAACCGCCAGAGCCTTTCGGAAGAGCATCATAACCATGTGCTCGACCTGTTCCGTCGCTATCTGTTGGTAGGCGGTCTGCCTGATGCCGTCAACACCTACCTCGAAACGCATAACATCGTGAAGGTACGCGAGGTACAGGATGGCATCCGTAGCCTTTATGCCAGTGATGCTTCCAAGTACGAGAAGGAGCACAACAAGAAACTGCTCATACGCCGTATCTACGAGATGATTCCCTCGCAGATGGAGAACAAGAAGAAGCGTGTGGTGGTTCAAAATATCCGTGACAAAAAGGGTGACCGTTTCGACCAGTATAAGGAAGAGTTCGAGTACCTTATCTCATCAGGTATTTCCTTGGCCGTCAACGCCATTTCCAATCCTCATTTCCCATTGAGTGAAACGCTCCAAAAGAATCTGCTGAAGCTCTATCTGAACGATGTGGGCCTCCTTACCGGCATTCTCTATCGCAATAATATCCGTCCAGTTCTCGACGACATCCGTAGCATCAATCTTGGTTCCGTCTATGAGAATGTGGTGGCCCAGGAGCTTCGCGCACATGGTCATAAGCTCTTCTATTACGACAACCGCAAGCAAGGTGAGGTGGACTATTTGGTTGACAACCACACCACGATGAGTGCACATCCGATTGAGGTCAAGTCGGGCAAGGACTATACAGAACATAGCGCACTCAACAATCTTTTGAGGATTCCTGAGTATAATATCCTTGCTGCTACAGTCATCTCCAACGAACGCAAGGTCTATCAAGACGGCAAGGTCACATATATGCCCGTCTATTTTGTGATGTTTATGGAAGCTGATACGCTTCAGACAGACGAAGAAGAATACATCTTTTGATGGTCGCAGCCCAAGCCAGCTATGTTCGTGGGCTCACGAAGCCGGGTTAATTGCCTCACGAACCATAGGTTCATTTTTACAGCCTCGTTGGTTTGCGTCGGAAATGCCATATTATAATGTTCTTGCAAAGTAATTTATTACTCCTTTTTGCTGAGGTGCCCTGATTCATTCGTCGCTTTTTGGAATGAAATGGGCAAGGATATGGTAAAAAAATGGAGAAAAACTTTGTCGGGTCAAAAAGTATGTGTAATTTTGCGCCGCGTTTTGAGCGCTTAGTAAAATAATAACGTTAAACAACATTAAATTAAACAAAAAACAATGATTGTAGTACCTGTTAAAGAAGGTGAGAACATTGAGAGAGCATTGAAGAAGTTCAAGCGTAAGTTTGAGAAGACTGGTGTTGTTAAGGAACTCCGTGCACGCCAGCAGTTCGACAAACCCTCAGTGTTGAAGCGTCTTGCCAAGGAACATGCTGTATATGTTCAGCAGTTGCACCGTGTAGAAGATTAAATTTGATTAATTTTTTCGGCTTATTCTTTGAAATTGCAGAAAAAATGTCTATCTTCGCAATGTAAACAGCATTGATGAAGATGTGGATAGGGGTTTTTGTTGATTATCTAAGGTTTGAAAGGAACCTGTCTGAAAGGACGATAGAGGCATATCAGGCTGACTTGGAGGCGTTCGAGCAGTTTTACAAAAACCTGAACAGCGAACTTTCTTGGAACACCATAGACTCTGATGTTATAAGAGACTGGGAAGTAAGTATGATGAATAACGGCAACAGTGCCAGCAGCGTAAACAGGAGGCTAAGCGCATTGCGAAGTTTTTATCGGTTCTTGCTCAGGCGTAAGATGGTGACGGTAGATCCTGCACATAATCTTCGCGGTCCCAAAAAGGAGAAATCCTTACCTTATTATATTAGGGAGTCCGAGATGAACCAGCTACTTGACGGAGAAGGATACTTTTCTGACGATTATGAGGGGAATCGGGACAGGATGATAATGCTGATGTTCTATTCTACGGGCATAAGGCTGTCAGAGCTGACAGGATTGGATTTGGCCGATGTGGATTTGGATCAGATGCAGGTGAAAGTGACAGGAAAGCGGAACAAACAGCGCATAATACCCTACGGTGACGAGATGGGAGATGCAATAAGAACCTATCTGGGTTTGCGGGCATCATTCCTCGCGACAAAGGGCAGGGAGGAAGAAAAGGCATTCTTTGTTGATACAAGAAACGGCAACAGAATCCCTGCAGCAAAGGTTCAGGCGCTGGTAAAAAGGTACCTTTCGCTGGTAACCACACAACGCAAGCGTAGTCCGCATGTTCTGCGGCATAGCTTTGCAACCTCTATGCTTAACCATCATGCAGACTTGCAGTCAGTGAAAGAGTTGCTGGGGCACGAAAGTCTTTCCACTACAGAGATTTACACCCACACATCTTTCGAGGAACTGAGAGAAATGTATAAACAAGCTCATCCAAGAGCAAAATAAAAAAGGAGGTATTTATGGACATTAAGATTCAGGCAATTCATTTCGAGGCAACACAGAAGTTACAGGACTTTATTGCCAAGAAGGTAAGTAAATTGGGTAAGTTCGAATCCGAAACAAGAAAGGTTGAGGTGTCGTTGAAGGTCGTCAAGCCTGAGACCGCAATAAACAAAGAAGTTGCAATAAAAGTGTCTCTTTCTGGAAAGGAACTTTTTGCTCAGGAAACTTGCGACACATTTGAAGAAGGAATAGATAAAAGTGTGGATTCGCTGTTGAGACAGCTGTCCAAATATAAAGAAAAGCAGAAAAATCGCTAAAAAACTGCAAAAAGTTTTGTCGGTTTAAAAAATATATCTAATTTTGCAACCGCTTAGCCGGTAAGTGCAATTATCGGCGGTTGCAAAACGCCTCTTTAGCTCAGTTGGCCAGAGCACGTGATTTGTAATCTCGGGGTCGTTGGTTCGAATCCGACAAGAGGCTCAGCAAACCAAGAGAGGTAGCTGAATGGAAGCATGAACGGGTGGTTACCAGAGTGGCCAAATGGGGCAGACTGTAAATCTGCTGGCTTTCGCCTTCGGTGGTTCGAATCCATCACCACCCACATCTTACTGAAAATATGCGGAAGTAGCTCAGTCGATAGAGCACTAGCCTTCCAAGCTGGGGGTCGCGGGTTTGAGCCCCGTCTTCCGCTCTTTTTGAGGTGAGATATATATTATAATGTATATGTGTTGCTGCTTTAGCTCAGTGGTAGAGCGCATCCTTGGTAAGGATGAGGTCCCGAGTTCAACTCTCGGAAGCAGCTCTCATAATTAAAGAGAGTTAATAACAAATTGGTTTATTCATTTACCAAAAATAAATAAAGAAACGCTATGGCAAAAGAAAAATTCGAACGTACCAAACCTCATGTAAACATTGGTACTATTGGTCATGTTGACCACGGTAAGACAACTCTGACCGCTGCAATTACTACCGTATTGGCAAAGCAGGGCCTCTCTGAGGTTAAGAGCTTTGACCAGATTGACAATGCTCCCGAAGAGAAGGAGCGTGGTATTACCATCAACACTGCTCACGTAGAGTATGAGACCGCTAAGCGTCACTATGCTCACGTTGACTGCCCTGGACACGCCGACTATGTAAAGAACATGGTAACTGGTGCTGCTCAGATGGATGGTGCTATCATCGTAGTTGCTGCAACTGATGGTCCTATGCCTCAGACCCGTGAGCACATCCTGCTCGCTCGTCAGGTAAACGTTCCCCGTCTGGTTGTATTCCTGAACAAGTGTGATATGGTTGATGACGAGGAGATGTTGGAGCTTGTTGAAATGGAAATGGGTGAGTTGCTCGCTCAGTACGAGTTCGAAGAGGATACTCCTATCATCCGTGGTTCCGCTCTTGGTGCACTGAACGGTGTTCCCGAGTGGGAAGCTAAGGTAATGGAGCTGATGGATGCTTGCGACACCTGGATTCAGGAGCCCGTACGCGACATCGATAAGCCTTTCTTGATGCCTGTTGAGGACGTGTTCTCAATTACAGGTCGTGGTACCGTTGCTACCGGTCGTATCGAAACTGGTGTTGTAAAGGTAGGCGATGAGGTTCAGATTCTGGGTCTCGGTGAGGACAAGAAGTCTGTAATCACAGGTGTTGAGATGTTCCGCAAGATTCTTGATACTGGTGAGGCTGGTGATAACGTAGGTCTGTTGCTCCGTGGTATCGACAAGAACGAAGTTAAGCGTGGTATGGTAATCACTCACCCGGGTGCTATTACTCCTCACAAGGGCTTCAAGGCTTCTATCTACGTTCTGAAGAAGGAAGAGGGTGGCCGTCATACTCCTTTCGGCAACAAGTATCGTCCTCAGTTCTATCTCCGTACTATGGACTGTACAGGTGAAATCCACCTGCCCGAAGGTATTGAGATGGTAATGCCCGGTGATAACGTTGAGATTACCGTTGAGCTCATCTATGCTGTAGCTCTGAACGTAGGTCTCCGTTTCGCTATCCGCGAGGGTGGTCGTACCGTAGGTTCCGGCCAGATTACAGAGGTATTCGACTAATCTGAAAACCGATAAATATTTGTTGCTGCCTTCAGTTTCTGGAGGCAGCATTTTACGGGAATAGCTCAGTTGGTAGAGCATCGGTCTCCAAAACCGAGGGTCGTGAGTTCGAGTCTTACTTCCCGTGCAATAAAAAGATGTGAATATGTTAGAAGGTATAAAAACATACTGTAAAGATTCATACGAAGAACTTGTGCATAAGACCACTTGGCCTACACGTTCAGAGTTGATGAACAGCGCTGTTGTAGTTTTAACAGCTTCCCTATGCATAGCGCTGGTTGTTTTCGTTATGGACTGGTTCTTCCAGTCTGGAATGGAGTTTGTTTACGGTTTATTGCGTTAATCATTCTGTTAGGTAATGGCTGAAATTGAAATGAAATGGTACGTTATGCGTGCCATTAGTGGAAAGGAAGGCAAGGTTAAGGAATACATCGAGGCTATGCTTCACCAAGGTGGAGAGTTTGCCAAGCATGTTAACCAAGTGCTGATCCCAACAGAAAAGGTTGTTACGATTGCCAATGGCAAGCGTAAGGTAAAGGAGAAGAATCGCTTTGCCGGTTATGTCTTTGTAGAGGCAGAACTGGTAGGCGAGGTTCAGCCTATGCTACGTAATGTTCCTAATGTTCTTGGTTTTCTTAGTGATTCCAAATCTAACACAAAGCCAATGCCCCTGCGTCCTTCCGAGGTTAGTCAGATGCTTGGCACAATAGATGAAATTGCCGAGATACCAGAGGATGTGACAATACCATTCGAGGTGGGTGAGAGCGTAAAGGTTACGGAAGGTCCCTTCTTTGGCTTTGACGCAACAATCGAGGAGGTTAATAACGAGAAGAAGAAACTGAAGGTTATGGTCAAGATCTTTGGACGTAAGACTCCATTAGAGCTTGGTTTTATGCAAGTGGAAAGGCAGTAATGTGTTTTGTTACGCACATTACGCTTTCATGTGTTACATATAATTAAAATAGAAACAAATGGCTAAAGAAGTTGCTGGATTAATCAAATTACAGATTAAAGGAGGCGCTGCAAATCCATCACCCCCAGTAGGTCCTGCATTGGGTTCTAAGGGTATCAATATTATGGATTTCTGTAAGGCATTCAACGCCAGAACACAGGACAAGGCTGGTAAGGTGTTGCCTGTTGTTATTACTTACTACACAGACAAGTCTTATGATTTCATCGTTAAGACTCCCCCTGTTGCAGTACAGTTAATGGAAGTTGCCAAGATTAAGGGCGGTTCTGCAGAACCCAACCGTAAGAAGGTTGCCGAGATTACTTGGGATCAGGTTCGTACAATCGCTCAGGATAAGATGCCTGATTTGAACTGTTTTACTGTAGAAGCTGCAATGACTTTGGTAGCAGGTACAGCAAGAAGTATGGGTATCACAGTTAAGGGTGAATTCCCTGGTAATAATTAAAAGACTTCAATTAAAATGAGTAAACTGACAAAAAACCAGAAGTTGGTAGCTGATAAGATTGAAGCAGGGAAAGCATACACTCTGAAAGAAGCTTCTGCCTTGGTTAAGGAAATCACTACAACCAAGTTTGATGCTTCTGTAGATATTGATGTGCGTCTGGGCGTTGACCCCAGAAAGGCAAATCAGATGGTACGTGGTGTTGTTTCTCTTCCCAACGGAACAGGAAAGGTGACACGCGTATTGTGCCTTTGCACACCAGATGCTGAAGCTGCTGCTAAGGAAGCAGGTGCTGACTATGTAGGTCTCGATGAGTATATCGAGAAAATTAAGGGTGGTTGGACAGACGTTGATGTTATTATCACAATGCCTGCAATCATGGGTAAGATTGGTGCACTTGGTCGTGTGCTTGGTCCCCGTGGTTTGATGCCTAACCCCAAGAGTGGAACTGTAACCATGGATGTAGCTAAGGCTGTTCGTGAGGTTAAGCAGGGTAAGATTGACTTCAAGGTAGATAAGACGGGTATCGTTCACGCTTCTATCGGTAAGGTCTCTTTCTCCGCTGAGAAAATTGCCCAAAACGCAAAAGAGTTTATGGCAACCATCATCAAGTTAAAGCCTGCAGCTGCTAAGGGTACATATGTTAAGAGTATTTATCTTTCAAGTACTATGAGCCGTGGTATCAAGGTAGATCCTAAGGCTACTGAGGAAATCTAAAATTAGAGAAAGTCATGAGAAAGGAAGATAAAAGTGTTATTGTAGAGCAGATTGGCGCTTTATTGCAGCAGTATCCTCATTTCTACTTGGTAGATATTGAGGGAATGAATGCAGAGACTACAAGTGCAATGCGTCGTAAGTGTTTCCAGAGCAAGGTTAAAATGGTTGCTGTAAAGAACACTTTGCTGAAGAAAGCCTTGGAAGCAAACGAGACAGACTTCAGCGAGATGTATAGCGTACTGAAGGGTTCTACTGCATTGATTTTCACCGAGACTGCAAACGTGCCTGCTAAGATGCTTAAAGAGTTTGCCAGCAAGAAGGCCGAAAAGCCTGCTTTGAAGGCCGCTTATGCAGAGCAGACTGTTTATGTTGGTGCAGACCAGTTGAATACACTCGTTGCACTGAAGAGCAAGAACGAACTTATTGCAGATGTTATTGCCGCTTTGGAATCTCCTATTATGAATGTATTAAGTGCATTGGAGAACCGCGAGGCACAAGAGCAGCCTGCAGAGTAATTAACTTAGAATAATAACAATTAAATAAATTAAACAAAATGGCTGATATTAAGGCTATTGCTGCTGAGCTCGTTGCGCTCACAGTACAGGAAGTAATCGATCTTAAGAACGAACTTAAGGAAACTTATGGTATTGAGCCCGCTGCTGCTGCTGTTGTTGTAGCTGCTGGTGGTGAAGGTGCTGCTGCTGCCGAGGAGAAGACTGACTTCGATGTTGTTCTCAAGAGTGCAGGTGCTGCTAAGCTCCAGGTTGTAAAGGCTGTTAAGGAAGCTTGCGGTCTCGGTTTGAAGGAAGCTAAGGAGCTCGTTGACGGTGCTCCCAGCACTTTGAAGGAAGGTATGCCTAAGGCTGATGCAGAGGCTCTGAAGAAGACCCTCGAGGAAGCCGGTGCAGAAATCGAGTTGAAGTAAGCTGAACCCTGTTTAACAGGTAATACGGTAAAGGATCCTCTGGTAGAGGGTTCTTTGCCTTTTTGTGTCTATAATCTTTCATGAGTCAACCAAATCTGTTTTAGATGGCTAATATTATTAATCAGAGAGTAAATTTCGCTTCCGTAAAAAGTCCTATGCCTTATCCCGACTTTTTGGAAGTGCAGTTGAAGTCGTTCAAAGACTTTCTCCAGTTAGATACTCCGCCTGAGCTTCGCAAGAACGATGGCCTTTACAAGGTTTTTGCTGAGAATTTCCCTATTCAGGATACTCGTAACAACTTTGTATTGGAGTTCCTTGACTACTATATTGACCCTCCCCGCTATTCAATCGAGGAGTGTCTGGAGAGGGGGCTTACCTATAGTGTACCTTTGAAGGCAAAACTGAAGTTGTATTGTACAGACCCCGATCACGAGGATTTCGATATGGTAATCCAGGATGTATTCCTTGGTCCTATCCCCTACATGACGGAGAACGGTACATTTATCATCAACGGTGCAGAACGCGTTGTAGTTTCTCAGTTACACCGCTCACCTGGTGTATTCTTCGGCAGTAGTGTTCATGCCAATGGTACGCAGTTGTATTCTGCCCGTATCATTCCTTTCAAGGGTAGCTGGATTGAATTTGCTACTGACATAAATAATGTTATGTATGCATATATCGACCGCAAGAAGAAGCTGCCCGTAACAACGCTGCTCAGAGCCATCGGTTTCGAGAATGACAAGGACATTCTAGAAATCTTCAACCTCGCAGAGGAGGTTAAGGTAACTCGCCAGAGTCTTGAGGAAAGAAAAGGCCAGAAGCTGGCTGCCCGTGTATTGAAGAGCTGGACAGAGGACTTCGTAGATGAGGATACCGGTGAGGTTGTATCAATTGAACGTAACGAGGTTATCTTAGACCGTGAAAGTGAGTTGACGGATGATGCTATAGAGATAATTCTGGACAGTAATGTTCCTACCATCTTGATTCACAAGGAGGAAGGACAAAGTTCCGATTATTCCATTATCTTTAATACCCTGCAGAAAGATACCTCAAACAGTGAGCGCGAGGCTATTTGGTATATCTACAGACAGCTGCGTAACGCAGACCCTGCAGATGATGCCAGTGCACGTGAGGTTATCTTTAACCTGTTCTTCAGCGAGAAGCGATACGATCTTGGCGAGGTGGGACGTTACCGCATCAACAAGAAACTGAATCTGGATACAGATATGAGCGTTCGTACGCTGACCAAGGAAGATATTATAGAGATTATCAAGTATCTCATTGAGTTGGTTAACTCAAAGGCCAATGTCGATGATATTGACCACTTGAGCAACCGTCGTGTACGTACTGTAGGAGAGCAGCTGGCCAACCAGTTTGCTATAGGTCTGGCCCGTATGAGCCGTACCATCCGTGAGCGTATGAATGTTCGCGATAACGAGGTCTTTACGCCAACCGACCTTATCAACGCCAAGACTATTAGCAGTGTTATCAACACGTTCTTTGGAACAAATGCTTTGAGCCAGTTTATGGACCAGACCAACCCCTTGGCCGAGGTAACTCACAAGCGTCGTTTGTCTGCATTAGGTCCTGGCGGTCTGTCTCGTGAGCGTGCCGGTTTCGAGGTTCGAGACGTACACTATACTCATTACGGTCGTCTCTGTCCTATTGAGTCTCCCGAAGGTCCTAACATCGGTCTGATCTCATCTCTTTGCGTCTTTGCAAAGATTAACGACCTGGGCTTTATCGAGACCCCATACCGTAGAGTTAATAATGCTGTTGTGGATCTTTCACCCGAGGGTGTACAGTATATGACAGCAGAGGAGGAGGAAGGTCAGATTATCGGTCAGGGAAATGCTCCTCTGAATGATGACGGTACCTTTATCCGTACAAAGGTTAAGTGCCGTCAGGATGACGACTATCCAGTTGTTCCTCCCAGCGAGGTTAATTTGATGGACGTTGCTCCTCAGCAGATTGCTTCAATTGCTGCATCCTTGATTCCCTTCCTGGAGCACGACGATGCTCACCGTGCATTGATGGGTTCTAACATGATGCGCCAGGCTGTACCTCTGATGCGTACAGAGGCTCCTATTGTAGGAACTGGTATTGAGCGTCAGTTGTGTGAGGATTCACGTACAATGATTACGGCAGAGGGAAATGGCGTAGTGGAATATGTAGATGCAACCACTATCCGTATTCTTTATGACCGTACGGAAGATGAGGAATTCGTAAGTTTCGAGCCCGCTCTCAAAGAATATCGTATTCCCAAGTTCCGTAGAACCAACCAGAATATGACCATCGACTTGCGTCCCATTTGCAATAAGGGTGACAGAGTGGTCGAGGGGCAGATTTTGACGGAAGGCTACTCAACAGAAAATGGAGAGTTAGCTCTGGGTAAGAACCTGCTTGTTGCATATATGCCTTGGAAGGGTTACAACTACGAGGATGCCATTGTCTTGAACGAGCGCGTAGTTCGCGAGGATATCCTGACAAGTGTTCATGTAGAAGAGTTCTCTTTGGAGGTTCGTGAGACCAAGCGCGGAATGGAGGAACTTACCGCTGATATTCCCAATGTAAGCGAGGACGCTACCAAGGATTTGGATGAAAACGGTATCATCCGCATTGGTGCCCGTGTTGCTCCTGGTGACATCATGATAGGTAAGATTACACCTAAGGGCGAGAGCGATCCCAGCCCTGAAGAGAAGTTGCTTCGTGCCATCTTCGGTGATAAGGCCGGTGATGTCAAGGATGCTTCTTTGAAGGCAAGTCCTTCTCTGAATGGTGTCGTAATCGACAAGAAACTTTTCTCACGTGCCATCAAGACCCGTGCCACCAAGAACGCCGACAAGCCACGCCTGGCTGCCATTGACGAAGAATTCAATAGCAAGGTTGAAGACTTGAAGGCTATTCTGGTTGACAAGTTGCTGGAACTCACCAAGGGCAAGAAGAGTCAGGGCATCAAGGATTATATGGGTGCCGATCTGATTGCCAAGGGTGGAAGCATTACTGCCAATATGCTGAACAACTTTGATTTTACGGCTGTTCAGTTAAGCAATTGGACCAATGACGAGCGTATCAACGGACTGGTGGCTAAGCTTATTATCAACTACCTGAAGAAGTACAAGCTTCTGGATGCTGAAATGAAGCGCAAGAAGTATGCTATTACCATTGGTGATGAGCTGCCCAGCGGTATCATTCAGATGGCTAAGGTATATATTGCCAAGAAGCGTAAGATTGGTGTAGGTGATAAGATGGCAGGTCGTCACGGAAACAAGGGTATTGTAAGTAAGGTGGTTCGTCAGGAGGATATGCCGTTCCTTGAGGATGGTACTCCTGTGGATATCGTACTGAACCCTCTGGGTGTGCCCTCACGTATGAACATCGGTCAGATCTTTGAAACTGTGCTCGGTGCTGCTGGTCAGAAGCTTGGCGTTAAGTTTGCCACTCCCATCTTTGATGGTGCATCTTTGGATGACCTTTGCGAATGGACCGATAAGGCAGGTCTTCCCCGCTACTGTTCAACACAGTTGTACGACGGTGCTACCGGTGAGCCTTTTGACCAGTTGGCTACCGTAGGTGTTGCCTACATGCTGAAACTGGGTCACATGGTCGAGGATAAGATGCATGCTCGTAGCATTGGCCCGTACTCACTTATTACCCAGCAGCCTCTTGGCGGCAAGGCACAGTTTGGTGGTCAGCGTTTCGGAGAGATGGAGGTTTGGGCTATCGAGGCCTTTGGTGCTTCTCATGTTCTTCAGGAAATCCTTACCATCAAGAGTGACGACGTGGTTGGCCGCAGCAAGGCTTACGAGGCCATTGTCAAGGGCGAGCACATGCCTACTCCCGGTATTCCTGAGTCATTGAACGTTCTCTTGCACGAGTTACGCGGTCTGGGATTAAGTGTTACATTGGATTAACGTAGAATACTCTTTTTAGAAAGGATATAAAATATGGCTTTTAAGAAAGAAACAAAGGTAAAAAACAATTTTACCAAGATAACCATCGGTTTGGCATCTCCTGAGGAGATTCTGGAGAATTCGTATGGCGAGGTCTTGAAACCTGAGACCATTAACTACCGTACCTATAAGCCTGAGCGTGATGGCTTGTTCTGTGAGCGTATCTTTGGTCCTACCAAGGATTATGAGTGCCATTGTGGTAAGTATAAGCGTATCCGCTACAAGGGTATTGTCTGCGACCGATGCGGTGTTGAGGTAACAGAGAAGAAAGTTCGTCGTGAGCGTAGTGGTCACATTCAGCTGGTTGTTCCTGTTGCCCACATCTGGTATTTCAGGTCACTTCCTAATAAGATAGGTTATCTGCTGGGCATTCCTACCAAGAAGCTCGATGCAATCATATACTACGAGCGCTATGTTGTTATCCAGCCAGGTGTAATGGAGAACGACAAGGAGATGCCTTTACAGAAGTTCGACCTTCTCTCTGAGGACGAGTACATGGATATCTTGGATCGTCTGCCTCAGAATAATTCATATCTTGAGGATACCGATCCCAATAAGTTCATTGCCAAGATGGGTGCAGAGGCAATCTACGATCTGCTCACGCAATTAGACTTGGATAAACTGTCTTACGAGTTGCGCGATTCTGCCAGTCAGGATTCTGCCCAGCAGCGTAAGAACGAGGCTCTGAAGCGTCTGCAGGTTGTCGAGAGCTTCCGTTCCAGCAAGGGTAGGAATAAGCCCGAGTGGATGATTATGAAGATTCTTCCCGTCATTCCACCAGAACTCCGTCCCCTCGTACCGCTGGATGGCGGCCGTTTTGCAACCAGCGACCTGAACGACCTTTATCGTCGTGTAATCATACGTAATAACCGTCTGAAGCGACTCATTGAGATTAAGGCACCCGAGGTCATCCTTCGTAACGAGAAGCGTATGCTCCAGGAGGCCGTTGACAGCCTCTTCGACAATAGCCGTAAGAGCAGTGCTGTCAAGACAGACAGCAACCGTCCTCTTAAGTCTCTGAGTGATTCTCTGAAGGGTAAGCAAGGACGTTTCCGTCAGAATCTGTTGGGTAAGCGCGTTGACTATTCAGCCCGTTCCGTAATCGTTGTAGGTCCTGAGCTGAAGATGGGTGAGTGCGGTCTGCCCAAGCTGATGGCAGCCGAGCTTTACAAACCATTCGTCATTCGCAAACTTATTGAGCGCGGTATTGTCAAGACCGTTAAGAGCGCCAAGAAGATTGTTGATCGCAAGGATCCTATTATATGGGATATTCTGGAGTACGTAATGAAGGGTCATCCCGTATTGCTGAACCGTGCTCCTACGCTGCACCGTCTGGGTATTCAGGCATTCCAGCCCAAGATGATCGAGGGTAAGGCTATTCAGCTGCACCCATTGGCTTGTACTGCGTTCAATGCCGACTTTGACGGTGACCAGATGGCCGTGCATTTGCCTTTGAGCAACGAGGCTATCCTGGAGGCTCAGATACTGATGCTTCAGTCCCATAACATTTTGAATCCTGCCAACGGTGCACCTATTACCGTTCCTTCTCAGGATATGGTGCTGGGTCTGTACTACATTACCAAACTGCGTCCGGGTGCAAAGGGATCTGGTCTGAAGTTCTATGGTCCCGAAGAGGCAATCATTGCTTACAACGAGAAGCGTGTTGATGTTCATGCTCCCGTCTTTGTGGTGGTTGACGATTTGCAGGAAGACGGAACTCTGGTCAAGCGTATGGTAGAGACATCCGTTGGTCGTGTTATTGCCAACGAGATTATTCCTGCCGAGGTAGGTTTCTTCAACGATGTTATTTCTAAGAAGACCCTGCGCGGCATCATCACCGATGTTATAAAGACAGTAGGTGTTGCCCGTGCATGTGACTTCCTGGACGGTATCAAGAACCTTGGTTACCGTTTGGCATACGAAGGTGGTCTGTCGTTCAACCTGGGTGATATCATCATTCCTAAGGAGAAAGACGAACTCATCCGTAAGGGTAACGAAGAGATTGACCGTATTCAGGGTGAGTACGGAATGGGATTCATTACTGACAAGGAGCGTCATAATCAGGTAATCGATATCTGGACACACGTTAACAACGACCTGTCCGCAATACTCATGAAGACCATGAAGGAAGCCGACCAGGGCTTTAACGCCGTGTATATGATGCTTGATTCCGGAGCTCGTGGTAGTGCCGGACAGATTAGTCAGCTCTCTGGTATGCGTGGTCTGATGGCAAAGCCCCAGAAGGCAGGTGCCGAGCCCGATACCATCGAGAACCCCATTATCTCTAACTTTAAGGAGGGTATGTCCGTGCTTGAGTACTTTATCTCTACCCACGGTGCCCGTAAGGGTTTGGCTGATACCGCATTGAAGACAGCCGACGCAGGTTACCTGACCCGTCGTTTGGTTGATGTAAGCCACGACGTTATCATAACCGAGGAAGACTGCGGTACATTGCGTGGTCTTACCTGCTCTGCCCTGAAGAATGGCGACGAGGTTATCAGCAGTCTTTACGACCGTATCTTAGGCCGTGTATCTGTTCATGATGTTATTCATCCCGTTACAGGCAAATTGATTTGTGCCGCTGGCGAGGAGATTAACGAGACAAAGGCCCAGGAGATAGAGGAGAGCCCGATAGAATCCGTCGAGATTCGTTCCGTTCTTACCTGCGAGAGCAAGAAGGGTGTTTGTATGAAGTGTTACGGTCGTAACTTGGCCACGAGCCACATGGTTCAGAAGGGCGAGGCTGTCGGTGTAATCGCAGCTCAGTCAATCGGTGAGCCCGGTACACAGCTTACACTTCGTACGTTCCATGCCGGTGGTGTGGCTGGTAATGCAGCTGCTAACGCCATGATTAAGGCTAAGTACGATGCCCGTCTTGAGTTCGAGGAGTTGCGTACCGTAGATATAAAAGACGAGAATGGCGAGCCCGCACAGGTTGTTGTAGGTCGTCTGGCAGAAGTACGTTTCGTAGAACCCACAACAGGTATTGTCCTGCTTACCCAGAGCGTTCCTTATGGTAGTACACTCTACAAGAAGGAAGGTGAGAAGGTAGCCAAGGGCGATATAGTTGCCAAGTGGGATCCCTTCAATGCCGTAATTGTAACGGAGACTCCCGGTAAGGTTCAGTTCGAGGATGTTGTAGAAGGTGTTACTTATCGTGTAGAAAGTGACGAGGCAACAGGCTTGAGCGAGAGCATTATCATAGAATCCCGTGACAGAGCCAAGGTTCCTGCTGCTCACGTTGTGGATGAGAACGGAGAACTGCTTCGCACCTATAACTTCCCCATTGGCGGCCATATTGCCATCAAGGACGGCCAGGATGTTAAGGCCGGTGATGTGCTGGTAAAGATACCTCGTGTTGTAGGTGGTGGCGGTGATATCACCGGTGGTCTGCCTCGTGTTACCGAGTTGTTTGAAGCACGTAACCCCAGCAATCCAGCTATCGTTGCCGAAATAGACGGTGAGGTAACAATGGGTAAGCTGAAACGTGGAAACCGCGAGATTGTAATTACCTCAAAGGTAGGTGATGTACGCAAGTACCTTGTTCCCCTCAGCAAGCAGATTCTGGTACAGGAGAACGACTATGTACGTGCCGGTACACCTCTCTCTGACGGTGCTATTACTCCTGCTGACATCCTTGCCATCAAGGGTCCCACAGCCGTTCAGGAATACATTGTCAATGAGGTTCAGGACGTATATCGTCTGCAGGGTGTGAAGATTAACGACAAGCACTTCGAGGTTATCGTACGCCAGATGATGCGTAAGGTTCAGATTGAAGAGCCCGGAGATACCCGCTTCCTGGAACTTCAGGTTGTTGACAAGCTGGAGTTTGCAGCCGAGAACGATCGTATCTGGGGTAAGAAGGTTGTTGTTGATGCCGGTGATTCCGAGACCATGCAGAAGGGTATGATTGTTACCGCCCGTCGTTTGCGTGACGAGAATTCACAGCTCAAGCGCCGTGACTTGCGTGTTGTTCAGGTTCGCGATGCCGTTCCTGCCACATCAACTCAGATTCTGCAGGGTATCACCCGTGCCGCATTGCAGACCAGCAGCTTCATGTCTGCTGCATCATTCCAGGAAACCACAAAGGTACTGAACGAGGCAGCTATCAATGGTAAGAGCGACTATCTGGAGGGTATGAAGGAGAACGTTATCTGCGGTCACCTTATCCCTGCCGGTACCGGTTTGCGTGAGTTCGATAAGATTGTAGTGGGTAACCGCGAGGATTACGACCGCGTTCTGGCAAGTCGCAAGACCCTGCTTGACTACGTAGAAGATTTATAATAATCTGTAAACGGTTAATTCATAGAAAAGAGAACCCTGCAGTATATGCTGCGGGGTTCTTTTTTTTCTTCTTTTCCCAGTCCCTTCTGCGTTTTGGTTACTAAAGTCTAACGCCTAAAGTCTAAAACGGTTTTGCTATATCGTAGCTATATCGTAGGTATATCCTAGCTATATCCTTGGTATATCAAGGAAAAGTGGGTGCGTAGCGAATTAGATGATACCTTATTTGCGTCAGGGTTTATTCTTCCAGCGTCTTCAGAGCCTGGTAGATAAGGATGTCGTTGGGGTAGGTAAGCTTGAAGTTCATGATGTCGCCCTGTGCTATGTGAAGGGGCAGGAAGCCCAGCTCGTTGGCCAGGGTGAAGAGCGACTGGGACTTGGAGATTCCGCACTTGTTGGTTTTCTCCATCATCTCTTTCAGCGTTTTTAACGGGAAGGTGTGAGGGGTCTGTGCACGCAGCAGATTCTCGCGGGGTATATAGCTGTTGCTACAGCTTCCGTCATCGCTGACAAGGAAGGCTTCCTGACTGCGTACGGCAGTTATGGCATTCCCGTGTGTCAGACAAACGGCAATGTTACGGCTGATGACATCCTGACTGATGAGCGGCCGTACAGCATCGTGAACAAGAACAATGGACTCCAGGTCTTTTCCTTCTTGCAGCAGATACATGATACCGTTCTTTAGGGATTGGAAGGATGTTTCCCCTCCGATTATTGTGTGGCGGAACTTGGTGATTTCACCGCTCTGAGCCTCGTCGCACACTGTCTCCTCCCAGCCTCGGGCACATACCACATAGATGTCTTGTATGAGCGGATGAGTCTGAAAGGCTCTCATTGTATGCTTGAGGACGCTTTCTCCGTTTACCTCAAGGTACTGCTTGGGGCGATTGGTATTCATTCTTGATGATTTGCCGCCGGCAAGTAACAGAGCTATATGTTTGTCGTTCTTCATTATTGGTTAGCGGTTAGCGGAATTTAACGAAAACGATAACGAAAACCAAAACCCTTTTGGGGAGGTTAATTGTTAATCGTTAATTGTTAATTGAAAAAGGGTTAGCGGTTAGTGAAATTATTAATTGTTAATTATTAATTGTTAATTGTTCATTATCTCTTTAAGGTATTTCTGACAGAAGGTTTCGTGTCTGTGTATCATCCAGTAACGGAGGATTTCCAATGCAGTTGCTTCGAACACAAAATATATCCATGGCATTCCAATTAAGACAGAGAGGAACAGAACGCCGGCTCTTGTGTCGAAAGTGAGAATGTTCGTGATAGGCATCAGCGGAAGGCTGTCTTGACGGAAGCGCTGCCTCATGTCGGCAGAAACTGTTCCGCCCAGCCTGTCCTGAATGGCATGGAAGAGTTTCTGGAAGCTGGGTGTCTGGTCTTCCTGACTCTTTGTATATCTTATATAAAAGAATAGGTATAACTTATGAAACCATTCCCGGCTCTGCCATTTCAGGCTCTGGTATTCCTCCTTTTCTTGTTGGCTGGTAACAAACTCGCTTCCATTCTCCCCCAGGAAGAACCATAGGTGAATGTTTCTGTAGTAGTCGCCTATGGCGCATTGCCGTCCGTGACAACGGAGTCCCGACC
The DNA here is from genome assembly GCA_017645305.1 of Bacteroidaceae bacterium. GTDB lineage: Bacteria > Bacteroidota > Bacteroidia > Bacteroidales > Bacteroidaceae > Physcousia. The sequence goes on along the minus strand of JAGCPD010000002.1, from coordinate 123,387 downwards.
ATGCTGCCAGGAGCCATACCCATATACCCCATTCCGGTGTCAGCCTCAGACAGATGCCAAGATAGATACAGAAAAACCAGACATCACCGGCAAACCCATCAAGAATACGGCCGATAAGCGTTTTTTTCCCTGTCATACGGGCTAACTGTCCGTCGGCGCAGTCGTACCAGTTGGCCCAAATCAGGAGGAAAACTCCAATGATGTTCATCCTTAGGTCGGGAAGATAGAAAAAGTATCCGCTGGCAGCCCCGATAATGATACTCATGAGCGTAACCGCTATGGGATGAATGCCCAGCTTCTGGAACAGCAGTGCCCACAGGAAGCCTGGTGTGCGGGTAACGTAGAGTTCGAACCGGCTTTCCGTGTCGGTTGATTTCATTGTTTGCAATACTCTGTCCGTCAGTTTCATTTGCTTGCCTTCAGACCTTTAATAACGCTGTTAGTGAAACCGTTCTCTTCCATCGCATTCAGTCCGCGGATGGTAATGCCTCCGGGGGTTGTTACGCGGTCTATCTCTTCCTCAGGGTGACTGTTGTTTGCCCGTAACAACTCTACAGCCCCCAAGAGAGTCTGTTCAACTATATGTTGCGCATCCTTTGCATACATACCCAGTTCTACGCCTCCTTCCATAGCAGCGCGGATGTACCTCATGGCGTATGCAATGCCACAACTGGCAAGGGCCATCCCTGCCCCCATCTGCCGTTCCTCTATAATCATGGCTTCTCCCAACTCCTTGAAGATGGTCAGGATGTCGCTGTCCATCTGTGGGGTGGTATTCTTACGGGCAATAAAGGTCATGCTCTGACGAACTGCAATGGCGGTGTTGGGGATGATAATGTAGATGGGGTGCTGACCAAACAGGTTTTCTATTTTTTCTGTGCTTGTGCCTGCTGCCATACTGCCCAGAATAACGTTACCGTTTTTCAGGTGTGTAGCTATTTCCCAGGCTACGTCCTCAATCTTCCAAGGCTTGACAGCCAGGATGACCATATCTGCCTCTTTGACACATTCTTTGTTGTCTTGTGTGACGTTTATCTCGGGAAATTCGGCCTTGATGGCATCCAGCTTACCTTTGCTGGGATTACTGATAAAAATATCTTTTGCATCAACATGTTTGCTTTGTGCCAAGCCTCTGGCTGTGGCTCCTCCCATGTTTCCTGCTCCTATTATTGCTACTTTCATTATTTATAGACTTTAGACTTTAGACTTTAGACTTTAGACCTTAGACTTTAGCTGTTTAATCTCATTTACTTCAGTTCCCCTTCCTCACGGTGGAGGGTTAGGGGCGAGGCTTTATCTCTTGATGACGGCTCTTATAACAAACCAGCAGTGTGCCGTAATGGCGGGCCCCCATCCGTAATGCCTGGCCATAAGGCGAAGGCGTTCCATGAGGGATTTTCGGTGATTCTTGGTGGTCATTCCCTCGCTCAGGTAATCAGTAAGAATCTGACCGGTATTCTTAATGGGTATTCTTCGTTTGGCTGCTTTCTTCATGATGCGAATGCACCAGTCATAGTCGGCAGAATAACGGTAGCTGAGATTGTAGCTTTCACTTCTTGCCAAATCTGTACGGACGTAGAACGACTGATGACAAACGCGCATTCCGCTGAGGAATTTTTTCCACGTCAGGACTTTGGGAGCTTTTAAGCGCCTGTGACGGATAAACTTTCCCTCGTTATCCACCAAATCCGTCTCACCGTACAAAATGGCAGGATTGCCATTGTTGCCTTTCCTCCATCCCGCACATTCCACTACTTTTGAAATGGTGTCCTGACTGTGCAGTTTGTCTCCTGCATTCAGGAAAACAATATATTCGCCGGTAGCCTGCACCAGCGCCTTGTTCATCGCATCATAAAGTCCCTCGTCGGGTTCGCTCGACAAGCGTATCTGGTGTCTGTTGTTGTTCTGCTCCACATACCGCTGGACAAGGCTGAGTGTTTTATCGGTGGACAGCCCGTCAATGATAAGATGCTCGATACGGGCATAGTCCTGCGACATCACACTGTCTAATGTGCGTTGCAGGGTAGCCTCGGCATTATAGGTGACAGTAGCTATGGTTATAAGCGGGAGTGTTGTATTTGCAACTTTATCTGGATTCATATACGTTAATATATTTTTGGGCCACATGAGTTTCGCCATAAGCCGATGCAGCCTTGTGGAGAGCCGCTTTGCGCAAATCATGGGAAAGTACATATTGTATGCCCTCTGCCAAATCGGCAACATCTTTGTATTTGGCAACATAACCATTCTGCAGATGATCTATCATCTCTGGTATGCCTCCTACCTGGAAACCTACGCAGGGTGTTCCGCACGACATTGCTTCCGCTATGGTGTTGGGCAGATTATCTTGTAGGCTGGGGGTTACGAAAACATCCGCTGCGGCATACATGGCAGCCATCTCTTCCTGGCTATTGATGTACGTGGCACCTTTGCCCACACATATAGTTGAAAGTTGATGGTTGAAAGTTGAAAGGTTTTCCAGGGCTTGCAGCAGGTAGGTGTAGCCTTTGCGTTCGTCGTTCAGGTTCTGCGAGCAGAAGAGAACGATTTTCTTATTCTTGGGGAGGTTCAGTTTCTTGCGGGCTTCCTGTTGGTCTGTGTAACGGAATATGTTGTGGGGAATGCAGTTGTTAATATGAACCACCTGGGCATCCGGCATAGCCTGCCGTGCTCTTTCTGTTATCCATTGGCTGCATCCAACAAAGGTGATATTTCCTTTTTTATATAGTTCCTGCTTTCTGAGGTAGTGCCTGTGTGCTATGCTGCCCGGCAGGAGGGGACATTTCCTGCATTCGGTTTCCTGGCATTCGCCTCTGTAGTGACAGATTCCCAAGTAAGGCCATTCGTCATGCAGCGTCCAGACAATCTTCTTACCGTCTTTAATCATTCGCGTCAGACAGGAAAGTGAAACCATTCCCTGGTTAATCCAATGCAGGTGAATGATGTCAGCCTCTTTATATTCTTCAGTCTTTGTTATGTCGATGCCGAAGTCGGCCGTATCTGCCTGCCACTGTTTGCCTTTAAGGTGTGACATAATTTGCAGTCGTTCCAGAATCTTAGGGATTTTTGTTCCTATCTGGGTCACAGTAACAGAGGATGAAATCTTGTCGCGTACCAGCATCTTAGCCTTAACGCCGTTGTTGTTCAGGGCTTCCATAAGCCGGTAGGCAGCAATGGCACCTCCGCCTATCCGGTCACTGGTACTAACCAAGAGGACTTTCATTTGTATGCTGTCTTTCCCATCCATTTAAGGATGCGTTTGTTCAGAGATTGGAAGATGAAACGGAAATTGCCGTAGCGCAGGTTCAGGAACAGTTCTTCAAAAGAGCGGCCGATCTTTATCCACGGATTCATCCATCCCATAATTTTGTAGGCTCTTTTGCGGTATGCAATGTGCTCCATTATGTACGCAGGATGTTGGACGGGTGTTTCCTGTTCAAACCTCTTCATGGTAAAGATACGGCGATATCCATGTGGCATCGTCTCAAGCGACCCGCCAAAATGAGTGCTGCCGGCTGTGGCACCCAGATTGTTTATCATATTGCGGCGGGGGACAATGCAGAGCCCGTTGCTCATCAGCAGATGTGCCCAGAAGATGGTCTCGTAGAACGCTTTGCCTTGTGCCCTGTGTTGTTCACACATAGGCAGGAAGTCGTTGCGGTATCCCCGTTCCTTGATAACAGTCTTAATTTGGGCTACCGCTTGTTCATCGTCCATCCATGTATAGTGCTCGTTCCATTGGTCAACGACCCTTCTCCATGAAGCCCACCCCCAGATGCTGAAGTTTGTAGAGAAGAAATAATCCTCTTTTACATCGTTGGTCTGTTCTTCTACGTTAAATCCGGAAATCATGGTAATGCGCTCATCGTTCTCATAACGGTCGAGCATCTCTTTGCAGAAGGCGAAGAACGAAACGGCAGGTACGTCATCATCTTCCAGCACCACGCACTTCTCTGTTTGGCTGAAAGCCCATTTCTGTGAGATAAACTCAGAGGGGTCGCATCCATAGTTGCGCTCTTGGTACAACTGATGAACCTCGCAGTCCCAGTCTATCTGGCCGACAACTTCCCTGCATGCAAGGATACCCTCCATGTCTTTTTCAGAGCGGGGGCCGTCCTGATACAGGAATAGCCGGGCAGGTCGTGCTTTCTGCACTTGTGCAAAAACCTGCTTCAACGGTTCGGGGCGGTTGAAGAATAAAATCAGGACGGAAACGTCCACAAGTGCTTGTTTCATGCTGCAAAGGTAAATAATTTAATTCATAATTCATAATTCGTAATTCATAATTGTACCAATTATACGATTTTTGTGTACTTTTGCATTATGAAAGAGAGAAATCATGCTTTTGACCTGCTGTGCGGACTCTGTATTCTTAGGATGATTATCCTGCATTGTGTCAGTATGTGCGGATTCCGGGGATGCACGTTTTGGTTCGACAAGCTGATGGCGTGGACATTTTTTTTCATTTGCTTCTTCTTTTTCAAGGCAGGTTATTTCAACAAAAGCATTTCGGCTCCCACCAAATTCTTTCTGAAGGATAAGTTTAAGCGTTTGTTTATTCCTTATCTGGCATGGGGTGCAATAGGCAGTGCTCTGTATTTCGGCCTGCTGCTGCTTTTTCCCGACCAGTTGCATCGGTATTGGGACAAGCTGGCATGGAGCCATGTCTGGATGCAGAGCCATTTCTACGGCAATCCGCCTGTATGGTTTCTGTTTTCCTTCTTTTGCATGTATATAGTGGTGCATTTCATGCAGAAAGTTCCTTATCTGGCATATCTTGCCTTGCTGTTTCCGTTTGTCAGCTGGGTACTGATAGACAAAAATGTTAAGCTACCTATGAGCCTGGGTAATGTCTTTATGGGCGTTTATTTTTTCTATTTGGGCAAATGCTGGCATTGGTTACAGTTGCGGGGGACGAAGCAGGTTTTCCTGTTCGTTTCCTCGGTCTTGCTGATTGTCTTTCTGCTCGGAAACCATTACTGGCACGGTGAATATGATATGAGTCTGAACCACTGGGTGCATCGTCCTTGGGGGGCAGTAGTGAATATCACTTGTGCGTTGTGTGGCATTTCCGGCATACTTTTGGCATTGCCTTCTTTCCGTTTGCCTTTTGTGGCTTATGTGGGAGAGCATTCTATGGTTTACTTTGTGCTGCATTATCCCATCCTGCTGTATTACAGTATGGTACATGCTGTTGCAGGCAGGGGGATGAACAAGCATTGGGATGACTTCATACTGGTCTTCATCCTGATAATCAGCATCTGCACCTGGCTGGTTCCTTACGTAGAGCGTGTTCCTTGGTTAAGCGGCAGATGGCCTAAAAAACAAAAATGTGTTGCAAATGAAGAATAGGAATCATACCTTCGACTTCCTGTGCGGACTTTGCATCATCCGTATGATAAGTCTTCACGTTATGGACTTCTGTGGAATGGGAGAGGTTCGGTGGTGGACGCTTGTTATGGAGTGGAGTTTCTACTTCATGTCTTTCTTCTTCTTCAAAGCGGGTTTTTTCAACAAGGGCGTGAGTGACAGGCCGACAGGTGAGTATATCATAGACCGTACCAAGCGCCTTTTTATACCTTATATGTCATCGGGCATAATAGGAATGGTGATATACTTCTCTTTCTTGCCCGTCATGTTAGAGAAATACCATAATCCTATAGAGCCCTTGGCCTGGAATCATATCTGGCAGACAAGCAGTTTCTACGGCAATAGGCCAACCTGGTTCCTGTTCTCCTTTTTCGTCACTTATCTGGTGGTTCATTTTGTGGAGAAGATAAAAGGGTTGCATTGGGCGGTTGTCCTCTTCCCGCTTGTGGGATATCTCCTTTTCCTAAAGGGAAATCCGTTGTGGATGAGTGTCAATAACGTGTTCATGGGTGTCTTTTTCTTCTATTTGGGAATGTTATGGAAGTATGTCATGAAGCACTGTTCCCGCTCTTCCGTGCTTTGTGTTTCCGTGTCAATGATTGTTGCCTTTGTGATTTTAAACGTAGTCTGGCATGGAGAATATACCATGTCAGTCAATGACTTTAAGGGCAATTTCCCCGTAACGGTATTGAATATGGTGCTGATTATATGTGGACTGGCGGGCGCTTTGTCCTGTATGAATCTGCCAAGGATTCCCGTCATTTGCTATATAGGTGAGCATAGTATGGTGTATTTTATCTCGCATTACCCTATGCTTTATTTCTATAAGTTCATGCATTTGAGTTTTGGTCGTAGTATCTGGAACAGACCTGAAGAGGTCTTCATCCTTATTCCTGCGGTCTTTTGCCTGTGTACCTGGATGGTACCTCTGATAGAGCGAATCCCGTGGTTGAGTGGGAGGTGGAGAGCGCTAAACAAAAAGAAATTATGAATTAAAATAAATATTATGGTAATAGGTTATACTGCAGGAGTTTTTGATTTGTTCCACATCGGACATCTCACATTGTTGAAGAACGCAAAGGCGCTCTGTGATAAGTTGGTAGTTGGCGTAACGGTCGATGAATTGGTGCTCTACAAGGGAAAGCGTGCCATGATTCCCTTCTCTGACAGGGCCGAGATAGTAAGGAGCATCAAGTATGTTGATGCCGTTGTCCCTCAGTACGATATGGACAAGCTGGCTGCTTGTAAGAAGCTGGGGGCCAGTGTTCTCTTCGTCGGCGACGACTGGTACGGGACGGAGAAGTGGAAAAAGTACGAGGAGGAATTCCGCAAGGAGGGAATAAAGATCGTGTATTTCCCTTATACCAAGGGAATTTCTTCGACCAAGATTACAGAAGCCCTGAAAGCTGCACGCGGATGGGCCGACGGAAAAGAGGTGGCAGGAACAGAAGAGAATCATTTAAATCAGTAAGAGCATGGTTGACAAGAGTTATTGCATGAGTTCGTATCTCTCGTTGAGATATGTAGAGGATGATGACAGGCAGTTTTTCGACGGCCTGCACCATCAGGTGTATAAACAGCAACCTCTGGAGCGTAAGGTCTTTGTCTCCGATGCCCATGATATGGATGTCGCCCTCCGCAATGTCTTCCGTAAGGTAGCACACGAGAAGCTGGGCATGTTGCTGTCAGGAGGTATGGACAGTTCCATCCTGGCATCCTATATGCCGGAGGGTTCCGATGCCTATACATTCCGGTTCCTGGGAGGGAAGTTCCAAAGCGATGAGTTGGAGCGTGCTGCATATTTCGCAAAATATTACCATCTGAATCTGCATTATGTAGATATAGACTGGAACACGGTAGAGCAGAATGTTGACAAGGTGATGCGGCAAAAGGGCGCTCCCGTACACTCCATAGAACCCCAGCTGTATGCTGCGGCCATGCAGGCAAAGGCGGACGGTATCACTATGCTGGTGATAGGCGATGCCGCCGACTATGTCTTCGGAGGAATGGACGGGCTGCTCTCCCGCAACTGGAGTTACGACCAGTATGTAAAGCGTTCTGTTTATGTTGACCCTGCCGAGGTGCTGAAGGAGCCGTACGATATGAATTACCTTTTTGAACGCTATCGTCTGGGCAAGAGCAGCATAGACTATCTGCGTTTCTATGACGAAGTGGTGACTGACGAGAGCTATGCTTCTTACGAGAATGCCTTTGAGACGGCAGAAATGGACTTCATCGACCCCTATGAATTGCTGAAGATGGCCAAGCCGCTTGATCTGGGAAGAATCCGTAACGGTGATACCAAGTATCTGATACGCGACCTTTTCAGAATGAAATACCCCGAGACGGCAGTGCCACTGAAACAGCCTATGCCCCGTCCCGTTGATGCCTATTTTGCCAACTGGGAAGGGCCTAAGCGAAAGGAATTCAGAACTGACATTGATATTAGCCGGTATAGCGGCAACCAGAAGTGGCTGTTGTGGTGCCTGGAGCGTTTCCTTAACCTGTTTGACTGATGGATGTCTTAAAGAATCGTCTGTTGGAGGTGTTCCGGTTTGCAAAGGAACTCTTCCAACGGCACAACCTCCGTTATATAGGTTGTGGCGGAACTGTCTTAGGTGCTATCCGCCATAAAGGTTTTATTCCTTGGGATGATGATATCGACCTCTATATGCCCCGCAAGGACTATGAGCAGTTGTTGCAATTAGCCCACGAGTTTCAGGGCACCGGATATGAACTCCTCAGCTGCCAACAGCCAATTGTCAATTATCCATCATCAATTGTCAATTGTCCATCATCCATTATCCATTCCGGATACTACATGCCTTTTGCCAAGATAGCCGATTGCCGCAGTACCATCTGGGAGTTCAAGCATCTGCCTTTCCTGTTCGGTGTCAGCATAGATATTTTTCCGCTCGATGAGTTCGACGAACCTGACGAAGTGATTACGGCACGTCAGTACCGCAGTCATTATTACTTCGACAAGTACCTGAATGCCGTCAGCCATTATTCATTCACCGATATGGCAAAGTCCCTCTTCTCTGCCGATGTACACCGTCTGGGCGTTCAGGTTCTGAGCAAATGGCGCAGCCGCTGTCCGCAGAAGTATTTGCAGGCATTCCTTCAGTTCCAAGAGGGGTACAAGCATAACGGGCCGGGACCCAAGTGTGTCTGTGTAACGCAGTGGGAGGGCAGAATCTTCCGTTCGGAGTGGTTCCGTGATGTGACAGAAGTGCCCTTCGAGGATACCACGCTTATCATTCCCCGCGACTACGATGCCTACCTTCGCACCCTTTACGGTGACTATATGCAGTTACCCCCCGAGGAGAAGCGTATCAGTCATCCGCATTATTTCATGGATTTAGACCGAAGGCTGACACTCCCGCAGGTTCGCAGCATCCTTTCATAATCAGCCTGCTCACTTCCGCTCTGTCAGTCTGACAGGACCGAGGAGACCAGACGGGCACAGTTCTGCTTTGTCCGACGGACCGTTGATGACCCATGTCTTGCGCTGCTCCTTGGGCTGGCGGGCATCATAAACCAGTCGGTTGTACCAGGTGCTGGTGACTTGGACAGTCAGGCTGTTCTGCCCTTTCCGGACGTATTGGGTAATGTCGGTCTCGTAGGGTTCTGCCCATAGGGTATCCGTGACGTGTCCGTTTACGCTGACCACGGCAATCTCCTCCACTTTTCCCAAATTCAGGAAAAGCCTTCCTCCCAACCTCCCAGAGGATTTCTTCTTTGGTGTATAACTTGGGCATTAAGGAAACAGACATCGAAGCACTGGCAGAACAAGCCATCAATGATGTCTGCACTCCTGGCAATCCCCGTCTTGTAACCAAACAAGACATTATAGAGTTGTATAAGAAGATTCTATAATTATAGATAACGAAAAAGGGAACGAACCATAGGCTTTAGGTTTTCTCTGACCAATCATCAAAGAAAACATTTTCTCTCTTCTTCTCTGCTTTGGGCTGTTGCCATCAATGTGCCAACAGCCTATTTTGCAATGCCTAAGTAGAGTGCGTTATATTCCAAGTTTCAGACAGCGAAAAGCGAACAATGCATAGCTGTCTATTGGTATTGGATTTCGGACACCAATAGATATTTTACATATTCCGAACAAAAGAAGGAATCAGGAACGTGGCTTTAAATTATCAGCGTTTACGTTCAAGTGTCATGTCCTTTTTTACATAGGGTTGGATGGTGACAGGTCCCATCAAACCGGCTGGCTGGAGTGGACTGTCAGCGTTCCAGTGCTTCCATGTTGCTGTCCCGAGTTTCTCTGCTTCTGGTTGTTCGTCACCGATAAGACGGTTGACCCACGGATTGGTGACAGTTACCTCCAACAGATTCTCTCCTGCCTGCGCTGCATCGCCAATAGGGAGGCGGTAGGGGGCTTTCCATGCTGTACCCAATGAGTGCCCATTTAGACAGACTTCTGCAATGACACCCACGCTGCCCAGATTGAGTATCAATTCTGTGCCTTGTTGAAGGTACTTCTTGGGAAGGATGAAGCGCTTGGAATATACAGCGGTGCCGGCATAGTAGCGGATGCCGTGGATGTCCGACTGGCTGTAGGAGTAAAGGCTGTCAAAGACGGCTTTCTCTGGAGCCATCCGGCCGGGTTGGAAAGAAACATCCCAAGACCCTGTCAAGGTAATCGGCTGGGGAACAGACTTCACTTGTGCGCTATAAACTTTACCTGAGGTGGTGCGAACAGTTTCTGTTCCTGATTTGGAAGTCGTCCATACAAAGTTGTTGTCCTTTAGTATCAGGGTGGCATCATTGCCGTGATATGTGAAGTCAATTTTTGCGCCTTCCTCGATGTCACGTTCAATGGTCATTCCATCTGTCTCGTAGGTAAGGCGGAGCATTTTGTTCTGCCCGCAGACTGATGTGCCAGCCAGTTCATCGTTAGCCGTAATGATATATTTGCCCTCCTCAATGGATTTTTGCATTTTATCAGCCACATTGATGGGCTTCTGTGGCCGCTGACTGTCAAAGTTTGAGGCGATGGCCCCATAAAAGGCACGTGCAATTTTCAGCTCTCCCTTTTCATGAGCCTCCGGTATCTGAATACGTGAGTTTTCTGGTGAATAGGCAGTACGCTCCTTGCCGTCAATTGTATAGTGGATGACCAGCGTCTTAACTTGTCCGAAGCATGGATCTCCCCCGAGGGTTCCATTGTCGCTTTGGATGTTGAGCCTGTTTTCATGTATTTTTCCTGACACGATGTCCGTGACATCATTGATTCCGCGTGAAAGGAAGGCTCCGTACTCGGCTCGGGTGATTCTCAGATTGGGCACGGGAACTTCTTTGGTATCATTGTATGAGGTGTGAATCTCCGTCACACAAGCATCATTCGCTGCAGAAGACGGACGGAAGATGATGAATGCGCTCTGCTCCGGCTCAAAGTGCAGGTCTATCAGCGTACCGTACTCACCTTGACGATAGGGGATGGCTGTAATCTGTCCCGTTTGGGCATCCCAGCGCTCGGGAACCATATTCTGAACACGGAACTCACAGGTCTCGTTTCGATACTGTTTTTCCGGGTTAGCCACGAAATAGATTTCCCCTTCGGGGCAGGAACGGTGTATGAAGTGAAGGTCGCTTCCTGTGCTGCTGGGGTGGAAGTCAGGCTTAACCTGCAGTTTCTGCAATGCATCGTTAACGGTAATGTCCTGAATCAGCCCCTGGTCCCACAATTCCTTGGCCAGCTGTTCTACCTCGTTGTCACATACAGGATAACCCTCTAAACTGGGAGATTTTGTGGGACGGACTCCAATGATGGTGGCTCCCTGAAGTGCCAGCCGTCGAAGGATGTGTAATGTCTTGGGTGTCATCCAAGAGGTGTTGAAAAGCGTGAGCAGACGGTACTCACCGCCACTGCGAGTGACAAGGCGACCGTTGCGCACCTGTAGCTGAGCCATCTGGTCGGTCCAAATCTCATCGTAGTCGTAGCCCAAGTCTTTGATGTCTTTACGGCTGCTACCATCATTGGGCGATACCTCACCCACATATACTAACACATCGCCAACGAAGCGTCCTTGCTGTAGCAGATATTGTGAACGTGTGACATATTTCATATATGGAATGGCAGCATCCCATAGTGTGTTGAGCCGGTTGAAATGCGAGCCGAACTCTCCCAGAGTATAACCAGGCCCTTTGTCATTTGGCTGATGGACAAAGGTGTGGAAGATATAGTGGTTGACGCCGTCAGCCCAAGCCATGTCGCCCAGTGTTTTCATTTTTGCAGGGCTACCATCCCAACCGGCCTCGTTGCTGCCTGCTGTGAACGATTCAGCACCCACCACCGTGTTTCCGTTGATATGGGCAATGGAGGCCGCCATCTTGGTAGAGGAGGGCATGACTGTATTTCCCATCCAGAACTCACCCATAACGATGTCAGAGCTGGCACCTATTTCCATATCGTTGAAGGGACCGGTATAAGGTTCAACGGAGTACTTCAGACCATTCTGGTGACAGAGTTCGCTGAAGCGGTCGTAATAGTTTGCTGCCATCAGGTCGTTCACCGTCTTGCGCAAGTCCCATAGGAAACGCTCGCTCTGTTCGCTTCCTTCCACGTAAAAGCCGGCTATAGCAGGGAAGTAGGACATGGGGTCATAGCCGCGTAAACGTTGGAATTCCCGGTCAAAACCATCCGTCCAGTTGCCGCACCCCACCTCATAGCTATCTACAAGGCAATTCGTGAGGGCTGTGCCTACCAGCGGACCCAGATAATCCAGAATGGGCTGGACTCCATCCTTCCAATACTGGTCAAGAGCCTTTCGGCTCATCTTGTCAACCTCCAGTCCTCCGCCCGTAGCAGCAGTCGTGGGATGACTGTTCTTGCCTGTTGTTGTATGTCCCATGCGCAGAATGACCCACTCCCCGGTAGGAGCCTCCCAGGTAAGGTTCCCTTCTGTATCCATCTGGCTGGTAAGGTTCCTGATATCGGATATCTTTATTACAGCACCGTCTTCCACAACCTCTGGTTTGGGCATCAGAATATTAGGATAGCTGTTCGAGCCAAGGCTTTTGAGTACGTAATCGCTGATTCTGAGGTCAGTGGAAGGAGTAGGGAATGCTAGGACGATGATATCCTTGTACCAGTTTTGCTCCGCCTTAGGCTGCTCCAGACGGATAGTCTGCTTCTTGCCTGAAGTGGTCAGGTGTGTTTCTGTCCATACGATGCGTTGCATACTTTGTTCCGGCTTCACCCAGTATCCGCCACTGCTGGACCAGCCCGGCCCATTGTGGAAGCAGAGTTCCATGCCTACACGCTTTGCCTCGATGGCTGCCCACTTGAAGAGTTCGAGCCATTCGTGCGAGAGATATTTGGCCGTACCTTCCGGGTAGCCGTATCCTACGTTAAAGATTTGAGCCTCATGGTATCCAGCCCGACTCATGGCCTCCAGGTCGGCGGTAATACCTTCACGAGTAACGTTGCAATCCAGCCAGTGCCACCATGTGCAGGGACGGCTTAAAAAGGAACCCTCGTTCCACTTTTCGAGAAGTTGGGCAGAATCTGTCATACTTACGCAGAGCAATATGGCAAAGAGAAATGTTTTCTTCATAAATAATAATAAGATAATAATGTATGATTTTAAGTGCAAATTTACGGTTTTTTACTACCCCCATCCATGAATACTTGACATTTTTACTGCACAAAATGACATAAACAGATGCCCGCATTTCTGCAAACGCCCCAAAATTTCAATTTCCTTCTCTCAGGATGCTATTAACTTTTTATTATCCCATAGAACACCCCTGTAGATTTTAATAAGGCATCTGAATGGTGTGTTTTGGGGAGAGGTGACGTGTCAATGTCAATTTGTGCAGGAGAAATGTCAAATTTTCATGGTAAGGTAGGGGGTAATGCCATATCTTTGCCCCATGAATAGTAAATTCAATAACAATGATAAACGGAAATTTTATTAAACTCATCATCCTTCTTCTCCCTGTTCTTCCGCTATGGGCAGAGGGAGGGAAAAGCCAGATAGAATTGGCAGACCCCTACATCCTGCTGGATGGGGGTAAGTACTATGCCTACGGGACGCGTGACGATAATGGCATACGCTGCTATTCGTCAGATGACCTACGCTCGTGGAAATACGAAGGATTGGCACTCCACAAAAACAACACCACGGAGAACATTTTCTTCTGGGCACCAGAGGTATATCACCTCGGCGACAAGTATTACATGTACTACTCGGCCAACCAGCGCCTCTTTGTCGCTACAGGAGACAGTCCCAAAGGGCCATTCAAGCAGGTGGGCGGTTATCAGATGCAAAGCCTGTTGGGCGATGAGAACTGCATCGACTCGCATATCTTCTTCGATGACGACGGAACGGCTTGGATGTTTTTTGTACGGTTCAACGACAATATCTGCATCTGGCAATGTCGTTTGGCTGACGACTATATAACGCCAGTGGAAGGGACGCTGAGGAAATGCATTGCCGGAAGTCAGGCGTGGGAACAGAAGGAAGGGCGTGTGAATGAGGGCCCCAACGTAATAAAATACAGGAATACCTATTATCTTACTTACTCGGGCAACGGCTACGAAAGTCAAAACTATGCTGTGGGCTATGCCACCACACGAAACATTGCCAGCGGCACTTGGACGAAGTTCGCGGATAATCCCATCCTGTGCCGACGCGATGAATTGGTAGGAACGGGACATCATTCTATCTTCACTGACAAGGAGGGCATCATGCGCATTGTATTCCACGCCCACAACAGCACGGAATCCGTCCACCACCGGCTGATGTACATAGGCACCATGAGGTTTTCGGGGACGAAACTTACCATGTCTAACGAGCCCATCATACGCCCTACGTTGGAGGCCAATCCCTACAACCCCGAACTCATAGATAAGACGTTAGGGTTCCGGCAAGGCGCGGCCACAACCGTTGACCTGAACAATGACGGGTATCAGGATATTGTGGCAGGTGGGATTTCCGACGAAATCACGCACGCCGAGGCTACGGAAGAGCTGACGCAGAAACGCCTCACCTACGTCTCGCTTTGCCTTCCCACCACCCATCGCTGGACGCTATCAAAGTCTTCCCCCTTTCAGGTGTCGGACATGCCCTCGCTCATCCCTTGCGACCTGAACAACGACGGCAATATGGATATTGTGGCATTCGAGCAGACGGGTACCGACCCTGGTGCCGAAGCCTATGCTGACACCTACTCCAGACAAGGTGTTTTTCTTGGAAAGGGCGACGGAACCTTTACTGAAGCGGCACTGGTTTTTACGGATTCCGACGGCAGCGAGTACCCTTTTGACATTAAAGGGCCTTGCAGTGCGGACATCATTGATATTGACAATGACGGACTACTGGACATAGTATGTGCGGGACATCAGGAAAATACCACTTATAACGTAGTGCTGCACCAACAGGGTATAGACGAAGGGAGCATCCGCTTCGTGGTGGAACCCTATGAGACCGACTATCTCTTCAGCCATGCTGTGATACAGGCCGTTGACCTGAACAACGACGGATATCAGGATTTTGTTGTTTCGGCACAGGTGGATGGCATGGAGGACAGGTCGCGCTTCACGGATGTCTATCTTAACGACACGCTGCATCACGGGCATTTTGTCCGTCTGGGACTGGGAGAAAACGGAGGATCCATCAAGCGCAAGGCAAACGGTGTATTGCTGGTAGCTGACTTTACCAATGACGGTTGGGCGGACATCTTCCTGACTGGTGACGGCGACTCGTCTTCCGGTGAAACAGCCCTGCGTCAGCGAATGTATGCCAACAAGAAAACCCCGTCCCCCACGTTTTCTGCCATTACCGGCGATGTGACAAGTACCCTTTATAACGTACAGACAAGCGTAAACAACGCAGCGGGAGTGATAGACTGGGATGGCGACGGTACGTATGACTTGCTGATAGGTGGCATGAAAAAAGGCAGTAAGGACAGTGAGGGGCACCTTTACTTGAATACAACAGGAGCGCGGGCAGGTCGACTTTCTAAGTACTGCACCATCCCAGGTGCCATATCTCCTAGCATCATTTTTCCCGATTGGGATAGCGACGGGCGCAAGGATTTCTTTGTGAACGGCTTTTGTAATGATGCCAATTATCTTACCGAAGCCCAGCGGGGTAGTGCCCGCGTGTTGTGTTATAACCTTTATCCTACGCCTTCCCGCCCTGATGCTCCGCTCAATCCTACAGCTATTGTGCAGGATGACGCCGTGTTGCTACAGTGGGATGTGCCTGAGACGGTTCTTCCGAACTGCACCTACGAGGTCTTTATCACAGACAGCGTGGGAAATCTGCTGAACAGCACGCCTGCCTTTGTGGGCGGTGACCATGACGGAATTCGCAAGGTAAACCGCATGGGACGTGTGGGCAGCATCCGCCACTGGACTTTTCATCCTGGTACGTCAGGTACTTACCATTGGGGTGTTCAGACGGTGGATGCCGCCTACAATGGTTCTGTGTTCACCAATGGCCCGGCTTTTACCGTAGGTGATGGTACTACAAGCCTTAGGAGGCCTTCTGTTAGCGAGGAAGCCTTATGCAGAACTACGGGAATCTATTCCATCAATGGCATACTGCGTGCAGAACCCCTGCGCGGAATAAGCATACTAAGGACAAAAGAAGGTACACGCAAGGTGATGATTCCCAATCCCTGAGAGTGTCGAGTTTTCTATGGGGTCAAGATTGAAAAGACTGATTATAGAAATAATGATTTGGCGGGAGTTCTCGACACATTTCCTCTTTTTGCCAAAAAAAGTTTCTCCTCTTGTGAATTTTTAGCTCGTAATTGAGTAGAAAATTGGGAAAATTTTCGTACCGCCCATTGTGGAGCCGTAAATGTTACAAGAAAATCCTTGTTTTTGATGTATTTGTTTAGTGATACTGAATAAAATCTTTGAATTTTGTTTGGTAGCGTTGAATAAAATCGTATATTTGCAGCAAAATAAAAGAAGAATATGGCTATTACTAAGGAAACTTTCAGAACGCTCATCAGGGAAGGCCAGGAGATTATTAGAGAAGTGGAACTCTATGATCGTCGTTTCGAATTTGAGGGGAATGGACGATATGTGCTTGTTGGCGTTAGGCAGGCAGGGAAAAGCTATATGCTCTACAAACGAGCCAAACAACTATTGGCCAATGGACACCAACCGGAAGAAATAGTATATATTGATTTCGATGATGAGCGTCTGTTGGGAATGACGGCCGGTGAATTCGATTTGATTTTGCAAGCCCATAGTTCCGTTTACAGTTATAAGCCTATTCTCTTTTTTGATGAAATACAGAATGTGGAGGGATGGGAACATTTTGCCCGTCGGCTCGCTAATCAGAAATATCAGGTATTTATCACTGGTAGCAATGCCAAAATGCTGAGCAGGGATATACAGACTACGCTTGGGGGCAGATATATGGACGTAAAGGTATATCCCTATTCGTTTATAGAATATCTTGAGGCTCAAGGTGTCCGATTGACAAAGGAATGGCAGTTTGGGAAATCGCGTTCTAAAGTTCAGCAGGCTTTTGCTGAATATCTGAAGTGGGGTGGATTCCCAGAGTTATTGCTTTACCGGAACAAGCGTCACTGGCTCAATGATCTCTACGAGAAAATCCTGCTTGGTGATGTGATTCAGCGTAACAAGGTGAAAAACGAAATGGCTCTCCGTCTGACCATAAAACGTCTGGCGGACAATGTGATGCAGCCTACATCCTATAATAGAGTTTGTAATTTGGTGAAGGGAACAGGCGTAAGTACTTCGGTGGCATCAGTCATTGATTATGTACGTTATGCCAAAGAGGCTTGTATCCTATTTCCTCTGGAAAACTATGCCTCGAAATTCGTTGAGAAAGAAACAGTCAAGAAGCATTATTTCATGGATAACGGTCTGCTGAGTATTTTCTTGACAGATGGCGAGACGGCGCTTTTAGAGAATTTGTGTGCCGTACACCTTTATTCGAAATATGGAGAGGGACTATATTTCTATCATAAGAACGTGGAGGTGGATTTCTTCGTTGCAGAAGAAGGGTATGCCGTGCAGGTCTCATACTCCATCAATGATGAGGAAACCAGAAGACGTGAGATTGAGGGATTAAGGAAACTGCACGCCCTTCATCCGTTGAAACGTATGGTTATTGTAACCTTTGATGAGGAAGAAACCATCAGGCTTGAGAATAGTGCCATCGAAGTTATTCCTGCGTGGAAATGGCTTCTGGAATAGAACAGAGTGCCAATAAACCATTACCGCAAGCCCTTTGACCTTTACGCACCCCGTGATTTGACAGGCGTTTCTCGACAGATTTCCTCTTTTTTTGCCAAAAAAAAGTTTCTCCCCTTGTGAATTTTTAGCTCGGAATTGAGTAGAAAATTGGGAAAATATAGCGACTCGGGGCTCTGCACGGATGCCTTGAAAACCCTGTAGAGGCTGCTTTCGGGAGCCGGCCTCTACGAGGCAGACTTGGATTTCAAGTCTGCCTCTTTTTTATAATCCTCAATTACTTTATGTCATCCCAGTCGTCGGTGCGGAAAGGTCCCACAGGCAGTCCGGAAACGGTCTTGAGGTTACACTCGGGATTGTCTGCCCATGCATAGCGAACAGCCACAGGATGCGGCACTTCGGGGCACTCCACTACTACACGCCATACGAACTGGCCGTTACCTTCGGTATGGGCTTTTGCCACATGCCACTGGTGATCGGGACCGGCAACAGAGAAGCCCTTGATGTCTGTGTTCTCCGCTAACATATCGTTGCCAAAGCCGGGCAGGAAGGAGAGACGTGCCTTACCGTCGCTGACTTGCATCTGCATGTACTCAGGGGCGCTGCAAGGCTCCTCGCGTCCGTATGTACGATTCAAAGCCAATAGTGCCAGACGCCTTCCCACCTCTTGCTTGTTCTTGGGATGGATGTCGTTTGCCATACCGATGTCAATATTCACCATCATACCTACGCCATCCAGCTTCTGTGCCTTGCGCTGGACATCGCGTAGTGCAGCCCAGCCAGACTGAGGCTGCAGGTCTTTGCGCTGAAGATAGTTGGCCAACTGAACAAAATAGAAGGGTAGTGCTTTGGATTCTGTGGGCTGCATCCATCTGCGACGGTTGTCCTGAGGCTCTGGCTTGGGGTAGGGAGCCACCTCGGAGTTCTTGTTGAAGCGAGCCTGCCAGTCCAGTATCAATGCCTGGAAGAGGCTCTCGTATTGCACGGCACGTCCCACGTTGGAACAACCCTGATACCACAGGAAACCACGGACAGGCATCGTCAGGAACGGAGCCACCATGCTGTTGTACAGACCGGCAGGATACCATGAGCTATTGGGTGCTATGGGTTCTGTCATATTCGCGGGCTTTTTTATGCTGGCAGCATCCATACTCGCCTTCCAACTCCAGTTGCCGGCAAGAGAAATGCTTGTGGCATCTGCCTTTGCATTGAAATCCTTCCCCTCAATGTAGAAGCCACCGTCTCCGCCTGTATCGTTGATACGAATGGTAATTACATTCTTGCCGGCCTTTACCAGGTTGCCTGGCACGGTATAGCTACGACCCGCATTCCAACCAGATGTCATCCCTACGCGCTGTCCGTTCCAATAGGTAATGTCTTCGTCGTCGATGGCACCAAGATTCAACTTCAGGTCCTTACCGGCTATCGATGCAGGAATCTCCACTGTATGACGCATCCATACAATGCCGTCGAAGTCCTTCAGAACATTGTCCTTTTTCCAAAGAGCGGGCTCAGTTATTTGTTCCCAACCGCTATCGTTATAGTCTATGGCAGCCCATAGTGCTTTGTCGATATTCCCTTTCTCAAGCCCTTGGTCGCTATTATAGACTTCCTGCATCCATTCGGCACGTTCGTCCTGATAGAGCTGGTTTAACTTCTTTTCATCAAAGCCAGTAGCAAAAGCTCTCTTGGCGTGCTCCTGAAATCCTATCACGCCCTGCAACTTATCCAGACTGACCCAACTCTCAGCAGGAGTGCCACCCCATGAACTGTTGACAACACCTATGGCGATGCCTAACTTCTGTGACACCTCGCGAGCAAAGAAATAAGCGGCAGCGGAAAACTCACCCACCGTCTCGGGCGAACATTCTACCCAGCCTTTAGTATAGCCCAGAGGCACCTTGGTCTGAGGGGTGTGAGCCACCACACGCTCCACTTGGAACAGACGGACCATAGGGTGTTTGGCATTGGCCACTTCCTGTTCGTAGTTGTTCACCATTCCCCATCCCTTGACGGGCATCTCCATGTTGGACTGACCGCTACAGAACCATACCTCACCAGCCATCACATTCTCAAGGACGAGCTTCTTACCATCGTCGAAAGTCAGCGTGTAGGGTCCTCCTGCAGAGGGCACTTGAAGGTCGAACTCAAAGGCTCCCGTCTCCTTGTCTGCCACCACCTTCGTGGTATTCTTGTCCCATGAAGTGGTAATCTTCACGGTGGCACCTTTCTTGGCTGTAGCCTGTAGGTGAACTTTGGTTCTCTGCTGTAGGACCATGTTGGCGGTCATCCATCCGGGCAGCGTTACATCTGCCCATGTCATAGCGGCGCAGGTAATGGCCGCAAACAGTAAGGAAAATCGTTTCATAGGTAATTTAGTGATTAAACCTTGGTTACTTAACTATACGGGTTCCTAAGGGGGAGCACGCTTCCATATCTCCCGTACCCTCTATGGCATCTGTCTTGGCACTCAGATTGTCAAGCATATTTACAATGACGGCTTCCTGAGTACAGGGTAGAACGGGGCTGCCGAACTCCCGTGTCCCGTGATGAGCCAGTACAATGTGTATGATGCGCTTGATTTCCTCGTTGTCAATACCCTGCTGCTCCAGTACGTTCTGCAACTTATGTGCGCTGATAAAGATGTGTCCCAGCAGGTACATGTCGGCCTGCGATTCACCTTCCGTATTGTACTCATAGACTTTTCCGTAGTCATGGAACAGGATGGCCAGTATGCAGCGTTCTATCTTTATCTCATAGGGCAGGCAAGGGTACAGGCCTTCCAGCATGTGCAGCATCTGGTAGGTGTGGTTTGTGAGACCGCCGGGGAAAGCGTGATGTACGCTGGTAGCTGCCGGATATTTGCTATAAGGAGCGTATAGCTTGTCGGCAAAATCGCGGATAATGGGGATGAGGCTTTGGTCTGAGCAGAAGGCAACAAGTGCGTTTATGGTATTGTCCCACACATCCCTGCGAATAGGGCGGGGGAGCAGATTATACAGGGGGTGGTCCAACAGCGGCATCAGCCCGGGCTTCATGTCGGTTACGGAGCAGGATTTCTTTCCTGCATTGTCTTTTATGGCATAGAAACTTACCAGTTGCCCGACTTTGGGCTCTGCCGTGGGCTGCAGGTCCCACACTGAGATGTTTATTGTCTCTATCAGGTTGGCAACTTTAAGTACTGCATACGGCGAGCCTGTTCGGGTGGTTCCGTTGCATCGGCTCAGTACCAGATATTCTTTGATCATTTTTTAAAACAATTAATAATGAACAATTAATAATGAACAATTAATAATGAACAATTAACAATGAACAATTAACAATGAACAATTATTTCGCTAACCGCTAACCACTAACCCAAAATAATTTTCGTTCTCGTTACTAAAGTCTAAAGTCTAACGCCTAAAGTCTAAAACGGTTTTCGTTTTGGTTATCGTTTTGGTTAAACTTCGCTAACCGCTAATCGTTAACGGATTATTTATCGATTCTCAGCACGGGGGCAATCTGATTTACTGGCTTTGGCAGCTCTACTTCAAGTCCTTCTTCTGTCTGGCGAACCTTCAGTTTGCCGTAGCCCAGAAGCCGTACGCTGCTGATGCGCTTCTTGAAGTAATTGTTGTCCTTGGCCAAGGATTTTATGACCAGCCTGTTGTCTGACGGCCATCCCATTGCGGTGGCGTACAGATACTGCTTTGTCTGGTTAAAACGAATGTCCCTGGAGTCCATGGCAGAGAACTGCCCTTCGTTAAAGCCCTGGGCATTGATTTTGATGTCCTTCTCAGCCACAGGTCCTTCGCCGAACTTCATCCACGGACGGGTGCCGAAAATGCTTTCGCCATTCTGCGTCATCCACGCTTCCAGGTCATCCAGTATCTTTGATTCCTTCTCGTCGTAAGTGCCGTCAGCGCGCAGGGGAATGCTCAGGAGCAGGTTTCCGTTCTTAGATACAATATCCACCAGTTGTTTTACTACGGTGGCAGCCGACTTGTAATAGCCGTGCTCGTAGATGCTGGTGTTGTAGTGCCAGCCGCCTATGCAGTTGCAGGTTTGCCAGGGAATGGGGATAATCTCGTTTGGTGCCCCGCGCTCCACATCCCATGTCAGCGCCTTACGTTGGTCGTCGCTGAGAATCTTGCCGAACACCACGCCGCGAGGATTCTTGTTATAAAGATGTGCAGCTATGCGCAGTCCGCAGTCGCTTAGCGGGTAGAAGGGCAGTACTGTTACGTCAAAGTAGATAAGGTCGGGCTGATAGCGATTGATGGCATCAAGGGTACGGTCGTAGAAGTTTGTGACGAATTGCTGTGAAGGCTGACAGGCTCCATTCTCCCATCCCCACTGTGCATGGATGCGACCGTTGTCCCACGAGCCCTGGCTCATGGGGTGATTCTGCTGATAAAGCATCTGCGGGTCCAGCCCTTCCCACCATTTGCCTTTGCCGTCCTCCTTTGTCAGGTTCCCGTCGTACCAGATGCCGGCCTTTTCGCCCTGCAGGTCGTAGCGCTGCGAAGGCTCGTACCACGTCCAGGCATGGTCGGCATGGAACGAGATGCCCAGCGGCAGTCCGGCTTTCTTTGCAGCCTTAGCCCATTCGTCCAGAATGTCTTTGTGCGGACCGATGTTCTTAGAGTTCCACGGCTGATACTTGGAGTCCCACAGGTCGTAATTGTCATGATGGTTACCCAGAACAAAGAAATACTGTGCACCGCACCGTTTATATCGTTCCACCAGTTTCTCGGGTTCCCAGCGTTCGGCTTTGAACTGTGGCAGGATGTCCTTGAAACCCACCTCCGATGGATGTCCGTAATGTTCAACGTGCCATTTATACTCCGGGCTGCCCTCCATATAAAGGGAGCGGGCCATCCAGTCACCCGAACCTTCCACACACTGTGGTCCCCAGTGAGCCCAGATGCCGAACTTGGCATCGCGGAACCATTCCGGTGTCTGGTGAGTCTCTAATGATTCCCACGTAGGTTCGTACTTGCCTGTCTGCATCTGCTCGTGTTGTTCCGATACGGGTATTTTGTACTTCTGTGCAGTAGCGGGCATCCATGTCCAAAGTAACGAAAGTAAAAGGATACTGTTATTCTTCATCATATTGACGCTGATTTAATTTTTTGCAAAATTACGGGTAAGTGAGCGGAATACAAAATAAAACGGCTTTTATTTTTATTCATGAGCGGAAGTAATTTCGAGGCAACCTCAAAATTACGGGTAAGTGAGCGGAATACAAAATAAAACGGCTTTTATTTTTATTCATGAGCGGAAGTAATTTCGAGGCAACCTCAAAATTACGGGTAGGTGAGCGGAATACAAAATAAATCATGGATTTTATTTTGTTTTGTTCCCGCTTATTTGTAACTTCGCAGCGATTATGAGCAAGAAAACGAAACAAAAGCGTGGAATGGTGCCGCCTCCAAAGGCTGAGGTGGCAGATAAGAAGGGAAGGAACATAAAACTTCCCCTGTGGTTGTTGCCTATTCTGTATAGTGTGGCGTTTGTGGTGCTGGCATGGGTGTTTTTGGTAGGGAAGAATGCCGATACCCTGTTCTTTATGCAGGACCGGGGCTACTGGAACGACAGTATGGTGTATTTCCATGACTGTATGCGTATGCCGGGCGGATTCCTCTCGTGGGTCGGCTCGTACCTTACGCAGTACTTCTATTATCCTGCCTGCGGAGCCGCAATGCTTATCCTGCTATGGATGCTGTGCTTCTGTGTGGCATGGCGGTCGTTCCATGTACGGTTAGAGTGGACCTTCCTGCTGTTCGTCCCCCTGCTGGCCTTGCTTTGCACGGTGGTACAGCTGGGCTACTGGATTTATTTCCTGAGAGATATTGATTTCAGTTTCTACTATAGTCTGGGTCTGTTGTCAGCCCTGCTGCTGTCTGTCGATTATACAAGCAGGCTGAGGTATGGACCGCAGGTTCAGATTATTGCCGTAGCAGTACTTTTCTATTACCCCTTGGGCATCTATGCATTGGTGGCCTCTGCCCTTGTGGGCATACGTATGTGCTGTAACAACTGGCGTAAGGGATGGCAGGACATTCTGTTGGCAGCTTTGGTGTGTGCTGTGGTTCCTCTTTTGGAAACCAGCGGTTCGACGCTGATGCGTCCCGAACAGCCCTGGACCTTTGGGTTGAAGTGTTTCGAGATAGGTCCTGTCCGCGACTATGGACTGGAACTGCCGTTCGTGATAGCCTGCCTTTCGCCTATGCTCTTCCCGCTATTGACCAGGAGGAAGGATGCGAAAGTGGGAACCAGAGTGTTGGTGATAAGCCAACTGCTGATGGTGGCTGTTGCCGTGGGTGCCTATAACGTAATCAGTGCCCGGAATTGTGACGACAGCAACTATCATGCTGAGTTCAGGATGCTGCGTGCTGTGGATGAGGGCCAATGGGACGATGTACTGAACGAGGCTCGTGCGGCCAAAGAGAACCCTTCGAGGCTGATGGTGATGTACCGCGATATTGCCCTGATGAATAAGGGCGAGCTGTTGAACCGCTACCAATACAACAATCGTCCTGCCAAACCCTCGATGATGAGCGATTCCGTTGTGGTGCGTCTGTGCGATACAACAGGCGACTTTATCTACTACAACTTCGGAGAAACGTGTTTCGGCATCCGCAGGGCTATAGAACGCAGTATGCACTTCGGCTTCTCGTATTATACACTGCGTGTGCTGGCCCGCTGTGCGCTGGTTAACGGCGAGTATGATGCGGTCAGGAAATACCAGCTTCTGCTGGAGCATTCTACATTCCATAAAAAGTGGGCAAGGGAGCTGCAGCCTTACCTTGACGATACCACACGGATAGCGTCAAGCCCCCGGTTCGGACTGGTAAAGAGACTGTACAACGGAGGCTCTTCGATGGTGGGAACGGACGATTATTTTGTTGAGCCAACGCTGATACATAAGCTGGCGCATACGGCTACAGATAATCCCGAAATCCTGGAGCTTGCCTTGGCGTATTGCTTGCAAGACAAAGACCCGCGTTGCTTCTGGGCGCAGGTATGGCAGTATGACAATTTGTTCCCCGGCAAGCCTTTCCCACGTTATGTTCAGGAGGCTATGCTGCTCTTCCATTACGAACTGAAGACAGGCCCCGAGGACCTTTCTGCTTACCACATAGACCCACAGATACTACAGCGATACAACGCTTTTATTAATCAGATTAAAGGATATGCCCAAAGCGGGATGAGTGCCGACCAGATAGGAGCCATGCTCCAGCCCCTCTTTGGCGATACCTATTGGTGGGACTATTGTGTGCTGAAGGAGATAAAGTCGTACTAACATTGAGCATTGAACATGAAACAATATATTTTTTCTTTCTTTTTGGTTCTGGTGCTGCTGACAGCGTGCAGCACGCATCCTTCGTTGCCGCAGGATTACAGGCAGGAGGGCACTCTGCCCGATATTTATCCAGACTATACCGATGTTACCGTACCCATAAACATAGCTCCCCTGAACTTTATGGTGGAGGAGGCTGACAAGGTGGTAGCTCGCATTCAGGCAGGTGACGTAGCCTATAACTATGGCAAGGGAAACAAAGTGATAATCCCTGAAAATGAGTGGCGTGAGCTTTTGGCTTCTGCCAAGGGCAAGAAGATGCAGGTGGATGTCTATTGCAAACAGCAGGACAAGTGGAGCAGGTATAAGTCTTTCGGCATTGAGGTAAGTGCCGACAGCATCGACCCCTATATCTCATACCGTGCTCTGGCTCCCACATACGTCGGATTTGAACATCTGGCCATCAGACAGCGTTGCCTGGAAAACTTCAAGGAGAGTGATATCTTTAATACCCGTCAGCTTAGTACTGAACGTGAGGGCGTTTGCATCAATTGCCACAGCTATC
Organism: Bacteroidaceae bacterium; assembly: GCA_017645305.1. Lineage (GTDB taxonomy): Bacteria > Bacteroidota > Bacteroidia > Bacteroidales > Bacteroidaceae > Physcousia. The sequence goes on along the minus strand of JAGCPD010000002.1, from coordinate 97,953 downwards.
AGAACTACCGTACGGATAACATGATGTTCCATATCCGCATCTGCCATGATGCCACCGTGATAGTTTCCGACGGCAAGCTGAGGAACGTCCTCCTGAAAACGCCCGAGATGATTTCTGCTGCCGTCTATCCCTCGTGGCATCCTACCCTTAAGCTGATTGCTTTCAGTACCGACCGTACTGTACAGTCGTTCCATACACGCGACATTACAAAGGTTGAGGTAATGGAGTCGGCCAGCGACATTGTGTTTTACGATGTAGAGAAGAATACCATACAGACCGTCTTGGCTGACAGCATAGAACTGGAACTCTTTCCTTCGTGGAGCCCCGACGGCAAATGGCTGTACTTCTGTTCTGCCCGTCACGAGTTTGAGGATATGAACAACGGCATGAACGAGACGCTGAACCATTACAAGGAGTTGCAATACAATCTGTACCGGGCTCCGTTTGATATGGAAACCCGCACGCTGGGAGAGCCGGAACTCATCTATGATGCCGTAAGCAAAAGCCGCAGTGCTGTGGAACAGCGCGTGAGCAGCGACAATCGCTATGTGCTCTTTGCAGAAGGTCCGCACGGTCTCTTCCACATCTGGCATCCTACGGCTCAGATTGAGATTCTGGACCAGCAGACGGGACAGTTGGTGGATACCAGGGCTATTAACAGCGACAGGGCAGAGAGCTATCCCTCTTTCTCGAGCAACGACAGATGGATTCTCTTTGAGAGCCGCCGCGACGATGGCAACTACACCCGTGACTATCTGGCATACTTCGACAGGAAGGGAAAGGTACACAAAGCCTTCTTGGTTCCGCAGCAAGACCCGGAGTTTTTCCGCCTGTCATTGTTCAGTTGGAGCCGCCCCGAGTTTATGAAGGAACCGGTAAAGATAACTCCGCGGATGTTCCTGGATCAGTCGTTGAAAGAGGCGGGAAGACCGAAGTGAAAAATGAAAAGTGAAAGAATTTTACAGGCATTAGACTTTAGGCATTAGACTTTAGGCATTAGACTTTAGACTTTAGAAGTTCGCTAACCGCTAACCGCTAACCAAGAAAAAAGTTTTCGTTATCGTTATCGTTAAATTCCGCTAACCGCTAACCGCTAACCCAAAATACAAACATTATATGATGAAAAAGCCATTATTCACTCTATTGATTGTTGCCGTTCTGCTGTGTCTTATCGCCTGTTCAGAGAGCATAGACACTTCCTCGAAGTATGTGTTTAAAGAACATACCATTGCCAGTTATCTGGAGTCGCACGCCGATTACAGTCAGTATGTTGAGCTACTGAAGCAGGTTCAGGTAAGCAGAAGGAGCCAGACCACGATGTATCAGTTGCTGACGGCTCGTGGCAATTATACCGTATTTGCACCTACAAATGCAGCAATAGAACGCTATCTGCAAAAACTGGCGGCAGAGGAGATAATCCCTTACCCATCATGGGAGGCCGTTACCGACAGCATTAGGTTGGACTCTTTGCGCAAGGTGATTGTGCATAACAGTGTGATAGATGGCGGTGACCTCTCGGAGCAGGTTTTCTATACGGCAAAATTCCCAGACATCGACAATGGCGAGTTGTCTTTGCCCAATATGTTGGACCATAAGATTAATGTTACCAAGAAAAATGCCAAGAACGATACCATCTATTTAAACGGCGACTGTCCGATGGATATCCGTAACCTGGATATCCCGGTCATAAACGGCGTTATCCATCAGATGCACAAGGTAATAGCTCCAGATGATGTTACGGCGGCCCGTTACTTCAGACTTCTTATGGAAAATGAACAGGAGGGGTATCTGGTAATGGCAAAATGCCTGGAGGCCTGTGGCATGTTTGATACGCTTTCTGCCTTGCGTGATGAGGTGTATGAGACGCTATACCAGACAGGCAAGATTCCTGACTTGCCTGCTTACATGAGTCATGGCTTTTCAGATGCCTCCGGTAACAGCGCTTCTAATGCTTTGGCTCCGGAGCATCGTAAGTATGGATTCACCATCTTTGCCGAGCCGGATTCTTATTGGCGTTCTCAGGGTATTGACCCACATGCACCCAATGTGCCAGAACTGATGCAGAAGTGGGTTCTGGATAATGGTATGTATCTTTCCGACGATGTATATACTACCGATGCCGATTACCATAATCCCAATAATGTTCTGAACCAATGGACCACCTATCATGTCCTACCCATGCGTATCGAAGCTAACAAACTGGTCTATCATTGGAACGAGACAGGCTATTCGCGCTCAACTAAGAAACTTTCTATTCCTGTTATGGAGTGGTATGCAACAATGGGGAAGCGCAGGTTGATAAAAATCTTCGAAAGTTTGGAGAGCCAGGGTGTCTTCCTGAACCGCTTCCCCAACATTAACAGGGAACGTACAGGCGACGGACACGAGAATTCTTGCGACCAGGACAAACGTGGTTGTCTGGTGCAGAAGGAAAGCGAGGACGCTGTTGTTAGCGACATGGTGAATGCTGTCATCTATCCTATAGACGCTCCCTTGGCATACAATAATGCGACGCGTAATAATCTGGGCAGGGAGCGGTTACGCTTTGACTGTTTCTCGCTTTTCCCTGAGTCTATGACAAACGGCATCCGACGTGCCGATTCTGCTCAGGACAAATTTAATCACGTCTATATTCCTGCCGACAAGTATTACCGTTATTTCAATAATATGAGTATCATGAGTGATGATACGGATTTCATTCATTTCAACGGTTACAACGTGTCATGGGAGAATTATGATGGCGATGAAGACAAGTGGCTGGGACGTTACGATGTAATGTTTACCCTTCCGCCCGTTCCCAAGCGTAGTACATACGAACTGCGGTATAAGGTGCTGGCTACAGCGGCACGCGGAGTGGTACAAATGTATGTGGGCAGTGATCCTGGCAACCTTCCGGTAGCAGGAATCCCCGTTGATCTGACCAAGAGCGTGCAAGACCTTTGGGGACAGTCGGCAACCATAGCGGATACTGAGGATCAGGATTATAATGCCGAGATAGACAAAAAAATGCGTAACAACGGTTTTATGAAGGCTTCCCAGTCGGTAGCCAGTAATTCCTACAAGTGGGAACGAGGTAACATTATCTGTTCCCGACGTATCATCTGGCGTGGCACCATGGATCCCAATCTTACTTATTACGTCCGCTTCAAGAGTGTGCTGGATAATGCCAAGAAGGAACTTTACATGGATTACATAGAACTCTGTCCCAAGGAGGTCTATGACAATCCCGAGGAACCGGAAGACCTTTGGTGATTAAGGAAAACCGTTTCCTACCCTTGCCAGCGGGTATCTCGAACATGAGTCCGTTCAACTGGTTCTTCACCGGCAACTTCTCGTTCTTCCAATAAGGCAAAGGTTTTGCGCGTACGCATGTGCGTACAAAAGAATAATGAAAAGGGTGCATCTTTCGTCGAGATGCACCCTTTTCTATTGTTTTTGTTGTGAACTTTACAGCTTCGGACCTGCAGCGACGAGAGCCTTACCAGCCTCGTTGCCTTCGTACTTCTTGAAGTTCTTGATGAAGCGGCCTGCCAAATCCTTAGCCTTCTCCTCCCAGATGCTGGCCTCAGCATAGGTGTCGCGAGGATCGAGGATAGCGGGATTTACGTTGGGCAGAGCTGTGGGAACCTCGAAGTCGAAGAATGGAATCTTCTTTGTGGGAGCCTTCAGGATGCTACCGTCGAGGATAGCGTCGATGATACCACGTGTATCGGGAATTGAGATACGCTTGCCTGTTCCGTTCCAACCAGTGTTAACCAGATAAGCCTTGGCACCGCTCTTCTCCATCTTCTTGACGAGCTCCTCGGCATACTTTGTGGGATGCAGCTCGAGGAATGCCTGGCCGAAGCAAGCAGAGAAGGTGGGAGTGGGCTCAGTAATACCACGCTCTGTACCAGCCAACTTAGCTGTGAAACCAGAGAGGAAGTAGTACTTGGTCTGCTCGGGTGTAAGGATAGATACGGGAGGCAGTACGCCGAAGGCATCAGCACTCAGGAAGATAACGTTTTTGGCGTCAGGACCAGCGCTCTTGCCGTTTACCTTCTGGGCAATCTTCTCGATGTGGTCGATAGGATAGCTTACGCGGGTATTCTCGGTCACACTCTTGTCAGCGAAGTCAATCTTGCCGTCAGCAGCAACAGTTACGTTCTCAAGAAGAGCGTTACGCTTGATGGCACCGTAGATATCGGGCTCGTTCTCCTTGCTCAGGTTGATAACCTTTGCGTAGCAGCCACCTTCCAGGTTGAATACGCCTTCATCGTCCCATCCGTGCTCGTCGTCACCAATCAGCAGACGCTTGGGGTCTGTAGAAAGAGTGGTCTTACCAGTACCGGACAGACCGAAGAAGATTGCGGTGTTCTTACCCTCCATATCGGTGTTGGCAGAACAGTGCATGGAAGCAATACCCTGCAGAGGCAGATAGTAGTTTTGCATAGAGAACATACCCTTCTTCATCTCACCGCCGTACCAAGTGTTGATAATGCACTGCTCACGGCTTGTGGTGTTGAAGGCTACGCAAGTCTCTGAGTTCAGACCCAGTTCCTTGTAGTTCTCAACCTTTGCCTTGCTGGCATTGTAGATAACGAAGTTGGGCTCGAACTTCTCCAATTCCTCAGCTGTTGGCTGGATGAACATGTTCTTAACGAAGTGAGCCTGCCAGGCAACCTCAACGATGAAGCGTACAGCCAGACGTGTAGCCTCGTTGGCACCGCAGAAAGCATCAACAACGTACAGCTCCTTGTTGCAGAGCTCCTTGATAGCAATTTCTTTTACCTTTGCCCAAACCTCCTCGCTCATGGGGTGGTTGTCATTCTTGTATTCTTCTGTTGTCCACCAAACCTTATCCTGGCTCTGTGCATCCTTTACGATGTACTTGTCCTTGGGTGAGCGTCCGGTGTAGATACCGGTCATAACGTTAACAGCGTCCAACTCGGTGTTCTGACCCTTGTCGAAACCGGTCAGGCCAGCCTTGGTCTCCTCTGTGAAGAGGTACTCATACGATGGATTGTGAGCAATCACGGTACTGCCTGTGATGCCATACTGTGTCAAGTCTAATTTTGCCATTTTTATTAGTGATTATTAATGTATAAATTGTTGTTATCTTTTTATCGCTTTTTACCTGTAGCAGGGGATAGCCCTGTTTTTCTGTGCAAAGTTACGGCTTTCCTCTGAAATGGGGAAATCTGATGATTTTTTTTTTACTTTCTTAACGCACTTAATTTGCTTTAGTTGTGCTTTTGCGAAGCAGAGTTGTCATTTTTGTTTTTCTCCATCTTGCGCTGCAGGTTACGTTGCTTGATGTTCTTTTGCTTATCTGCTTTCTGCTTCGTAATTTCCTGCGGTTTTTGCTGGTTTCTTGCAATACTTCGGATAGCCCATTCCTGCTCCAAATCCCAATTTGCTTTTAGGGATAGCTTTTTCGGGAAATAGAACACTTCTTCAGGTCTGCGTCCCTCACTGTAATTACCAGTATCCCAGACACCGTTGTTGTTGGAATCTATGAAACAGCGTACGTAGTAATCGCCAGGCTTCATATAGAAAAAATCAGCCCGCCCGTCTTTATCAGCCTTTTGTGTGGCTACGGGCTTGTCAGAATGGTTCAGTAGCTGAACAATGATATTGCTGTCTTTGGCTATTACGTGTATGAAAATACTTCCGAACTCTTCGTCCTCCTTTACACGAAACTCATATTTACGGGGTTTGGTAGAATTACCCATGACACTGGTAAATGCTGCAGAATCTGCGACAAACCTGTATGTGTTTTTGGAATCCCACTCGGCATATAGGGTATATACTTTCTTGTCTTTTTTGTCGGGAAGGAACAGGTAGGGGTGTGGAACCCAGTCAGAATCCTCTTTAATGTAAAAGTGTATTTTTGTGGAATCTACACTTGCCAGTGGCTCTTTGGCAGTAAAACGTGGGTTTTCAATAGGATCGAGTGAGCCGGTTGGCTTACACGATATATCAAGGTAGGTTTTGAGATATGGGTTTTCCTCGTACGCCAGCGGTTTCTTGGCTTTCCTTATCTTTTTTTCACGTTCCTTGTTCCACTCTTCAATCTTCTTGCTCTGTTCTTTCCATTTCTTTTCCCAAGTGTTCTTGGGGAAAAGTTCCAGTGTTTCTGTGTGTGGGCTTAATACGCCAGTAGTATCAGTCTCCAGGAATGATATTTCGAAGGTAAGGGTATCTTGCTGCCTGTAGTATGTGGTATCTGTTATCCAATAGGTAAGGGTGTCGTTGTGTTCAGATGCCTCGCAAAGCAGACATTTCTCATCGAAGTTCAAGCCTCGTATGGTTGGCAGGGTGTCTGCAGGTGCCGTAAAGAATAAACGGAAGAATTCTGGTTCTGTGCGTTCTTTCTTTAAGAGGTGCTGGTCTTGCCCGTCTTCCAGGAAGGAGAGCAGGACAAGGTCATCCGGCAGGAAGTGTGTATAAGGCACTACACGAATGGAATCATACTGCACGGTATCACGCCAGATGGTATCCATCCTGACATCCCGTTTGCATGATGTTTCAAATACCAGTGAGTCAAAAGCAATCTTCTCGCTTTTCTGGCTGAAGATGAAATTCCCGTCCTTGTCGTCCAGTGCATAGACTCTGTATTTTCCCCTTTTTACACCTTTGATGGAAAAGCGTCCCGATCCGTTGGTACGGGAAACCCGATTGAAAGGAATGGTTTTTAAAATGCTGTCCGTAAGATTGGAATCGACAGGATACAGTCCTACCAAGATGCCTTTAACGGGTTCCAGATCCTCTGCATTTAATACGGTTCCGGCTACTTCCATTGTATCTATGTCGTCACCCGTGCTGAATGAGTAGGTGTAGTTACCCATGGGATTTCCTTCATTGTTGTCTTCAATGGCATCGCTGAAGTCTATGGTGTAAGTCGTGTTCTCCTTCAGGGTATCTTTTAGCTCTATCTTGATATGTTTGCCGTCGGCTCTGATATTGGCAGGCTCAATCTGTGGTGGAGAAACAATCACTTTCTCGCTGGCATTTTCCAGTTTGATATACTCGTCGAAATTGATACGTGCCTTTCTCGTTTGTACACCAGTGGCCCGTTCCATGGGAGACGCAGAAATCACCTTAGGGGGAATCTCGTCATACTCTCCGCCGTCGGGACTTCCAAGACTGGCGCATGCAACCACCAGAATTGACAGGATGCTATACAAAAGCGGTCTCCACTCTTTCATTCGTTTAATGCTAATATTTGTTCTATGTATTCGCGTTTGTTGCTTAGCCGTGGAACCTTGTGCTGTCCGCCCAGTTTTCCTTTCTGTTTTAGCCAGTCATTGAAAACACCGCTACGGGCCTTGATGATTTCCAAAGGCTGCAGGGTAATGTCCTTGTACCGTTTGGCTTCGTAGTCGGAGTTGATTTTCTGTAGTGCTTCGTCTAAAATACGTGCGAAAGAATTTATGTTTTGGGGCTCCTTGGTAAATTCTATCAGCCACTGATGCCGGCATTTCCCATGTTCGTCCATGAATATGGGTGCTGCTGTATATTCCAGCACTTGAGCCCCTGTTCGGGCACATGCTTCCGAGAGCCCCTTCTCAGCATTGTCAACAATCAGTTCTTCCCCAAATGCATTGATGAAGAATTTTGTCCGGCCTGTGATGATGAATTTGTATGGGTTCTTCTGTGTGAATCTTATGGTATCTCCAATCAGGTACCTCCAGAGTCCGCTGGATGTACTGATAACCATTGCGTAGTTCTTTCCTACTTCAATATCCCATAATGGCACTACGTTGGGATGCTCGTTTTCGAACTCGTCCATAGGGATGAACTCGTAGAAAACGCCATAGTCAATCATAAGGCTCATGGCTGGGTCCGTGGGATTGTCCTGTAATCCGAAAAAGCCTTCCGACGCATTGTATGTCTCCATGTAATGCATTCCTTCTGATGGGATAAGGTGCTGATATTGTTCCCTGTAGGGGGTAAAGGCGACACCTCCGTGAAAGAACACTTCCAAATTAGGCCATACTTCACAAAGGTTGCTGGCTCCGGAAATCTCTAACACTCTGTTTAATACCGACATCATCCATGACGGAACACCGCTCAGATTTGTGACATTCTGGCGTAGGGCTTCTTTGGCAATGAGATCACGTTTTATCTCGAAATCGCTGAGAAGAGCCGTTTCTTTCTTTGGCGTTCGAATCAAATTTACCAGCGGGTTGATGTTTTCTATGAGAATGGCACTAAGGTCTCCAACCAGGCTGTTTTTCTGGTTGTAATTGGGGGCATGGCTGCCACCCAGAATCAGTGCTTTCCCGTCAAAGAGCCTGCTTTTGGAATTGTTCCTCAGGTACCATGTTACGCAATCTGTTCCTCCTGCGTAATGGGTATCATGAAGGGCATCTTTGCTTACGGGTATGAATTTGCTCTTGTCGTTTGTTGTGCCGCTTGATTTGGCATACCATTTTATTCTCCCTGGCCAGAGAAGGTCGGCTTTTCCTTGACGCATCTCCTCTATGTACCCCTTCAGGTCTTCGTAGGTGTTTATGGGAGTCTGCTGTGCAAATTTCTCGTAGCCTAATGTGCTGCTGTAGTTATGTTGGCGTCCCCATTCCGTGTCGGAAGCTTTGGTAAGCATTTGTTTCAGCACGTTAAGCTGTAGCTGTTGTGCTTGTGTGGCATAACGGTCTAATTTCCGTAATCGTGAGGAAAAAATAGGGCGTATGATATTGGTCAGATTCATTCCTGTTTGATGGCATTGTTTTGTATGAGTGTTTCGTACACTTTGTTTCCTTTCTTTAGTCTGTGCAACGCATTTTTACAGGCATTCTGCTGGCTTTCCTTTTTGGAATAGCCTCTGCCCTTTCCCAGTTCCATGCCTTGTATCAGCACTTTGCTGTGGAACATAGGCGAGCCGTCTTCCCCTCGGCTTTCTTCTTGTTCAAAGCTCATCTCCACCTTGTTCTTCTGGCACCATTCCAGAAGCTTGCTTTTGAAGTTGCACTCTTTATAGGCGATTTTGTCAATGTTGATAATCTTGCCTAATATTTTGTCTTGGATAAACTGCACACAATAATTGTAGCCGCGATCCAGGTATATGGCACCTACCAAGGCTTCGAATGCATTGCCTGCCATATAGCTGTTATGGGCATGGGTAAAGTTGTTGGCATGAATAAGTTTGTCCAGTCCAATCTCTACGGCAACCTGTCCCAGTGTTTCTCTCTTTACAATTTTGCTTCTTGCTGTTGTAAGGAATCCCTCGCGTTTACGTTGGAAATGGTGAAATACAATTTCCCCAACAACGGCATTCAGGATGGCATCGCCAAGAAATTCCAGCCTTTCATTGTTCATAGGCTTTCCGACATTGCTTTTTGCCAACATGGAGCTATGCATGAGTGCTTCCTGGTAATATTTAATGTTGTGGGGATAGAATCCCAAAATGTAATAAAAAGAGCGATAAAGCCCTTTTTCCTTGCGGAAAGGTAACTTTATCGCATCTATAAGGTTTGCTCTATACACTGTTTTATTCAGCGTATTTCTTAAAGATAGCACAGGCATTATGGCCACCGAATCCAAAAGTATTGCTTAGGGCTGCACGTACAATGCGGTGTTCGGCTTTGTTGAACGTAAAGTTCAGTTTGTAATCGATTTCGGGATCCTCGTCGCCTTCTTCATGATTAATGGTGGGAGGTACGATATCGTTCTTTACAGCCAAAACGCTGGCCAATGCTTCTATGGCACCTGCGGCACCTAACAAGTGACCTGTCATAGACTTGGTGCTGCTGATGTTCAGCTTGTAGGCATATTCTCCGAAAACAGCTTGAATGGCTTTTGCTTCAGAAATGTCGCCTACATGAGTTGATGTACCATGAACATTGATGTAGTCTATGTCCTCAGGTTTCAGCCCAGCATCTTCCAATGCATTCTCCATTACTAGTTTTGCACCCAGACCTTCGGGGTGGGATGCTGTGATATGATAGGCATCGGCACTCATGCCGGCACCAGCCATCTCAGCATATATTTTTGCCCCACGTGCCTTTGCATGTTCCAATTCTTCCAGAATCAGACATGCAGCACCTTCTCCCATAACGAATCCGTCACGGCTGGCGCTGAAGGGCCGGCTGGCATGTTCCGGATCATCGTTACGGGTACTCAGGGCATGCATGGCATTGAAACCGCCTACACCACTGGGGATAATGGCTGCTTCTGCACCGCCGCTTACCATAACATCCGCCTTTCCCAAACGAATCAGATTGAATGCATCGGCAAGTGCATTGGTCGATGAGGCACATGCACTGGAGGTGATGTAATTGGGACCGTGGAATCCGTACTTTATGCTGATGAAGCCGGCACAGATGTCGGAAATCATCTTAGGAACGAAGAACGGATTGAACTTGGGCCCCAGTGTGTCACCAGTCTTGGCATAGTTCCCTGCTTCTTCTTCAAAGGTCTTCATTCCCCCGATTCCTACACCCAAAACAACACCGATACGGTTCTTGTTTACGCTCTCCATGTCAAGTCCGCTGTCATTTACTGCCATGGTGGCGGCAGACAGACCGAACAGACAATAGGAGTCCATCTTTCGAGCCTCTTTGCGGTCGATGAACAGGGAAGAATCGAAGTTCTTTACCTCGCAGGCAAACTGTGTTTTAAATTTAGAAATATCGAAATGTGTGATAGGAGCTGCACCGCTTACACCAGCCACCATGTTCTGCCACGTTTCCTCGGCAGTGTTCCCTAATGGACTGACAGCACCGATTCCTGTCACTACAACTCTTTTTAATTCCATGTAATGTTTTTATGAGAATTACTTGTTAGCCTCAATAAATGCGATGGCATCAGCTACGGTAGCAATCTTCTCTGCCTTGTCATCGGGAATGGTGATTTCAAAAGCCTTCTCGAACTCCATAATCAGTTCCACGGTGTCCAGAGAATCTGCACCCAGGTCATTGGTGAATGATGCTTCGGGAGTAACATCAGCCTCGTCAACACCCAACTTGTCCACAATAATCTCTTTTACTTTAGCTTCAATTTCAGACATAATTTTAGAATTTTAATATAATTAAATAATGTTATTTTACGCTTTTCGGGATGCAAAGTAAATACATTTTACTCACATGTGCAACAAAATCAAATGAAAACTTGCCTAAAAATGCACATTTTCTTATATTTTGTGCAATTTCGATGACTTCGCTTAAGTTTTCTCCACATTCTTTGCCTCACCTTATATAATTATAAAATGTATTTTAAAAAAGGGAAGTGTTTCTCTGCTCAAAGAAAAAATTATACCTTTGAGACAGTTGTCTCTAAAATACTCTCGCTCGGATGAAAAATTAACGGATTTATTTTGTTCTTCTCTCGCTTATCCGTATCTTTGCATGCAAAATTTTTGAGTATGAAAAAATGCGTTGCAGGTTTGGTAGCTGTTCTGTTCTGTGTCCTGTCTTCCGTGGCTCAGTTACAGTCACCCGTAAAGTTTACTGTTCAGCAGAAGAGAATATCGGATAATACGTTGGAATTAGAGTTTGTCGGAAAGGCAGAAGCCGGTTGGCATGTATATGGTACGGATATTCCCGATGGCGGTCCCACACGTGCCGAATTGACGCTTGAAAAAATGGTCGGTCTGAAGCCTGACGGAAAGCTCCTTGCTACAGGTGTCCTTCATCGGGCTGTCGATGATTTGTTTGAGATGGAAGTAAGTTACATGGAAGGGACGGCCAAGTTCTCCCAGAAATTTTCCATAACGGAACCTGCATACGAGGTGGCAGGATACCTTACATTTGGTGCTTGCAACGATCAGAATTGTATGCCGCCGACAAATGTGGAGTTTAAGTTCGAGGGGAAAGCCCCCCACCAACTCCCCTCTGGGGGGGAGAGTATGGAACAGGAAAAACTTTCCAAGAACGAGATACCCCCTTCTGAACCCCAAGCCCCTTTAGATTCCATTTCGGGGAGTGAAGAAAGCCCCAGCTTAGTAAGTTCCCCCCTTGGGGGAGGTTTGGAGGGGGCTGTTGACAGTTCTCTCTGGATGCCGGTAATAGGGGAACTTAAGGCTTTGGAGGATGGTGTGGATGCCCAAAACAACAGTCTTATTGGTATTTTCCTGCTGGGCATGTTAGGAGGACTGCTTGCCTTGCTGACTCCCTGTGTATGGCCCATTATCCCTATGACGGTCAGTTTCTTCCTGAAACGTAACAAAGATCGTGGCAGGGGCATCCGTGAGGCCTTTACTTATGGAATCTGTATTGTTGTAATATATGTTACTTTGGGTTTGCTGGTAACCTTGTGCTTTGGTGCCAGTGCCTTGAATGCACTTAGTACCAATGCCATTTTCAACATCTTCTTCTTCCTGATGTTGCTGGTGTTTGGCGCCAGTTTTCTGGGTGGGTTCGAGATTACCCTGCCCAGCAGGTTTACGAATGCCGTCGATAAGAAATCCGAGACCACGACAGGCCTTTTGAGCATATTCCTGATGGCGTTTACCCTAAGTTTGGTTAGCTTCTCTTGTACAGGTCCCATCATTGGTTTTCTGTTGGTGGAGTTGGGAATCTCTGGCAATTTGCTGGCTCCCAGCATTGGTATGTTGGGATTTGCCATTGCCCTGGCACTTCCGTTCACCCTTTTTGCCATGTTTCCCGCATGGCTCAAGAGTGCTCCAAAGAGTGGAAACTGGATGAATTGTGTGAAGGTTAGCCTGGGATTCTTGGAGTTGGCTTTTGCCTTGAAGTTTCTCAGTGTGGCTGACCTGGCTTATGGCTGGCATTTGCTCGACCGCGAGGTTTTCCTTTGTCTCTGGATTGTCCTGTTTGCCCTGCTGGGTGCTTATCTGATAGGTTGGATTCGTTTCCCTCACGACGAAGATGAATATGACGAAATGGGTGAGGTTGTTGTGAACCATCGTACCGGCATCTTCCGTTTCTTTGGCGGTTTGCTTTCCTTTGCCCTTGCACTTTACATGGTTCCTGGTTTATGGGGTGCTCCCTGCAAGGCCGTCAGTGCTTTTGCTCCTCCCATGCAGACACAGGACTTCAACCTGTATGAGAACGAGGTGAAGGCTCGCTTTACAGATTATGACCAGGGCATGGCCTATGCCAAAGCTCACAATATGCCTGTAATGATAGATTTTACCGGTTATGGGTGTGTGAACTGCCGTAAAATGGAGGCGGCCGTCTGGACAGACCCTCGCGTAGCAGAAGTTATGAATGACAAGTATGTGCTTATTACTTTGTATGTAGATGAGAAGACACCGCTTCCGGAAACAATAGTTGTAAGGGAGAATGACGGGGAGCATAAGCTTCGCACCGTAGGAGATCGCTGGAGCTACCTGCAGCGCAGCAAGTTCGGTGCCAATGCTCAGCCGTTCTATGTGCTGCTCGATAACGAAGGATACCCTCTTAACAAATCCTATTCTTACAACGAGGATATAAATGCTTATCTTGATTTCCTGCAGAAGGGTCTTGACAAATACAATGCAAAAATAAAAAGATGAGGCCGTTCCTTCTGCTTTCCGTTTTTCTGTTGAATGTGCTGTACACCTTTGCCGCTAAGACACAGCCTTATACGGGTTCCCGTATATTTTGGGACTCCCGTACCCCGGTCAAGGTGTTTGGCGGTGGTGGATATGCCCGTGTTATGGAATTGCAGGATGGCCGGCTGATTGCCTGTTGTGAATGGGGTGGTATACGTATATCCTTCAGTTCTAACAAGGGGCAGACATGGAGGGAACCTACTACCATTGTTACCAATACAAACAATGTCCCCAATTGTGTGCCGGATATGATTCAGTTGCATGACGGTACCATTATTGTTGCCTATAATCCCCGTCCTTCTACTCCTTATACCGATGACAGGCGTTTCAGTATCCGCTTGAAGCGCAGTACGGATAACGGCCGGACTTGGGGGCAGGAAATTGTCGTTTACGATGCCGGTTCTACACCCGAGGTGGGTTGTTGGGAACCATGTTTGCTGGAGCTTCCTTCTGGTGAACTGCAGCTGTATTTTGCTGATGAGAGTCCGTATGACACCAATGCGGACCAGCAGATTTCTGTTTGCCGTTCGTTCGATAAAGGTCTTACCTGGTCCACACCTGCTTGTGTCTCTTATCGTGCCGGTTTTCGCGATGGAATGCCTGTGCCTGTTTTGCTGCAGGACAGTACAACCATAGCGGTGGCTATAGAGGATAATGGTTGGGGCTATAATGATTTTGTACCTACCATTGTGCGTAATTCTCTTACGCGCAACTGGAAGAGTTTCGTTCCTGCTTCGAGTTCACTCCGAACCAAGGCAATCGACTATAATTATTGTCCCGTGGCTACTGGTGGTGCACCTTATCTGCGTGTATTGCCTAATGGTGAGACGGTTCTGTCTCATCAGTCACCTTACAATCATTCCGGAAAGCCGGATATGTATGTCTATGTGGGCAATAAGTCGGCACGTAACTTCAAGGCTATGAGCAGCCCCTTCCCCGTCCCGCAGGATCAGAGTGCGCTTTGGAACTCTTTGGCAGTGATAGATACTGGCGTGGTAGTGGCTGTTTCCGGTTATGGAGGCGGTGTACAGATGGTAAAGGGCTATCCCCGGCATCAGTTTGAGGTGCCCTACGGACATCCTGCTGTTAATGGTGTACGTTCCGTTTATGAAGGATATTTTTCTTCAAAAGCCGAACAGATTCTGCTGGGCAGTGAGACAGAGACCTATACATATGCCGATTTAGCCTACGATGATGATTCGCTTTATGTTATCTGCCGTGTTTACGATAATTTGTTGGTTGCTGACGGTGAACATGCCGATGTCGTCAGCATTGGCATAGAAACGGAGTCTGCTCCCTATACAACACCTCAGAATACATCGTACCGCTATGATGTCTCACCCAATGCCACCCTTGCTTTGTTCAAAGGTACAGGTACCTCGTGGGAACGGCAGGAGCCTTCGGCCTCTCACTTGGCTTTTAATGCAAATTCCAGGTATTATACATTCGAGATGGCTGTTCCTTGGTCGGAACTTGGCAGGGAAAAGGCACCGCTTGGCAAGGCCATGACTTTTAATATTCAGGTCACTAACGGAGACGGCACTACTCATGTTGAGGAGCGTATTGCCGATGCTAAACCAGATGGTCCGTTTACGTGGATGCCCTTGCATTTCCATGCCAATGAACAGGAAACGTCATTACGTCAGATACCCGGACAGGAGCCGGATGTATTACAGCTGGTGGGGAGCGAAGGTGACTATCAACTGCAGGCATCCGAGGAGTTTTGTAGTGTGCAGATTCTTGATTTGAACGGTCGATCCCTTATGTCTCTTAGGGGACATTACAAGTCAATACGTTTGCCCTTGTTGTCACCGGGCTTGTATGTTGTCCGTGCATCATTCCGTAGTGGGGAAACGCTGTCGCGCAAGCTCTCTATTCGTGCCTAATGGTGTGCCTCTGTGCATGATAAAGAAAAAAGTGACGGCTTTTTTACTTTTCTATTGTATTTTTTTATATCTTCGCGGCGAAATAGGTCACTTATATATAAATATAGGGGCTTATATGAATCTTGAAAAGAAAAAAAACAACATATAAGACAGAATGGAAAAAATACAAGAACTTACTGAGAAAATCTATCGCGAAGGCGTAGAAAAAGGTCAGGCCGAAGCAGATCGTATTGTCGAGGAGGCAAAGCATACGGCCGAGCAGATTATTGCAGAAGCAAGGGAGCAGGCTAAGGCTATTGAGGCTCAGGCTCAGAAGAAGGCATCCGAATTGGATACAAACACAAAAAGCGAGCTGAAGCTTTATACAAGTCAGGCATTGAATGCGCTGAAGAGCGAGATTGCCAATGTACTTACTGACAGAGTGGCCAAGGATGCTGCAGCTGGTTTGGCTGCTGACAAGAACTTCCTGGGACAGTTTGCCGTGATGCTGGCGAGTAAGTGGGCCGGCAATGAGGCTGTGGTGCTGTCTTCAAACGAGGCTGAAAGTCTGAAGGCATATTTCGCCGCCCATGCTAAGGAACTCCTCGATAAAGGGGTTACCATCAACAAAGTAAACGGGAAGGATACCATGCTTTCTGTTTCTCCCGCAGACGGTAGCTATAAGGTGAATTTCGGCAAGGATGAGTTCGAGGCTTATTTTAAGAACTTCCTGCGTCCTCAACTTGTAGAAATGCTTTTCTAATTCACAATTTACAATTCACAATTCATAATTAACAATTAACAAAGAAAATAGTCTTGGTTTTCGTTTTCGTTATCGTTAAATTCCGCTAACCAAGAAAAAATTATGAATGATGAATTAAAAACTATGAATTGAAGAAATGGGTAATTACTATTGCATGATGGCAGGCCTGCCGGACATCGAGTTGGCAGATACGCAGCCGGGCATTTCCTTCAAGGAACTGCGTGAGCAGTGCGAGGAACAACTTTCTGCAAGCGATGCCAAACTGGTGGGCAACTACCTCTATCTGCGTCAGGACTGCATAAATCTGGTACGTCTGCTCAAGAACCCCGATGCAGAGATTGACGCATGGGGAAATTTCTCGCTGGAGCAGTTGCGCGACCTCATCACAAGTGCCACGGAACTGAACTTCAACGTACACCGCTATCCCGCGTTCATGAGCATCTTTGCCCGTGAGTACAGCTATAACAAGGATACCAAAGGCTACTTCCCGGAGGATGAGATTCTGTACCAGTTCTATAACTATGCCATTCAGACTTGTCCCAATAAATTCATACGCGAGTGGAACAGGCTGAACCTGGACATCACCAACATTCTGACTGCCATGCTGGCACGCAAACAGGGTTGGAGTGTTGCAGAGTTCATTAAAGGCGATGGCGAGGTGCAGGAGATGATTCGCGAGAATAAGACAAAGGACTTTAATCTTACCAACGAGTTTGATTACGTGAAAAGTCTGATAAAGATTGTCGATGAGGAAGACCCGGTAAAGAAAGAGAAGATGATTGATGCCTTCAAGTGGCTGTGGCTGGATGAGAAGACTTTCTTCAATCCCTTCAGCCTGGAGGCAGTCTATGCTTACATCTGCAAGTTGGAAATGCAGTATCGCTGGGCGAAACTCGACCCCGAACAGGGTAAGGAGACTTTCAAGCAGATTATCGAGAATTTGCGTGGTGAGGCCAAAGTGCCGGAAGAATTCATTCAGAAATAATAATAAAACGAATATAACATGACAAAAGGAACTGTTAGTGGCGTTGTTGCCAATATGGTTACGCTCCGTGTTGACGGACCTGTACTCCAGGGTGAGATCTGCTACATTACAACTGGTGGTGACCGCCTGATGGCCGAGGTCATCAAGGTGGTTGGTCAGGATGTGTACGTTCAGGTGTTCGAGTCAACTCGTGGCTTGAAGGTAGGTGCCGAGGCTGAGTTCACCGGTCACATGCTGGAGATACAGCTGGGTCCAGGTATGTTAAGTAAGAACTTTGACGGTTTGCAGAATGACCTCGACAAGATGGAAGGCGTATTCCTGAAGCGTGGTCAATATACCGAGCCTTTGGATGCCGACCGCGAATGGGACTTTGAACCTATCGTAAAGGTGGGTGACAAGGTTGAAGAAAGCGACTGGCTGGGCGGCGTTGAGGAAAACCATCAGCCGCTGAAGATTATGGCTCCCTTCCAAATGAAGGGCGTTGCTACCGTAAAGTACATTGCTCCTGCAGGCAAGTACAAGATTCATGATACCATTGCTACCCTTACCGACGAGCAGGGTAATGACATCAACGTTGATATGGTGCAGCACTGGCCGGTTAAGTTTGCCATGACAAACTACAAGGAGAAGCCCCGTCCATTCAAACTTTTAGAGACGGGCGTCCGCACCATCGATACTTTTAACCCCATTGTCGAGGGTGGTACGGGTTTCATTCCCGGTCCCTTCGGTACGGGTAAGACGGTGCTGCAGCACGCTATCTCCAAGCAGGCCGAAGCAGACATCGTTATCATTGCAGCCTGCGGTGAGCGTGCCAACGAGGTAGTGGAAATCTTTACGGAATTCCCCGAGTTGGTCGATCCCCATACAGGTCGTAAGCTGATGGAGCGTACAATCATTATTGCCAACACCTCCAATATGCCCGTTGCTGCCCGTGAGGCTTCTGTTTATACTGCTATGACGATGGCCGAGTATTACCGCTCCATGGGTTTGCGCGTGCTTCTGATGGCCGACTCTACTTCCCGTTGGGCGCAGGCTTTGCGTGAGATGTCGAACCGTATGGAGGAGTTGCCTGGTCCCGATGCCTTCCCCATGGACTTAGGTGCCCTTATCAGCAACTTCTACGGCCGTGCCGGATATGTTTATCTCAATAATGGTGAAGTCGGTTCTGTTACCTTCTTGGGTACCGTCTCACCTGCCGGTGGTAACCTAAAGGAACCTGTGACGGAGAATACCAAGAAGGTCGCCCGCTGCTTCTATGCCTTGGAGCAGGACCGCGCCGATAAGAAGCGCTATCCCGCTGTGAACCCCATCGATTCCTATTCCAAGTATTTGGAGTACCCCGAGTTCGCCGAGTATATCAAGGAGCATATCAACGAGGAGTGGATTCCCAAGGTGCAGAATCTGAAAACCCGTATGCAGCGCGGTAAGGAGATTGCCGAGCAGATTAACATCCTTGGTGACGACGGTGTACCCGTTGACTATCACGTAACGTTCTGGAAGTCCGAGGTCATCGACTATGTTATCCTGCAGCAGGATGCGTTCGATGAGGTAGATGCCGTAACGCCTCTGGAGCGTCAGGAGGAGATTTTGAATCTGGTTACCAAAATCTGCGAGAAGGAAGACTTCAAGTTCGATACGTTCCTTGATGTTACCGACTACTTCAAGAAGATGATAAATCTTTGTAAGCAGATGAACTACTCACAATTCAAGAGCGAACAATATTACGACTATATTTCGCAAGTTGAGAACTTACTTAATTCATAAGAAAGATGAGTACAGCATTTCAAAAAGTATATACACAGATAAGTCAGATTACCAAGGCAACCTGCTCGCTGAAGGCAAAGGGCGTTGGTTATGATGAATTGGCTACCATCAACGGCAAACTGGCCCAGGTGGTAAAGATAATAGGCGACAATGTTACCCTGCAGGTGTTCGAGGGAACGGGTGGTATTCCCACCAATGCCGAGGTGACATTCCTTGGCAAGTCTCCTTCACTGAAGGTCAGCGACCAATTGGCCGGAAGAATCTTCAATGCTTACGGGCATCCTATTGATGGCGGTCCCGAAATAGAGGGCAAGGAAGTGCCTATTGGAGGTCCCAGTGTGAATCCCGTGCGTCGTAAGCAGCCCAGCGAACTGATTGCAACGGGTATTGCAGGTATCGATATGAACAATACCCTTGTCAGCGGTCAGAAGATTCCTTTCTTTGCCGACCCTGACCAGCCTTTCAACGAGGTAATGGCACTGGTGGCCATGCGTGCCAAGGCCGACAAGATTATTCTGGGTGGTATGGGTATGACCAACGATGACTATTACTTCTTCCGCAACACCTTCTCCAATGCTGGTGCTCTGGACCGTATCATCTCGTTCATCAATACCACAGAGGACCCTGCCGTAGAGCGTCTGCTGATTCCCGATATGGCATTGACCGCTGCAGAGTACTTTGCCGTTGAGAAGCATGAGACAGTACTGGTACTGCTCACGGATATGACCTCTTATGCCGACTCACTGAGTATCGTAAGCAACCGTATGGACCAGATTCCTTCCAAGGACTCCATGCCCGGCTCGCTCTATTCCGACTTGGCAAAGATTTACGAGAAGGCCGTTCAGTTCCCCGAGAGCGTAGGCGGTGGCTCCATCACCATTATTGCCGTAACAACGCTGAGTGGTGGCGACATTACACATGCCGTTCCTGATAATACGGGTTATATTACCGAGGGTCAGCTCTATCTGCGTCGCGACAGTGATGTGGGCAAGGTAATTGTTGATCCTTTCCGTTCTCTGTCCCGTCTGAAACAGTTGGTTGCTGGTAAGAAGACACGTAAGGACCACTCTCAGGTAATGAATGCCGCTATCCGTCTGTATGCTGATGCTGCCAACGCAAAGACCAAGTTGGAGAACGGTTTCGACCTTACCGATTACGATAACCGCTGTCTGGCTTTCGCAAAGGACTATTCCAGCAAGTTGCTGGCTATTGACGTGAACTTGAATACCGAGGAGATGCTTGACGTGACATGGGAGCTCTTCCGCAAGTATTTCAAGTTAGAGGAGGTGAATATCAAGAAGGAGTTCACGGATATCTATTGGAAGTAGAATCTTTATACTACTTTTATATATAAAAAGGATATGTCATAAAGGCATATCCTTTTTGTTTTGGTGGAGCTCTTTTTCTAAATTCACTGAATTTATCGACCAAATTCACTGAATTTACACATCAAATACACTGAATTTACTTATAAAGGTATCGGCTCTTTGGATAAAAGGTGTCATTTGCCAAAGAGAAACTTCCCCAGTGCCGGACTGGTGTGTAGAATGTGGCTGATAAGCAGGCAGGCAGCCACTATGGGAATGGCTATGCCCACAGATGCGAAGAGGTCTATCAGGAAGTTGGGATGGTGCGTATTCAGCCATGTGCCCACGAAAGGTACGGAGGGGATGAGCAGGAAATGCAGCAGATAGACGTCCAGGGTGCGCTTGCCCGTATATTGCAGGGCTCTTCCTAAAGCATGTTCTGTGGTAAACCATTTCTTGTTAAAACGGAAGAACATCACCACCATCAGCAGCAGAGCATACATGGCTGTTGTGCGGGGCAGGTTGGTCCATGCAAATTTCAGGGTGTGCCATCTGAAGATGTCGGCACAGCATACCACAGCCAGGGTCGCCACAAGGGGGAAGAACCAGATACTGTCAAAAATCCGCTGTACCTGCTTCCAGTATCTGTGTACGATATTGCCTAAGAGGAAGAACTGCATGAACCGTATGGTCTGCACCAGGCTGGAATAGGAAAAGAACATATCCTTATGGTAAGAGAACAGCTTGGGCAGGTACAGTGTCTCGTATGCCACGATAGACAGAATCCAAACCGTAAGCCAAAAGACGCATCTGAATCTCCCCGTAATGGCAGGTTTATTTTCTTCCTCCCTACAAGAGAGGGGCTGGGGGAAAAGCCGTTGTCCCACTATACATATCACATAGTATATCAGGAACATTTGCAAAAGTACCCAAGTGAACCAATACCCGTCTTTGGTCGGACTCTTCAGCGCATTCAACATACCTTCCCAGAAACCGTATTTTGATTTGAAGACAATAAAGATACACAGAAATATAACGGCGGGAACTATCTGAACATGCAATTTCTTAAGGACCAATGGAATAGTATTTTTAATGTTCCAGAGAAAATTGGCCTTGTAGGCCAGGAATCCGCTGACAAAGAAAAACAGTGGCATCCTGAAGAGTACCATAAAGGGTAGGGCGGCGCTTGTCTTCTCATTCTCGGCAAAACCGAATTGTGCCACATGATAAGCCACTACCAACAGCATGGTGAATCCTCGCATGGCATCCAGCCATTCTATACGCTTGTTTAGTTCATAATTCATATTTTTTCTTGGTTAGCGGTTAGCGGTTAGCGGTTAGCGGTTAGTGGTTAGCGGTTAGTGAAATAATTATTAATTGTTAATTGTTAATTGAAAAAGGGTTAGCCTTCATTTTTAATTATCTTCGCTACTTCCTTCGCGCATTGTTCCACATTATAGTATTTCTCTGCCAGCAGGTGGCCCTTTCTTCCCATTTCCTTAGCCTCTTCGGGGTGCTCGGCAATGTACCGGATGGCACGCTCCCAGCCTTCCCTGTCGTAAGGTTCCAGGTAAATGCCGCATCCCTCTGCCTCCAGATCCATGGGCATCTGCGGGTTTCTGGTGCATAGGATGGGCAGCCCCAGTGCCATTGCTTCTACAACGGTGGTGAGTCCTACCGTATAGTTGCTCTGTTTACAGCAGATGCATACGCACTGGCTCTGTGCCACCAACAGGGCAATCTCATAGGGCATCAGCCGTTCTCCAAAACGCAAGTCTATGTTCTCTCTTCTTTTCAGGTTGGTGAACAGTCCTTCCTGTTGTTTCTGGGTGAAAAGTATAAGGGGAAGCCCTGTGTTGTTAAAAGCTTCTGTCAGTGTCTTGTAGTCTCTCAGTTCCTTTCCTGTGGAGATGAAGCTTCCACCGGCTCCTCCATTGGAGGTGAGGATGGACGAAGTTTCACCTGATGGATTGCCACTTCTCTTTTGGAGGGAACGGGAGAGGCTGTCGTAAAAGGCCAGATCGGCCCCCCAGTGAACCATGCTCATGCGGGTCGGGTCGGCCTTTGCCGATTTCAGGCTGTCCTGTATTAGTTTCTCTGAGAAGAATATCATGTGGTCCATTCCACGGTAGAAAAGGCGTGCCAAAGCCTCGCGTAAACGGTTCTTTGCCTTTACGATGGGCTGGTGATGCCATACTACGATGGGTTTTCTGTATAGACCTATGGCATGAAGCAGTATAATGGGTTCAATGCCCCGCGTATGTGTGGCATACAGAATGTCGTAAGGTTTACGGCAGGTAAGAATCTTCCATGTAGCCTTCAGGGTGTCACGGACACGTTTGTACAGATGAATCTGGTCGTGCCAGATGATATCAAAGCCGTACTGCTCCAGTTGCAGGGCTCCATATAGGAAGTGGGCAGGAAAGATTCCTTCTTTCCATTCCCTTACAATCCGTACCGTATCTTGAGTATGATAGAAATAAACTACAGGTCGCCCCGTTTGTTCGTCCTTCTTTCGGAGTGGCTGGGGGAGGCTTTTCCCGCTCAGCCAGAACACCCTTTCAACCAGGGGAACCAACAACGTGCAGATAATAAAAACCAGGATGGTCATTAAAAACATGTCGGGTACGCTCTTCTTGATGTTATGCCCCGCAAGCGTAGCAATATATACGTAGCACATAATCAGGGGGTAGTGCGCCACAAAATATACCATGCTGTGCTCTCCGATATGGCAGATGCCCGGTATGCGCCTGATGTGCATGGTCAGGGGAAGCCCGGACAGTCCAAGCAGTGCCAGTATTGTATTGAGCATGACTTGCCAGAAAGGACCCGTAAAGGTGTTCGTCTTCATTTCATATTCACCGTGCAGGTATATGTTCACGCATACAAATGCTGCGATCAGTACGATGCTCAGTATCAGCCCTTTCTTATCTCCGGTCCAGTCCAGTGTCTTGTGCCATACCTTACCTAAATAAAAGAAGAAGGCACCGCAGAACACGTTGTTCATCATCAGGTAGAGGGGATTGCCCAGTTTATATAGCCAGTAGCTTAGCAACGGGAAGAATAGGATTACCAGATGCAGATGCCGTACCTTTTCTATGAAATGGACAATGATATAAGAGGTAAAGAAACAGGGCAGGAACCACAGGGGGCTGTTCCCCCAGGTAAAGCCTCCTACCCATAGCCTGAAGTGATGGAAAGAGTGTTCTGTGCCGGGGAATCTTCCGGGGAAAGCCAGCATGAAGAACAGGCATACACAGGCACTGATGGCAGCCCATGAGAAATATGGAATCATCAAGCGGCGGAACTTGTCCCAGCAATAGGTACGCGAATTGCCCTGTACTCCTTTATTGAAATATCCAGCCTTGAAGAAAAAGAAACTCATCAGGTAGAAGCTCCACTCCATAATGACCTTCCACCAGTCAGCCTGCCTCAGTGTTGTCTGGCAGACAACGTGCAGCGTTACCATCCTCAGGATGCACAGTCCGCAGAGCAGGTCAAAAGCATGGTTGCGGAGACCCCCTCCCGTCCTCCCCCTTTGGGTGAGGGGTTCTTTTTCTGATGCTGTTGCTATATTCATTCTTGTGAATCTAGTTTATTCTTGTGGGATTTCTTTCCTCCCCTAAAGGGGGAGTTAGAGGGGGCTAAATATTCTATCGTTTCACGCATAATTTTGGCACCGCTTAGCCACATAATGCCGGCATATAGGGTGGCAGCCATGACAATTCGGCTCAGCATCCTCACCCACAGAGATGACAAGTCGTTTGTCACCCACCATGTGAAGGAATGTATGAGAAGTGTAAAGGCAAGGAAGGGCAGGATGTCTTTCAGAGTTTCCTTCCAGCGCAGCCCAACCAGCTTTTTTGCCCACCACTGCCAAATACCTAACCATGCAACATTCAGTCCTATGAAGTAGATGACCATAGGCATCATACCCTTGGGATAAAGCAGCAAAAGTCCTGTCCAAACTGCCAGACATTGGGCAACGGTACAAATCATGTTGATGTTGCTTTTACCCCGACTGATGGTCAGGTTGCTGTATAGCGTAGTAATAGGCACTACGGCACCGTGTATGCAGAGTATCGACAGCATGGTTCCGGATTCTGCCCATTTCTCTTTACCCACCAGTAAAATGAAATCCTGTGCTATAATAGCCAGTCCGAACATGGCAGGGAAGGTTACAAAGCAGACAAAGCGCATCATCTTACGGAATACCTGGCGGTAGCGTCCGATGTCCTCTTTCACCTGTGCCAAAGTGGGTTGGGCCACGCCAGTCACCATACCATTGATGGTGTTCGAGGCCTTGTCGTCCCAATCTCTGGCTGTAGAATATACACCGGCGGTATGTTCACCGAAGAATCTGCCAAGCAGGACAGAGAAAGCATGCAGGTTGCAGATATTCACGATATTCGTCAGCATCAGTTTGCTGCTGAAGCCGAACATCTTCCAGGCAGGAGCAAGGTTGAAGGACAGTGTCGGTCGCCATGGGGAGAAATGCCACGCCATGATTTGGGTAATGAGGACGAAGCAGACGGCCTGCGATACAATAGCCCAATAAGCGAAACCGTTTGCTGCCATTATTACGCCTACAATGCCAGAGACGAGCATTGCCGTCAAGGAACAGATGCTTGTCTGCTTGACCATAAGATGCCCGAAAAGATAAGCCCTCTGCACGGTACCGATACCGGATAGTAGGAATCCAAGGAAAAGTACCCGGGAAAGCGGAATCAAATCTTTGTCACCATAGAAGTCGGCGATGAGCGGGGCGCAAAACCATAATATAATATAAAGAGTGACGCTGACCATTATGTTGAACCAGAATACGGCATTGTATTCCTCGTGTGTCGGTTCCTTCCTGTTACAGAGGGCGGCAATAAATCCGCTTTCCTGCATGGCACTGGCAATGGCGGAGAAAATGTACAATACCGCCACCTTTCCTTTGTCTTCCGGTGTAAGGTATATAAGCAGAACCATACCAAAGACTGCAGCAATCAACTGCATCAGTCCGTTCGACAGACCTCCCCAGATAAGCCCTTTGGCTGTACGCTCTTTTAGCGAATTCTCATTCATCATGCCACAAATGTACTGACTTTTTATATAAAACAGTGTATCTGTTTTCTTGAAATCTCTTTTTTGCTGTATGATTGGTTCTTTTTTTTGGAAATTAGGCGAAGTTTTGCTAATTTTGTGCCCATATTTGACAAATAGAGTGTAACTCATCATAATAAATGGCAATAAAGTTTCAGTATAACAAGACTTCTCTTCAGCAAATCGAGAAAAACCTGAAGATGCGTCAGCGCACTTTGCCAATCATAAAAAGCAAGGAAACGGCGTTACGTCTTGAGGTGAAGAAGTGCAAGGAGGAGGCCGACGAGCTTGAACGCAAGCTGCAAAGTCAGATTGCCGGTTACGAGCGTATGTATGCTTTGTGGGGCGAGTTTGATACCACGTTGGTCAGCCTGAAGGATGTACAGCTGAGTGTAAAGAAGTTTGCCGGTGTGCGTATTCCTGTTCTTGACAACATAGAATTGGAGGTACGACCCTTCGGCTTGTTTAGTGCTCCCAAATGGTATTTCGATGGTATTAACCTTTTGCAGGGATTGGCAAAGACGGCCGTAGAGCGCGAGTTTGTTTTTGCAAAGCTTCGCCTTTTGGAACATGCACGTAAGAAAACAACCCAGAAGGTTAATCTGTTCGAGAAGGTTCAGATTCCCGGTTTCCAGGAGGCTGTCCGTAAGATTAAGCGTTTCATGGAGGACGAGGAGAACCTGTCTAAGTCTTCACAGAAGATTCTGAAGTCGTTGCAGGAAAAAAGACGTACTGAGGATGAAGAAAAGAAGGAGGTTGCTGTATGATTGAGAAAATGAAAAAGCTCACCTTCTTGGTGACAGAAAAAGAATATGATTCTTTTATTGCTTCTTTGCGCACTTTGGGCGTGGTACACATCCAGCAGCTTCAGAAAGGAGCCAGCAGTCAGGAACTACAGGATGGTATGGCATTGGAGCAGCGTTACAAGGCTGCACTCCAGGCTTTGGAAATATATGCGAAGACATATAAGGGTATGGCACTTCCTGATGCATTGAAGGAAAGTGCTTCCCCCGCAGAACTTTTGCAGCATGTCGAGGATTTGCAGGCCGAGGAACTGAACCTGCTTCATTCCATCGATGCTTTGCAGAAGGATATTCAGATGCTGGAACATTGGGGCGATTTCGACCCTGCAAACGTGAAAACGCTTTCTGAAGCCAGTTCTCAGCAGATTCATTTCTACCGTTGTAGCAGCAAGTTCTTTAAGCGTGAGTGGATTGACACCTATTTCGCTACGCCTATAAACGAGATTAACAAAAGTATCTACTTCATTACCTTCAGTGAGGACGTGCCGGATATCCAGGCCGAGCAGATTTTCCTTCCCAAGGGAACTTTAAGCGGCTATATCGGAGAAAGCAAGGAAGAAAAGAAGAAACTGGATGCCGTACGTGCCGAGTTGCTGTTCATCAATGCTAATTTGCGTGACGAACTGGAAAAAGGGCTTGTAGAAGTGCAGAATGACATTTCCCTCAGTAAGGTTCATCTGAGTGATGAACGTGTGGCAGGTGATGTTCTCCGTCTGATGATAGGTTGGGTACGTGCCGACAAGACACAGGATTTGGTGGAGTATCTCGAGAAGGACAAGATTTATTACGAGATGGAAGACCCCGCTTACGAGGATGATGTTCCCGTGCAGATTACCAACGACGGATATACACGTCTCTTCGAGCCTATCCTGCGTATGTATTCTCTGCCCAATTATCATGATATAGACCCCTCTTTGTTCTTTGCCCCCTTCTTCATGCTGTTCTTCGGCCTTTGCTTAGGTGACGGCGGATACGGCTTGCTGGTATTACTGGGTGGAGCTTATCTGGCATGGAAGGGCTCTGGGAACATGAAGAGTTATGGTCGTTTGGGCATCTGGCTCGGCTTGGCAACAACAGTCTGTGGCTTGCTTACGGGTACGGTGTTCGGTATCGACTTGACACAACAGGACTGGGCAATACTGGCTCCTGTTAAGCCATATTTTATTAATGATAATGGTATAGGTCCCATCTTCGGCTATTCACCCATGATGGTGTTCTCTGTGATTATCGGTTTTATTCAGGTATTGTTAGGTATGGTGCTGAAGGCTTGCAAGGCATGGAAGAACTACGGCTTCGGCTATTCCATCGGAACATTCTCATGGATTATTGCCCTGCTGATGTTTGTCGTCATATTATGCCTGCCTGCTGATGTTGAATTGCCTTATTTCGTTAGGTGGTTGCCGACTGGCATTCTTATCCTTAGTTCTATTGGCATCTTCCTTTATAATAATCCTTCTGCCTATAAGAATCCTATCACCGGCCCGTTGCTGAATATTGGTGGCGGTGTATGGGCAACATACGGTATGGCCACAGGTTTGTTGGGCGACCTGCTCAGTTACATCCGTCTCTTTGCACTCGGACTGACGGGCGGTGTGCTTGGCGGTGTGTTCAATTCGCTTGCCCTTGACCTCACCAGTAGCATGCCTTGGACCATCCGTTGGGCACCTATGCTCCTTATCCTGTTGGCGGGACATGGTATCACCTTTGCCCTCAGCATGATTAGTGCATTCGTGCATCCTATGCGACTTACCTTTGTGGAATTCTTCAAGAATGCCGACTTTGAAGGCGGTGGCAAGGAGTACACCCCCTTTCAAGTGAAAAATGGGCCGCAATAATTGTCGTAATAACGTTATAACGATATATCGAAATAACGAGGGCGGCCTACAAAATTATGAATTATGACTTAAATTAAATATTAATCCTTCATAAGACATGGTTCCTGTTCGTAACGAAGCTGACTAAACCAAAATAGAAGGTCCGAAAAGGATGAGGGTTGCAAAGCCTGGTTCGGCAAAGCCCAAATTATGAATTGCGAATTATGAATTATGAATTAAAAACAACAAACAAATTATGGAGATTTTATTAGCTTATTTGGGTGTGGCACTTTGTGTAGCCCTCTCAGGAATCGGCAGTGCCTATGGTGTAACCATTTGTGGTAATGCTGCCATTGGTGCTTTCAAGAAGAATCCTACCGCAAGCGGTTCTTACATGGGTCTTTCTGCACTTCCCTCTTCTCAGGGTTTGTACGGATTCGTAGGTTTCTTCATGCTGAACAGTAAGGTTACTCCAGACATTACCATGCCTGCTGCCTGTGCTATCTTTGGTGTAGGTCTGGCTCTGGGTCTTGTTGCCCTGTTCTCTGCTATCCGTCAGGCTAAGGTTTGTGCCAATGGTATCAGTGCTATCGGTGCTGGTCACAGTGCTTTCGGTACCACTATGGTATTGGCTGTGTTCCCCGAGCTTTACGCCATCCTTGGTCTTTTGGTGCTGATTCTGACAGCAAACGCACTCTAATAGAAAAAGGAAAAAAGAAAAAAGGCAGGTTTCCGAAATGGGAGCCTGCCTTTTCTTTGTTATCCCTTAACCATCCTCTCACCTTTTACAACCTTCTTCCTCTCATACCTCTCCCGCCAAACTTGCCGAATCTCAGAGCGGCGGAGAACATTACGTAGCTGTGTACCATTTCGCTCTGGGTGTCCGTACGGCTTGTTGCAGAAACGGAGCGGTTGATGTCGTCACGCTGTCCCAGTATATCTACGGCTCTGAGTGTCAGGGTCAGAATTCTGTGTGGTAGCAGGCGTTGGCTGATGCTGGCATTCCAGATGAGTCTGCTTGTATTCATGTTGTCGTCAGAATAGCCCCGTCGGCAGTTCTCGTTGATATCCGATGAAATGGTCATGTCCCATGGTGTCTTAATGATGAAGGAGCCTCCGAACGAGTAGCCGTGATGGTCCAGATTGGATGCCGAGGCATTGGTACTGCGGTTCAGGTTGTAATTGAAATTACCGGACAAGTTGGCTTCCACTCCCCATCGGCTTTCCCAGTCGCGCCGGTATGTCAGCCGCAGTCGTTGCCCGAAGTTGCCGCTGCGGGTTGTGTTCTCTACGGTGGTGGAATCCTTGCTTCGGTAAAGGAAACCTACGGCATTGGTGAAACGTGCCGAAGTTCCCGAACTGATATGCCAGTACTTTTTGGGTCCCAGTGCCGTGTTGAAATTGAAGTTAGCCGAAGCATTCCAGTTACCGTTTACATTCACCGGCATAGATACGCGTCCGCCGGTAGCCTCATTGTATTCTGTACGGTTGGTGGTGCTGTTTCTCGTTGTCCTGAACTGCAGGTTCAGTGCCGAGCTTCGCTGGTATTCCACTACGCTCCTGTGGTAGTCAAGATTAAAGTTCTGGGTAAAGGAGGGTTTCAGCATGGCATTACCGATGCGTATGTTCAGTGGGTTGGCATCCGAGAGGGTGTCTGGAATCATATCCGTCATGTTGGGTTGCGATGTACTTGCATTGTATCTGATGTTTAGCTGTTCCTGCCTGCTGAACTTATAGCGGAAGAACAGCGTGGGCGAGAAATTAGAAACGGTGCGGGTCAGTATGGTGTCTATACGTCCCTTCTGATAGTCAATTTTACTTGCTTGGGGTCGTATGTTGCCTCCTATCGAAAGTTCGTAGCGTGTCCTGTTGACGCGGAGTTGCAGGTTGATGTTGTGGTTATGGAAATGGTTCTTGGTGTAGTTGCACTGTTGCTTGTCTCTGACCGTATAGGGTGATGCGAAGAAATCGTCGTAATTGTACTCGTTAACGCCAAGGATATCGTTGTAGGGGTCGAAGATAGACCTTACCTCTCTGCTGTTGTCCCGATAGTTGTAGTTGTATTCGTATCTCAGCTGCAGATAAGTCTGGAAGGCAATGGGCTCGCTGTAGCTGATGCCGGCATTCATGTGATAGCTCTTCTGCGGGTTCTCGTTGTATTGCACTTTATGATAGACACTGTCTCCTCCGTCGTATGCCAGTATCTGGTAGTAGTCGGTAAGGCTGTAGTTGGTGCTCTCACCGTTGCTGGAATTGTAGCCACCGCTCATGTTTAGGGTGATGTTCCTGCCCTTTTTTTTCAGTCGTTTGTTTATCTGCACTGAGGCAGAGGCATTGATGTTATGCGATGAACTGACACTGGAGCCCCTGCGGTGGTTCACGCCTATTATTTTGCAGAAATCGGCATAATCGGCCAGCGGATTGTCGGAATATACATAGGGATCGTCGCTGAAGGCTGCCGATTCGCTGTCGTTCGTGTTACGGTTCTTCCCATAGCTGAATTCCGGACGGAACAGGATGTTCCATGTCGAGTCGGGTTTCCATTCTATGCGGTACTGGAAGTTGAAGTTCTTGTTGTTCCCGCTGCTCCAGTTGTGGCTGTTGGTATAGGCAGAGTTCCTTATTTCAAAGTTCTGGCTGTTGCTGCTGCTCTCATGGCTCTGCTGGCTGAAGTTGCCACGCACGCTTCCGTTCAGTTCCACAACCTTGTTCTGCCAGTTCATGGTAGCGCCAATATCCTGGTTGTCGGTCATTCCGTCACCGTTCGAGTTGTTTCCGTTCCCTGTCACGCTGAACTTCTGGTCGCCTTTGAAGCGGTTGAAGTTCATGCGTCCGTTGTAGCGTTCCTTTGTTCCGTATGCACCGTCCAGCCGCCCGAAGAAGCCCCGTTTCCTGTTTTTCTTGATGGCAAGGTCCAGTACGGTTTTCTCTTCCCCGTCGTCAATGCCGGTAATACGGGCACGGTCGCTTTTCTTATCATAGGCTTTAACCTTATCTACAATCTCTGCCGGCAGGTTTTGCAGCACCATGTTGCGGTTGTTCCCGAAGAACTCCTTTCCATCCACCAGAATCTGGCTGATAGGTTTTCCGTTGAAGGAATAGCTGCCGTCTGTTTCTTCCACCACACCCGGTAGTTTCTTAATCAGTTCCTCCACCATGGCACCGTCTTCCAGCTTAAAGGCATCGGCATTGTACATTACGGTATCATCTACCACTGTCAGTTCAGGCAGTTTTCCCTCTATCACAGCCTCCTTCATCATAGTGGCAGCTTCGCGCATCATGATGTCACTGACTTTGAAGTTTCCGCTTCGTTCGGGCAGGGTGATGCCGAATATCTGCTCTTTGTATCCTACGAAGGAAACTTTTATGGTGTATTTCCCGGCTCGGATATTGGGCAGCAGGAACCTGCCGTTCTGTGCCGTTAGTACACCTGCTATCATCGAGTCTTTGTCGTTGAAAAGTTTGACGGCGGCACTTGGCATGGGTTCCAGGGTCTGGTTCTCATACACCGTACCGCGTATGTTCAACCGGGGTACTCCGCTGCTTTTTGCAGCTTGAGTACCCTGTGTGGTCTGTTGTGCCGTTGCTCTGTATGACGGAAAGCAGAGCATTAGCAAAACCGCCAATAGAAGGGCTGATAACCTTTGCATACGTTCTTATGATTCTTTTTCTTCAAAAAGGTTTAATGTCGTAATATTCTTTTATATGCCAAAATGTACAGCAAAAATATCATTTATTTAATGAATAATAATAAAAAAGGTGTTAATTTTGCAATGAAAAGTAACAGTCTATGAAACAAAATCAGGAAAAAGTCTCTAAATGCAATTTCTTTGCAGTCGATTTAGGTGCCACCAGTGGAAGAACCATTCTGGGTTCTGTTGAGGACGGAAAACTAGAGCAGCGCGAACTTACGCGCTTCCCCAATCAGCTTATTCAACAGGGTGGTCATTTCTT
This sequence comes from Bacteroidaceae bacterium, assembly GCA_017645305.1. Lineage (GTDB taxonomy): Bacteria > Bacteroidota > Bacteroidia > Bacteroidales > Bacteroidaceae > Physcousia. The sequence goes on along the minus strand of JAGCPD010000002.1, from coordinate 66,130 downwards.
TTGGGATATCTATGCCCTATATAACGAGATTCTCCGAGGTCTTCGTGTGGTTGCTGACGAGAAGATAGAACTCGCCAGTATAGGTATCGATACATGGGGTGTCGATTTCGTCTGCGTAGGAGAGGACGGTGGCTTGCTCCGCAATCCGTATAGCTATCGCGACCCGCATACTGTCGGCGCTATGGATGATTTCTTCCAGCATATCTCTAAAGAGAAGGTCTATGAGAAGACGGGCATTCAGTTCATGAACTTTAACTCGCTGTTCCAGCTGTCCGCCATGCGCAAGAACAGAGACTCGGCTTTGAATGCAGCCCACAAGATTCTTTTCGTGCCGGATGCCCTTATGTATATGCTCACTGGGGAGGCCGTTTGCGAATATACCATTCTCTCCACCAGTCAGCTGTTGAACCCCCGCACCAGGAAAATCGACCCGAAACTGCTTGACGTGATAGGCGTAAAGGAAAGTCAGTTTGGTCGTTATGTGAATCCTTCCGATAGGGTAGGGTGCCTCACCCCCGAGGTGCAGCGGCTTACCGGTCTTGGTCCCGTTCCCGTTGTGGCTGTTGCCGGGCATGATACTGCTTCTGCTGTGGCTGCTGTTCCTGCCCGTCATCCCAACTATGCCTATCTCAGTTGTGGCACTTGGAGCCTTTTGGGGATAGAAACCAAGGATGCCATCATCAACCAAAAGAGTTATCAGTATAACTTCACCAACGAAGGCGGTATCGAAGGCACCACCCGTTTCCTCAAGAATATCTGTGGTATGTGGCTTCTGGAACGTTGCCGTCAGGAATGGACAGATGCCCCTTCAGATATAAATAAGGTAAATGCAGACGCTATGGAGGCAGAGCCGTTCCGTAGTTTCATCAATCCTGACGACCCCCGCTTTGCCAATCCTCAGCGTATGGTAAAGGCTATTCAGGACTATTGCCGCGAGACAAACCAACCCGTTCCCGAGACCTATCGCCAGATAGCCCGTTGCATTTTCGAGAGCCTTGCCTTCCGTTACCGTCAGGTGTTGGGCTATTTGCGTGAGTTGGCTCCCTTCCCTATAGAGAAACTGCATGTCATTGGTGGCGGCACGTATAATCATTATCTGATGCAGATGGTGGCAGACAGTATAGGTATGCCTGTGGTAACGGGACCTGCCGAGGGCACTGCCATCGGCAATATTATGCTGCAGGCTAAGGCTGCGGGTTTGGTCGATGATATCTTCCAGATGCGTGAAATCATTGCCGATAGCATAGAATTGCAAACTTACCTCCCCAAGGAAACGCAATTATGGGATGAGGCTTATGAGCAATTTATAATTAACAATTAACAATTAACAATTAACAATTAATAATTAATAATTATTTCGCTAACCGCTAACCGCTAACCGCTAAAATAAATATAAAACTAAAATAAAATATGGAAAAGAAACTTTTAACACAAGCTTATGAAATAGCCAGACAGCGCTATGCAGAAATAGGAGTCGATACCGAGTCTGTCCTTCAGCAGATGCAGAACTTTCACCTCTCCCTCCATTGTTGGCAGGCCGACGATGTAAAGGGTTTCGAGGTTCAGGCCGGAGACCTCAGTGGCGGAATCCAATGCACAGGTAGTTTCCCCGGTGCAGCCCGTAACATAGATGAGATACGCTTGGATATCTTGAAGGCCATGAGCCTTATTCCTGGCAACCATCGTCTGAACCTGCACGAAATCTATGGCGATTTCAAAGGCAAGGTCGTAGATCGCGACGAAGTAACCGTAGAATACTTCCAGAGTTGGATTGACTGGGCCAAGGAGAACAACACCAAGCTGGATTTCAACAGCACCAGCTTCTCACATCCCAAGAGCGGCAATCTCAGCCTTGCCAATCCCGACAAGGGAATCCGCGATTTCTGGATCGAACATACCAAGCGTTGCAGGGATATCTCCAATGCCATCGGTGAGGCACAGGATGACCCCTGTATCATGAACCTTTGGGTGCATGACGGCTGCAAGGACCAGAGCGTTAATCACATGATGTACCGTCACCTGCTGAAGGAGTCTCTCGATGAGATTTTCCGGAAAAAACAGCCCATGATGAAGGACTGTCTCGAGGGTAAGGTGTTCGGCATCGGCTTGGAGAGCTTTACTGTAGGCTCGCACGATTTCTATACTGCCTATTGCTCCAAGAACAATATCATACAGACCATAGATACCGGTCATTATCATCCCACAGAGAGCCCTGCCGACAAGGTTAGCGCGCTCCTGGACTTTGTTCCCGAACTCATGTTGCATGTCAGTCGTCCTATTCGTTGGGATTCTGACCATGTAACCATCATGGACGATCCTACCCAGGAACTTTTCTCCGAGATTGTCCGTGCCAATGCCCTCCAGCGTGTACACTATGGTCTTGATTTCTTTGATGGCAGCATCAACCGTATCGGAGCCTATGTCATTGGTTCGCGTAGTGCCCAGAAGTGTATGCTCCGTGCTTTGCTTGAACCCACAAAGACCATCAGCCAGTACGAAATGGCAGGCGAGGGTTACAAGGTGCTTACCCTTTTGGAGGAGGCTAAGGCCATGCCTTGGCAGGCAGTCTATGATGAGTTCTGTCTCCGTAACAATGTACCCGTAGGTCAGGACTTCATCAAGGATATAGACCAGTATGTAGCAGATGTAATCAGCAAAAGATAAGCTAATCCTTTTTCAATTAATATTTAATAATTAATAATTAATAATTAACAATCGACCGCTAACCCCTAACCGCTAACCAATTATAATAATGATTACCCTCGGATTACTTATCATCGCCGTTGGCGCTTTTTGCCAGTCCAGCAGCTATGTTCCCATCAACAAGATAAAGTCTTGGAGCTGGGAGAGTTATTGGATTGTGCAAGGTATCTTTGCCTGGCTCATCCTTCCCTTTTTGGGAGCTTTGTTAGCTGTCCCCCAGGGACACAGTCTCTTGGAACTTTTTACTGCCGACAACAGTTTTAATATTGGAATGACCGTGCTTTTCGGTTCGCTTTGGGGTATTGGCGGACTCACCTTCGGCCTAAGTATGCGCTATCTGGGCGTGGCCCTGGGGCAGAGTATAGCCTTGGGAACCTGTGCGGCACTGGGTACCATTATGGGGCCTGTTTTTCTCAGTTGGTTCTTCCCCGAACAGGATCCGCTTTCCAGACTCACCCTCTCCGTGCTCATTGGCGTGGCTGTAACCTTGGTTGGTATTGCCATCATTGGTATCGCCGGTAGCATGAAGAGTGCTTCTCTGAGCGAAGAGGAGAAACGGAAGGCCGTCAGGGACTTTAATTTCCCCAAGGGTCTTTGCATTGCCTTGTTGGCAGGCTTCATGAGTGGCTGCTTCAATGTGGGCCTTGCTTTCGGAGCTGACATCAACTTCGGAGAACTTACCGACCCCATGTACCGTGCTCTCCCTGCTGTCCTGCTGGTAACACTGGGCGGTTTTGTCACCAATGCCGTTTACTGCTTTTATCAGAATCAGAAAAACAAGACGTGGTCAGATTATGGCAATAAAGCCGTCTGGGGCAATAACCTTCTGTTCTGCCTTTTGGCAGGTGCTTTGTGGTACAGCCAGTTCTTTGGCCTGTCATTGGGCCAGGGCTTCTTGCAGGAGTCGCCTGACCTGATTACCTTCTCCTTCTGCATCCTCATGGCACTGAATGTAACGTTCAGCAATGTATGGGGTATCATCCTCAAGGAATGGAAGGGCTGCAGTCCCAAGACCATTGCCGTCCTCCTCATAGGGTTGGCTGTCCTCATCTTCAGTTCCTTCTTACCGCAAATAATATAGTAGAAAAATGAATAGTATTCTCTCTTCCCGCCCCGCCCTTAAGGCGGTCATTGACCAGGTTGCAGAAGTAACGGGTTACCTCTGGCAGAACGGTTGGGCTGAGCGTAACGGTGGTAACATTACCGTAAATATAACGGAGTTTGCAGATGCAGAGATGGAAGCCCTCCCTGCCATTGCTCCCGTTCAGCAGATAGGTAAGGTGTTGCCTTTCCTTCAGGGTAAGTATTTCTATGCCAAAGGTACAGGTAAGCGTATGCGCGACCTGGCCCGCTATCCCATGCAGAACGGCTCCATCATCCGCATCTGTCCTGATTGTGCCAGCTACGAGATTATTGCCGACGAGCCTGTCCTTCCCACCAGTGAACTTCCCAGTCATCTTTCTCTCCAGAACTATCTTTTGGAGACGGGCAGCAGCTATAAGGCAACCCTTCACACCCATCCCATAGAGCTGGTGGCTATGTCGCATATCCGTCGTTTCCTTCAGGAAGGGGAACTCACTCGTGTTCTTTGGTCCATGATACCCGAGACCCTGGCCTTTGCTCCATTAGGAATAGGTATTGTGCCGTATAAGATACCCGGTTCCATCGAGTTGGCAGAAGCAACGTTGGAACAAATCAAGACCCACGATGTAGTGCTATGGGAGAAGCACGGTACGGTAGCCGTAGGAACAGATATCATGGATGCCTTCGATCAGACCGACGTGCTTTGCAAAGCCGCCAAGATTTACCTCTCTGCCCGCACCCTCGGCTCAGAGCCCGAAGGGATGACAGATGAGGCTATGCGGGAAATCCAAAGGGTATTTAATTTGCCCAAGGAAAGACGGGGGTAGCGAAAACGAAAATCGTTTTAGACGTTAGGCTTTAGACTTTAGTAATGATAACGTTATAACGGTATAACGTAATAACGATATGCCGAAATGACGAGGCCGAACCAGAAAAAAATCATCTTTTTGAAAAAATAATTGCCTATATATAATAGGTATATGGGAAAATAGTTATACCTTTGTCCCCGCATTTGCGAGATAGTGCCATAGAGAGGTCGCTACTCGACAAACAAGTTTAACTAAAAACAATACAGAATTATGTATTTGGATTCAGCAAAAAAAGAAGAGATCTTCAGCAAGTTTGGTAAGGGTACTACCGATACTGGTAGCGCTGAGAGCCAGATTGCATTGTTTTCATTCCGTATCAGCCATCTGACTGAGCACATGAAGCAGAACCGTAAGGACCACAGCACAGAGCGTGCCCTGACCGGTCTGGTAGGTAAGCGCCGTGCACTTCTCAACTACTTGAAGTCACGTGACATCAACCGCTATCGTGCTATCGTCAAGGCTCTGGGTCTGCGTAAGTAAAACGAGAGGCCCCCTCCCAACCTCCCCCCAAAGGAGGAGGAGAAAGGGTGGAAACTTTTAAAAAGTGAAATCCAATGAAGTGAGGAGTGCTCATCTAATTTGCGCTTCTCACTTCTTTTATTTATGACTCCCTTAATAATCCCAAATAATGAATAATAACAATCAACCTTCTGCAATTACCTCTAACTCCTCCACCCTTTGGGGGAGGTTGGGTAGGGGCTTTCTCCCCGATGTCCTGGCCATCCTGTTCTTTGTGGCCATCAGTTTGATTTATTTCCTGGGTCCTATCCGTGACGGCAAAGTGCTGGCTGGTCAGGATCATGATGCTGCCATTGGCAGTGGTATAGAAATGGAGCAGTACCGTGCGACCCATAATGGTGAACGTACCCGCTGGACCAATACGCTCTTCAGCGGTATGCCCACCTACCAGATGAGTCCCAGTTACTCCAGCACCGATAAACTGAGTACCTTGGAGGGCATTTACCGACTGGGACTGCCCACGGTAGCTTCATACGTCTTTATGATGCTGTTGGGCTTCTATATCCTGATGCGTGCCTTTGACTTCCGTGTATGGATGTCTGCCTTAGGTGCCATCCTTTGGGCATTCAGCAGTTATTACTTCATCATCATTCAGGCAGGTCATATCTGGAAATTGCTGACCCTCTGCTTCATTCCGCCTACCATAGCCGGTATGGTGCTCTGTTACAGAGGCAAATATATGTTGGGTGTAGTGGTAACAGGTATCTTCACGGCCTTGCAGATTCTGAGCAACCATGTACAGATGACCTATTACTTCCTCTTCGTCATAGGACTCATGTCGTTGGCATATCTTATTGATGCTATACGCCAGAAGACCCTGAAGCAGTGGCTGCGTGCTACGGCATGCTTTGCCATCGGTGGAATATTGGGTGTATGCATCAACCTGAGCAACCTGTACCATACATGGGAATACAGCAAAGAGAGTATGCGCGGCAAGAGCGAACTGACGCAGAAGACCAAGGATCCTGCCGACCAGACATCCAGCGGCTTGGAGCGCAGTTATATCACTGCATGGAGCTACGGCATAGGGGAAACATGGACGCTGCTTGTGCCCAACACAAAGGGTGGTGCCAGTGTTCCTCTGTCTGCAAATGAGGAGGCCATGAAACATGCCGACAATCAGTTCATGAGTGTTTACAATCAGTTGGGACAATACTGGGGCGAGCAGCCCGGAACAAGCGGTCCGGTATATGTGGGTGCCTTTGTGCTCTTCCTGTTCATACTGGGCTTGTTTATTGTAAAAGGTCCCATGAAGTGGTGTCTCTTGGCTGCTACCATCCTCAGCATCCTGCTCTCGTGGGGTAAGAACTTCATGCCCTTCACCGACTTCTTCCTGGATTACATACCTATGTATGATAAGTTCCGTACCGTGGCAAGCATCCTGGTGATAGCGGAATTCACCATCCCCCTCCTGGCCATGATGGCTCTGAAGGAAATTGTCAATGGAAAATTGACAATGGATAATGGAAAATCATTAATTCTCAATTATCAATTCTATGTCCCGTTTTTCTTGACTGGCGGTATCTGCTTCCTGTTCTGGCTGATGCCCGGTGCCTTCTTTGGCAGCTTTATCTCCACACAGGAGATGATGGGACTGCAGGGACTGACACAGAACGGAATACCTCAGACTGTGGTGGTTCAGTTGATTGATAACCTTACGGAGATGCGTCAGGCTATGTTCACGGCAGATGCCATGCGCAGCTTTATCATCATTGTGGTGGGCACCCTGATTCTGCTTGTCTATCGCTGGGGTAAGATAAAGACCGTTCCCATGGTAGCCTGCATCATTCTGCTCTGTCTGGCAGATATGTGGGGCATCAACAAGCGCTACCTGAACGACAGCATGTTCGTCACACCGCGTAGCAATGCACAGGCATTCCCGCCCAGTCAGGCAGATGAGATTATCCTTCAGGATACTGCCAAGTATTACCGCGTGCTCAACCTCTCTGTAAGCACCTTCAACGACAATACCACTTCATACTATCACAAAAGCATAGGAGGCTACCACGCTGCCAAGCTCCGCCGTTATCAGGAACTGATAGAGGAGCACATACAGCCGGAAGCAAAGGCTTTGCATCAGGCAGCCATTCATACCGCCGGAATGCTGGAGACCTGCAACGGTGACAGCCTGTACCCCGTGCTGAATATGCTAAACATGAAGTATGCTATCCTGGGGCTGAAGGATAGCGGCAAGCTGTCCGTTCAGAATCCCTGGGCCAATGGCAATGCCTGGTTTATAGACAAGGTGCAGTATGTGGATGATGCCGACGCAGAACTGGCAGCTTTGCATAACTTGAACACCAAGCACATGGCTGTGGTGGACAAGAAGTTTGAAAATGTTCTGGGCGATAAACCTTTGCAGCCTGATAGCACCGCCAAGGTGACGCTCACAGAATACGAAGCCAACCGCCTTGCCTACGAGGTGAATTCCCAGAAGGGTGGTGTAGTGGTCTTCAGTGAAATCTATTATCCCGGCTGGAATTGCACCATTGACGGTGCTGAAGCCCAGATAGCCCGTGCTGACTATGTGCTGCGTGCCATACGCATCCCTGCCGGCAAGCACACGGTTATCATGACCTTTGATCCCCAGACTGTTCACATCACAGAGACTATTGCCTACACCGCATTAGCCATCCTGGCACTACTGCTGATTGGGTTTGTTGCTTTGGCAATAAAGAAAAGGGCGGCATAAAAATAGTTATCGTTAACGTTATCGTTGTAATTGGCCGACAACCTCCATAGGATGACGTGGCGCGCCGCAGCTCACGATTATACACGGGCTGGCGTGTACCATATTACCATACGTGTGGCTGACGAGCTAGGGCAAGTCCTTGGCAAGGTGGTAGGTGATTTGTCTGCACCTGAAGGTTCTGCTAATGCGCCTCATACAGCCCTTTCACCCATAGGGCAGATGGTAGAGCAGGAACTCTTGGTCACCATTCATGCCTACTACCCCATGATAGTGGTAGATACATATGCCATTATGCCTGAACACCTGCACTTTATACTGGAGGTGCAAGATAGGATATTAAGCCAGAATGGTAAGGTGCAAAGCCTTGGGCAGGTTATTGCAGGCTTTAAGAAGGGCTGCAATAAGCGCTTTTGGGAAATAGCGGGTATTGGTTGCGGGGAAACCATGATGCAACGGGCAAAACCCGCTTCAACACTCACTAAAGAAAAAGCAACCGCAGGCAGTGCATCAGTCGGCGGTAATCTGCACATCATCCTTGGCAGTGTATCAGCCGGTTTTGCCGGCGGTAAGCCTCGTTTTTCCACTGACCGTCAACCCCTTTTTAACCCTGGCTACTGTGATGTGATGCCTGTGGATGCCGCCCAACTGGCTACCCAGCGTGCTTATATCGCTGCTAACCCACGTAGCCGCTTGTTACGCACTAGCAACCGCACGATGTTAATGCCTCAACGCGGTGGTATTAATACGGCTATTACCTTGCCTGCTTTACGTGGCTTTCTTATGCGTGAATGCGCCCCACACTTAATAACCCAAGAAGCCCTATCACAGATAGAGCTTCGCCTGCTTCGGGCAAGCGGTAAGATAATCTGTGACAGCTACGGTAACCAGACGCTTCTTGCAAAGCGTTGCCTGCCAGTGGTGTGCCACCGCAAAGATGCCAATCGTTTTAATGAACAAAAGCAGCATTGCCTTGAAGAGGCACAACAGGGTACCATACTTGTAAGTGCTCGCATAGCCAAAGGTGAACAGGAAATTATTGATGAAGCCCTGCACTGTGGTTTTCCTGTGGTGCTGATAGCAGACAACGGATTTCCAGAAATCTACCATCCATCTGCTGAACGTATTGAACAATGCGCCATGGGCAAAATGCTTATCGTTACCCCATGGCAATACCAATACCGCAAGAAAGAAGAGACCGTTAGCGTACCCTTCTGCAAAACCATGAATTGCGTGGTGCAAGCTCTGTGCCGCACCAAAGATGATTGGTGGAAAAATAAATAACGCACACTCAAATCAATAAGTGTGCGTTATTTATTTCGTATCCGGTGATGCAACGGGTTTTGCCCGTTGCATTACTCTTCTTCACCAACATTCACTTCCGTGTTTCTCTTCACGGTACCGGCATCACCGCCGCCAAAGACGTTGCCTCTGATGACAGCACCGTTCTTGATGTTCACTTGTGTCCAGATGCAGGTAGAAAAAGTATCCCCCGAAGTGTCATCGCCACGGCTGGCACCATATACCTCACCGCCATATACCTTATTGTAGTTATCCGGATCACCCTCCGACACCGGCAATGGTACACCTACTGTGCCCCTGATGTTGACGGTACACTGGGACTGCCTGCCCTTTGTTGAGGCATCTGCGTCATTACGCTTCAGAGCCCAGGTACCCATGAACGGAGGACCTACGCTGGCTCGCGAGCCGCCGCCATAGACATTACGGAAGATGGTGCCGCCGAAGATGTCCACCTGTGAGAAACGGGTGACGGAACCTGCGGAAATACCGTAGTCTATATCCTTGACAGTCTCACCGTCATAGGAGCCTTCATCTACAGTCTCACCCTCATCATATTCTCCATTATCATTATCATCAGTGTAAGTAGAGCCATTACCATTGAAGTCATACTCATACTTACCGTTACCGGAGCCGGAGCCATAGACATTGCCACGGTGTAACCACTGCGGACTGTCGAGTTCCTCAGTGAGTGGCAATGAAGACGTTCCAACGAGACCTCTGTTGGTATCATCATAAAGAATGCCTATCTCACCCTTGTTGACTGTGACATGCGCATCCCTGCGGACATGTCCATCCTGGCCTCCACCATATACTGAGCCGTAAATCTTGGGTCCATCCCCAGCTATTGCCTCCCAGTATTCTGCATCAGGCGTTTCCACATCGAATGCATTCTTCAGACTGTCAAGGTGTAGGGCACTGCCTACGGAATGGACATATCCATTTTCATCCGTACATTCCTTTATGCATCTGTAGTCGCCGCCGATGTTAACGTTCGTCTCGTTGACGAAGCTGGAGTAGAACGTTGGATTGTAGAAATAGGGGGGTATCTCGTTGATGTTTGGTGTTGCTTCACCACGACATCCGCCAAAGATATTGCCGTATGGCAGACCGTCCTTCATGCTCTTCGTGGGGTCGGATGCGATGTATCCCACCTGACCGCCAGTGACCGTGACATTGGTCTTGCCAGTGTTGAGGAAGTGCCAAGCCAGGTCGCCCTCCGAGGCGCTTGTCCACAGATTATTCGAGCCTGTGAGTTCGCCGTATCCAAGTGTGAAGTAATCATCCGGACCACCTGCATAGTTACCCTTACCCACGGAAGCCATATTGCCGCCTCCATAGATATTTCGAACCACATAGCCGCCCCTCATATCCACGTAGGTGTTGCCATAGACCTTTCCTGCCGTGAAGCTATAGGACTTGGCATCGTAAAGATCCTCATCTTCGAAATCCTCTATATTAAATCCAGTGGTTCCATCCTTCTTGACAGCGCCAATCTTCACCAGCTTCACGGGAACCTTTGTCTTACCCTTTCCACCACCGTAGATGGCATGGCCCACCAGACCATTGTTCATGAGGACATGGGTATCCACATTGACATGGCCGTTTTCGGAGCCACCATAGACAGAGCCGGTGATGCACTGCTGCGTCATGTCGCTCTTGTAGTTCCCTGGCGTAGCAGTATTGGATTCAGGATAATTGATGTTGACGTATGTCTCCTTCACGTTGGCGAGCTGAGCCATCACGTAGCGGTCAGCACCAGCCTCGCCTCGCGTACCGCCGAAGACGTCACCGTTGTCAGAACCCGTGGTACCGATGCGTCCGCCTGTGATGTTGATGGTCGCCTTACCGGTATCGGTCGTTCCATCGACAGGATCTGTTACGGTTAACGGTTGATATGTAAATGCAACAGGCCAGCTGATTGCAAATTCATTGTCCGCATCAAGGTGCTTGACGATAGACGGACCTTCCAATATTCTACCTACGGAGCCCATTGAGCCGCCGCCATAGACACTTTGTGCCACCCAGCCGCCTGAGATATTCACATCCGTGTTACCTATCACACAACCTGCCCAGGTGTTGTACGTATCTTCCACGCCGTCATCGTCAGAGTCATACATATCCGTACCGCATCCACCACCATAGACGTTGCCACGGGTAACCCAGGCTTTTTCGTTAATTGCATCATTATCAAAGTCGAACCAAGGATCCTCTTCATCCACAATGCCGATGGTACCGCTCTTGACGTTGACAGTTGCATGCGTAAAGACGTGTCCGTTTTCACCACCGCCATAGATAGAACCCTTGATGTGCGGACCTGGTGTATCGTCCTCTCCAATATTGACGATGGATTGCTGCACCCATGCCATCTTGTCGTAGGGATCTTTCATAGCCTTACCACCAGGAGCCGCACTCATTATTGTTTCCTCTGGTTTCGCAATGTCACCGCGTGATGAGCCGTTAACCATACCGTTGTCACGTCCGCTGATACCGATGGTGCCGCCCTTGATGTTGACGGTTGCAATACCGCCTGCTATCCAATGGAAAGGAATTCCTTTGGGGATATTATTCATTGCTGGCGGGGTTACTCCATCAGAGAAGGTAAATGTACCCACAGAGCCAAGGGCACCGCCGCCATATACATTATGGTATATCTTGGGTTCGCCTGCCACGGCACCCGGGTTGATGGTGACATTGGTATTTCCCTTGACCACACCAATCAGTGGATGAGTACTGGTACCCTTTCCTCCACCATAAACGTTACCCATTGTGGAGCTGCCGAACATTACATAGCCTGGGTTGGAATCGCCCTTGGGTCGTACTTCGTTCCTGCCGATTTCGCCGCCGCTGATGGTGACATAGGTGTCTCCACCCACAGCAGCCACTTCGCCACCGCCAAAGACGCTTGCCCTTACATGGCCACCGCTCATGCTGACGAAGGTATTGCCTGCAACGAGGGCACCCAACCTATCGACTTGACTATGCTCGGCGACAGGGCCAGGGGGAGTTCTTTCCATATCATCCTCTGTTCCATAACCGCCGCCATAGACGCTGCCGAAGGTGTACTTCACCGTATTAGCAGTAGCGACGGTTTCCTTCACTGGTGTCGATTCTGTAATCTCCGTACCTATGGTACCGCTTGTGATGGAAATCTCCGTACCGTATTGCTTTTCGTTTGTAGTATGATTGCCCAGTACGGCACCGAACTCGCCACCGCCATAGACATTACCCTTAATCCATGGGGTGCCGCTGATGGTCAGCTTGGTACTCTTGGATTCTGCCAGTTGAGTCCAGTTGTCGATTACACTGCCACTCAATGTTAAGCGGCGTCCCATGCAGCCGGCAAAGACATTGCCGCCCTTGGTGTGCAGCAGACGGCCGTTGCTGGTGTCATAGTCAGTATTGGGCACATTGTTGTGACTCTTCCATGTTGTCCAATTTTCGTTCGTCCATGTCTTAAAGTCAGATGCAAGGCCAGTTGGAATGTTCGTGGAATTCGGTATGATAAACTCGCTGTTGTTACCGATGGTGCCGCCAGTGATGTTGATATTGATGTGACCATATTTTGCGCCAGGAGTCTTCACCTCTCCTACTTCTTTCGTACCAGCTATGACTTCCTCGTCCTCTGCAGTGTAAAGCACATCAGCCCCATCAGTCGCCAGATTACCATCAGAGCCCATGCCTACCGAACCTAATCGTCCGCCGCCATAGATACTGCCGAGCATCTCACCGCCAGAAATGGAGATATTGGCATTGCCGGCTATTCGGCCTGCCTTCTTGTTATGTCCGTCAAAGCCACGACCGCCGCCGAAGATGTTACCATCCACATACGAGGTGCCCCAGGTTCCAATCTTCGTGGCTCTGCCAGCGAAATAGTCCGCATAGGTGGGATTTGCGGGAGGAGTAGCAGATTCTCTGATGTCCACCGTTGCATCGCCCAGCACGTGACCGTCTTCTGCACCGCCGAACACAGAGCCATAAACCCAGCCGCCCAAGACTTCCACAAGGGCATTCCGGACATTTGTATTGCCATCGAGGAACGCACGTGCTTCACCCTTTCCTCCGCCGAAGACGTAACAGGTAACGGGGTGAGCTGCTATCTCATCCAGTGTACGCGGTACGCCGACCGTACCGCCAGTCATCTTGACGTGGGCATCGCCCAACATACTTGACATCTCACAGCCGCCGTAGAGGCTCGTCATGATATGACCACCAGTCACCTCCACCCATGAGTCGCCTTCCACTTGTCCTGCTTTCGGGTTCCAGTTACCGGCAGCGTATGGGAAGTAGCCTGAACCTCCGCCGTACACACTGCCGTTGAAGGCACGTCCGCTGGATGCCACGCGCAAACCGCCTTCTGCATCATATCCGCCAGTACCTTCAAACATGTCGTAAGGAGCATGGTGTGCGTAATCCTTCACTTCAAAGTTTTCAATTTTCTTGCCGTACAGCCAGCTGTCACATTCAGGCAGGGAGGCTGCGAATTGTGCTTCAACCTTAGTCTTATTGGCAGCGCTCAATTCAGAGAAATCGTCCACTCCTACAATCAGATGGCCGGCAGTCCACTCTTCAGCAGTATAGCGGCGGTTCACACCCCTGTTGACCAGAATTCTATTATTATTTTCTTCATCCGTCAACAGGATGTGTCCGTTACCAATCTGGCAGTTTTCCTGAATCTTCACACCTGTGTTATGCAAGACGTGACCGTTCTCGCCACCACCGAAGACAGAGCCTTTCACCCAAGCCGTGCCGTTGATAATGACCTCTGTGCTATCCACGAATGCCTTATTGTCATCAGCCGGATCGTTGGTTCCCTGGCCGGCACCGAATACATGGCCTGAGTCATCTGGTTTGTCATCTGCGCGTACATTACCTGTTCCGTCCAAATGCCACATATTCATATCGTTCGGACCAATATCACCGTTGCTGATGGTCACGTAGCAGATGCCGGTTCCTTCAGCGCAGCTAACTGGCTTGCCCGAACCGTTCTCAGTAAAGTCACCCACATGTCCCATCTTGCCGCCGCCATAGACATTGCCGGTGATGAAGGCAGCATTGCGGGCTGGAGTTATCGTTTCCAGTGTACCAGAGTTTACATTGTGTCTGGTGCCCGTACCAATCTCCACATGTGTATTGCCGATTACGTCTGCCTGGTTGCCGCCGCCATAGATATTTCCGATGGTGCCGATAGGGATAATCCAGGCGTATTCGGGCTCGTCCGTTGCATCCGTATAGTTTACTGCATAGCTGGGATCCTTATCCCTGTATGTCTCGCGTATCCTACCAGTTGTCATGTTCACATTGATATGCGGGTCGCCAATCATCTTGGCTTTGTAGCCGCCACCGTATATGGTACCAATCTCTGTGGCAGAGATGATGTTGATGTATGGGTCGCGATGCCTGTGCTCAGCGTCCAATGCACCAGTATCTCCCTTCTTGAGCGGAACGCGGGCCGCGATGGGATTGCCATCCTCGTCTTTGGCGGGAACAGTAACGTAGTGACCCTCACCGTCTTTCTGATAGCCATATACCGAGTAGGGAGCCAGATAGCCGCCACCATACAACTCACCAATCCTGATGGGTGTACAGCCATCCTCCTTAATGTTGATGGTGATGTCGCCATTGATAGTACCGGCCTTGTTGTTACCGCCGAAGATTCTTCCGAAGGTACCGTTGGTAATATTAATCGTAACGTTGCTGTTGATATCTGCATTCGTAGAGCCGCCGAAGAAGTCTCCAGCACTCTCCATACAGTCAAGTACTACTTCAATTTCGGCATCGATTTCAGCATTCTTGCTGCCGCCGTAGGTTTCGTCTGTGAGCAAAGCACATGCACCGGATTTCTGGTACTGCGACAATGCCGTTTTACGGATATTACCTTTTTCGTTACTACCGCCATACACCTTGTGGATGTGTCCGCCCGTTACTACAGTCTTGGCTTCACCTTCTCCGTATGCGTAGTTATCTTGTCTGTTTTCCGGTGTCGTGGCATCCGGGTCAGTGTTGGTAATCGCCTCGTATTTGTTCGCCTCGTCAGCTCCCGTTCCGTGGCCTCCTCCCTTGTCATAGTGTGTAAAGTTCGTGTAGCCTACATTGGCACCCGGGTTCTCGTACCACTCGTTATCAATCTGATAGTTATCCTTGCCGTTACCACCGCCGAACAGCTCATCGATGATAAAGACAGATTCCACCTTTACATCGGTGGAAGGTGTCGAGGCTGCATTGCTGCCGCCATAAACCTGATAGATACTGGTTACTTCACATCCTTCAATGATGACCTCTGTACGGGCGGCTGCTTTTCGTACTGGATCTTCGGAACTTGCGTCCGTAGGAACAAAGTCGGCCAGGTCACCACCGCCATAGACAGCCTCCACATCGTATCTATGCATTGCCTCTAACTCAGCGATGATGTTCTTGGCAGCAGTTGTAATGGCTGTCTTTTCCCCATCTGTCAGACTTCCTTCCACCTTTCCTGATATGGCAGTATTGCCTGCTGTAATAACGGGATTGCTACCGGAGAGTCCTCCGCTTACGGTTGCCTCGCCAATCAGGCGGGTCATATAAGCTATGTAGCCCTCCTCCTTGCCTTGTGCTCCGTCATACGCAGGTGGGCCAATCTTGTCGGCAATGGTTTTCGTATTGGCATTCTGTGTGGCATACACATGTACCAGGGGATGTCCCTTAGGCGTACCGTTCATGTCGTTACAGCCGAAGATCTTGTTTACGATGCAGCCCTTGGCAGTAGTAGCCACACCCTGGTTCAGCAGCACGGTGGTATTGCCGCCTACATCGGCGGCAATGCCGCCTACATTGGCCTTTATTCCCTTACCGCCACCGTAAGCATCGTACATAATTTTTCCGCCAGTCAGATTTACCTCGGTATCTTTCTTTACATGGCTGGCCTCACCACCGCCATATACGTTAGCAGCGATAACAACATCCTTCGAGCGGTCAGTAGGATGAGGATTGATGTTCACTTCTGTCCAAATAGTAGTGGCAAAGTTTGCTGGTAATTCGCCTTCTGCAAAATCACCACCTCGGCTGGCACCATAGACACAACCGCCGTACCCGTGATCATCGTAGTCTGATGTTGTGCCGACAGTACCGCCACAGACATTGACTTGACAAAGCGTGATAGCGCGGCTGGCATAGTCAATGTCTTCCGTACCCGGGGTATCAATCTTTGGAGGACCGACACTTGACATGGTACCGCCGCCATATACGTTCTGGTGAATAATGCCGCCTTTGATATCGACAGTTGTGTTACAAGTTACCGAACCTGATGACATACCATGATGAGTGGCATCCCATTTTCCCAAGCCGGAACCACTGCCATAGACGTTGCCGCGTAACATGATATTATCGTCTGTCGAGTCATAAGTCTTGCCTATCTCGCCATTGTTGATGATGGTATGAGCATCCCGGCGCACATGACCGTCACGACCGCCGCCATATACAGAGCCCCAGAGACGGGGAGAATGAGTGGCATCGCCAATTGTCACAAGGGTCTCGTTGACATATCCCAAATAGAAGTTGGGGGCATATTCATGGCGTGGTGCGAGACTGCCTACATCTTGTGCCGCCATTCCTCGTGAACCGCCAAATACCATACCGGTAGGCATATCCTCATATACGCCATCCGAAGTACCGATAGTACCGGCTGTAATGGTGACAGTGGCTAAACCGCTTTCCTTAAAGGCTGTACTGTTGGAATTACCTTTATCCCATAGAGTCTTGTCAGAATCTGTACTATTTCCATTCAGCGTTTCGCCATAGCCGGCAGGATAGTAGTCGTCAGAACCGCTGGCATAGTTACCCTTGCCTATGGATGCATTGTATCCACCGCCATAGACATTACGCACCACATGTCCGTTGCTCATGGTAACGGTGGTATTGCCATAGACCTTGCCGGCTGTCCAGCTGTAGAGGTCTTCTGTTTCGGCTTTCAGGTTTCCTGTTGATGTGTCTCTCAGGTATCCCTTATAGGTACCGATACCCTTACCGCCGCCATATACGCTCATACCGATAAGACCGCCTGTGATATTTACAGCGGCATCCTCAATGACATGTCCGTCCTCGCCACCGCCATATACTGCACCGGTAATGCAATTGCCGGATTCTGATTCTAAATCGGAGATGGCCGGTGTAGAAGAATAATTGACATTGACCTCGGTTTCGCGGACATTGGCAAGGAATGCTTCGGTATAACGATGCAGGTTAATGTCGGTGATTCCTAATTCCACTTTACCCTTACCACCGCCAAACACATAGCCGCTACTGCCATCGTTTGTGCCGATTCTGCCGCCACTGATGGTTACATTCGTCTTGCCGCCCTGTATATATGGAAGTTCATACGGCCAGCTCATGGCAAAGCTGGTATTTACATTTTCGTGTTTTTGAATGTACTTATATTTATCTTCTCCGTCAACACTGTAGTTTATCACGCCTACTGATGCCAGCTCACCACCGCCATATACATTCTTCTTAACAGCGCCGCCAATGATGTTCACGTATGTATCGCCGCCCACACAGCCGGACCATTGCATCGCGGTGTATTTATACCTGCTCTCGGCATAGCCGGTTACTTCTATGATACGTTCATAGGTATCGCTGTTATCGTCACTACCCAGACCACCGCCAAAGACGGAGCCATAGATGGTGCCTGTTCCTCCCGGAGTAAGGGTTTCTGTATCCGGATTCCAAGTACCGCCTACGGTCACGTGCGTATCATTGCGGACGGTACCGAACTGACCGCCGCCATATACATTGCGGTAGATATTACCGCCGGTTATGTTGACAGTGCTCCTTTCTGCTATAGCCAGCATAGCCCAAAGCGGGTTAGGACTTCCGCCAAGAATGGTGAGTCGTCCCATTCCGCCGCCATAGACGTTACCGCTATGTTCGTGTATTAAGCCTTCCTTGCCGACGGTGCCGCCGCTGATGTCGATACGGATTCTACCGTGCGTCTTTCCTGGATCTTCCACACTTGGATCTTCATTTGGGGCAATGTTCATTTTGATGACCTGATCATAACCATCGGCAATCAATGTGCCATATTTTTCATGGCCTGGAGGTACAAGGAAGGTTCCCACAGATGCCAGTCGTCCGCCGCCATAGATGCTGCCCAGCATCTGGCCACCCTGAATCGTAAGGTTCACATTGCCGGATACGACACCTGCCGTCAGTGCTTCACCGGTGAAGCCACGACCGCCGCCGAAGACATTTCCATCAACATAGCTGGTACCCCAGGTGCCGATAACCGTAGGTTTAAGCGGGTCGGTTTCTTTAATGGTCGTGGTTACATTACCCAGCACGTGACCGTCCTCACCGCCGCCAAAGACAGAACCGTAGATGATACCGCCCGATACCTCAATTTCGACATTGCCTACATTGGTCCACTGGTTGAAGTGTCTTCGCGGATCGCCCTTGCCCGCACCAAACAGGTAGCAGGAAACGGGATTTGCGGCAATCTGTGCCAGTGTACGAGGCACACCGATTGTACCGCCGGACATATTTATCGTACATGTTCCCGTTACGTCGGTATATTCATTACCGCCATAGACGTTGGTCAGGATATGACCGCCACTGATTTGCACTTCGGTATCACCTTCCACCAGACCAGCCGAACGGAGCCATTCATAGCCCTCGCCACTTACTCTCTCGTATGGGTAGTAACCTGATCCGCCGCCAAACACGCAGCCGTAGTAGGTTTTACCGTCAGTAGGATGTGCCGTGCTGGCTAACTTATAGTCTGGGTTAGCATTAATAAAAGAGGTATAATCGTCATAGTATGGGTCAAAAGGCACGTAGTCTGTTATGCCGTCACCATTCACATCTGCTCCAAAAATGTAATGTGAGCATTCGGGCATTGCTGCAGCTTTTGCTTCAATTACATCTGCAGATGAAGTGGCAGGATTGATAAAGTCCTCATCGGCATAGCGTACGGGTGTGTGCTTTGCGTAACCGTATTTGTCATAAACAGGATCACCGTGTTCATCAAGTACGGGCGTAGTCTTTCCTTCTCCTACACCAATCTGGCCGCCCTCAATCTTTACCAGGGTGTTGTTGCGTACACGTCCGTTTTCACCGCCGCCATAGACAGAAGCCATGACAAGGGCTGAACCGCCGATGGTTACATCCGTTTCATAGACGTATGTATGGAAATCGGCATCGGGCACAGCAATTGGGTCTTCGACATCACCTCGGCCGGCACCGAACACGAAGCCGACGTCAACAGAGCCTTCCTCGCCTGGCTCCAAAAAGTAATGGGCCGTGTTTTGCATACCGCCATCAGATTTCGCCACTTCTGCAGGACCTACCTGACCGCCGTTAACGACAACCGTACACTTACCTGTGTTCGCTGCAAACTCATTCGGCTTGCCACCAAGACAGCCTGTATGAGACGGGTGACCTGCGGGGAGGGGATCTCTTGAACTAACCGTTCCCACTGAACCATGCAGACCGCCGCCATATACACCGTCAAAGACATAGCCGCCGCTCATCGTTACGCTGGTGTTCTTTAGCACGTCGGCCTTGCTACCGCCGCCATAGATGCTACCGCCAACTTCAATACCTTCGTAAGTTTTGCCTAAAGCAGCTAAAGCAGTCTTGATGTCAGCTTCCGCAGTACCGAAATTCACCGTAGTGTTACCTGTTACGTCCGATGAATAACCGCCACCGAAGACATCGCCGTCAATATGGGCACCCAGGACATTCTTGTCATCGTAATAAATAGTTTCAATTTTACCGCTTCCATCCTTATCAGCCACTATCTCTCCCGATCCGTCACGCTGCATGATTTTTACCGTGGAGGATGTACCGATATTGACGGTTGCATCACCTCTTACCAAGCCTTCGTTACCGCCGCCATATACATTGCCGATGGTACCGATTGCAGCCTTGATGTCTCCTGTTATCGTCTGCTTATAATATTTGGTTCCTTCCTGAGCCAAGCCTCCTGCCATTGTATAGGTATAGGGCTCTGAAGCGCCAGTCCTTGTATAATAGCCAACTACCGACGAAGCTCCGGCGGTGAGTCCGGTAACTTCATCGTAACTGATAGTAACATTAGTGATATTGTCGGGGATATTAGCTCCTTCATCGGTATAGAAACCTGGAAGGGGAACCCCTGTCAGACCGGCCTTGTTTCCCCGGTTCATATTGATGTTCACCTCGGTGTCGGCATCTGCAGGTGCCAGGAAGTTACCGCCGAATATATTGTCTATACGGGTGGCAGACTTTACATTTACCGTAATTTTACGGGGATTCTCCGGGTCAATCGGAAAATCGGTATCGGTCTTGTCTTTACCGGGATAGGCTGCCATGTTACTGCCGCCCACAAGGTTTTGGATGATAATGGGCTTTTCGCAGTTTTCGGTCTCTTCGATGTTCACCGTGATATTACCGCCGATACCACCGCGCTGGTCATTGCCGCCATATACACTCTTGAAATAGCCGCTGGTGATGGTCAGGGTAACATCACCCGAGATATGAGCCTTGTAAGAACCGCCACAGACATATTCTATTGAAGAGTTGCCTTCTGTACAGGCTGAAATGACAACATTCACACTACCGTCAACGTCGGCCTCCTTGCCTGCACCGTATAACTTGGTGAGGACTAACGGACAGGAACCCGACTGCTCCTGGGTAGAGCTTGTGCTGCGGCAATCACCCTTGGCATCACTACCGCCAAACAATTCACCAATTTTGCCACCGTGGCAGGTAATCTTTGCAAGACCGGTAACATCGGCACCGGGGTTGTGTTCCCATACGCCATTCTTCTTTACTTTATAGAAACCGTTGCCACCGCCAAAAGCATAGCCGATATCATAAGAACCCCAGATAACGACATCCGTAGCAGGTACCGAGGCCGCACTGCCGCCGCCATAGACATCAAAAATACTCGTCTCGCCGCAACCGTCGATAATTACATGGGTTCCCTTTCCTAAAGCGGGTTTGTAGTCGGCCTGATTACCACCACCATAAACCGCTTGAATCTCGTAAGTCTTAATCACACCGTTAGGGCTGTGTCCCGCAACATAATTGTCACTTTCGTCTATCTGTCTGGTAGAATAGACACCCACTGTAACATTGCCCAAAGGAGTACCATTGATGTTGTTACAGCCAAAGACATTGCCCGTCATGGGCACTGCGGTGTAGTTTACACCGCTAATGGTTGGCGTTTCTGCGTTGTATGTAAACGCTACACCCGAACCACCGCTGGCTGTGATGTCTGCAGGCTTGTTCACGTTTACCGTTATGTCTCCGAATACATATACGGGGGTGGTGGAATCACCCAGACCGCCGCCATATACGTTACCGATAACACCGCCCGTCAGGGTGACTGTAGTGGTGTTGCTGGCCGAGGTCTTTCCCGCTGCCCAGTCACCGGGCAGCATTCTCTGCTCGTAATACGCGATGCCACTTGCTGCTTTGGCATTTTCATCTGTCACTTCTGTATAGACATCGCCTGACCTTGTATATAACCCGTAAACGGATGATGTTCCTTCCGTGAGCACCGAGGTTATGTCAATATAAACGGGGCTGAGGGCACCGATTGCCCAGTTTTCCGTATTGGTATTCGCCAGAGCACCGCCGCCATACACATCGTTAACGACCTTACCGCCGCTGATGGCAACGTTCACGCTTCCCGTAACATCGGCTTCGCTTCCGCCGCCAAATACGTCATGGGCAACCCTACCGCCGGAAATAGAGACGGAGGTACTGCCCCTTACAACAGCCGTTTCACCCAAACCGCCGCCAAATATGTCATTGACATATCCGTTCGACATCGTTACACTAAGTCCGCCTGTACCATTGTATTCAGCAAGATTGCCACCGCCATATACCGAAGTTATGATGTAGGTTGCCGGGGGAGTGGGGGTTGTCGTGCCGGTAATGTTAACCGCCACAGTGCTTTTCGGTGAACCATTGAGGTTGTTGCAGCCAAATACATTGGCAGCCGCACCGTCGGAAATGGTTACCGTAACCGTTCCGTTTACATCGGCTTCAACAGCTGCAACGGCAGGAGTCTTAACATCTCCAACTGATTTTGTACCGGCAATGACTTCCTCGTCTTCTGCGGTATAAAGAACTGCGTCAGCAGCCAGTCGTCCCAGACCACCGCCATAGAGGTTGCCCGTAACCGTTGCACCTGCCAGGGTAACAGTGGTTACATAGGTGTTCTGGGGAGCTCCGCTGTCATTATATTCTGTATTTGTCTGTGCCAGGGCACCACCGCCATACACGTCATTGCCTACCGTACCAGCGTTAAGCGTAACGTCAACAGCACCTTGTACACCTGCCAGCTTACCGCCACCATATACATCATGGGCAATGGCACCGCTACCGCCTAATGTTACGGATGTTCCGCCGATAACCTCGGCCTCACTTCCACCGCCATATACATCATGGGTAACAGAGCCGCCGGAGATTTCAACAACGGTGTTGCCGGTAACAACGGCAGTAGTACCTAAACCGCCACCGAACACATCTGTTGCCGATCCGCCCGTCATGGTTACGTTGAGTTCATCCTCCCCATTGTATGCTGCCAGGTTACCGCCACCATAGACATTGCTCGTAATGGTTCCGCCTGCAATGACAACATTTACGTCATCCTGGGGAGAACCGTTCAGGTTGTTGCAGCCATAGACAGATTCCGACACCGTTCCATTGTTGATGGTAACGGTTACCTCGCCATAGACATTGGCAAAGATGTCATGGTCGCTATCATTGCCCGGGTCGTCTCTATAACCATAACCGCCGCCATAGATGTTGCCAGTGACTGTACCTATATTTAAAGTGACCGCAGTGGTTGCATCCACGGTAGCCGCCAGCGGACTGCCGTCGGCATTCACGCTACCCAGTGCAGAGCCGCCATAGATATCACCCGTGATGGTTGCGTTTCCAGTATAGGTGTCGGCAATCTTCTCACCAATCTTCACGGCTACGCTGCCCTTCACCTTGGTGGTCTCACCTTGTCCTCCACCAAAGACATTACCTGTGATGCTGACACCCTCGTACCCCGTGGTCGTATAATCCTTGGTTCCGATGTTCACCTCACTGTCACCATATACGCTGGCACTCAAACCACCACCATAGACATTGCCGATGATGCGGGCTCCCTCGGCTGGGAATTCGTTCTCCTGAACTTCTGTCGTTTCAGGGTCATCTTCTATGGAGTTCAGGGTCAGGGTAGTTTCTGTACCGATATTGATGGTAGCATCGCCATAAACGTCTGCTTCACTGCCACCGCCATAGACATTGCCGATGGTACCCAGAGCATTGGCGTTACCGTCTGGATTGTCGTCGCCATCGCGGTCAATCTCCTCTGCATGGGCACCCGGCATCATGTTGATGTTCACCGTGGGGCTGCCGTACATGACTGCGGTTTCACCATAGCCGCCACCAAATACGTTACCGATGCTGGTGCAGGAAATTACGTTCAGGATGGGGTCTGCATACGGGAGTCCTTCAGCTGTTTTCTGTTCTGCAGTCAGTGCATCATATTCTGCCTTTGTCCTTGCCGTTAATGTTCCTGAAACATCCTTATATCCATAAATAGAGTAGGCTGCCTGGTTACCGCCAAGGTATAGGTTGTCGATTGTGACAGGGTCACAGGCCGTCTCCTCAATGTTCAGCGTGATGGGTCCCTGTATGGTGCCGCTACGGTCGTTACCGCCGAACACATTTGTGAAGTGACCGCTGGTAATAGTCAGTTTAACACCGCCTTTTACATCAGCTGCATTTGCACCGCCATATACATTCTCCATACCTGTTACA
Source organism: Bacteroidaceae bacterium (assembly GCA_017645305.1). GTDB lineage: Bacteria > Bacteroidota > Bacteroidia > Bacteroidales > Bacteroidaceae > Physcousia. The sequence continues at coordinate 42,187 of JAGCPD010000002.1, read as the reverse complement.
CAACCCAACACCAGATCTACACCACCGTCCTGCTCAGCCTTGTTACCGGCACCGTAGATATTCTTGATTTCCAGTACAGAACAATATTCGTTAGGATTGGTATCCCAGCCAGATGGCTTTTCCGGCATCAGCATCTTAGTACCGCCATGTACGTTACCCTTGGTGTTACTTCCGCCGAATACCGTGCGGATATTACCGGCATAGAGTGTGGTTTTGGCCACACCTGTTCCATAGTATGTAGGTGTATTGCCAACTTTATAGATACCAATGTCGGCACCGGGGTTGCCTGGTGCATCTGTGGTGCTCTTACCGTTACCACCGCCAAACAGATAGTTGATGATATAGGTTCCCTTGATGGTTACATCGCTGGCAGGCACTGCAGCAGCATTACCGCCACCATAGACGTATTCTATACTGGTCAGGCCGCAACCCTCAATGATAACCTCGGCATAAGCCTGCTTCTTAACGTTCTCGACTCCGCTCAATGCCTTGTCAGGCACATAGTCAGCCTTGTTACCGCCGCCATAGACAGCAGCCACATCGTAGGTGGTACGAGCTGCAAAAGCTGTCTCATCAGACTTCGCACTATCTACGGTCCGCTTCACATGTACTTTCACATGACCCTTCGGGGTACCGTTCAGGTTGTTACAACCGAATATCTGTCCGCTCCAGAATGTGCGGTCGTCATCCTCTCCTTCCTTCGTACCGGAATAGGTAATGGCCAGCTTTGCACCGTCCAGCAGCACCCGTACATCACCGCCCACGTATGCTGCAATACCGGGGTCATAGCCTGGCGTACCGTATGTTCCGGTTGCCTTTACCCCCAGGCCGCCACCATAGACGTTACCTTTGATGAGTCCCTTGAAGAGATTTACGTGCGTCGTCTTGTCAGCGTTGAAGACAAGTTCGCTTGCGGGTTTGCTCGTGTTTACGTTACCCTCGGCACTGCCGCCATATACATGGCCGTTGATGGTGGCTCCTGCCGTTGCCTGACCCTCTGTTCCGACGTTCACCTCCACAGAGCCCTCCACGAGTGTTGGCTGACCATAGCCGCCACCAAAGACAACATCTGTAATGGGGTCGCTTTCTGTGGCGGGCTCTGTTCCCACCGTACCGCCGGTGATGGTGACGGTGGCATCCTTCTGCAGCACGCCATTAACGTTTGCACCGCCATAGACAGCCGTGCTTACCGTACCGCCTTCCATGGTGATGGTGGTATTGCCGAAGTTCTGGGCAGCAATAGGCGCTACATAGCCGGGATCTTCGGGCGTTCCGCTTTCCTCTTTTCCCAGACCTCCGCCAAATACTTTACCCATCGTACCACCGTAGATCTTGACATCCGTTTTCTTGTTTTCCGTAAATGAAAGAACACTAGTATCGGGATCCTTGGTTGCATTCACAGCACCGAAGGCACTACCGCCATATACATTGCCCGAAATCTCTCCTGAGCCGCTAAGGGCACCGCCGCCATCCTTGGCACCAATCGTTACTGCAACATCACCGCTCACAACGGTAGAAGCACCCTTACCACCGCCATAGACATCCTGCTTAACGGTTCCGTCAGTCATCATTACTACGGTATTACCGAGTACGTCGGCCGTATTACCACCGCCAAATACATTCAGAACACCATCAGTTGCTTCGGTATTCTGGATATCCACCTTGGTATTGCCGTTTACGGCCGATTCATCGCCACCACCGAACACACCGCCGGTAACCTCGGAAATATTATAATTTCCCTCACCGTCTTTCTCGAATATCTTGCCTTCCACAACAGTGTTGCCGGTGATGGTCAGGTCTGTCTGACCAACCTGTCCCAGTGCATTCAGTTCTACATCGGTATAGATGTATTTGTTTGTTAACAAGTCACTGCCGGAACCGCCGTTTGTCAGGGTTACGCCAGCCTCTGCTGCATTTTTCCAGGTAAATTTTTCAGTTGTCGAGAAAACACCAGGCTCAAACATACCAGAGGCACTGTTGAATTTTGGATTTTTCTGATAGTCTCCAGTCCTTACATTGATGGGGGGTAATGTGGCAGAAAAACCTCCGCCGAACACATTGCCATGTACCGTACAGCCATCGAGAACGGAGGTGGCCGTTCCAGTTACATTACCTAAGCTGCCTCCGCCATAGAAATTGCGGTTGATGGTACATCTCGTGAGCGTCGAATTCACATCATCACACTGTGCCAACGAGAAGGAGGCAAACTTGACATAGACGCGGGCACCCGTAGTACCGCTGGACCATACAAAGAACTCATAGTCGTAGTCGGTGGCTACACCGGGTCCTTTCTTACCATAGTCAGGCTTACTGTTGTTTGCGTTTGTGGTTGCTCCGTCGTAGTATTTACCCCGCTCGGCGAGATAGGGATTTGTGTTTGTGTCGAAATTGTAGCCGCTTATATCGTAATACTTCTGCTTAGAATAGGAAAGACCGCCGTAGCCGGCACCGAAATACTCGTCGAAGGTACATCCCTCGGCATTGGTGGTAACCGCTTTACCTGCTGTCATGTTACCGAATTTCGGTCCGCCGCAGAAGGTGCTTACGTGACTGTTGAAGATATCGGTGGTAATGGTTCCCTTGATGGGTCTGGCATCGTTGATACCGCCACCAAAGAAGTTGTCGATGTCGGCGTTGTAGATCTGCCACTGGACATTGCCGTTAATCGGCTCCTGGCAGGCACCTGCAGCCTCCTTGAAGTATCCTCCGCTAATGTAACATTCAGCATTGTCAGCCTTTTCCGTCGCATTCGGATTGTAAGTGCCGGTAAGGTAGAATCCGTCGTATGCACCGCCCGTTACCGATACCGGTACATGGGGCGTACCTAAGCTACCGTCGCTGTGCGTACCCAAGCCAAACGAATTGATACATACATTGCCGCCCACATGGATGTAGATGGTCTTTCCGTTGACAGCAGTCTTTTGCGTTGATACGAACTGGTCAAAAACACCACCAAGGAGGATAAGGGGCGAATCAGCCTTGCCGCCAGTACCGTCTGTGTTCTCATATTCTACCTGATTGGAATATGCCAAACTGGTATTCGTCAACTCAAACCAGCCTTTGGTCTTGAAAATGGTGAAATTGAGAAGGAGTGACGCACCATTAGGCTTTTGTGCCTGAGCCGTACCAGGGATGTTTAGGAAATCAAAACGGATGGGAGAAACGGCCTGTCTGCCATTATGATGGTATATCATGCTATAGTCAGGCTCATGGTCGTTGTCCATATCCACAGACATCACGGTAAAGGCTGTGCCTCCGGCAGAAGGCACACCGCTTTGGTGCAGATTGCCCACCAGCACAACAGCCTTGTCATAGACTGTTGTACCACTGCCAGTGAGAGAACCAAGAGCATCACTGATGTTGGTGTATATCGTCTGTCCGTTAAACTGGGCACCGGTACCCACTTGTTGGCCTAATTGGGTCACCATTTGCTTATTATAATCTTTGTCCGTCGCTTGATATACCACATCGTAATATTCATCGGCCACGTATGCTGCATCTCCCCAGTAGGGCTCGATAGTGATGCTGGTCACACCGTAGGGCACATCAAAGTAAGCTCCCTGTGAGAATACGCGATTGCTGACACTGTACAGGTCCTTGTTGGAACTCTTACGGTCGGCATAGTTATGGTAAGGGTAATCCTTGACTCCTGTGGTGGGGTAGTGTGACGAGGTATAAGGGTCACCAGTAACAGCATCAATGCCTGTTATCTTCCAGCCGGTCACCACCTTGCCACCAGTGTAGTTGCCTGTACCCACATCGTTGTAGTATGGCAACTGCACCTTGTCGTAGTTATAGTTGAAGCGGTCGAAGTCCTTGTCGGTGCGTATGAGGGTAAGGGAACCGTTCGTTATACTGGCACCAGTAGGTGCATTGGAACCCACACTGTTGATGGTTACCGACAAAGTCTTTGTTCCCAGTTTGCCTCCCTTGTTGCGACCAACGGTGGTACTGTCAGGCGCATGCTCGAAATCGGGGTTGATAATAGAAGGATATTTGCCCTGCGCCTTCAGAATGGGATAGGGGTATGGGGTGTCATTGGTTCTGTCTGCCGTCTCCAATACCCACTTTGCCATTTTCTGGTCTGCATTCTCGGCAGAACCTGTGGCATAAAGGGCTGCTAGCTTCTTGTTGCTGTTCAAGAGAAGACGGTAGAACTCAAAGCGGTTCAGGTATTTCTCCTCAATAGCCAGCGCACAGTTATAAGCGGTTATGTCAGCAGTTTTCAGTTCGTCGTAGGCATAGTAGTTGAAGGTGTTGAGACCGTCTTGGCTTCGGTCTGACGCATGTTTCAGGTTATTGATGTTCAATCCACCATAGACGGGGGAGACATTCCCTCCGCTGGTAATGTCGCCATAGAACATACAGTTCATCACCATGGTTCTCAGATTGCCAGCTTTGGATGCAAAGGCATTGTAACCTACGATACCGGCTCCCCAGGTTCCTCCGCTTACAGTGGCATAGCTATAGCAGTTGATGACACGGGCATAGCATTTGTCGTTATCAGAAGTGTTACCTAACAGACCTACAATGCCACCCACATAGCCGCTGCCGGTTACGCTGCCGGACAGAATACCGCAGTTGTAGATGCTGGCAACATGGTCGGCCGTTCCCTCTACTTCGTTGGCAATGGCACCCACATTGGTTCCGCCGGTAGGAATGGCAACTTCGTCCAGGATGACATTCTTTACCACACCACCATCGACAGTGCTGAAGAGGGGATTAGAAAGCCCTGTGATGACATGTGAATCACCGTCAAATGAGCCGCTGAAAGTTGTCGTAATACCACTGATGCCACTGACATTTACATCTGTACACAGTTTGTAATGGGCAGAAGATGCGGTACCGTTGTTGACATCATTCACAAAATTGGTAAAGTCTGTGGCTCCGTAAATCAAATACGGATCCTCGGCAGTTCCTTCTCCCTTAGTGAGCGTCAAAGTCGCAGGTTCGGAATCAGTATAATCATCATGTTTGGCCACAGCCTTCACAGTCACCGGCAATTGGTCAGAGGTGAATGTTACAGGGGTATTGGCATATGGCACGTCAGGAGTGCTACCGCCTATGGTGTACCAAAGATTAGCGCTGGTAGGATAGCTACAAGAAAGGGTAAACGACATTCCATCTCTTGAGATGACGGGAGGCTCGCACTTCAGCTTTACCTGGCCGCTACCTACTTCTGAGGTAATCATGTTTGCCTTGACGGCGATTGCTTTGATGGTTTTATTGCTGACATCCTCCCACAAGGGTGTAGTGAACTGGCTACTTGAGGTGGTAGGAGTGCTGCCATCGGTCGTGTAATAGATGATGGCACCTGGTGTAGTCGAGGTGATAGAGATGGCATTGCTGCCGTTGTTCTGAATGGTCGGTGTGGCAACCTGACTGATAGCCAGCGTACCAACTTCGGAGTCGGGGAAACCGGTACGGGTGGCAATGGCCTTTACAGTAGTGGGGCCGGTGACGGAGAAAGCTCCGTTGTATTCTGTGCTGGAAGTAGTGGGGGTACTTCCGTCTGTAGTGTAATAGATGGTGGTGCTTGATGTGGCACAGGTAATAGAAACCATCGAGGTGGTGTAGTCAAAACTGATGACTGGCGTAGCACAGGGAGCGGGAGTAAGCTCTTTGGTGGCCACTGCGGTAAGCACAACCCCGTAACGCTCCACCACGGCTTTGAGAGTACAAGATGTTGTCACCTCGTAGCCATCGGCAGCCATTATGGCACTGGTGGCAGTAGGGTTGCTGCCATCGGTAGTATAGCGGATATTGTAGCCCGCAGGTAAGCCGTTGTTGTCGGTTACAGTTGCCTTGCCCGTCGCTGCCGACGCATCGCTGATTTCTGGGGCACTAAGGAGGGTGGACTGAATTACGTTATCAGTACCATTATAGAATTGTATCAGACCTCGATAATTAGCATCTCTGTGTTGAAGATTGTCGGTAGAGCTAAAATTACCCTTATAATTTAATCCTCGTGTGTTGCCATCAGTACATTGATCGGGGTGTATGTATGTTTTTCCGCCGCTGGTATAGAAAGAATAGAAACATTTTTCGTTAGATTGAGTGGGGGCTGATGCTTTTGTTTCCAAGTGTACAGCTCTGGCAGTTCCGCTGGTATAATGTTCCCATACTAAATATTGGTTTGTATAGACATTAATCAAGTAATAGTAAGTCTGTTCATTCACTGTCACCTGCTTAACAACCCATGAAAAATAGGTGGCATTAAAAGTGTAATGAGTCCCGCTTACTGTTTTATCAAAGGTGGTTGCATTCCATCCAGATACCCAAGGCTTTCCTGCTTCTTTGTTTTCAAGAGAAGGACACATGTAAACATTAGTGATGGTACCACTATTGTCGTCTTTAATTATGATGTTATACAAGCCATCTGATACCTGTGCCATGGCCGCACCGCTCCCGAAAACCAGCATCAGGAGGGCAATAAAAAACTGCTTCAAAAAGGGTGTTTTCATGAACATAGGTTCATTGGCTCTTGAACATAGGTTCATCGGCTCACGAACATAGGTTCTCTGGCTCACGAAAATAGGTTCATTTTTATCGTAGGTTTTCTGTGTTATATTTGGTGTCATTTTGAATTTTACATTTTATCTCATACAAATTGCAAAATTACACAATTTCCGAAAAACCTCCAAACATTCCTATGAATATTTGGCTTATATGTGTTAAAGAAGTTTAAATTCTGGCTATTTCCAATCCCCCGTATGGCCCCTTAGGGGGCCTACGTTGAGGGGGTTTTGTTCGGGAGTTATAGAATGAAGTTAAACTGGGGAGTTAAAGGGGGAGAATCGCTAAGATACCAGTTATTCTATCGGATACATGTTGTTTCTGACGAGTTCATAAAATGCAGAAACAATCTCGGACTTTTTGGTATTGTCTTTATGAACAAAAAGAGACACATACAGGACATAGTCTTCAGTCTCTGCAGATGCATCATATTTGATAATTTCAGCAGTGGCGTAATGTCTATACCAACGGTCAAACAATAAATTCCGCTTGTACTCTCTGCCATCAATGCTATCACATACCATTATCATTGAATTCTGGTGATTAGCAAAGAATTGCGATAGTATATTCACTATAGTATGTGAGATTCTAATATCTTGGGGAATATTAGTAGTATCACCCTCAGGTTCTATATTGAACATGTAAACTCCATCGAAGTGAGGAGCATACATACAAAAATCAATGAAGTAAGCGTGATAAACTACACCAGCTTCTGTAGTGAAGACATAGTGCATGTCTCCATCAAGTTTGAAACTATAAGGGTGCAGCGAATTGAATTCTTCGCTCATCGGCAAGCTGTTTTAGATTACCATGATTAGCAATGCATTCGCGAATAGCTTTCTTGTCAGCAAGAATCCGCTGGAAGATGTTTGCTTTTCTTGTTTCTTTTGTTTCCATTGTAATCTTTTGGTTTTACAATGCAAAAATACAACATTCCCATGATACTGCCAAATATTCTTTAAAATATTTCTCTTGGTTTTCGCTTTCGTTAAACCACGCTAACCACTAACCGCTAAGTCAGGAGTTAAGAGTTACGAGTTAGGAGTTAGGAGTTAAGAGTTAAGAGTTAAGAGTTAGGAGTTACGAGTTAGGAGTTAGGAGTTAAGAGTTAAGAATTTCGCTAACCGCTAATCCTTTTTCAATTAACAATGAACAATTAATAATTCATAATCGTCTAAAGTCTAACGCCTAAAGTCTAAAACGCTAACCGTTTTAATGTGCACCATACACCTCGATGTCACCGATGCGGACATAGCCGTCAGTACCACCGTTGGTAACGTTCACCCGAACATACTGGGCATCGACAGGAGTGATGGAAGCATCCGTTACAGCAGAAGTGTTGTCCGTGTGCGTGCCTACCGTAGTCCACGTTTCACCGTCAAGGCTGACCTCGACCGTGAAGTCACGGCTGTTGAGATGAGGATCCAAGCCGGAAGCCTCGGCATGGCGCACTACGTAACGGCTAATCTGGAAAGGCTCCTTGAAGTCCAGCTGCACCCAGCCTGTTCCGTCCGTAGTCTTGGAAATCCATATATAGCCCTCAGAAGGCGAACCGTCGGCTGCAAACTTCACACTTGTCCTGGCAGGGGATGACGTAATCTCCATATCCTGCAGCAGGGTGATATTGAAAGGCAAGTGTTTAGCCTCGTTGTAGTAGCTGAACCAATGGTCGGCACGGACGATATTGACGTTGCCCGGCGAGAGTGCATTGAGTTTGTCTTTCAAGGCAACGAGCTTGTCGGGACCTAAGTTCCAGACATCGGCCTGTCCGGTGACGAACATAGGTGCCGTGCCCTTGAAGTTCTTGATGTCGCGGTTGAAGAAGTCGGTTATCCCATCTATATCGCCGCGATAGCAAGGATATTGTGGGGCGATAGGAAGCCATCCTGATTGCACGGCATAGGCAAGCCTGCCGTTCTGCCGCTCATAGTCGTTGATGGTCAGTCCGTACAGGTAGGGGCAGTTGTCGGCAAAAGCCTTGCGCTGAGCCGAGCTGATATTGTCCCAGATGGTGATGACGCGCAGTCCTGCCTTCTCGATGTAACGTTGGGTCAGCTGGATGTAGGGGGTAAGTTTCGGGCCGGAAGAGTTGTAGTACGTCCCGCTGCCCTCACCTAATCCGTTGAACGGCATCGCATAGCCCATGCCAGAGGGACCGCTCACAAAGCAGTCGTTGGTCGTTGCCTTGCGATAGTAGTAGTTCAGCATCATGGGCGCAATGTCGGCAAGGGCGGGACTGATGGTCCAGTTCATGGGAATCTTGCCACGTCCGCTCTGCTCGAAGATTTTTGCCATGGCATGTTGGCAGTACTGGATGTTATCGCCGTCGCTGATATAGACGGTAGCATAGACCTTGTTCTCCAGCTTCGGGCGCTTGGGAACGGGTGCTATCTTAACAGGTTTGTTGACAGCCGAATAGACTGTGGCGTTCTCGAAGAAGTCACCGGGCACGGTTGAGAGGCCGAATTGGGTGGCTTCGCCCACGCCGGAACGCTCCTCGGGATACCAGCCCAGGACGAAGTCCCTGCCAGGTGTCATTGCCCTAAGCATCTTGTCCAGCACTGTCTTCTCAGCAGAATTCCGGGGATCCAGCCATACACATGCCGAGCCACAGGCAGCACCTATGTCATGCACGTATGGTATGTTGGGACGTTCGTTGATGAGCAGGCGGTGGTTGCAGCGGCCCCAGTAGTTGTTGTAGAGGTAGTTATAGATGTTTGATGCAGAGGTAAGTGTCAATCCTGTAAGGTCTTCCACAACGGGGAAGTCCATGCCGTTCTTCTCCAGCTTTGCTTTTATGTCGGCTGTTACGGGCAGCAGGCGGTCCAGACCGGCTATGGTGACGGCAAGGTTGGAATAATGGTTGCTTAGCTCATTGCTGTAGAGCACCAACCCGTTGATTTCATCTTTAAAGAGCTTCACCAGTGTATAGGGCGAGGTGGTGGAAACGGCAGAGGTCTTAAGGCTGTGTGCCGAAGGCCATGTTGTCTGCGGTTCCTCGTTGTGGTTATAGAGAAGGATGCGCGGGCGGGTACGGTTGATGATTCCCTGCAGGGTGCAGAACATGACGCGCTCTTCATCGCTGAGTTTGGCTGCGCTCATATCCAACGTCCTGAGGGTGGCTGCCGGTGGAAAGAAGTAGGGCAGTAAACGGTCATCGGGCCAGCAGAGGTCATTGACTTCGTAGATGCGGTCACCGTTTTTGTTAAAGTTGAGCACTGTGTCGGCAAAGGTTATCATTTCCACATCGTCCACTCCGGTACGGAGGAGAGCGCCGTTGGTGGTCTTCATAATCATTGTGGCGGGCTGCGTCCCTGCATCCAGGAAGTCCATTTCCTTTACGTCTTCCACGCGGGTCTGTGTGTTTGTCCCGTTTGTCTTCTGGATGTTCATGACTTTCTCTTGGGCATGGGCCGTCAGGGCTCCGATGGATAGGGTCGCTACTAATAGAATCTTTTTCATTATCTGGTATTTATTTTTGGGGTTAGCGGTTAGTGGTTTAGACTTTAGGCGTTAGACGTTAGACTTTAGGCTTTAGGCGATTATGAATTATTAATTGTTCATTGTTCATTGTTAATTGAAAAAGGGTTAGTGGTTAGTGGTTTCGTTTTCTTGTGCGGCCTTTCTTTTTGTCGTTGTTACGTTATATCGTTATTTCGACATTACGACGGGCCGCCCTTTTTGTTTCGCTAACCCATTTTTTATTACTTAATGTAAACTTTTTTCTTATTGACGATGTAAGAGCCAGGAGCGGTGATAGGCGTTATCACGGTCTTGCCCGGTTCAAGCTTGTAGGTGGTAAGGGTTGCACCGGAAGCGTTGATGATACGGATATCAATATTTTCCTCAAGATGAGAGACTGTATAGATATTTCTGCCACGAGTGTAAATCTCCAGACTGCCCTTTTCACGGTCGGAAATATCCTCGTCAGGCTCCAGCGTACCGTCGTTCACATGATTGAATCTGATGTGACGGTACTCCTTCGTCGGAGATGCTACTACAGGACCTGAGAAGTGCGGACGGAAGGCAGAAACCTGCGTGTCGGGTACGGGATCGGCAGGAGGCGTGCTTGCCGCAGGCACCTTGATATAGGTGCTACAGTCGGTGTAGGTATCGCTGTCGCTGTCATATTCAGACTGCAGCGTGTAGTAGTTTGTTCCAGCCTCGAATGCCCTGTTCAGGTAGCTGGGCACGAAGTAGTAGTCCTTGCCGTCATAGCTTACTTTCCTGCCGGTCTTCTCTGTGTCGCTCACATAGATGTGGGCACCCTCTTCAGAAGCAAATGTTATGGTCTGCTTAGGCTTGGTGGGAGCATCCATCATAGGATCGTTGTCTGTCGCAGTATTTTGGGCAACGAAGTTACCGCTCAGGTCGAACTCGTAGTAGGTCTGGCCCGGGAATCCAATGATGTATGGAATACCCCTTGTAAGCATCGCATAACCGCTATACTTGCGCGAACTGCTGTAGTATTCCTGATAGGTGTCATCGTTCTTGTCCTTCTGGTTGTGCAGAGCCTCGTTCTTGTAGAAATAATCCCACAGGAAAGTGTTGGTGACAGTCTTGTCCGTTTTCTCGGTGCCGTCGCCGTCGTATGCAGGATATTGGAAGTTGGCCATCAGTACATCCGGCGTGCTGCTCTTAAGGGTCATCGTCGAGTTCTCCTTTATCTCACGCAGCCAGTACTCGTGACCGATCTTCGTACCGGTACCGTTCTTGCTCACGTCGCTGCCGTTGTAGAAGTGGGTAATCTCGCCCTTGTCCTGTGTGGTTACCAACTCAGCCGAGAATGGCAGGCTTATATCTTCCCAACCCTTTATTCTGTCAACATAATTATCAGGTTCACGCTGGTGCCACATACGCTTACCGCTGTTGAATACGTAGCTTATGGGCGCATCGAAGTCGTTCTTATCCACCAGCAGATGGTCTCGCTCCGACAGGTAGCCGTCGCCGGCTTTCCTTATCCAGTGTCCGTGTATGGAGGCCGGGTCAGCCCAATCTACGGTGCAGTATGTGTCGTTTGTCATTGCAAACGCAGGCTCTGCAAGGGCAGCACTTGCCACGTTGGCAGTCTGTTGGGCTGCTGTAGGTGTCTCGCCTTCGCCTGTGCCGCCTGTAGCAAAGGTATAAACCAACAGGTTCTTTGTCAGTTCATCGTTAACGCCTCCCTTGAAGCCCGACAGTTTCAGTTCACTGAGACCGCAGTCGTCCAGCAATGGCGGGTAGAAGGTATGGACGGTATTGGCATCGATGGTGACATCTACCTGACCCAAACCATAGGTCTTGTAGTTCTCATACAGTCCGTACTTGGCATCGGTAAAGTCAATGGCCGTCATATCCTTGTAGGCAAGCACATTCGCGTCACCGTATTTGTTCTTGGCAAAGACAGCATACGGGTTGAAGTGGGCAACGCTCATGATGCTGTTGCGGTAGTAGGCCGGAGCACGATAGACGCGGTTACCCGTCTCGCCGTATTCAATCCTGCCGCTGCTGCGGATAACGGCAGTAGGTACATTCTGGTGCGTGCGATCCTCCACTTGGTCGTAGTTCAGGGTCTGACCGAAGAACAGGTAGTCATCGGGCCAGATGGGAGACCAGTGATCCACTTCTATGGTCTCTTCGTTCCTCTCCACTTCCTCTATCCAGTGGCGCTCGTCCTCATAGTTCGGGATGGTACCGCCGGCATAGCGGAAGTCACCGTCGGCGAAGCGATCCTCAACATACTTGGCATTGTTATAGCCCGAAGAGCAGAGAGCCTCGTTGGCAGCGTATGTGCCATCTACCGGTTCTGACTCGCCTTCCTTCCAGTATTTGTATGTTAGCTCGCCGCCTGGGTTCGCGTTGTCGTTGTAGCGCTTGTACAGATAGAAGCCGTTCAGGTCGTATGTCACTTCACCGTTATAGAAGGCACGGTCGGGCTTGGGTATAGCCAATCCATGACTGCCGCCCGAAGTCTTATAGGTCTTGGTATCCTGATAGTAGCTGTTGACAATCTGCTTTGTTGTTGATACGGCAGCAGTAGGATTACCGAAGATAGCATAGACCGTACCGTCAGGCGTACCTGTTGTGTTAATCCAGCAGTTCTCGATATAGCCGCCGCCGGTCTCTGCAATACCTGCACCGGTGAACGAACCCGTTACACCTAAGTTATATACATCACCGCAGAGGTGGTTGAACAGTGAGTGGTCAAGACCGTTGATGGTATAGCCGTCGCCATGCAGAATACCGTCGAAGCACTGGCCAGTCTTTCCTTCATCTGCAGGAGTAGAGGGATCGTCACAGATACCGTCGTAACCGATAGGTGTCCACTCGCCTTCGTGGGTCAGGTCGGTATGGAGGAAGAACTCCAGGTTGCGGTCGGCACGAACCTGTGTATTCAGCGGCTTATGGCCCTCGAAATCGCCACTTGTGATGAGACCATCTTCATCGACGGCATAACCGTCGAGTACACTCAAGTCAAACAAATCCTTGAACTGGGTAAGTCCGTCTGTATTGTTAATGTAAATCTTCGGGTCGCGCTCCACATACGGATAGTCGATGTACATGTGGTGGGTCTTGTTCTGCTCGCTCATCACCTCTGCCAGGTCGTGGTAGTTGGCCACGCTGACCTGTACGGCGTTACTGTATGTCTTACCCAGATAGGTCTGTGCATAGTAGGCTACCCAGAAGTTGTTCTGGTACCAGTAGAGCGGGTCGCTGCCGGGCGTGTAGGGTATGCCGTTGGTATGGCTGTCTGAATCTTCCTCCTTCTCGAACAACGTCCATCCACCGCCAGTCACCTCGTAGGCTCCGGGTGTAACGTTGGGCGTACGCAGCTGTACAAGTGTGCCGGGCAGTACAATCTGCGGAGGAGTGATGTCCTCGATGGTAGGCACACCGCTTTCGAAGTTGATGTGGATGTTCAGCACATGGCGCTCGCTGACGGGTGCAACGTTACCATTCTCGTCAAGTTCCTCGTAGTCGTAGCGGTAGATAACGGTGATAATCTTCTCAGTTGAGAGGTCGTAGATATCGCTCTTTCGGCTTACATAGAGCGTACTGGTCTCTACAGGTGCCACGCCGTGGATGGTGAAGTTCTGCTGCCTGTTGGTCAGGCTCTGGTAACCGTACGTATGACCTACACCTTCACCTTCCTTGCTGATGATGAAGCCTACGGGAACGGTAGCCCCGTTTCCTTTGACATCACCCACTGCAATACCATCTGCTGCCACAACAGCCTTCACGGGTTGTCCCTCGCCATTGTGGTTCACGGTATATTCTTCGCGGCAATAGTAGAAAGTCTCTCCAGCATCTCTTTGCAAGAACTCCAATATAGAGACATGCGTCAGGTCATCGGAGGTCAGGCCGCTGAAATCTTCCTTACCGATGGTCTGGCCTATGGCGTATGGTGTCTCGCCGTGGATAAACGGACTGTTCACCACATATACATTATATATTCCGTCATCGGGAACTGTAATGGGTGCGTAGTGGCGCTGCTCGTTAGGCAGGCTTTCGAAGTCTTCGCGTAACAGTTCCTGACCGACGGTAACGGTTCGCGAGTTATTATCCTTATCCTTATAGGTCAAGTTACTCTCGCCTTCGTAGGTTGCCGTGTAATCCACGGGTTTTTCTACGGAGTAGCCAGCCTTGTTGGTCTTGGCCTCATCTAATGTAGTGAAACCGTTGCCGTCGTACTGGTACTTTTGTCCTTCGGGATGTATGATATTGTGATTTGTCGGGTCTTTGCTGTAATGAGGATCAATGAGCAGGTCAAGGGCATCGTAGTTGTAACTGAAGTTCGCTCGGTCGCTCTCAGACATAGAACTCCAGATAGCCAGACCACGGTAGTTACCCGAAGTAGCGTAGTAGCTTCCACCGTAGAGTCCTGCCGTTGTGCAGGTGTAGGCAGGCTGTATAACTTCCTCAATTATCGATTCCATTGACGGGTTGGCTGTTATGTATTCTTGCCTCTCTGTTTCGGTCATTATCGTGTTGGCAACGATGACGGTTCCGCCTCCGAGTTCCAGGGTGCTGCTGCATACATAGGCAGGTGCCACGCTGCTGCTTATGGATGCCCAACTGCTCTCGTAATCCGATTTGGCAATTGTAGCACCGGGATAGAGGTGTGCAGGCTTGGAGGAATCCGTAGTGGCATCGATGGTAGCGGTTACTACCCAGGCAGGTTCGAATGCAGCCTGGCCGTCTGCGGGAATCGTTACGGATGGATTTTGTTTCAGACCCTTCGTGTCCCCTACGTCTTCAAAGTCACCGTCCTTATTCTTGTCCTCGCCTTCGTAGGCAACATAAATATCCTTCGGGATGATTTCGCTCTCCTTGTATTCGTGCTGTCCGTACAGACCTGCCGTCGAGGGTTTGTAAGTGGGACCGTTGTTGTAGTTCTCCTGCTCTAACTTCGTCAGTTCGTCGAAGTCTTTCTTTTTAATCTTGCCTGTGGCATCGTCGGTCTTGGGCGTGTACCATACATTCCATACATCGGGATTGTTCACGTCGTAGGTAAGGATGTAGCCCGTATCGTGGCTCAGGTTGTTGGATTCGCGGAATACATAGTCGAATGCCACATCCCTGCCGTTCGATGTTACTGCCGGTACGCTCTCGCCATCGATGGTCTTCGTCGGTGCATCATTCCTCAGCGACTCCCATTCCTCGGGCAGCATTACGTAGCCGGCAGGGTAGGTGGTTTCGCCAATCTCGCATTCGGCAATGGTAACGTAGGTCTTCTCTACGAAGAGCAGTTTCTCCTTTGCACTGAGCAGGTTGTAGTCCCAATAGCTGATGGGGTCGTTCAGCTTGTATTCCTTGTCTCTGATTTCCAGAATGTCCTCACCGTCGAGCTTTGTCTTGGTGGTTCCGTTAGCATAGTAGGCATAGCGGTTGGGCATCACATTCATCAACTGCATCTTACCGTTCGAGGCGGCTGTAATGGTGAGCGGGATGTTCACTACCTCGCTATAGGCATTGGGGGCACCGGTGAAGGCCGAGATGTACTGGTCATAGACATAGACAGAGCCCTTGATATACCAGTAATGGGCAGGCACCCTGTTTGGGCCGTCATAGCGATTGCTAATGGGATAGCAGTCGTCGATGATGGTCTGGGTGTCGTGAACAAAGTTACCCGAGGTCTCCCAATATTCCTGCTCATCAGGAGAGGGCGTATCGTCAGGTTCCAAATATGTAAAGTTCTTCCTGGTAACAGCCTGTGCATTCAGTACGCTCAGGGTAGCATGTTCCTTGCGGACATAAGTGGGAATACCGTGTACGTTCTTGGCATAGACGAAACCGCCTCCCGCACCTGTCTGAATGTTGTTGATAAGATCCAGGCCAATGACACCCGTAACATAGCCCCAGTCTTTCTCGTTCACGCTGTTTCCGGTACTCAGCTCGGTTGTAATCTCGAGATAAACACCCGATGCCAATGCCACTTCGTTGTAGCTCTTGGCACGGTTACGCTTGCGGTCGGTCTTGTGTTCCTCTTTCCACTCGACGAAAGTCGTGGTTCCGTCTGCAATAAGGTCAGAGGTAGTAGCATCCGAGGTACGCGGGTCGGTCATAAATACGTCGCTGGTAAGGGCACCCAGGAATTTTACATTATTGTATATACCGAAGTAGTTGCCGTGCATCGCATGTTTGGGGTTGCCTGCGTCTGCTGCGATAACCGACTCTCTCTTGTTCAGCGATACCTCGCGTACACGGTTAATGGTATAAAGGGCATTGTCGGCAATCTCAGGTACACGGTCCTTGGCACCCTGCATCACCATGCGGCTGCCAAAGACTCCGCAGAAGTCGGCACGCTGTATGGTGTTCATGATACGGCCGGCATAACGCGAGCATACACCGTTTGCCTCCCAGTAGTGAGAATCGGGCTCACCATTGGCATCCAGCATGGGGGTTGATCCTCCAGGAACATTTACGCCCTCGAAACGTACCAGCAGCTCGTCGGCCGTGATAGTGGAGGCCTTCAGGCTTCCATCGGCAGGTGTGTAGGATTTGCCTTCGTTGTCGATACAGGCACCAACGCAGATGTATTTAAGTTCGTAGTAGTCCTGCTCACGGGCTGGGAGCGCATTATAGGATTCCAGACTGATTTCGGAAGAGATATTGTAATAGTCGGTACCGTAGTTGGTGATATTCAGTCCGCGATAACCGTCAACGAGAGTCAGGTTACCGTCGCCGTACAGACCGCCTGTGTGACCGGTACCGATGGTGATGAGGTCGCGATGATAGACATCGTGGATGGCAGCCGTGACATTGCCATATACCGCAGTGGTATTGGCAGACATGACATCTTCTCCTGCGGATATATTACCGCCGGCAAACACGGCATTGTGGATGATGATACCGGCATCGTCAAGCTTCGCCCATTGGTGTGCACCGCTTTCGGAAGTGTCGGTGGTCTTGTCCTTCAGGGTATGCAGGGCATAGGTGGAGACATATTCGCCCTGGTCATACGAACGGGAGAATGTAATGCCGCCAGCCTTTGTTACTATACCGTTTTCATCATAGCCGGTGATGCTGTTAGCCTTCATGTAGTCCAGGTCTATCGCAGGAATGACGGTCTTCTCAGGATAGTAAATGCCAGTGAACATTATGCCGCCTGGGTCTGTTACCTTGCAGTTCGGTCCAATGGTTACCTTGCAGTCCTCGGTAGGAAGCTTTTCGCCTCCGTCTGTCACGAAGCTTCCGCCCTCGTATTTGTAATAGTAGCCATCGTCGTCATATCCTGCATCCCCTGCTGTGAGACCCTTGTTGTACCGGACACCTGACTTCTTTCCGATACCGTTTGTGGTTTTGTCAATAACATAGGCACTATATACATTACCCATATCGCCTCCGCCGAACACGTTGCCGTAGCCCTGTGCCACGCCTTCCTCCGTACCAATTTCGCCACCGTGGATATAGACTGCCGTCTGTCCAAAGACATAGCCCTTGGCACTGCGGTCCATGGTAAGCTTTTCAGAGTCGGTCATCCAGCCTTCACCGCCCCAGTTGTCCTTACCGCGTCCGCCACCGAATACATCGCGGAGGATATGACCTTCGTATATCTCAACGTGGGTTGTTCCGGGCTTGAAGATGCTGGCTCCGTTGGAATAGATACCTCCCAGATCTTCCGTAGTTGCCTGGCTATTTTTCATAGTACCGCGCCCGATGGGACCAATCTCGCCTCCGCCAAACAGACAGCCGCGTATCGTACCGCCATACATCTTAACATTGGAGTTATCAACGTAACTGTTGGCTACATATCCGCCGCCAAATACATTGCCGCTCTTTTGCAAGAGGTTGTCCCCCGAAGCGGCATCGTCGAGTTCCGGTACATATTCCCAGTTTTCGGGTGCTTCGCCAGTGGCTGTGTTCTTATAGCGGTAGCCTATCTGTCCGTTATTAATATAGACATTGGCTGTACCATAGATGCCGCCACCCTCGCCACCGCCATAGACGTTACGGGTAACGGAGGGGTTGCCGCCAGTATGGCTGTTGCTGCCCTTCTTGCCGATAACCACGTTTGATACACCGAAGATGTCGCTGCCATTGGCTGTTGCGTTAAGGGGTTCCCCGTTGTGAAAACCTACGCTTCCGCGCCAACCGCCGCCATATACGTTACGTACCGTACCGCCCAGGATATAGGCATTGGCTGAGGCGGTAAAGTTCCCTGCCTGGAACAAATCATTTACACTGCCGGCAGTACCCGCAGCATAGATGTCCTTTTTCACCTCGCCGCCCAGCAGGGCAATGTACGTGGTTCCATATACGTCACCGGTCAGATAGTTGGGATCGGACGACGATGTTGCCTTCTTTCCGTAGCCACCTCCGTAGGCATAGTTACCCACGGTGGCACCCTCGTTAATGATGACGTTGGCGTTGTACTTCTTTGCCGGCAGCTGCATGGAAGCTATTGGATCCGCATCCAGCTCAGGACGGTTGCTTATGCCGGAGAGGTTGGCAGCTTCGTTGCCAAGATAGTCTTCCCACGTACCATCAGGTACGTAGTAACTGCCTAAGGTCCAGGCATCCGTCCAGGCTTGGCTCCAACCGCCAGGGTATCGTAGCGCCCAGTCGGGATCGCTTGTCAAAATATCGGGTGACGGTCCGTCTTTATATGTTTTCATGTACTGCTGTACACTCTCAGCGTTAAGCACATGTCCCATCATACTGCCGCCATAGACTTCATAGACCATGGCTCCGGGAAGCAGGTTCACCTCGGTGTATTCCGCCCACGTGTCCTTACCCTGGCCTGCTCCGAAGACGGTACCTGTATAGCCGTTTTTCTGGGTTTGCCATACCGGTGACGAGATGTTCACCTTGGTACGGAGGGTGCGGCGTTCGTTGTTGTTACCACCGTAGATGCAACCGTTGACGATGGCATCCTCACTGGCATAGTTGACATTGGACTCATATACATCGCAGGGCGGCAGTATCTGCGTACCATACGCTCCGCCGAATATGTTGCCGTATTGCTGTGGAAGCTTCATGCTGAGTCCATCCACCTTTTCCGAACTCGGCTCGTTCGTGAACATCTTGATGGTGGAACCCTCGGGCACGTTGATAACGGTACGGCGTGTGTTACCTTCTTGGTAGCTGCCGCCAAAGACGTTACCTAACTGACCCTGCCACAGGTCAATGATGGCCGAGGCTTGATCGGCAGTTGCCGGGGCAGAAGCTATTGCAGGGTCAACACCCATTCCTACACCGTTGTAGCTGCCGGCACCGAACACTTCTGTTTTCTTGAAGTTGTCCTGATAATTGTCGTTTTTCTTGGGAATGTCTATCAGTATGTAGCTGCGGTCCTGACCATTGTCTCCCTCTCTGTTAAGCGGGTAGCCGGTACCACCGCCGAAAATGGCTTTGATGGCGTTGTTTTCGTTGGTGTTGGGACGGATATTGACAAAGGAACTTGGCTGGTAGGGCATTTTGCTTCCTACACCGTAGGTCTCCGTATCCCTATAGTTGTAATTTCCGTATCCACCACCGAAGATGGTATCGACACGTCCCTGATGATACTCTACGTATGTGGCGGCATCCAGCACCTCGGGCACCTCGCCCTCCTGATAGCCGTGAATCTTTGTCTTGATGGTGGCATAGTCCCTGACAAGCTTCGTAAAGTCATAGCCGGCTTCATGACGACCGGTTATCTCGCCGCCAAAGTCATTACCGCCATATACGATATCCCGCACCCAGGGGAAACCGTCCTTTATTCCGCCAGCACCGTCCGGCTGCCTGCCTATATACACTTCGGTGTGTCCAAGAACATTGGCATCGCTGGCCCCGCCAAAGGCATCGTAGATACGTCCGTTACCTAAATAGACGTATGTGTTACCGCAAACGTCTCCTTCGTTACCGCCACCATACAGATATTCCGATTCGGCTAAGTCGGCATCTGTCCCGTCAGACGAGTAGATAGGCTTGGTACCGTTCAAGTTCACGGTACTGCAGTAGTTGGTATCGAAGACGTAGTCTCCGCTTCCGTTTTTCTTGCCTACAGCACCCTTCTCGCCTCCACCGAAAATCTGGAAAACATAACCCTTGTTCAGGTTCACGGTAGTGTTGCCCCATATTTCGGTCTCCTCACCCATACCGGCACCGAAGACCGACATGGAGAGGGTCTCCAAGTCATCGCGCTGACCCTCGTAATCGACATTGGATTCGTCAAACACCACATCCTTGTCTTGCACATTCTGGTTGATGTTGATGATTACGTTGCCGTTAACGATACCGCTGTTGTAACAGCCGCCATATACGTTACCGTCCAGCAAACGACGGTTGGGATTGTCGCCCGAGGTTCCTGTCGCAACAAAGCCATCTATAGTGGAATTCCACTCTGCGGTGTTCCATACCAGTTCTGTGCCTCGTGAAGTCAGTTCATAATAGGGATGCGCGTCAGTGGCGGTTTCCGTGCCGTCGGAGATGAATTTCGTGGCACGGGAAGGGATGTTGGATGTATAGTATTCATTGCCTTCTGTCAGTGTGCCGCTGGTAATGGTGGTATAGGTGTTATTCACTCGCTTGGGCTCTACCTTCATGCCGCTGAAGTTCAGTTCCAGACGGTCCTTTATCTTACCGCCTTCCTTATATCCGTCTGTTTCCTGCTCGGCCTCGGTGCCCAGGATACCACCCACGTACATTGCGTTGTAAGTACCCTCTGGTACGATGGCATTGTTACAGCCGCCCACCACCTTGGTATATATGTCAATCGGTTTGTCTAACGTCATGGTGTTCTTGCCCTCGTAGGTCATACTGCCCACGTTTCCGCCCAGGAACAGGGAACCTATGTGGGAGGTGTAGGGTATGTATGTGTAGCGGTCGCCATTTTCGGTATCCTCTGTTACTATCCTGGGAATTTGACTCATTTCACACCCTTTCATGTATGTCTTCATCTGTCCGATGTCGGTCAGGTCCATGCTGTTGTACCGGTACCCGTCGTATTCGGTTTTGTAGATTTTCAGCAGGTCTTCGTTTACCATACCTGTGCCGTTGTTGCCCAGATACACATTCTCGGCATATACGTAGGAGCCGATTTTCAGCTCCGTAAGGGGATAGTTGGGGAGGTTCTTGTGACTCTCTTCCCTCTCCAGGGTTGCGCAGTTACCGCCGCAATAGATGGAACCGCCTATTACGGTGGGCTTTTCTGCCGTTCCTCTTACCATAACGGATACTTGCTCGGCATCGGGACGGGTGTCCAGCAAGACTTCTCCCGAGGTTTTCTCGGATGGCACTTCGTAGTAGTAGTCGGCATAATTCGGATTATTTTTCAGTTCGCCGTTATCAGTATAGGCGTATGCTCCGTTTCCGCCGCCATAGATGTCACCACGGATACTGGTGGCAACACCTACGGCATTGCCGAAATAGACTTTACCCATGATGTCGTTTCCGCCATACACATTATCAATATCACCGCCAAGTACAAGGGTACGTGCTGCCAGATTGGCAGGGAAGTGGTAGCCGGGTTCGGCTTTCACGGTTGTCGCGTCGGCATAGTCGCCTTCTTCTCCCGTTACAGGATTATCCAGAGACGGATCCCATACATCGGTCTTGGGACGTACATCTGCCATTCGGCATCCGCCATAGACATTCTCGATGACAAGGGGTTTGGGGTTGGTTTCTTCCGGGTCGATAACAAGGAGCAGACCGTCCTTGTGCGTCATGCGGCCCTGGTTTCCCCCACTGTACAGGTCGCGTATCCTTGCGGTCTGCAGGTTCCAGGTGGGGCGGATGGCCATATCGGCCTTGTTGTTACCGCCAAAGACACGGGCGAAGTTATATCTCCAGCTGGTGTAGTTGCTCTGGAAAGTGGAGAGATTAACCATTCCCAACAGATATTCAAGTACAGCCTGAGGGGTTGTCCCGGTAGCGGCGGCATAAGATATGGCCTGGGTTTGAAGGTCGTCGCTATGGTTGTTGATGCTGATGGTGGTATTCTCCGTTATCGTTGCATTGTTGCCGCCGCCGTATGCATGGGCAATCAAGCCGCCATTCAGCTCCAGGTAGGTCTTGGGAATTTCGGGCTTCTGGAAGCCTACATCACCCTCTGGCGTAACCTTTTGGGCAATGGGGGTCGATTTGTCTCCTCTGTTATAGATAGAGTGGGTAACCTTTCCGTCTGTAGGTTCTGACTGTTCGTAGTCGAAGTCACCGTTTCCGCCGCCATACAGAGAACCGATGACAATGGTTTTATCATCAACGGTAT
Source organism: Bacteroidaceae bacterium (assembly GCA_017645305.1). GTDB lineage: Bacteria > Bacteroidota > Bacteroidia > Bacteroidales > Bacteroidaceae > Physcousia. Next base: position 19,998 of record JAGCPD010000002.1, on the reverse strand, counting down.
TGCCATCGACGATTTTTGATGAGCGACTGGTGCAGACAAAGGTCTTCCAAGTCTCGTCTATCTCGTTCTTCTCGGGATTCGTTTCTTTGGTCTCACTGCCGGTAAGCACTCCTGTAAGCTCTGTTGGAACGGTGGTAGCCTCGCCGGACTGTCCGATGGTTCCGGCAATATCGTTACCGCCATAGGCTTCTACAATGAACACATCGGTGGTGGCATGCTCGCCGTCAACATGCAGGAAGGTGCGCCCGCCCACATCGGCCATACGGGCTCCGCCAAAGACCTTGTTCAGGGTGCCGCCCTTTATCGTTACCGTGGCATTGCCATCTACATCACCCTTGTTTCCACCGCCATAAACATTGCCCCCAATCTTTACAGTCTTTGGTGCCTGGGCATAAACATGGAACACGGAACACTGAACACTAAGCAGGATAGCAAACAGCATAAGTCTTATAAGTCCCATTAGTCTCATGAGTCTTATAGGTCTTATAGGTCTTATAGGTTTTATATTGCTTTTTGTTGCTATCACTTTTAAGTCAGTTCTTTCAATCTTCAAAATTACGGCTTTTCACCGAAACTGCCAAATATTCATGAGAATATTTCTGCTTAAAGTTTTTTTCATTCAAGTGTAACCGTCGGATTTTCCAGGTCGGGGTCTGACATCATGTACAGATAGGTGGGCTTGATGGTCATATCGATGGTATATCGTATTCCCCTGTGAGCCTCCGTTTGCAGGAAAAGGTCACCCCCGCTATCCACCAGGTTCAGTTTGCTGAATACAATGGTGTTCTCGGCGGTGCAATCCTTGCGGGTCATGTTGCCGTTCTTGTCATAAATATCGTATGTGCTGGTGATGATGAGTGTGGTAATGCCATGAGGCATAAAATAGCCTTGGAACGGTTGGTAGCTTGTTGTCAGTGTCATGCCCTCGGGGTTCTCTGACTCATATAACGTACCGTTGCCGATGATGTCACCCCTTTGGGTGTAGGTGATTAGTTCCTTTCCCGACCCGTCTTTGGCGATGGGTGAGCTACCGTCCGTTGTCTTGTTCAACGTGATGGAAATGTCGGTATATTTCTTCGTGGGTTCGTCGTCGGTAGTGGTACTCAGATTCAGTTTCTTCAGCTTGATGGTGCGCAGCGCATCATAGGTTGCGTGTACTTTGAGGCGGACACGCAGCGAAGAGTAGAGGTGATCGAAGAGCAGGAACACACAGTTACCGTGGGTTGGCGGGTCTAAAGCGGTTGCCTTAGCGTCGTATTGAAAGTCCCCGGGCTTCAGTCCCGTGATGGAATAGTCCAGTTCGGGGTGCTCATGATCGTAGCCATTGTTATATCCGTTCCTGGCACCCACCAGCACGCAGACATCACTGGCTGTGATGGTAGGCAGGTTATTGATGGTCAGTATGGCACCCTCGCTGTATTCGCTGCCTGTGCTTACCCTTCCGGCCAAATCGGTAATGTCGCATGATACACCGCCCTGATGCGGAACATAGCCGTACAGGTAGTAGCTCTCATTCTGTATGCCCTCCACACTGGTAAGCCATTTGCCGCCGGTGTGAACGAAGTATCCTTTCTTAGGCTCCTGGCCGTCCTGGGTAAAGCAGATACCGATGGTCTTGTCCTCCATACCGGAAATCTCAGAGAAGCCCGATGGCGGTATCCATCCACGTGTTCCGGCAGAGAACGCCTCGTTAAAGTATGTTGAACAGGGCATCACCTCTACTTCCCTCTGCTGCTCAGGCTCAGGCTCCTGCTCGGAGGAGCAGGAAGAAATGAAAAAATGAAAAAATGAAAAAATGAAAAATTGGATAATGAAAAGCTTTGCAGTATGTGCATACTTCCTCCACCTTATTTCCGCCAAGGAGGTAAGCACTATATTTCTTGTTATGGTCTTTGTTTCTTTCATTCTTTCATTCTTTCATTCTTACCAATTATACACCTCATGCTCCGCACTCAGCTCCGTCCAAGGGATGAATGCCGACTTCACCACATCAATTTCAACATACAGGGCATTGCTTACGTTCAGCCTCAGTGAATAGATGGTGTTGCCCAGGAACTCCTGCGTGATGGTTGTTGACATCGTAATCTCGTTCTCCGGACTGTCATCCCTCCTAAAGGAAACGGTGAGCGTCATAGGTGACATGCTGTAATCGCGGGGGATAATCAGCAGTCCCTTTTCCGTCAGCTGCGTCCAGCCATTGTTAGCCAACTCTTCGTTGTATTTCCCGATACTGGATGTTGTCAGGTCCCGTTCCTTTTTGGGGTCACTGTTATAGTCATAGCCTAATAACGTTACTGTCATGTCCTCGGCGCGATCGTACCAATAAGGCTTTTCTGCGTTCGAGGCTGTTGGGCTGCTGATGTCCAGCAGACCCTGGCTGTAGAGAGGTGTCAGCGTGATGCTGGTGATTTTTGCTGTCACACTCGGGCTATCGCTCTTGTCGTTCAGCAGTCCCCAGAAGACCAGCTTAGCCATACCGTGGTGGAAGAACCAGTCTATGACTCCGTCACGATTATCTTTGGGGCTGTGTGCTACCGGTATATCACGCCAGTCTCCACTCATCTTGTAGGTGATGTTATTATAGTGGTGACCGTAGCGCAGATAGGTCTTCTCCGGATTTGCGTCGTCCGGTTCCGGTTTGGGGAAGTATTCACCAGGAGTAGGATCCGTGTCCCCCTGAATCAGGCGGCCCGTTCCCCATAGCGGATCGTGCTGCGTGCCGTTGTGATAGTCATCCTTATCCACCACTACCGGCAGCAGGGGGAAGCCTGTTGCAGCATCAGTCATCAGATAGTTGGTATAGGGAGCGTATGCGCGGAAAGTCAGCTTCTCGTTCGGGTCCATCGGCCAGTATTTCGACGGGGTATAGTCCCATTTACTGCCGTCCCATTCCACCTTCTGGTTACGCATCAGCATATAGCCGTCCTCACCGGTATAGGTACTGATATGTGCAGCGGGTGTGGTTCCTTTGCTATCGGTAAACAGCACATCCCTGCCTTTTGTGTACCAGCAATAGACCCCGAAGCCCTTAGCCTTCAGTGCCGCATTGTCAAGCAGGTGCTCACCGTCCCCCGCAGCGCGAGTACCGGGAATTCCCCCGTTCTCCGCCATATCAGCACGGAATCCGATAGGTTCCTGCTGCTGCGGCTGCTCCTGCTCTTGCTGCTGCTCAGAAGAGCAGGAAGAAATGAAAGAATGAAAAAATGAAAGAATGAAAAGTTGGAAAATAAAAAGCTTTGCCATATGTGCATACCTTCTCCAGCCTCTTTCCGTTAAAGAGGTAAGCACTTTATTTCTTGTTATAGTCTTTGTTCCCTTCATTCTTTCATTCCTTCATTCTTTCATTCTTTCATTCTTTCATTCTTCACCTATGGTGACGGCAGCACCATCTCATCCACCTCTATGTCATTCCAAATCTCTTCGTTTTCCCAGTCAACCACTATGCCGGTGAAATCGATGCGTTTGGCACCGATGTGAATCAGATATACATAATGGTGGTTAGGCAGCCATTCTGTCAGCTCTGTGCCGCTGCTGCTCAGTTTCAGCGTGTTCAACTGCACGGCAGAGTGCCGGTTGTTATATATGTATTCCTCTACCGCCACAGGGTTTCCCTTGTCGTCATAGGTATAGGTCGTTCCTTCGCTCTTAAAGGCCAGGTCATAGTTGATAATCAGTTCTGCCTCATCGCGCAGCGTCTGCGGCATCAGCAGGTAGGCCTCAGTAGTCTTGCAGTAGTATGTCTTTGAGCCGTCCGGAGCCCAGTTGAGGGTTGTCGTCCCCTCTGTTGCAGGTGGTACGGGAGGCGTATATGCAGGTGTAAGTGTACCTTCGTTATAAATATTGGTAATAGCCATGCTTCGTAGGGTGAAGTACGAGATATCCTTGCGTATCTCCTCATCCACCTTTACGCGGAACTCAATCTTAGACGTAGCGTGCTTGAACAGGAAGCGCACGCGGTCCGTTATGGTCAGGTTATCGAAGGGGTTGCCGGGGTTCGGGTCTGTGGCACGACTCTTGGGCAGGTCCGCCAGTAAGTCCGAGACCATGAAATCCACCTGTTCCTTTACGGTATCCTTGACGGCAAAGTCAAAGGTAGGCAGTCCCGTCCCCGTATTGGTAAGGTTCGGTGTCAGGCTGTAAGCCGTTATCTGCTCCTCTGTGCCGTCGCAGTAGGGATAGTAGGCAATGAAGCTCAGTTTGTCCTCCTCCTCGTTGGGCCAGTATTTCCTTGGGGCATAGCTGTAGGGCTTACCCGTTCCCGTGTTGATAGCCTGTTGGTTGAACATGAAGTTAGGTACGGTGCGCCCTGCGTCATCCTCGACAGCCCACGTGGAGTTATCGTGGTAGTAGGCATATACGCCTATGCTCTTTCCCAGGGGGATGCTCAGCTCAGCCAGCAGAGACGAGTCTGCACGGGTTACCAGCGGCTGTGAAGTATATTCCGCCAGCGTGATAGCCTGTCCCTCCTGCGGTTCAGGCTGCTGCTCAGAACTACAGCCTGCCAGCAAAAGCCCCAGGCAAATAATTATAAATCTTATATTTTTATTCCACGTTTTCACTACCCCAATTGTCAATTATCCATTGTCAATTATCCATTAGCAATTCCCTTCCCTACGGGCTAGGGATTGTTATCGACAACGTTATGTCGTATGTCTTGTTGCCATCCAGTGGCGTGATGTGTATGGGAGTATCTCCCACTGCTGTTGTCTTGTGGAAATCCGTCAGTGTGTTGCCGTCGGCACTGATGATGCAGTAGTCCAGCACGCACGTAAAGGAAAGATCGGCCTGCGGTATCAGGTACAGGTAGCTGATGGCATCACCCATGCACAGCAGGTTGGTGGATGTAGCCGCCTTCGTCTCGTCTGTTGTGGTGTCATAGTTCACATGCGGCAGTCCAGCAGGTTGCCAGCGGGTAGGAATACCGGTCAGGTAGCGTGCCTTCTCGTCTATGATGCCGTAGGAGGCAGGATAGGTTTCCGGGTCGCAGTCTATGACGATTACGTTGTCCTCGTTGTCGGCGGCATCCTTGTCGGCCAGCACCTGGCTTGTCCAGGTGGGTGTGGGCCCTGTGCTGTTCAGGTTCAGGGTTCCCGTTTTGGCGAAGTTACCCTTCAGTTTGATGCGCTTTACCAGCAATCGCACACCTTCGGCAAGTGTTGTTCCGTTGGTGATGCCCAGGCTAAGCTTTATACGGGCTAGAGCGTGCTGCATCTGCAGGGGCACTGCCTTGTGCATTGATGGGCGGTGGTCATCACCCCCCAGGAAGGCGTCAGCGTTCGTAACCTCATGGAAGTACCACAGCAGATCAACATTCTCCTCTGGATGTTTTGTTCGAGCGTATGTAATGGTAGGGTTTGCGTCTGTGTTAGACGACATATCTATGATGCCGGTAGTGCCGGCAGGTAATGACTCGGGATTGGGCACATACGGAGCGTAGGCATAGAAGCAGACGCCCACGGCCTGTGCGGGCCAGAATTTCTGTGGGGAGTAGGTCCAGTAGCCATTGCCAGAGCCATCGGCGAGAAAGACGTATTCCACCTCTTGGTTGTACATGACATCGGGCTTTGAGGTATTGTCATGTGACATAAAGATGCCAAAGCCAGCATATCTCAGCTGTTTGTTTTCAGCTGTTATATTACCCGTATAGCCATTGACGGCGCGGGTGTTGTTTTCATTGTCATAGGTTTCATCAGAACCGCTGGTCTTATTGGTCCTATATTCTTTTGCCCAGCAGTCGAAGGCTATGGGTATAGCGTTTTGCGTGGTAGAGTCTGGTTCTGCCTCGTTTTCCTGGGTACAGGCTGCAAGCAGCAGTCCCATGCTAATGATTATAAGTCTTATAGGTCTTATAGTTCCCACAGCTTTTTATATCCTTTCTCCTTTACCTCTTTTATTATTATGTGAAGCGGCAGGGATTCTGCCGCCCCACATATTTTAGTTGGGTAAGATTTCGGAAGTAAGAATGGAGGTTAAATGATTAACTTCATTTTACTCCCGAAACTTAATTAATTGTCAGTTTTCAGAGATTACTCTTCGTTCTGGGGCAGATCAACATCAGTTGCACCCTGTACCTCCCATGTCTTAACCTCAGCGTCGAGCTTAACAGAAGTCAAACCAAGAATCAGTTTTAATGTATAAGCTTTTCCATTGTTGAAATCCAACGTTACTTTCTTAGTAATGTTGTTTGTTACATTAGAATAGTCTCCATCAAGACTTGTATCCTTAGTAATGACATGATAAACAATATTAACATCCAAATCTGTATTGGTAGCATTTGGAGTAGGAATAAGCATAAAATAACTATTAGCAGAAATTAAAGGCTTTTCTTTTGAAGTCAATACACCTTCCTTTGCCCAAGATGTTGCTGCATCGCTCTCCCAAAGAAGAGATGTTTCAAGTTCGTTGGATGCGTTAATTGTAAAAGTTAAAGCCGATGGAGCTGTAGGAATAGTCTTATTCTCCCAAAGTGCGATACCTGCAGCAGTGTTGTCCAGATTCAAATCACCAGCTGTTGCCAGATTATGTGTTGCCGTGGATTCTGTGATGGTTACGCTCTCAATGACAATCTTTGTGTTAGCATCCAATTCACCTCCTGCAGCCTCCTGGTCAACAGCTGCGATAACATTTACGCCAAGTCGGGCAAGAGCATGTAAGAAGAGGAACTTCATGCGAGTCTGTACGTCTGGCTTAAGCATGTCTTTGAGTGGCAAAAAATTCTTAGTGCCGGTTGAGTTCCAATTGTTATTTGCTACGTCTGTATATGTCCAAGCTGATGGTGTAACACCCCACAAAAGGTCAACACTTTCGGAGGGTTTCGTTGCAACCTTATATGAAACTTTGGGGTCTCCTGTAGCGTCATTTGCGGTTAGAGCTGTAATACCAGGGTCACCTACGCTACTAACATATGGAGCATATGCAAAGAAGCTGACATAATCATTAGGTGTAGTGGTAGTTGCATGACCAGGCACACCCAATTGATCCTGAGTTGTGTTATTTGGCCAATACTTCAAAGGAGCATAACTCCATACAGAAGAACCATAGGTAACTTCTTCATTGTACATGAAATTAGGTGTTTTACCTGTACCACCAGCAGGATAAGTGTTAGATGTCTGGTATGCAAATACACCAAAACCAGTCGACTGAAGAGTTGAAGTTGTCATTACTCCTGTTGTTCCTCCCACAGCACGAGTTGTACTAGAAATGTAGGTGTCGAAGTTAACTTCACCAGTGTTGGTCTCAGGAGCCTGAGGACCTTCAACGGTCTCGTTTGAACATGCAGCGAACAGCATTGCGGTTGCTGCTAAAAATAAATACTTTTTCATACTTTAAATAAATTAAGTGAATAAAAATAATTAATTAAATAAATAAGTTTTTTCTCGATTTTTTTTTTAATAATAATGTTTAATCTCTCTCTGTTTCGTTTTCTATAGTTTTTGGGTTTGTAAATAGTTTGTTATTTCTTTAGTTAACGAGTTAACAAGTTGACGAGTTAACAAGTTGGTTGTTTATACATTTTAATATTATTATAGTTTCTATTTATTATTGAATAACAGGCTAAGACCTTGTCTTCGATAGAATGGGAAGCGCTAACGTGTCATAGCATGAAATTTGGGTCATATACGATGAAGGAGTTCTGATGCTTCAAAAACGCTTCCATGTACTTGTTCTGTGGTTTTAGAGACGAGTTCTTCACCCAGTTCTCTTCCGAGGTGTTTTTCCCCCTCCTTTTTTTCGCAACCTTCTTGGTTACGCTATTTCCTGTTGCTCCCATATATTTTATCTCTTTATTTTTTTAGTTGACAAGTTGACAAGTTAACGAGTTAGTCGTTTGGTTGTTTAGTCGTTTGTATATATAATTCTCAATTCTCAATTCCCTCTCCCCCTAAAGGGGGCCGGGGGGTCTATTCTTCACTCTTCACTTTCTCTCTCCCCCTAAAGGGGGCCGGGGGGTCTATTCTTCACTCTTCACTTTCCCTCTCCCCCTAAAGGGGGCCGGGGGGTCTATTCTTCACTCTTCACTTTCTCTCTCCCCCTAAAGGGGGCCGGGGGGTCCTACATCGGCACATCTATTATCTCGTCATCACCCCACGGTTCCACTTCGGCATCGAAGGAGCCTGAGCCCGAGGGCTGCGCGTAGGGCAGGTTGGGCACTTCTTCGTCTTCGTAGAAGGGGGCATCCACTATCAGGTCCAGCTCCAGGGTGACATCCGTTTTGCTGAAGTAGGAGCCTGCCCTGGTGCCGTAGGCGGTGGGAGTTTCTATGTCTGCCCTGCGGTATTTTATCATCTTTCCTACGGGGTAGTGGAAGACATGCTGCTTACCATCTATGAGGGTGAAGCAGAGCGAGAGTATATTGCTGGTTGAATCGCGCTGCTCGTCCAGTTCCCTGCCACGTGGCAGACCGAAGGTACGGATGGTGGTGCTGATATAGGCTACGCTCTTCAGGCTGTCGTCATCCTCGTAAGTGATAGCCGAACGACTCCAGTTGTCCAACAGGTGATAGTTTGTCTGGGGGCGGCGCCAGGCCTGGGTGAGCAGGAAACCGTCTGCCATACCCGAAATGTTGCCAACCACAGATGCCATATATTTGGCACCTATCACCCGGACGCGAATATACATCTCGGTGGTCATGGGATCCACCACCTCCTGAATGTTTACGGTGTGCAGTTCCTCCTTCTCCACTTTCTCCTTCCAGTTTACAAAGCGGAACTGGTCATCAACCATCTCGGGCAGTATGGTAAAGGTGTCAACGGCACAGCCTATGTTCTCTGGCTCACGCCTATAGTCCGCGTTTTCATCCCAAAAACTTCTAATATGTTCTAACCCTTCTGCGAAGGCATAGATATTATTAAAACTTTTTGTTTCATCAAAGCGCATAGAGCCGAACTCACCTAAGGTGCGGTTAAAGATAAGCAGCTTATAGTTGCCCGGCTCCAAATCTATATCGTAGCCATCCACATCGTTAGTAATATCGGTATAAGTAATGGCATCGCCATCCTTAGCCAGCATAACGGTCATACCCGTGGGGCGCTCGCCAAAGCGGGTCTCCCAGTCAACATCGATATGCACCTTTGCCTTACCGGTATAGTACAGCTCCAGCTCATAGCGGGTGCAGGAAGCCAGTGCCAGCATCACCAGAAGGGCTGCCAAAACGGTTCTTGTATGTCCCATAACTCTCATAGTCATTTGGCACCTCCTTTCTTCTTCCCCTTCTCTTTGCGGGCGGGGCTGGGGGCGTTTTTGCTAATCTTCTTCCCCAGATGGTACACCAGACTAACCTTTAGCTTGGTGGGCAGGAACAGGTTCTTCTGGTTGGAATACTGGTAGATGAGATGGGTATCGTCGAACTCTGCCTCATAGTAGCGGTAGGGGGTATAGACATATCCGGCTGCCGCAGAAAGCTCGATGTTCCAGTGGCGGGCTATCGCCCACGAATGACCTACGGAGATACCGCCGGAGATGAACTCACCCTGACTGCCTTCGGACTTCCACTCAAAATCGTACTTGCCACCTGCTGCATATACACCGATAAAGGTGCCGGTAAGCCAGGGACGGCTGCCCGTGCAGCGCGGCCGCAGCCAGTAGCGAAGCTCCAGTCCGCCTGTCAGCAGTTCGAAGGACTTCTTGGTGGGACGCTGATCGGGACGCAGATACGGATTCTCATATCCGTCGGGGTTGGTGTTCATACGCCACCAGGGGAACCACATCTCTGCCATCAGGCTCCAGCGGCTCCACTTTCCCTTGCGGCCCAGTTGAACCTCCAGCTCTACATTGGGTGTCAGCGCGGCATCAAAAAGCAAATTGGTCTTTACAGACACCAGGGGCTTGAAGCGGCGCAGATGACTCTCAGTAAGCTGGGGTGTGGGACCCTCGGGAACCTGACCCGTGATATATATCTTGTCTATACCGGTGCTGTCGGCAGAGTAGGTGGAGGTATGCTCCTCCTTCTCCCACACCTTCAGGTAATCTACGCGGTAATCGGTATGGCGCAGGTTGATAAAGACGCTGTCCATCATGTGGCGGTATGCCTTGGGATAACGTCTGGATATCTGCTTTAACCGTTCGTCAGGATCCTGAACGCCGTCTATAATGGCGAGCAGCGCCTCGCGGTCCCGCAGGCTGGAACCGTCAACATAGTTGCGCAGGCCTTCCCAGTCCTCTGCCTCGTAGTCAACGCTGATAATATCGCCCTCCAGTCCGAAGGTGTCCATCAAGTACTGCTTCAGGCTGTGTACACGGCCGCTTGCCAACTGTACGTTGGTGAGGTAGGAACCCTCGGGCGAAGCATAGCCCTTGAGCGTGAGGTGCTTCATGACAACACCCTTCTGCTGGAGCAGGCTGTCTATGCTGTGATGGATGCGCTCCAACTCATGTGCATTGTCTTGATAGTCGGGGTCTATGGTGGTGACATTCTTGCGGAAGCTGATATTGGCACGGCCCTGCAACTGCTGGGTCTGCTGTGTGCTGACCGTATTGTGACGCTCGGTGGTGGCCACGCGCTGCTGCTGCAGGTGCGGCAATGCATATTCCTTCTCGGTACGGCTCAGTCCGTCTCCGCATCCGTTCTGGGCAGTTACCACAAACTTCAGCCTGGCACCTGACATCCACGACTGGTAGGGCACTTGCTTGGCATAGGTCTTCGGCTCATAGACATCACGGTCACGCATCTCCATTACGGCTGAATCGGGAGCCCAGGGGGAGCGTACATCGTGGTAGTAGGCATTGCGGCCCAACATACGTACAGCGGGGAAATCAACGGAGTCTGTGGCGGTATAGAGGCGTGGTACAAGCTCGGTGGTATAGTTGCTGGGCTGACGGGTGCCTACCAGGGAGAACTGCATCTGCAGGGTGAGCGTTGACTGCCCCTGACGGGTAAGCTGTACATCATCGACCAGCACGGATATGCCGCCCTTGGCATTGGAGTAATAGGGGAGTACCAAATGCCCTTGAGCGCGCGTATGCAAAAATACACACGAAAGGCATGCACTCAGCAGTAGAGTCCATGCCGTGAAGTGGGTAAATAGTGTTTTTGTATCCTTTATAGTATCTTTCTTTTTCGTCATTTACAATTGCCTTTCAAGCATTTTCATGCAAAGGTAAGGGTTTTCTTTTATATATAATGTCCATACGGGCAACTTATACACAAAAAACAGTGATTTTCTTGATATAAATCAATTTTTGGTTGTCTTGTGCGGCCTTTTTTACCGTTATATCGTTATTACGTTATATCGACATTTCGACGGGCCGCCGTTCAAGTTTCGCTAACCGCTAACCACTAACCTTTATTTCCCCAAAGAACTGGGGGCAGTGGAAGTCCGGCTGCGGCGTACCTATTGGGCTCCAGCTGATGAAGTGGGGAACGGGCAGTTTGTCTCCGCACTTGTAGAAGTTGCCCTTGAGCGTGAGGCCGTCCAATGATGTGATATTGTGACGGAAGAATACAGCGTAGGGAATGCGCAATGCCAACTGCCATTTTGCAGGCTCGTTGCGGGTAGGGAAGGGAGTGCGGCCCAGGGTAGTCCAACGGTCAATAAGCCTGGTTACCTCGGGTGCTGCCAACTGGCGGTTGGTGCGGCCTTCGCCCACACCTAACAGCAGCGTGCCGGCGCAGTTACATTCTATGTTGTAATAAAGCCCGTCACCAGCAGGACAGACGAAGAACTCTGCGCAGGAATCCTCCCACACATTGTCATTATCTTTTACCGCCACAGCCCTGGTGCTCTGCTCCTCGACACGGTAGTGCAAAAGGAAGGCATCATCGGTATGTGCAATAGCAAACTCCATCTGGGGGCAGTACGGAAACTCTGCGGGCCAGTTGACATTTTCTACACTGTTGTAAATAATTTTGTTCTCTCTCAGTAAGGCAGGAATCTCCTGGGCGGTGATACCAGGAGCGCTGATTTTTTGAATGCTAATACAATTCATAATTATTCATTTTAAGACCCTCTCTAACTCCCCCTCTAAGGGGAGAACCAAGGGTTCAGTTCAATTTCCTAATCTCTGGTTGTTTTTTTAGTTGACAAGTTGACAAGTTGACAAGTTGGTTGTTTTTTTAGTTGACGAGTTAACGAGTTGAAGCTATGCTTCGAGCCTGTTCACGCTCGGGATAGCTGATGCGAGCATCGCTCTCCTCTCGCTCAATCTCAGCCTTGACAAGTTGTTACTAATCTATATTTTTCACTTTTCACTTTTCACTCTTCACTTTCCCTCCCCCTAAAGGGGGCCGGGGGGTCTATTCTTCACTCTTCACTTTCCCTCCCCCTAAAGGGGGTCGGGGGGTCTATTCTTCACTCTTCGCTTTCCCTCCCCCTAAAGGGGGCCGGGGGGTCTATTCTTCACTCTTCACTTTCTCCCCCTAAAGGGGGTCGGGGGGTCTATCTTATTATAAATTGTTGTGAGATTTCTGTTGAGTCGCCTCCATAGAAATCTATGGTGACGTGTTTGCCGTTGACATTCAGTTTGTAGGAGCCCTGCGAGCGCGAGTTGGTGTGCTGGCGGATGCCGGGCCGGTACTCATCGAAAAGGGCAGACTCGTCCTTCAGGTTGGCTCCGTCTGGCGACTCCATAATCTTCTTTCGAAGCATACCGTAGTCCGGGGCACCTTCTGAACGGACGGTGTATTGCTTCTGCTTCTCTGAGGTCCATACGCTGCTCATCGTCATCTGCGTGATGCGACCTCCGTCGCCACACCAGTCCATAAAATCGGTGCAGTGGGTATGCCCGCACAGCACGATGGCATTACGTCTGGCAAAGGCATTACGGAAATGAAGGCGGGCCTGGGTGTTCTGCTCCGAGGCTCCTCCGTGAAAGATCCATCGACAGTTCCTGTCATCGGAAGGGAAGACGGGACCGTGTGTGAGGACAAAGGTGTGGCGTGCCCCCTTCGTATCGTCCAGCAGGCGGTCTATCTCTTCATCGTCTGGATTGTTGAAATCCACGACAATAAAGGCATCGTCCCCGATATTGAAGCCAAAGGTGGTCTTGGTGATGGGCTTTCCCAGCTCTTCCGACATACGGGCGGGCATGAAGGAATGGTAGGTCTGAAGGGCATCTGTTCCGCGAATATCGTGGTTGCCCACTACGGTGACAAAGGGAAGGCCTCCCAGTTCCTGCTTGAAGCGGTTCATGACGTCGGAGAGCATCTTCTTGTGTACCTCGCCGCTTCCGCAGTCGCCCTGAACAAGGTCGCCCATCTGCAGGACCATTCTGGTGTCTTTGTCTATCAGTCCGGCAGCCCTTCTGAGAAGGCGGGGGCAACGGTCCTTCCACATCTCTCCGTTACGGGCAAACTCGGCACGGTGTATCTTGTTGCGTCTTTCGTCCGGCTCGTTGTAAAGCGAGTGATAGACGGTGGGCGGGTCTGCATCGAAATGGGTATCGCCCAGGATAACCAGAGAGTATGACTTTTCTCTCCTTCCCCTTGCCAATACTGATAAAGGGAAGCTGCTGGCGCTGAGACCAATGATTCCTGTTGCCGATAAGGTTAGAAATTCTCTTCTGTTCATTTTTTTTCTTTTTTTTCCTAGGATTTCCTAGGCTTTCCTAGGATATTCTAGGTTTTTCTAGGTCAAAGTTACACATTTTTCATGAAAAGACAAACAATCCTGCCAATAATTTGGCAGTGTAAGGTAAAAGCCGTATTTTTGCGAGAAAATAAAGGAAGAATTATGAATAGAATTCTAAATCTGTTTTTACTGTTGGCTGTAAGCCTGTTGGCTCAGGCGGGAAAAATAAAAACGGACACTATTGAGAGTAAGGTGTTAGGCGAAAAAGTGGTGTTTAACATCTATCTTCCCAATGGATTTGAACACAGTACGAAACAATACCCCGTGGTTTATTTGCTGCACGGTCTAAGCGATGATTACCGCGCATGGCGCGATAGGGGGCGTATGCAGGATGTGGCAGACGAGCTGATAGAATCGGGTGAGGCGTGTGAAATGATTATCGTGATGCCCAATGCCGGCGGACCTGATACCCATAACACTTGGAACGGATACTTTAATATGCCGGGGTGGAACTACGAGGATTTCTTCTTTCAGGAGTTCATCCCTGCCGTTGAGAAGAAGTACCGTGCTGTGGGCGACAAGGGACATCGTGCCGTGATGGGCCTCTCGATGGGCGGTGGCGGCAGTACGGTGTATTGTCAGCGTCATCCTGATATGTTCAGCAGCTGCTACGCTATGAGTGCGTGGCTGGACAACCAAGGCGACAACGTGGGTGCCGGGCAGCAGAAGGACAAACGCTATTATGTCTGCGAGGCGGTAAAGGAACATTCTGCCCTGCGCTTTGTGGAGCAGGCTGACGAGGAGACCAAGAAGCAGCTGCGTACCGTGAAGTGGTTCTTTGACTGCGGCGACGATGACTTTCTCTTTGACCTGAGCGTCCGCCTTCACCAGCTGATGCGCAATGCCCGTATCAAGGATGAACTGCGGATACGGAATGGCGTTCATAACTGGGAGTACTGGCATCAGGCTTTGAGAATGGCCCTGCCTTTTGCTTCAAGGAACTTCGGCGACCCCGTCGTAATGTAGAAATGACGATATAACGTTTTAACGACAAAAAGAAAGGTCGCCTAAGAAAACGAAAACGAAAACGAAAAATAATGACATGATAGCAATAAAGACCATGATGCAGAAGAAAAATTTTCCCGCTCTACAGGGAAAGGAGCGCGGGTGGATCCGCTGGGGATGGTGTGCCTGTTTCCTGATTTTCCTCTCTTCTTGCGGTGACGGCAGGCCCATATCTGAGATAGTGGCTGAGGAGGATTCGCTTTGCATTGATACCGTTGCCACTCTGGATGAGGTGCCGGTGCCTGAAACGGAGACTGGGGCAGATTCGCTAACCGCTAACCGCTAACCGTTTTTCAATTTCCTCTTTTGCACAAATATGCGGTAACGTGCAAAAATAAATGCTAAATATTGTTAAACATTAATGTTTTGCGGCAATTTGAGGCGGGGTGTGGTGTAATGTAGATTTTTCTTTATATCTTTGCACCCCGATTGGCACAAAGTGTCCGGTCTGAACCAAAATTTGACTATAATACATAATATATAATAATAAAACAAAAAACAAAATGCCTACAATTCAACAATTGGTAAGAAAAGGCCGCGTGGTTTTGGAGGACAAGAGCAAAAGCCCCGCGCTGGACAGCTGTCCACAGCGCCGTGGTGTATGTGTTCGTGTCTATACCACAACCCCCAAGAAGCCTAATTCAGCGATGCGAAAGGTCGCTCGTGTTCGTTTGACCAACTCAAATGAGGTCAACAGTTACATTCCCGGAGAGGGACACAACCTGCAGGAGCACAGCATTGTGCTGGTGCGTGGCGGTCGTGTTAAGGACCTGCCCGGTGTACGTTATCACATCGTTCGCGGTACATTGGATACAGCCGGTGTAGCCAACAGAACGCAGCGTCGCAGCAAGTACGGTGCCAAGCGTCCAAAAGCTGCTAAGAAGTAAACGAGACGTTAGACGACAGACTCTGGACTTTAGTTGAAATGCTAAGGTCTAAAGCCTAAAGTCTAAGGTCCAAAAGTAATTAACCCGTTTTGGCTTGTAAACTAAGGTTGAGTAAACGCCTCGGAGGAGGTGTTGAAGAACGCAGTAATGCAGCCCTAACACAAAACAAACAAAACAATGCGTAAAGCAAAACCCAAAAAACGTGTTATCCTTCCGGATCCCGTATTCGGTGACGTGAAGGTGTCCAAGTTCGTAAATCACCTGATGTACGACGGCAAGAAGACTATCTCATACGAGATTTTCTACAATGCACTTGAGATTGTAAAGACCAAGATGGCCAGTGAGGAAAAGGAACCTCTGACAATTTGGAAAGAGGCCCTTGACAAGATTACTCCCCAGGTGGAGGTTAAGAGCCGCCGTATAGGTGGTGCTACTTTCCAGGTTCCCACAGAAATACGTCCCGACCGTAAGGAGAGCGTTTCTATGAAGAATATGATTTCCTTTGCCCGCAAGCGCGGCGGTAAGACCATGGCCGACAAACTGGCTGCTGAAATCATGGATGCCTATAATGAGCAGGGCGGTGCCTTCAAGCGTAAGGAGGATATGCACCGTATGGCTGAGGCTAACCGTGCATTTGCACACTTCCGCTTCTAATCCACATTAAAAAGATTTATTTCAAGATAACGAAAAATGGCAAAACAAGATCTTCACTTGACCCGTAACTTTGGTATCATGGCTCACATTGATGCCGGAAAGACGACTACTTCGGAGCGTATTCTCTTCTACACGGGTAAGACCCATAAAATTGGTGAGGTGCATGAAGGCGCTGCAACCATGGACTGGATGGAGCAGGAGCAGGAGCGTGGTATTACCATTACCTCTGCTGCAACTACAGCTTACTGGAACTACAATGGCAACAAGTACAAGTTCAATTTGATTGATACTCCGGGTCACGTGGACTTTACCGCTGAGGTAGAGCGCTCTCTGCGTGTTTTGGACGGTGCTGTTGCCGCCTATTGTGCAGTAGGTGGTGTTGAGCCCCAGTCAGAAACAGTATGGCGTCAGGCTGACAAGTACAATGTGCCCCGTATGGGCTATGTAAACAAGATGGACCGTAGCGGTGCCGACTTCTTTGAGGTTGTACGCCAGATGAAGGACGTCTTGGGTGCTACCCCTGCCGTACTGGCCGTGCCCATAGGTGCAGAGGAGAACTTCAAGGGTATCGTTGACCTGCTGAAGATGAAGGCTATCCTGTGGCATGACGAGACCATGGGTGCCGAGTACGAGATACAGGACATTCCTGCCGACATGGTTGACGAGTGCAACGAATGGCGCAGCAAGCTGATAGAGCAGGCTGCAGAGCAGGACGAGGCCCTGATGGAGAAATTCTTTGACGATCCCGACAGCATAACGGAGGAAGAGATTATCGCTGCTATCCGCAAGGGTACGCTGAACCTGACCCTGACTCCTATGACTTGCGGCTCGTCCTTCAAGAACAAGGGTGTACAGACATTGCTCGACTATGTGTGTATGTTTCTTCCCTCTCCATTGGATACTCCGGTTATCAAGGGTACCAATCCCGAGACAGGCGAAGAAGAGGACCGTACTCCCAGTGAGGACGACCATACAGCTGCACTGGCATTCAAGATTGCCACCGACCCGTATGTGGGCCGTCTGACTTTCTTCCGTGTATATTCTGGTAAGATTACTGCCGGTTCCTATGTTTACAATGTCCGTTCCGGCAAGAAAGAGCGTATAAGCCGTATCTTCCAGATGCACTCTAACCACCAGAATCCTGTTGAGGAAATCAGTGCCGGTGACATCGGTGCAGGTGTAGGCTTCAAGGATATCCGTACCGGTGATACACTGGTGGACGATGAAGCACATCCCCTGCAGCTGGAGTCGATGGACTTCCCCGATCCCGTTATCGGTATCGCCGTAGAGCCCAAGACCCAGAAAGACCTTGACAAACTGTCTAACGGCTTGGCTAAGTTGGCAGAGGAGGATCCTACCTTCACCGTGAAGACCGACGAGCAGAGCGGACAGACCGTCATCAGCGGTATGGGTGAGCTTCACCTGGATATCATCATCGACCGTCTGAAGCGTGAGTTCAAGGTTGAATGTAACCAGGGTAAGCCCCAGGTGAACTACAAGGAGGCTATCACTACTACCGTTAACCACCGTGAGGTTTACAAGAAGCAGTCCGGTGGTCGCGGTAAGTTTGCAGACATCATCGTTAATGTGGGTCCCGTAGATGAGGACTTCAAGGAAGGCGGTCTGCAGTTTGTCAATAACGTGACAGGCGGTAACATTCCCAAGGAGTTCATTCCTGCCGTACAGAAGGGCTTTGAGGCAGCCATGAAGAATGGTGTGCTGGGCGGCTATCCTATGGACAGCCTGAAGGTTGAGCTGCAGGATGGTAGCTTCCATCCCGTTGACTCTGACCAGTTGTCATTTGAACTGGCAGCACAGATGGCTTACAGGGCTTGTTGCGCCAAGGCCAAGCCCGTTCTGATGGAGCCTATCATGAGGCTGGAGGTTGTTACTCCCGAGGAGAACATGGGTGACGTTATCGGTGACTTGAACAAGCGCCGTGGTCAGGTTGAGGGTATGGATACCACTCGTTCCGGTGCCCGTCTGGTTAAGGCAATGGTTCCCCTGGCAGAGATGTTCGGTTATGTAACTGCTCTGCGTACCATTACTTCCGGTCGTGCTACAAGCTCCATGACCTATGACCACCATGCTCCCGTAAGCAGCAGTATTGCCAAGGCTGTGCTGGAGGAGATCAAGGGCCGCGTTGACCTGGTGTAAAATTCTTAATTGATAATTGAGAATTGAAAATTAATAAAGAGATGCTGCTGAGTAAATGACTCTTTAGCGGCGTAAAAATAATAAATAGTAAATTTAAAATCGTAAATTAACAAGATGAGTCAGAAAATTAGAATCAAGCTGAAGTCTTATGATCACAACTTGGTGGACAAGTCTGCTGAGAAGATTGTAAAGACCGTGAAGGTTACAGGTGCCATTGTAAGTGGTCCTATACCCCTTCCCACCCGTAAGAGAATCTTTACTGTTAACCGTTCTACTTTCGTAAACAAGAAGAGCCGTGAGCAGTTTGAGTTGAGTTCCTACAAGCGTCTGATAGACATCTACAGCTCTACGGAGAAGACTGTTGATGCACTGATGAAGCTGGAACTTCCCAGTGGTGTAGAGGTTGAGATAAAGGTGTAATCTCTCAAATTTTCATTATATATGGCTGCGTCTTGGAACTTGTTTCCAAGGCGCAACTTTTTTCATATACCTAGGATATACCTAGGATATACCTAGGATATAGCTAGGATATACCTAGGATATACCTACAAAAATGAAAGAATGAAAAAATGAAAGAATGAAAAAATGAAAGAATGAAAAAATGAAAGAATGAAAAGTGAAAAATGACCGCTAACCACTAACCGCTAACCGCTATCGCTAACCCTTTTTCAATTAACAATTAACAATCGACCGCTAACCCCTAACCGCTATCGCGAAGAAAGGCGATTAACATCATTTAACTTTATTTATCACTTGCAAAGTGTAAAAAAAACATAAAAATATTGTGAGGAATAAAAAAAAGTCCTAACTTTGCAACCGCAAAAGGCAAAGTTGCGCTGGTTTCGACTATTCAACTTGCTGAAATGGAAAGCTTTAGCCCCTTTTCAAAGAGGGTGTTTAAGGGTTACCATTATGCGCGTGTAAAAACGAAAGAAGTTATATACATTATTATTAATATTAATTAGAAATGCCAGGATTAATTGGAAAGAAAATCGGAATGACTTCCGTATTCAGTGCCGAGGGTAAGAATGTACCATGCACTGTTATCGAATTGGGTCCTTGTGTTGTTACTCAGGTTAAGAGCGTAGAGAAGGACGGCTACAACGCTGTTCAGCTTGGCTTTGAAGATGCCAAGGAGAAAAATACTACTGCTCCTATGATGGGCCACTTTAAGAAGGCTGGAGTAACTCCCAAGAGACACTTGGCCGAGTTCACAGGTTTTGATCAGGAACTGAATCTGGGTGACACAGTCACTGTGGAGATGTTCGCTGACAGTAGTTTTGTTGATGTAATTGCAACAAGTAAGGGTAAAGGTTTTCAGGGTGTAGTAAAGCGTCACGGCTTCGGCGGTGTAGGTCAGGTTACACACGGCCAGGACGACCGTCTGCGCAAGCCCGGTTCTATCGGTGCATGTTCATACCCCGCAAAGGTTTTCAAAGGTATGCGTATGGGCGGCCACATGGGCGTTGACAGAGTTACCACACACAACCTGCAAGTGTTAAAGGTGATTCCTGAGCACAACCTGCTGCTGATTAAGGGTAGTGTTCCAGGTTATAAAGGTTCAATCGTTAGTGTTATCAAGTAATGGAAATTAGTGTATTGAATATAAAGGGTCAGGAAACTGGTCGTAAGGTTTCTCTGAACGATGCGATTTACGCTATTGAACCCAACGATCACGCAATCTACCTGGACGTTAAGTTGCTGATGGCAAACAAGCGTCAGGGTACTGC
>JAGCPD010000044.1 GCA_017645305.1 Bacteroidaceae bacterium | reverse complement strand
TGGGGGAAGACAGAAGGGGGCCGTTATTCAGGTGGCTATGGTGGCGGGGTTCCACCTCTTCCCATTCCGAACAGAGAAGTTAAGCCCGCCCGCGCCGATGGTACTGCACACCCGTGGGAGAGTAGGTAGCTGCCGTTTTTATAGAGTTAAGCCTCTGCATCAGACGATGCGGAGGCTTTCTTTGTTTTATAAGTTTTTATGAGACATATAGGATTTAAGGGACTTATAAGATATCCATAATTTCCTTTAAGTTGCAGACCTGATAATCTGCTATTCCTACGGGTGGCGAAAAAGTATCAGGATAGCGATTGAAGAAGATTGTGCGCAAACCGGCATCGTGGGCACCTGTAATATCTGTGGTGAAATTATCGCCTATCATAATGGTTTCTTTGGGGTTTGCACCCGTTAGTTGGAATGCATATTGGAAAAAGAGGGGGCTGGGTTTGTTGGCTCCGGCATCCTCAGAAAGGATAATGTGCTGAAAGTAGGACAGGCAATTGCTGGCTCGAAGCTTGCTATATTGTACTTCGTGAAATCCGTTACTGCAGATACTGAGAATATAACCACGTTCCTTCAGATAATCCAGAAGCTGATGAGCTCCGTCTATTACACCGGGCTTGATTGCGCAGCGTGAAAGAAAATAGTCGCTGACTTGCAAACAATATTCAATGGTTGGCTTAAAGTTTTTCCCCAAGGAAAGCGGGCGGCGAAAACGCTCTACTATCAGATAATCACGTGTTATTTCTCCCTTTGCATACTGTTCCCACAATTGGATATTGGTTTGCCAGTAAGGTATGGTAAAGGCTTCCTCAGTGTGGAAGTACTTCTCAAGATGGAAATGCTGATAAAGTTCGGTAAGGGCAAGGCAGGCATTTCCGTGTGTATCGTAGAGAGTGTCGTCGAAATCAAGAAAGACGTGTTTTATTTTATGCTCCATGTTTACAATTTTCCTAAAATGCGGTCCATAACCCAATTTACACCTGTAGCGCTGATGCTATCAGCGGTGCAGATGTCACCTTTCTGCAGATGTTCAACAATGCGTTGAATAAGAGGTAGTTGTACGTGGTCGGGGTTGGGGATTACGATTTCCTGACGACCTTGGCTGGTATGTAGGGCAATGGGGTCGTATGTGAATACGGAGAAGCAAATCTGGCCCTTGTCTCCAATGAGTTCAATTCGGTCAGTACGTGCACTGTCGTGTGAGACAAAGCACCACGAACCGCTGCCCGTTAGTCCATCGGGAAATTGGAAGGCAGCACTTACGCTGTCCTCTGTTTCATATAGTCCGCCACGATTGGTACTAAATCCGTTAGCATGAACAATAGGACCAAAGATTTCCTGAAGGAGGTCAATCTGATGTGGCGCAAGATCGTAGAAATATCCGCCACCGGCAATATCACGCTGTACGCGCCAAGGAAGCGAGGTGGAATTGTAGTCGAGGTCGCGTGGGGGACAGGCAAAGCGTATTTGCACAGTAATGACATTACCGATAACACCGTTTTTTACCAACTCCTTTACCTTAAGGAA
Source organism: Bacteroidaceae bacterium (assembly GCA_017645305.1). Taxonomy (GTDB): domain Bacteria; phylum Bacteroidota; class Bacteroidia; order Bacteroidales; family Bacteroidaceae; genus Physcousia. The sequence goes on along the minus strand of JAGCPD010000044.1, from coordinate 45,522 downwards.
ATAGGGTAGGTATCGTCGGTAATAAGCAACAAAGCATGGGACGTGTGTCTGTTCGCTTATACGGTTAATGCGCTGACAGTCGTAATAACTGCTTGCCAGTGGTTTTTCAACATAGACAGGTTTTCCGCTTTTCATGGCCATGATGGCGTATGTGGCATGTGATGATGGCGGTGTAGCAATGTAAATGGCGTTTACGCTAGGGTCGTTGATGAGTTGCTGTGCATCGGAATACCACCGAGGGATGTTATGCCGTTGGGCATAAGACTGTGCTTTTTCTTTGCTTCTGCTCATTACGGCTTGTACCGATGAGCCGGGAATTAGACTGAAGGCTGGGCCGCTTTTCTTCTCTGTTACCTCGCCACATCCAATGAATCCCCATCTTATTTCCTTATATATTGCCATCTGCCTGTTAATTTTTCTTATTACGGATGCAAAGATACACAGAAAAAGTGTAATTTTGCAGTGTAAAAGATAAATTATTTATGGAAACAACAGGAGAAAATCTTTTTCAGGTTAAGAAGGAACGTTCTTATATTAGTTGTCTGGTAAATGGCTGTTCATACGGATTCAAACATTTAGGGATGTTACTCAGGTATATATGGCCTAGTTTAGCTCTGGCAACTATTATTCCAATACCATTTGTGTTTTTTTATGCTGCTCAGGTAGATGCTATACTGCGTAAATGGGTAGAGTTAGGTTACGTCCCCAATGTGACACTGAAGGTTATGAGGCATGATATCGAAAAATGTGCCGGCCGCAGTGCCATAACAATACTCTTGGGTATTTTAATGTTGCCTTTTGTGCTGTTTGCGATTGCTTGCCTTGTTATGCCAATATTCTGGGGAGTGAAATATTTATGGGGTGTTCTGGTTTTCCTGCTTATATTTATTCTGACATTACCCATGGTTGTGGTTGTAATGCAGATTGGCTATTCAGATGTTCCACTGAAAGAATGCTTCAGCAGTGGGTTTAAAATAGCTTACAGAAACTTTGGAAAAGTCTTTGCCTTTGAGTTCATGAGTGCCTTGTTAGGTTCAATAATTGTATTCTTGGGCAGTATTCCCTATCAGATTATCTTTGCAGTATGCCAGCAAGCCTACAAAGGATGGCAGGTGGGCGATGTAGTGGATTTGCCCCTTATGTTCCCTTTGTATGCCGTATTGTCAATTTTTGTTCTATTTGCTGTAATATTGGTAACTGTACTTGTCTTCAGCTTCAGCCGTTGCCTGATGTGGGGCAGTTTAGTTTATGAAGTTCCAACTGAGTCCGATACACATAGTTAAAGGATTCATACCATAGTAGGGAGCATAGAAAGCGTTTTTGCCGCCTGTAACACGTTGTGCCATAAAGTAAAAGCGGAAATGCTTGAGATGTGTGTTCAGGTACACGTTAATAATAGGCTGGCTTCCCATTTTCTGACGCTCCAAGTTTGCATCCTGTACGGCAAATTGCTGGATGCTGGGCGAATAGTCTAATCCGTAGTATTTGGTAAAGTACCTCATATCAGCACCCACTTGTATGCGTAGAATCTTGGCAATGCGGAAAAGCAGATACATATTGGTGTATATGTTTATGGTTGGAAGTGGCAGTACATCCTGATTGGTTGATGTCTGGAATGCGACTTCATTCTCCCAATGCAATAGACCGTATTTCATCTCTTGTGCAATAGAAGCACCTAAGACCTGTACGCTTCCGTTATGTTGGTTAACAGTAACAGCGTGTGACAGATTAGTGGGCAGAGCAGGCTTTGTCTCGTCGAGAAGTGTGTTTTGCATTGCAAAATAGGTGTAGTTGCTAATGTTCTCGAAGCCAAACTTCAGACAGGTTCCGAATTTCTTTAGACGAAGTGTTCCCTCAATACGGGTACGAAGCTGACGTGCAAGATCGTCATTATCCCACCAAGCGTGCTGTGAATGATAGTGACGGAAGAAGAAGTCGGGCTTTTCATTCTTTATCATGGCTCTTACGTCAAAGAGCAGACTGTCTCGTTTGCCAAGTCGGAACTCCCAGTTGGTACGTCCGTCCACAGTAAGATCTCCCACCTTCTTGCCGGTCAGGAAGAATTCTGCATTTACATTAAAATGCAGCAGTTTTCCTTGTGTTCTTGCCAATTCACCTCCTATGGAGAGGTCGTTCTCGTTATAGCGTTGCATCTCCATACCTTGCTCATTATCGATGAGCAGTTTGTATGTTCTAATGTTGTGTGTTGCAAAGAGAGTGATACCCATAGCAGCCCATTTGTTAAAACCCTCGCGCAATGCCAGACCAAAGGTGTTGCGAATACTCATGGCACCAGTCATATCATATACATTGTTCAGAACCCCATAGTAGTTGTTGGTGTAATATGTTCCACTGGTGGATTTTGCAATGTATGTATGGGCAAGGTCACGCATGTCAAATGTATGAATGATGCTGCTGACAGGTATGAACTCTTTTGGTACTATTTGTTCGGATTGCCATTTGGCAGTAAGTGAGTCAAGGGCATGGCGGCGTGCCAGTGTATCTGTTCTCAGTGCCAGTCGTATGCTGTCAGGCAAGTCGGAAAGAAGTTCGCTGGGTGACGGTACCTGTGGCTTCAGCGAATCAGGTACTTCTATATCGCGATAGAATCCAAAATTGAATTTATGTGTTAGGTAGAAATTCTTTTCGTGATTACGGTTCCATGTATCAGAGAGAAGAACAGGGATGTCCGTAGTGGAATAATTTTGTTCCAGCTTCTCTGGTTCTCTGATGTAGCTGTCATTCTCTATACCACCATTTTCAAACATCTTCAGGTGGTTAACGTTGGCATATGCATGTATGTTGTATCTGTCACCGCGGTAGTAGGTATAAAATGTGATGCCGAACGAACTGCATGCAGAATTCTGAAAATAGCCACGACCGTAAAGATAGTCTATTTTAAAGCCCAGTCCTGCATCCTTGTTTATATTTGTTGCGAAGTTGGCCCGTACACGGTCTTCTCCATTAATCTTGCTACCTACAGAATGATACGCCAAATTTGTGATCGGGCTGAGCGTGTTTGTAAAACGGAATTCCTGAAGTCCTCCGCTGCGAAAATAACTGAGAGGCCGTAAAAACAGGAACACATCAGAATCATCGGCCCTGTTCATATAAATACGGTCGTATCGTGGTGTACCTGTGTTGCCAAGGTAACTGTATTCACCTGTATAGCCATCGGTATTGTTGAAGTTCTGAAAATTGTGTACCACGGTGTCGTTGTTTTCTGCATCTATAATAGTGCCCAGACGTGGTTCCAGAATCCACTGAAACATACCGACAGGAATTTTCTTTTGCTTTCCGTGCTTGGTGCTGTCACGTCCCCAGGTGGTTCGGTTCCCTGCCTCATCGTAATAATTGCCTTGCTCTGAGTAATCGCCAAAGCCAGACTGATTATTGTTTATGGGCGTTCGTCCATTTAGTGTTTGCAGGCGCCTGGGTTCATCTTGTGCAGAAGCATAAATACCCAGAAAAAGCAAAAGTATAGTGATGAACAGTTTATGTTTCGTCATTTTTATAATACAAAGCGAATAAAGAATTCCACAATTTTCAGTAGCATACCAAATGCTATTACTGCCAGCGCGTATGTATGATGGGCATCGTCCCAAAAATACATTACCAAGCCAATTGCTGCCAGTAACAGAAAGACCGAGTTAAGAATCTGTCTGATGCGGGCATGGTCTGTTTTATGCTGACGTTTTCGTCTGATACGTTCAACCTGTTCTTCAAGTGTAAGTTCCTCGGCTTTACTCATTCTTCTGAAAACTATTCTTCAACAATGTTCTTGCGAACTTTCTTGACTGGTTCTTCTGGGGCGGGAGTGTTAGCTCTCTCCTCGAAGGCATCCATGCATTTCTCAAAGATTTCTTCAATGCGGTCAATTGTCTTGATACGGAATTTTTTACTCTGGGGATATAGCTTGGTTCCTTTCTTGTTTAGAGCCTTGGAATCAGTAATCCATTCTTCACCTTTATAAGTTTCGCCTCCTTTTCCATCTTGCATCTCATTGTAATAGTAGCTGATTTGCGAGATAGCTAATTTTACCTTGTTACCTTCTACAGAAGCTTGTAGCTGATAGATAAATCGGGTACGGTCAAGGTTTAAAAATGTAACGTGGCCAAAGGTCATATATTCCTCAATCTTGGCAACAATAACTCCGTCTTCCTTTCCGTCACTCAGAATACGTGTACGGTGTTCATGTATTGCAGGTCCCATTACATCTTGGGAAACAAAATTAGATAAGGCGTTGAAAATCTGGTCAGTCTTCATGCTTGGAATGGTGAACGACTTACGGAATATAATTATTCCATTCTCTTCTGGTACGCCCCCTTTTAGATACTTGACATCTACGGGACCTTTTGCTGCTGCCATAAGGGGCAGCATAAACATAAATGCTAAAAATAAATTTTTCATATCTGATTTTTTTGTTTATTTCAATGTGTATATGTTGTTCAGATTATTCATACCGCAAAGCTTCTATAGGATCTAAGCGTGCAGCTTTTCGGGCTGGTATAATACCAAAGACAAGTCCGATGAAAGCACAAACGCCAAAGCTGACTATCACACTCCATAGCGGCACTGTCGCCGGGAATCCTATGGATATGGCTATCCATGTAAACAGATACCCAAGTCCAACGCCTAAAAGTCCTCCGCTTAAGCTTATCATCACGCTCTCAATCAGGAATTGCCGGCTAATATCCCTGCCTCTTGCTCCGACACTCATACGCAGGCCAATTTCCCTTGTACGCTCTGTTACACTTACCAACATGATATTCATGATACCGATACCTGCTACCAGAAGCGAGAAAGCAGCAGCTACTACCAGAACCGTCTGCAGAGTACCCATTGTACTGGACATTGTCTCCATCATCTCTTGTTGGCTACGGATGTTGAAATCATCGTCGGCACCCTCCTTTATCTTATGGTTTATTCTTAGAATCTTTGAAACCTGTTCAATGGCATCGTTGCTGAGGTCTTCGGTCATCACGCTAAGATTAAAGCTGTTAAAGTGTGTCTGTGCCGCCAAACGTTTCAAAACAGTTGTATAGGGGGCAATGATTACGTTGTCCTGGTCCATTCCCCAGTTGTTATATCCCTTACCTTTCAGTATTCCGATGATACGGAAAGGAATGCTCTTGAATCGGATTACCTTGCCTATGCAGTTTGCATTCTTGTCGCCAAAGAGTTCCTGTACCACAGTTTTTCCAACTACGCAGACCTTAGCATTCTTGCGGACATCCTCTTCGTTGAAACATTGTCCGGATTCTATGTCCCACAACTTGATGGTCATATAGTCCGGGCTTTCTCCGTAGATGGTAGAATTTGTATTCTTGGCTCCATAGATAACCTGTCCGCTTGACGTAACCTCCGGGCTGATATGTGTTATCAGGCTTGCCCCGTCACGGATGGCCTCATAGTCTGCCTGTTTTAGGGTCTGCATGGCAGAAGGGTCAAGTCGTACTCCACCTCGCATTTCTCCTCCAGGTCTTACTGTAAGCAGATTGGTTCCCCATTTCTGCAGGTCGGCACGTATGCTGTCTTTAGAGCCTTGTCCAATTGCCATCATGGTAATAACGGCAGCTACGCCAATAATGATACCCAGTGTGGAAAGAAAGGTTCTCCATTTATTGCTCATGATGGCTGTAATGGCCACCTTGAGTAGGTTCTTCAGGTTCATACTACTACTTTATTTGTTTTTTAGTCTTCGGGTTTTGGCAGGGTAGCCAACACCTCTGCTGCGCTCATTATGTTATTGTTCAGCGTATCTTCGCAAATATGGCCATCTCTGAGGATAATGTTCCTGCTGCTGTATTGTGCAATTTCAGGGTTATGGGTAACGAATATGATGGTTCGTCCCTGCCTGTGTAGTTCCTGGAACAGAACCAGTATCTCATAGCTGGTCCTTGTATCCAGGTTGCCCGTAGCCTCATCAGCCAGAATAACAGCCGGATTGTTAACCAAGGCACGGGCTATTGCCACACGCTGCATCTGACCTCCGGACATTTGGTTACTCTTATGCTCCAGACGGTCTCCCAGTCCTACGGCCTGGAGTGCCTTAATTGCAGCTTCCTTTCGCATTTTGGCATTGTAAGAACTGTTGTACATGAGCGGCAGCTCAACATTCTCAACAGCTGTGGTACGGGCCAGCAGGTTGTAGTTCTGGAAAATGAATCCAATCTTCCTGTTCCTTAGAATGGCACGTTCACTTCTCTTCATTTTGCGTACAGGCGTTCCATCCAGGATGTATTCTCCGCTTGAAGGGGTGTCAAGACAGCCCAGCTGGTTCAGCAATGTACTCTTTCCGGAACCCGATGTGCCCATGATGGTAACGAACTCTCCCTCATGAATTTTGAAGGACACTCCTTTCAGGGCGTGAACGGTTTCACTTCCCACCACAAAGTCACGCTTAACGTTTTGGAGTTCAATAACTACTTTTCTGTCGTCCATTGTATGCCTTAACGTTATTATGGTTTATTTTTTCTGTTTGTTTTGGTTCCTGTTTTTGGAGCGTGGCATGAAGGGGTTGCTGTTCTGCTGCTGTTCTTCTCCCTCTTCCATACCCGGTATTGATGCCTCCACATCTGTGATAATCTTGGTACCGGCGTTTATACCGCTAACAACTTCTGTAAGGAGTCCGTTGGTGATACCTGTTTCTACAGCCAGGGCCTTGATGTTTGGTCCTTCCTTAGTCCAGACTTTCTTTGGAGCCTCACAGTCGGTTATGGTCTCTCCGTCGTTCAGCATGGCCTCGCTGGGCTTAAAGTGTAGAGCTTTGCTGGGAATAGCCAGAACATCCTTACGTTCCATTGTATAGATGGTTACGTTGGCAGTCAAGCCCGGCTTCAGTTTCAGGTCTTCATTGGGTGCGCCAATAACCACCTCGTAAGTAACAACATTGCTTTCCGTTGTAGCCTGCTGGCGTACCTGTGTAACAGTACCGCTGAACTGGTCATTGGGGAATGCATCCACATTGAAGGTTACACGCTGCCCTTCTTTCACTTCGCCTATGTCAGCTTCGTCCACCTTGGCAATCACACGCATATCAGTAAGGTCTTTTGCAATTTTAAAAAGGGTAGGTGTATTGAAACTACTGGCTACGGTCTGTCCCTCTTCAACCTCTTTGCTCAGAACCACTCCGTCAATGGGACTGGTAATGGTGGCATATCCCAGATTGGTTTCAGCGCGTTTTACGTTATTGCGTTGTGTGTTCACCTGCTGCTGTGCTTGAACATACGAGAGGCGGGCCTGTTCATAATCATTGGCGCTGATAAGTCCTTTTTCGAAAAGGTTCTTAAAGCGTTCATGGTTTGCCTTTTGGTATGCAAGTGAGCTTTCAGCACTGGTAAGGCTTGCTTTGGCACTGCTCAGGTCGCTAATCAGATTGGTACGGTCTAATTCTGCAATTACCTGACCAGCCTTTACCGTGCTGTTGTAGTCAACGTACAGTTTGCTTACTATACCGCTTACCTGAGTACCCACATCCACGCTGGTAACAGGTTCAATGGTACCTGTAGCCGTAACGCTGGTTACAATGTCTTGCTTCACCACCTCTGCCTCGTTGTACGTAAAGGTTGGTGCTTTCTTGCAACTGCTCAAGATTAAAACGGCAGCTGCAAGGACAGATACTGTCTGGATGAATCTTTGTCTTCTCATCTTTATATTTTTGTTTATTTGTTTCTTGTTTTTGTTATAGGTCAATCTTCTCGCCGGTATAGAATTTCAGCAGTTGCATGTTAAGCAGCGTGTTGTATTTGCTTTGGAGCATACTTTGCTCGGCATTGATTACATTGTCGCGTCCTTGCAGTACATCCACAGTGTTTTTCAGACCGTTCAGGAACTGCTCGTTCAGCAACTCATAGCTGGCTTCCTGGCTTTTGACACGTGCCTGTGCAGCCAGATAGCTTTGCTGGTTGTTATTGGCATTAATCCAATATTGCTCTATGGTGTTTGAGAGTGTCGTTTTTTTGTCTTGCAAGTCTAACTGCGAGTTTATCTGCTGCAATTTGGCATTTCTGATGTTGCTGGCAATCTGTCTGTTGTCAAAGATGGGAACACTAAGCGTAAGTCCGGCACTCATGCTAAGGTTGGTTTTCATTTGGTTTCCCCAGGCGTTTGCATTTCCGGAAGAGTGGTTGCTTCCCAGGCTGGCACTGGCCCTAAGGGTGGGGTAGTGTGCCCGTTTGGCAATGTCAAGTTGCATTTTTGCCGATTCTATGCCCAATTCAGCACTTTTTATTTCAGGACGGTTTGCCAATGCGCGGCTGTATGCCTCTTGTTTGCTGGGAATCACAGCCAGAACTTTCTCGTCTGAGGGAATTTCCCCCTTTATGTCAAAGTTGCTGTTAATATCCAGTTCCAGTACGGATTTCAGTTGGCGTTTGTAATTTTCCAACTGGGCCTGGCAGTTTACGATATCATATTTTGCACTGCTCAGCTGGGCTTCAAGTTGTATCACATCCGCCTTTGCCATCTGTCCCTGGCTCTGCATTTCAACACCTCGGTCATACTGGCTCTGAGCCGTCTTCAGCAGTTGTTCGTTAACTTTCAGGGCTTCTTTTGTGTACATTATCTGAACGTACAGCTGGGCAATCTGTTCCTGAATGCTCAGTTCGCTCTGTTCTGTCTGAAGTTTTATGATTTCGTTCTGAAGCTTTTGTTCCTTTATGTTCTTGTAGTCAATGCCGCCGTTCCATAGCGTTACGCTTGCATTCAGTCCATAGCTGCCTTGATAGGTGACATTACTTGTCGTATTGGTAACCTGACCGTCCTGCACCACAGCCATTACTTCTGTAAAGGGGCGGTAGCCTACGTTGTGGCTGGTACTGAAGCTGAGGCTGGGAAACAAAGCTCCCTTGTTTTTCCAAAGGGCCACATCGCCTTTCTCTTCGTTGATTCTGTTTTTCTGTATCTGTATGTTGTTCTTTAGGGCATAGTCGATGCACTCCTGCAAACTCCAGCTTTCCTGTGCGCTTGCCAGAGTGCTCAAGCCCAAAAACATACAGGCAATTCTTAATGTTTTGTTCATCATTTCCGTATGCCTACATTATATATTATAACAAATCTACGTGCAAAGATACAAAAAATAAGTGTTCCGTGCAGTATTATGCTGCATCCTTTTTATACTTCTTTATAAAATTTAGTTATATTTTGGCATATTTTTCAAGTCATACTTGTCAAGTATTGTTTTTTACCTTACCTTTGCCTTACAAAAATAACGTAAAAGAAAGGAATTTATGTTTTCTGGAATAGTAGAAGCAATGGCACGTGTGGTTGCTATAGAGCACGACCAGGATAATGTACACTTTACGCTCAGCTGTCCGTTTACTTCAGAGCTGAGTATTGACCAAAGTGTGGCACATAACGGTGTATGCCTGACGGTAGTTAGTATGAAGGATGATACCTATACCGTTACTGCTATGCGCGAGACATTGGAGCGTAGTAATCTGGGGTTGCTGAAAGTAGGTGACCATGTTAATGTGGAACGCAGTATGCTGATGAATGGAAGGTTGGACGGACATATTGTTCAGGGACACGTAGATCAGACAGCCGTCTGTCTGGCTGTTGAGGACCAAGAAGGCAGCCATCAATATACTTTCCGTTATGAAAGTAGTCGCGAGATGGTTTCACACGGCTATTTTACAGTCGATAAGGGCAGCGTTACCGTGAATGGTGTAAGCCTAACAGTATGCCGGCCTACAGAAGATACCTTTCAGGTCTGTATTATCCCTTATACTTTTGACAATACCAACTTCCACGATATCAAGCCCGGGTCTGTGGTAAACATCGAGTTTGATATTGTTGGCAAGTACCTGGCTCGTATGAACAGCCTGCTGTCATAGCGTTCTATACCTCTCCTACAAGTTGCAGGAACTCATCTTCGTTCATAATCCTGACACCCAGTTTCTGTGCCTTTTCTAACTTCGAGGGCCCCATATTCTCACCTGCAAGGATGAAGGAAGTCTTGCCGCTGATGCTTCCCACGTTCTTGCCACCGTGTTTTTCTATCAGGGCTTTGTATTCGTCTCTGCTGTGATGTGTAAACACACCGCTTATTACAATGCTGTTATCTGCCAGTCGGTCAGATTTAGCCTCTTGCTGCTCCTGTGAGATTTGCATTTGTAGCCCGTATTCCTTTAGTCTGCGGATAAAGGAAATGTTCTTCTGGTCAGAAAAATATTTAATTATACTGTTTGCTATAACATCTCCTATACCATTGACTTGTATAAGTTTATCTAAAGTAGCTGTTGATATCTTTTCCATGCTGCCGAAATAGCGTGCAAGTGTCTTGGCAGCAATCTCTCCCACAAAGCGGATTCCTATGGCAAAGAGCACACGCTCAAAAGGCACCTTCTTACTTTCTTCAATGCTTATCAGAATGTTGTTGACACTTATGGCGTTGCTTTTGTCTGCGTTTAAGAGTTGTTCTGCCCTTAGCGTATAAAGGTCTGCCGGATTGTTAATAAGGCCTTGTTCAAAGTATGACTCCACAATCTCAGGGCCAAGCGAGAAGATGTTCATAGCCTTGCGTGAGACAAAATGTTCTATTTTCCCCACAATAAGAGGCGGACAGCCAGTCTCGTTAGGGCAGTAATGGGCAGCCTCACCTTCATAGCGTATCAGTTTGGAACCGCAGGCTGGGCAGTATCCAATAAAATTGATTTTAGGGCTTGCGGATTCAGAAGGGCAGGCTTTACCTACTACCTTGGGGATGATTTCTCCTCCTTTCTCCACCAGGATATGGTCTCCCACATGCAGGTCAAGTTGTGCCATCACATCCGCATTATGCAGTGTGGCTCTGCGTACCTGTGTTCCTGACAGCTGAATGGGGTCCATGTTTGCAACGGGTGTTATGGTTCCTGTTCGTCCCACCTGAAAAACCACTTGCCTCAGAATGGTTTCTGCCTGTTCTGCCTGAAACTTATAGGCAATGGCCCATCTGGGGCTTTTTGCCGTTATACCCAGGCTCTTTTGCTGTGCCAGCGAGTTCACCTTCAGCACAATGCCGTCTGTTGCAACAGGTAAGTTCTTGCGTTCCTTGTCCCAGTATTCTATGTAGTCATAAACCTCCTGAAGGGTGTTGGCAAGTTTCATGGCCTTGCTGACCTGGAAGCCCCATTTGCGTGCAGCCTCCATGTTCTGGTAATGTCCGTCTACGGGAATGTCATCTCCTAACAGATAATAAAGGTAGGCATCCAGTCCGCGTTCAGCCACCACAATCGAGTTCTTGCTTTTCAGGGTACCCGAGGCAGCATTCCTTGGATTGGCAAAAAGGGGTTCTTCTTTCCCAGCACGTTGTTCATTAAGACGCTCAAAGCTGGTCCAAGGCATCAGCACCTCTCCTCTTATCTCAAACTCCTCGGGGTAGCCTCCATCCTGCGGTAACAGCAGGGGTATGGACTTGATGGTCCTTACGTTCTGTGTCACATCGTCACCCTGTGTGCCGTCACCCCTTGTTACGGCTCTTACCAGTCTTCCGTGTTCATAGTGCAGGCTTATGCTCAGACCGTCGAATTTCAGTTCGCAGCATATCTGGAAGGGAGCACCCTGCAGTCCCTCCTTTACCCGTTCATAGAAATCGCTCACCTCCTGCCTGTTGTAAGTGTTGGCAAGGCTCAGCATGGGCCTTTTGTGCTGTATGGTGGTGAACTCATTGTTCAGGTCGCTTCCAACACGCTGTGTAGGGCTGTTGGGGTCAGCCATCTCAGGGTGGAGTTTCTCAAGGTCTTGCAACTGGTGCATCATCATGTCAAACTCCTGATCCGGGATGGCAGGCATGTTCAGTACATAGTAGTTGTAATTGTGCTTGTGCAGTTCCTCTCTGAGTTTCAGTATCTGCTCTTGCTCTGTCATAGCATAAAATCCTTATTGTTACACAAAATTAATCATAAAATTCAAAGGCGACAAGAATTTGCTTGCATCATTTTTGGTAAAATGTCCAAAAAGTATTACTTTTGCAGCACTATTTAAGGTATAAAGGATAATAACCATATGGCAAGTAATAAATTCCGCGGCTTAGGCGTTGCTTTGATAACACCCTTCGCCAAAGATGGAAGTATAGATATAGTTTCACTCGACCGTCTTGTAGAGTACCAGATTAAGAGTGGGGCTGATTTCCTGTGTATTATGGGCACTACGGCAGAGACTCCCACGCTGAGTCCTGAAGAGAAGGCTATGCTGAAGCAGCACCTTGTGGAGCGAGTGTCAGGACGGGTCCCCCTCTTAATGGGCTGTGGCGGCAACAACACAGCAGCTGTAGTACACGAGTTACAGACCTCAGACTGGAGCGGCATAGACGGCATCCTTAGTGTCTGTCCTTATTACAACAAGCCTTCACAGGAGGGTCTTTACCAGCATTATGCAGCCATAGCAAAGGCCAGTCCGCTTCCCGTGGTATTGTACAATGTGCCTGGCAGGACTGGTGTGAATATGACGGCAGAGACCACCCTTCGTCTGGCTCGTGATTTTGAGAATATCGTGGCCATCAAGGAGGCAAGCGGTAACATAGCCCAGATGGATGAAATTATCAAGAACAAGCCTGCCAACTTTGATGTTATAAGTGGAGACGATGGTATCACCTTCCCCCTTATAACCCTTGGAGCCGTGGGTGTAATAAGTGTAATAGGTAATGCATTGCCTTCCGAGTTCAGCCGTATGGTTCGTCTAGCCCTGAAGGGTGAGTACAACACCTCGCTTTCCATTCATCATAAGTTCACCGAGCTTTTCAAGCTTCTCTTTGTGGATGGCAACCCCGCAGGAGTTAAGGCCATGCTGCATGAGATGGGTATGATAGAGAACGTGCTTCGCCTTCCCCTGGTTCCCACCCGCCTTACAACGATGGAGAAGATAAGTTCCATTGTACGTGAACTGGGCTATTGACATTTAGGTTTACGGTTGCATCATTTTTTATAACATGAAGAAAAACTATTTGAATAACAAATGGATGCGTGCAGCAATCCCTGCTTTGCTCATACATGCCTGTATCGGCAGTGTTTATTGCTGGTCGCTTCTGAAGGGAGATATTGCAACCGAGGTGGGTTGCTCTGTAAAGGAGATAGAGTTTGCCTTCTCTCTGGCCATCTTTTTTCTTGGAATGTCAGCAGCATTCGGAGGCCGTTTTGTAGAGAAGAATGTCACGGCAGCCTCTGTTGTCTCCTGTCTGTGCTTCAGTACGGGACTTCTGCTTACCGTTCTCTCCATCTATGCCCAGAGTGTCTTTGGCATCATGCTCAGTTACGGATGTCTGATGGGTATAGGTCTGGGCATTGGCTATCTGGCACCCGTAAAGACACTCATGCTGTGGTTCAAGGAACATAAGGGTCTGGCAACCGGCATAGCCATAAGTGGCTTCGGTCTGTCCAAAGTCCTCTTCTCGCCCTACATAGAATGGTGCAGTTCCAGCTATGGAGTCAGTACCACCCTTGTATCCATGTCTGTAATCAGCATATTCTCCATGCTTACCGCAGCCTATTTAATTCAGAAACCGGCAGACTGGGTGGAGCCGGTGGTCAAGTGGAGGCTGAAAGACTACTTCCAGGTCATCAAGAACGGCACCTATCTGAAGATATGGTTTGTCTTCTATATCAATATCACCTGCGGACTGGCTCTTATTGCATTCGAGAAGAACATAGCAGTTGCCGTTGGCATAGGAGCCGTGGGACTGCTCTCCTCCCTGACAGCCTTCTTTAACACCGCCGGCAGGTTTGGCTATTCCACCGTTTCAGACTATACAGAGAACAAGCAGACCATCTATAAGATACTCCTCTTCTCATCCGTGCTTGTTATGCTTCTGGGCTATGTTCTCGGAGGCAGTGCAATTGTTGTAGTGCTCATGCTCTGTGTTATCAATGCAGGCTACGGAGGCGGCTTCTCCACACTTCCCACCCTGTTGCAGAGCAAGTTTGGAATGGAAAAGATAAGCACCATTCATGGTCTGGCCCTCAGTGCCTGGGCCTGGGCAGGTCTTAGCGGCAACCAGTTGTCCAATCTCATCATCAACCAGTGGGAGATGTCTTATGGGGTACTCTATGTAGTCCTTGCCGTGCTGTATCTCATAGCCCTGCTTCTTACCTTCTCAATTCCCAAGAATAAGGAGTATATAGAATACGAAGAGCAGCAGCAGTCATTGTCCAAGATAGACCCCTCCTTTGTATAAAGTCCCTCTCCCTATAGCAGGGTAGGAGGTTTAATTGTCAATTATCCATTGAAAACGAGTTAGCGTTCGATTGTGTTTTGTTAATGAAAGAATGAAAGAATAAAAGTTAGTTCCGCTAACCGCTAACCCGTTTTATCATTTCTTAAATATCTTAGGAACAAATTCATGCAGGCTTCTGCGCCATGTCAGCCACTCGTGATCAAGACCGGTTGCCTCGTAATACTGGGCGGGAATACCCAGGGCATTCAGTTCCTCTACGGTCTTTTTGGCATTAATGGACTTGTCGAATCCCACTGTTCCGCAAGTCATGAAGAGCAGATGAATCTTTTTGTTGAATTCCTCTGAACGGGTAAAAATACCATCGTATGCTGACTTTACGTCCATGCCGAAGAGGGCACTGCTGAAAGTTCCCATCCATGCGAACTTGTCGAGGTTGTTCAGCACAATATCGAATGTCTGATGCCCTCCCCATGAAAGACCTGCCATTGCACGGTGCTCACGGTCGGAAAGGGTGCGGAAGTTTTGGTCGATATACGGTATCAGGTCTTCCTGCATCACCTTGTAGAATGATATGCCGTACTTGTTGCGTTCCTGATTGTTATTGCCCCCGCGATAGGGAGCCTTAACGTCTCCGCTCTCCATTACAACAATCATTGGAACTGCCTGGCCTTTGGCTATCAGGTTATCCATGATGTGCTGCATGTGCCCCTGACGGCTCCATCCTGTCTCATCCTCGCCCATACCGTGTTGCAGATAGAGCACAGGATAACGTTTCTTGCCTTTCTCATATTCAGCAGGAGTATATACCATTGCGTGACGCCATTTGCCAGTGCTGCGGGCATAGTAATGCAGGCTGCGTACCTGGCCGACAGGAACACCAGGCTGTGGACGATAGTAGTCACCCTCCTGACCCTCCGGAATCTCGATACCGCCAGACTGACGGCAGCAACCGAAGAATGTCTCTGTGGCAGGATCTGTGAAGCGGATGCCGTCAACTTCCATGAAATAATAGTGGAAACCAGGTACCAAGGGGTCGGTGACAGCCATAAAGCCACCATTGCCGTCGGGTTGCATGTCATATTTCTTGTTGCAGATATCCACAATCACTTTGCGTGCATTTGGAGCCTGAATGCGGAAATAAGCCCTGTGCTCCTTGTCCACCTTCGGGAAATCGTTACCGGGAACGGTGGTTTCAGGAATAACGGCATCGGCAGGCACTTCTATCTGCCTTGCCACGTCCATCTGGGGACGTTTGGGTTCGAAGCCTAGGAAGTGGGCAACGGCCTCACCGTAGCGGCAACCCAGCTCACGGTAACCAGCAGCATCAAAGTGCAGGCGGTCAGGACCATTGGAACAGTTGTCTGAAGATATCACCTGGGCAGTATGCAGTGTGTTGGGTAGCTCGTCAATCTGCTTCTTGCAGCCTATGCACACGCCCTTTCCATCAGCCTGTACGATATTGCCTGCATAGAGGTTTACCTCCTCGGGCTTCAGGCTAAGGTCGCTACAGAGGGCATCATACACCTGCTGCACTTTCCGGGCCCAGTCGGGGTCATTGGTGTTTGACTCGCCCTGATGCATCAGGATTCCCTTGATGACACCGTCCTGCTGGGCTTTCCTGGCCAGCATTACCATCCGTTCGTAGGGATTATTGCCGTATGCCTCCAGCATACCTTTCATCCAGCCGGGAGCCTCGTTCTTGGCATAGTCGGCAATTCTTTCCTTCATGAAGCCCTCTATCTTGATACCCCCTATGGCTACATGAATGACACCAACCTTGATATTCTCGGGCAGCGAGGCAATCAATGTCCTGCCAAACCAGTCGGCAGGGGTCAGTCCTGTATTAGGTCGGCATAGGGGAGGAACGGCCTCGCACCATTCGCCCATCTTACGTCCGCGTTGGGCATCATCTACAGCAGGCATCAGCAAAAATCGCGGACCAGGGCTCTTCAGATCTTGGGGCTCGGGTCTGGCAGCGCCCTCCATATTTGATTGTCCGAAACAAAGGAAGATGTAGAAGTTGGGATCTACATCTGCGTGTATCTGCATCATGGGTAACATCATGAGCAGAGCAAAAAGAATCTTCTTCATATTCTTAATATTTTATTGTCATTTGATACTAATCTGATGCAAAGTTACAAAAATATTTTGTATTTCTCTCACTTAATCATAACTTTGACCTACGGTCGAACTTACTTTCGCTCGACAATAAAAATAAAAGCGCTTTTATTTTGTATTGTTCTCGCTTAATCGTAACTTTGCTGCCGTGATACTGTAGTCTGTGGTTCCCGTGAAGAAGATAATACTAATACCCAATGGACTGTATATCATTACCGGAAAGAAAACCATAATCAATAAACAAAAGATAAAACTAAAAGTTATATGAAACACATTCAATACAAGACTCACGGTACATGCTCGCAACTGATAGATGTAATTGCCGATGATAACAATATAATCCAGCAGGTGTATTTCCTGGGTGGATGTAACGGCAACCTGCAGGGTATCTGTCAACTGGTTAAGGGACAAAAGATAGAAGATGTCATCAGCAAACTGGACGGTATCCGCTGCGGGACAAAGGGAACATCCTGCCCTGACCAGTTGTGTAGGGCGCTTGAAGAGATGAAATAAAAATAAAAGTGATTTTATTTTGTATTGTTCTCGCTTAATCGTAACTTTGGCTAAAGCCGAACTTACTTCCGTTCGGAAATGAAAAGAAAAACTCGCATTTCTTTTGCATTTCTCTCACTTAATCGTAACATTGACCTGCGGTCGAAATTACTTTTGCTCGGAAAAGTTCAAATAAAATTTGGCTTTTCCCTCACTTAATCGTAACTTTGTGGGCAAAAATGAACAGACAACAATAATGGCAGAAAGAAGAAAGCAGACAACTAAGATAGTAGAGGTGCCCAGCGTGGACCAGTACGGACACAAACAGCCACAGAGCCTGGATATGGAAGTGGCTGTGATAGGTGCACTGATGGTGGAACAGGAAGCGTGGGGACAGGTGGCAGAAATGCTGAAGCCCGAGAGTTTCTATGACAAGAGGCACCAGATTATCTATCAGGCTATACAAACGCTGAACGTTGAGCAGAAACCTGTGGATATCATGACCGTCTGTGACCAACTGGAGCGTACAGGTTTGCTGGAGGATGCCGGAGGCAATACATATCTGATGCAGATAAATGCACAGGTAGCCAGTAGTGCTCACATCCTCTATCACGCAAAAGTTATTGCCCAGAAGTCTCTAGCCCGCCAGCTTATAACATTTGCCAGCTACATTCAGACACAGGCATTTGATTCAACAATTGATGTAGCTGACCTTATGCAAACAGCTGAAAGCCAGCTATTCTCTATCTCTCAGAAAAACTTGAAGAAGGATTATACGCAGATTAATCCTGTTATAGATAATGTTTATAAGCTGCTGAAGCAAGCTGCTGCCCGCGAAGGTGGTCTGAGCGGACTAAGTAGCGGTTTTGAGGAACTGGACAAGATGACAAGCGGATGGCAGAACAGCGACCTTATCATCATTGCTGCCCGTCCTGCTATGGGTAAAACGGCCTTTGTGCTGAGTATGCTTAAGAAGATGGCGGTTGACAACGGTGTGCCTGTTGCTATGTTCTCGTTGGAGATGAGCAACGAGCAGTTGGTACAGCGTCTGATGGTGAACGTGAGTGAGATTAGCGGTGAAAAACTGCGCAGTGCTCAGCTGCAGCCATACGAATGGGGACAACTGGATGCCCGTGTCCGTCAGCTTTGGGATGCTCCCATCTACGTAGATGATACACCACAGCTTACGGTCTTTGAATTACAGACAAAAGCGCGCCGCCTGGTTCGCGAGCATGGTGTTAAGATTATAATGATTGATTACTTGCAGTTGATGCACGCCAGCGGACTGAACATTAACAGCCGTCAGGAGGAGGTTTCAACCATCAGCCGCTCTCTGAAGGGTCTGGCCAAGGAACTGAACATTCCCATTGTGGCATTGAGCCAGTTGAACCGTGGGGTAGAGAACCGTGAAGGTGAGGAAGGTAAGCGGCCGCAGTTGAGCGACCTGCGTGAATCTGGTGCCATTGAGCAGGATGCCGACATTGTCTGCTTTATTCATCGTCCCGAGTATTATCATATTTACACGGATCAGTCGGGACAAAGTTGGCGCGGTCTTGCCCAGTTTATTATTGCCAAGCACCGTAACGGTCAGATTGGAGACATAAAGCTGCAGTTTAAGAGCGAGTTTGCCCGCTTCGAGGATTTGGTAACACACGTTCCCCTGCCGGGAGAAAAGGTAAGTGATATGGGTGGTCGCTTTGTTGCTGACAAACTAAGGCCAGAGGAGTTAATTCAGTCACAGAATCAGCTTCCGCCGGAAGACGACCCCTTTGCAGGACTTTCTTCTGATAAGGCTGTATTCTGAGGCGTTAGGCTTTAGTAACGAAAACGAAAACATTTTTAGACTATAGACGTTAGGCGTTAGACTTTAGTATATAGAAAAATCCCCTCTGGAATTTCCAGAAGGGATTCTTTTTATATTCTACTTCCTTTGGGGAAGGCAGAGGAGGGGCTTGTTACTCCTCGGGCTTCATGTTTGTATATACGGTCTGTACATCATCAAACTCCTCTAGCTTCTCAACCATCTTGTTGATGGTTTCACGCTGTTCAGGAGTAACATCCTTCAAGTCATTGGGGATATAGGTAAACTCACCGCCGACATCCTCAAAACCGTCAGCCTCCAGTTTCTTCTGTATCTCGTTGTAGCTGGTGGGCTCGCCATAGATGGTGATGGTGGTTACATCCTTATCCTCGTCATACTCCTCGTCGTACTCTTCTTCTACGCCACAGTCTATCATGTCAAGGATGAACTCGTCCATGTCCATGTCAGCCTTCTTCTTGAAGGTGAAAACACACTTGTGGTCGAAAAGGAATGCCAGCGAGCCTGTTGTACCCATGTTGCCGCTGAACTTGTTGAAAACGCTGCGTACATCAGCAACAGTACGTGTAGTGTTGTCGGTAAGGGTATCCACAAATACGGCAACTCCGTGAGGGCCGTATCCTTCGTAGGTAACAGACTTGTAGTCGCTCTGGTCTTTACCCATAGCATTCTTGATGGCACGCTCAATGTTGTCCTTGGGCATGTTCTCGCGCTTGCAGACTGCGATAATTGAACGCAGGGCAGGGTTGTTCTCAGGTTCTGGACCAGCAGCCTTAACAGCTATGGCAATCTGCTTACCCAGACGTGTAAATGTCTTGGCCATGTGGCCCCATCTCTTAAGCTTTGTAGCTTTACGGTATTCAAATGCTCTTCCCATATTTATTAATTCTTAATTCTTCTCTCTTAATTCCTAATTATAATAATTTATCTCAACTCTGCGTGAAGCTGAGTGGTAAGATTGCTGATAAGCTTCTGCATGATAGCGTCAATCTGCTTGTCGTTAAGGGTCTTCTCGTTATCCTGAAGGATGAAATTGACGGCATAAGACTTCTTGCCTTCGGCCAGTTTGTCACCCTCGTAAACATCAAAGAGCTTTACACCCTTAAGGAGTCGTTTTTCTGTCTGGTATGCAATCTTCTCGATTTGCTCGAACTCGATGCTTTCGTCAAGCAGGAGAGCAAGGTCACGACTTACGGCAGGGAACTTGCTGATTTCAGTGTAAGTAACCGACTGGTTCTTGATAGCCTTCATCAACTGCTTCCAACGCAAGTCTGCAAAATAGACAGGGGCAGAGATGCCAAAACCCTTCAGAATCTTATGACTTACAATACCCATTTCAACGAGTATCTTACCGCCACGGTTCTGAATCTGTATGCTCTTATCGTAGATATCAGAATTACCCTGGGCAAAAACCAATATGCCGAAAGGTACGCCCAGACGGCTGAGAATGTTCATGACATAAGCCTTCAGCTCGTAGAACGAACTGTCTTCATCAACATGAGCCCAGCTTCCGCTAACGCGCTTACCGGTAACCCAAAGCCCAAGGTGATAATCCTCGGAATAAGCATCAAGGACATGCTTGATAACCTCGGGGTCACGACTGCTGCTTACACCGGGAATGATATCGGCACAACGCTTTTCTGCCTGAAATTTGTAGCAGTTTCCAAACTCGAAGAACTTAAGGTCGGCATTCCTGTAATTGGTATTACGGGCAATGCTCTCTAAACCGCCAAAGAGAAGCGTTTGACGCAATGCATTAAGATCCTGACTAAGCGGATTGAGCAACTTCACCAGATTCTTGCTCTTATAACTCTCCAAACCGTCGTAGTAGGCACCACGTTGCAGACTATTGTTGAGAATCTCGCGGAAGCCTGCACCTACCAACTGTTCACCAACAAGGTTTTGCAGCTTGTGACTCTTATCAGGGTCACCCTTAACAGAAAGGCTGCTATTAAGTGTTGAAGGTATCTCAATATTGTTGTAACCGTAAATACGCAGGATTTCCTCGACAACATCACATGGACGCTGTACATCAACTCGGTATGCAGGAACGACAAGCTCAAGGCCTTCTGCTGTCTCGTTCTGGATTTTCATCTCCAGACTGGTAACAATACTCTTGATGGTTTCGGCAGGAATATGCTTGCCAATGAGCGCATCTACATAGGCATACTTGAGAGAAACGTTGAAATCGGGTAGGGGATTGGGATATACATCCGCAATCTGCATACTTACCTTGGCACCAGCCAATTCCTTTGCAAGGATGGCAGCCTGCTTAAGGGCATAAATCTGACCGTTTGGGTCGATGCCACGCTCAAATCGGAAACTGGCATCCGTGCTGAGTCCGTGACGACGGGCACTCTTACGAATCCAGGTGGGATTGAAATAAGCACTCTCTAAAAGAACATTAACCGTACTGTCGTATGTACCGCTTCCCTTACCGCCAAAGACACCGGCAATACACATCGGCTCCTGGGCATTACAAATTGCCAGGTCGCGGTCAGAAAGCTTGTGCTCTTCACCATCGAGAGTAATGAAAGGAGTTCCCTCGGGCATTGTCTTCACCACAACCTTGTTGCCAAGAATCATGTCAGCGTCAAAGCAGTGAAGCGGCTGGCCGTAAGCCATCATGATGTAGTTGGTAATATCTACAATATTGTTGATGGGACGCAGACCTATGACACGTAACTTGTTCTGTAGCCATTCGGGGCTTTCCTGTACCTTGCATCCTGTCAGGGAGACTGCACAGTAACGGGGACATGCCTCGGTATTCTCGACCTCTATAGCTATGGGTAAAGCCTGGTCATCTACCTTGAATTCATCACAGGAGGGACGCTTCAGGCTTGTCTTATAGCCGTTCTGAATGAGCCATGCATATAAGTCACGTGCTACGCCATAGTGGCTACAAGCATCTGCACGGTTTGGTGTAATATCCACCTCTATAATATAATCGCTTTCGATATTATAGTACTTGGCTGCGGGAGTTCCGACAACTGCATCGTCAGGAAGCACGATGATACCGCTATGGTCTGTACCAATCCCTATCTCGTCTTCGGCACAAATCATGCCAAAACTCTCAACACCACGCAACTTGCTGCGCTTGATGGTAAAGCACTCGTCGCCATCATACAGCTTGGTACCGACAACTGCAACAATAACCTTCTGACCGGCGGCAACATTGGGAGCACCACAGACAATCTGAAGCGGCTCACCCTGTGCCACATCAACGGTACAGATGTGCATGTGATCGCTATTGGGATGCACTTCACATGTTAGAACCTTACCAATCCACAGGCCTTCCAGGCCTCCTTTTATACTTTGAACTTCCTCTACGCCATCAACCTCCAAACCTGCACTGGTAAGCGCATCAGCAACCTGCTGGGCTGTTAGGTCAGTCTCGACGTATTCGCGAAGCCATTTATAAGATATATTCATTGTTTAAATTAGAAAATATTTTTTTCGAGGTGCAAAATTACAAATTATTCGACACACATCCAAAAGATAGTTTTATTTTCTGTTAGAAAACTACTTTGTCATAGACCAACCCAGCTTCAAACCCTTATAATTGCCCAACAGAGAAGATAGGGTAGGGTCGCTAAAGGAAGATCTGTTCAAAGAACTGATAAGTGACAGCACTTTATTGGAATCGAAAAGCAAAAACAGCTCGTTTCCAGACTGGCAGGCAGTACACTTGACACTTCCAACGCCAAATGCTCCTGTAACCGTTAACTTGTTGGTAGAAGCGTCAAACTTATATGTACCAGGATAGGAACGTGAGCCGTATGTAAAGTTGCAGGTATTGTCCTCGTTGAAAGTCAATGTCGTTTTTCCTTGCGTAAAACCTAAACGTGTCAGTTGGTCTCCAAGCGTCTGTTCTATTTTTTCAGAGGCAATGTCCGAGCCTAATTTGGCAAGAATATTCTCGCTTTCGAAGATAACTTTTGGTGAAGAATACGTCCAGGTTCCAATGATATTATCCTTGTTGATGGTATTTCCATACATCAGGTAAGAAAGAACTCTTCCCAACAAGTCTGTAGTTGTCTTCGATGTGTTTCCCGCTAATGCATTTGAAAGCAGTGAAGAGGCGTCAGTGTTTGTATCTTTCTGATAATTAACGGCTTTACCCAATGAGCATGAGGTAACTACAACGCTTGACAGAAGTACGGACAAGATAAAAAAATTCCTTTTCATATTATTTATTATTTAGTTGTTTCGAAAAATTTATTAAATGAGGTGGGGAAGGGGGTCTCGAAGTTCATAGGCTCTCCTGTACGGGGATGATAGAAATTAAGCCGGTAGGCATGTAGCGCCAAGCGACCTATAGGATTTCTGCCGTTTCCGTATTTTATATCTCCGGCAACAGGATATCCCAGGTCCTTCATGTGTACACGAATCTGATTTTTACGTCCTGTTTCCAGACGCATTTCCACAAGGCTGTAATCCTTGTTGCATTGTAAGCGATGATAATGCGTAACAGCTTCTTTTCCGCCGTTATCTGTAGGACTGCTAAAGGTGATGAATGCCTTATTATCTTTTAGCCATGAATGTACGGTTCCGCCTTCCTGTTCCATGCAGCCACAGAGAATGGCAACATACAGACGGTCATAGACAATCTCGTGCCAGTTGTTTTCAAGAATCTGTGCTATTTCTATGCTTTTGGCATAAATCATCAGTCCGGAGGTTTCACGATCCAAACGATGTACTACATGAGCCCTGCATCTGAAATGACGTTTCTGAAAATACTCGTCAAGAATGGTCTTAACACAAAACTGATTGGGAGCAGAGGCCATACTTAAGATACCCGGCTGTTTTTCTATAACTACAATGTCCTTGTCTTCATAAACAATCTTTATATGTTTGTTTATAAGCTCTGTACTGCGTTTATGGCGTGAAATACGGACAACTTCACCAACTTTGAGCATGTAATTATATTGTGTTACAAGCTTACGGTCAACAGTCACAGCATGTCCGCTCAGCAAATCCTTCACACGGTTTTTGCTTACGCCAGACATCTGCTTTAACATGAATTCCATCAGTTCCATAGATTCCCTGACTGGTAATTCTATGTATTTCTGTGCTGAATATTCTGCTCCTGTTATATTTTTACCCATTAATTATTGTAATCGCGATTATGTTTAGTAACCGTTTCTCTGCCATATTGTTTATAATTCTGCCTCCTGTAAATCCTCTTCCCTGTCTTTAATGGTGAAAGCCTCAAGGTCCTGAATTGTACCGTTGAAAATGTTACAGTCAACAAACCCTGTTATACCATCAACCTTTCCGCAATCTGTATGTTGCCACAGAACCCAATCACCTTTGTACTCAAGTTTATTAATATAATAATGTGCAATCCAATACGGATATTCATTAAATACTGGATCGTCAAGATAGTCTTTCTTGAATTTATAGCTTGTATAAAGTATCGGCTTGACACCATATTTCTTTTCGACGATGTCTAACCATTTCTTTACATCATTCTGAAGCTGCTTCTTAGACAGTTTTCCTGTTTTCTCAATATCGAGTACAGGCGGCAAGTCTCCTGGCACAAGATGAACCTGATGCAAGAAGAACCTGGCTTGTGCAGCAGCATCCACGCCAGGGACAAAAAAATGATAGGCACCACGGATGAAGTCGTTCTCCTTTGCCTGAAAAAAATTATCATTGAAATCGTCGTCAAAAAGGTCTTTCCCTTCTGTAGCTTTTATAATGACGAAACGTACAGGGTCATTGTTTAATGATGCGTTTCTAAGTTTATCCCACTTTATGCTTGTTTGGTAATGACTGATATCAATACCTCTGACATTATATCCGTCTGGGTATTCCGGCTCACCATATATGGCTTTCCACCTGAAACTGTACGGACTAACAAAGAAATAGTAAAAGAGACCTACGTAAGCAACGGCAACCAGAATAATGCCAGTCCATATATATACAGCATAACGACCAAAAACAGACTTCTTGTTTCTGGTCTTCCTACTTCTTCCGCTTTTTGGTGACGAAGAAGCGTGCTTATTGCCGGATGAGCCGTTTCTTGGCTTTCTGGGCTTATAGTTGTTTGCCAAAGCCTCTTTTAATTAAAATCCCCTCTCCTACTCTATGTAAGCAGAAGAGGGGAATATATTAGCATGATTATTTCTGCTCAAGAGCCAATGTCTTTGTGCACTGGTCGCATACCTCAGAGGGTCCCCAGTACTGGATTGGACCGGGATATACGTAGCAGGTATTCTTTGCCCATTCCTCGCGCTTGCTTGCGAAGAATTTGAAAGGAGCACCGTCAAGTTCAACCAGAGCCTTGCGAATTACAGGCTTCATGGCACCGTTACGACGTTCCATGTTCATCATCATGGTAATGGGCACACCACCGGCAATCCATTCTTCAGCAGGAGCTGTCGTATTCTTGATAATAGACATATAGCCGGTTTTGCCATTGGCAATCAGACGGCTGGCATTGTAACCAAGGCTGTAGCAATAGTCGGCATCATAGTTAGAAGGAGCAGCGCAACGGCCCTCGTAACCAAAGAAGTGGTGCTGAGCGCTGAACTTACCTTTGTACTTACCTTCTGCCTTCCATGCTGCCAGCTTCTTGGCAACCATTGCAGAGAGCAGTTTTTCTGTTTCAATTAGTGAAACCTGTACGTTTCCGTGGGGATCACGGTCGAGACAAAGCTGAAGCTCCACGTCCTTAGGAAGTGACTCCAGGACAGCCAGATTCTCTGGAGCAATGTGACTCTTCACATAAACAACCTGCTCGTCACTAGAAGCAAACTCGCGGCTCTCGCCTGTTGTAGGATCTATCAGCACATCATTTAATTCACCAATCAGTTTCTTAATAGCAGGAATAAACTCAATAAGACCCTCGGGAATAAGAACCGTACCGAAGTTGTTACCGTCTGCAGCACGGTCGGCAACAATCTTAGCCAGGTATGTTACAACATCATCCAGAGACATTGCTTTTTGTTCAACTTCCTCAGAAATCAGACACGCATTGGGCTGAGTCTGCAGGGCACACTCAAGAGCGATATGAGAAGCGGACCGTCCCATCAACTTGATGAAATGCCAGTATTTACGGGCTGAATTACAGTCACGCTGAATATTACCTATCAACTCGCTATAGGTCTTACAAGCTGTATCAAAACCAAAACTTGTCTCAATCTGTTCGTTCTTCAAGTCGCCGTCTATAGTCTTGGGGCAGCCAATAACCTGAACACCATACTTCTTAGCTGCATAATACTCAGCCAGAACACACGCATTCGTGTTAGAGTCGTCACCGCCAATAATAACCAAAGCCTTGATGCCAAGCTTACGCAGGATTTCTATTCCACTTTCAAACTGCTCGTTCTTCTCCAGTTTTGTACGACCGGAACCGATGATATCAAAACCGCCTGTGTTACGATATTCGTCAATGAAGGCATCTGTAAACTCAACATACTTGTGGTCAACCAGACCGCCAGGTCCCATTAAGAAACCATACAGCTTGCAGTTAGGGTTGAGAGACTTGACACCGTCATACAGACCGCTTATTACATTATGTCCGCCAGGAGCCTGACCGCCACTGAGAATGATACCTACGTTGAAGGGCTCAAGAGTTTTCTGCTCACCAGCCTTGAAGGTGATAACAGGCATACCATAAGTGTTTGGGAAAGTAGCCTTTATCTCTTCCTGATTGCCGACACTCTGAGTAGCTGCACCCTCAACGGCAACTACAGGTCCCTGCAGAGCCTTGGGGAGTTTGGGCTGATAGGCAGCACGTGCCACCTGCAATGCACTTTTTTCCATACTTCGTAAATTCTTATTTAATGATTAATATACTCTTTTTACAGCGCAAAATTACAAAAATGTATAGTAAATAAAGAAAGAAAACATAAAAATTCATACTTTTTATTAAAAATAAACGTTTGAATGATATGGATTTAAGGATTTATTATTATCTTTGCTATGTTACTTACCCTGTTTAATTATTCTGTATTATGAAAAGAAGAGAGATTAAGAAAGACATTAATTCGTTATGTGGCGACCTGTTTGCCGAGTGTGTTGCTTTACTTCACTATAAGAGCAACCCTGACAAAAAAGACGTTGAAAACATTATGTTAATCATTTTGGAGCTACAAGATGACATGATAAGCAGGCTTTCACACGTAGAACCTGGCAGCACCAAGCTTTTCTTTAAAAAGATTCGTGAGGAATTAATGGCTCGTACAGAAGATATTGTTGAACAGATTAAAGCTTTGGCGTAAGGGAAACATGCTGCAAAGGCTAAGCAGAAAGATATTATTTGACTGGCTGGGGTTTAGTGAACATATTACTGAGCCCTTGCCTGCTAAATGTGTTATTGCCTTAGCGCCGCACACAAGCAACTGGGATTTTGTTATCGGAAGGCTATATGCATCAGCTACTGGCCAGTCAAACATGTTTCTGATGAAAAAGGAATGGTTTTTCTGGCCTTTGGGGATTCTTATGAGACGTATTGGCGGAATCCCCGTCCATCGAAACAAGAAAACGAATATAACAGATTCTGTTGCTGAACAAGCCAAAAAAGCCGACACATTCAGGGTCTGTGTTACTCCGGAAGGCACTCGTAAAGCGAATGCAGATTGGAAAAAGGGCTTCTATTATATTGCCTTAAAAGCCAACATACCTATCCTGCTGTACGGTTTGGATTTCAAGACCAGGAGTATTGTCTGCACAAAAAAAGTTATACCAAATGGCGATATTGAAAGCCAGCTACAGGAAATCAAGGACTACTACCGTTTTTTTACCGGTAAGCATCCCCATCAATTTGCTTTATAATTATTCAGGTAACAGGTATGTTTTTCAGGTTTCTTGCAGTTTTTGTTCTTTTACTTTCTGTATGTACAGATTGTAATGCACAGCGTAAGCGTAAGGAGAAAACTCCTTTGGCAATATACTTCGAGAACTACCAAAACCCTAATTATTCGTCTGGTGACAAAATAAGGATAGAAGACCTTGACATAAATAATGAGGAGAAACGGTATGCAATCTATCTAAACGATGCATTCAAGTCCCAACCCTTTACCCCAACATTAGTACAACGCATATACGAAGATGTGCGCAGGACTTTAGAGCGGCCATACAATACTTACAATATTGTAATATACGCTCAGGATGTACCCATAGAACAATTAATTTCTATTGACCAGCTATCAGAACGAGACAGTTCAAGGGTATATAGGAATAACCCTTACAGGGGAAATCCCTGGATAAATCCGGTGAACATCCCCTACTCCATTGACAAGGGACTAAAAGGTAGGCATTTATGCGTATGGGCCAGTCATGGCAAATATTACAATGTGAAGAACGGAGAATGGATGTTTCAACGTCCGTATCTGTATTGCACTACCGAGGATTTATTTACGCAAAGCATAGTTGTACCATATTTGATTCCCATGCTTGAAAATGCCGGTGCCATCGTTTACACACCACGTGAGAGGGACTGGCAGAAGAATGAGGTTATTGTAGATAACGACATGGGGGATGTCGAAGGAACTTATGTAGAGAACAACTTAAAATTTGAATGGGAAGGCGGCAAAGCTGGTTTTTGCAAAACACATGATGTTTATACAGACAGGCAAAATCCCTTCACAGAGGGAACATACCGGCAGATAGAAGCCACTAATAACAAGCGGCAATTGAGTACCGCTCTCTGGATTCCCGAGATTAGGGAAAGCGGAGACTATGCTGTATATGTTTCATACAAAACATTACCTAATAGTATAAGTGACGCGTGTTATACGGTTGTACATCAGGGTATTACAACAAGTTATAAGGTGAACCAAAAGATGGGTGGCGGCACTTGGGTTTATCTTGGCACCTTTCGTTTTTCGAAAGGAAGAAGTTCAGAAAACGCTATATTCCTTACCAACCAAAGTTCCTATCGAGGCGTGGTCACAGCCGACGCAGTTAGATTAGGCGGAGGCATAAGTAATATTGCCAGAAGTGACACTTTAATGCAGAATTCCTTACAAAGTGGTTTAGCTCGCTGCCTGGAGGGAGCGCGATATACGGCACAATGGTCAGGATTCCCGTATGATATATATTCCAGAAGCGGAATGGATGATTATTCCGATGACATCAGGGTTCGTTCCAATGTCGCAAATTACCTGGCTCGCGGAAGTGCCTACTTGCCTGGGGACAGCGGACTTTGTGTTCCACTGGAATTAAGTCTTGCCGTTCATAGCGATGCAGGTTACAGAAAAGACTTCTCGTATATCGGAACACTTGGTATCTATACAACAGGCTATTACGACAATCTCACAGGAGCCGGTCTGTCAAGACTTACAAGCAGGGATTTTGCTGACATCGTAATGACACAGGTTACAAACGACCTTTCCCATATATACGGAAGATGGAACCGAAGACAACTGAACGACAAAAATTATGGAGAGACACGTGACCCGCAGGTTCCCTCCATGATTCTCGAGATGCTGAGCCATCAGAACTGGCAGGATATGCGTATGGCGCACGATCCTTCCTTTAAGTTCACAATGGCCAGGTCTGTATATAAAGGCATTCTGAAATATCTGAATAACGTGCATCAGAATACCGATTTTTGCGTTCAGCCACTTCCCGTAAATGATCTTTCTGCCATTGTCAATGCAAATAACAATGAAGTCCGGCTAAGCTGGGCACCAACAGAAGACATGCTGGAACCGTCTGCCCAACCCACGCATTACATTATTTATACTAGTGCAGGAGATAAAGGGTATGATAACGGAGTACTGGTATCTGCCAGCGAGACTTCTGTTACATTATCTGTTGAGCCAAAAGTTTTGTATCGTTTTAAGGTCTGTGCCGTTAACGCAGGTGGAAAGAGTCTGTCTAATCAGGAAGTTTGTGCATACCTGACCTCTCCGGCAAGCAAGAATATACTGATGGTGGACGGCTTCCAGCGAATTGCCGGCCCACTGCCTTTTGACAATGATTCAACACGTGGATTCAGGCTGGATATTGACCCTGGCGTTATAGATGTGAAATCACCTGTTTATTGCGGAAACCAATGTGTATTCAGTAAGGAATCCTGGGATATTATTGGTGAAAGCAGTAATGAACTGGAGGGGATGATACTTGCCGGCAATACGCATGATTATTGTTCGCTATATGCCGGGGATATTATTTCCGGTGGATTGGATTACAATATAAGTGGTTGTGTATCATCCTCTTTTGCCAAACTTAACACCTCTGGTTTTCATCTTGTTAACTTGATTTTTGGTGCTCAAAAACAAGACGGATACAGTCTTTGCAAATACAAGACCTTTACCCCCGAATTAATGTCGGCAGTTTCTTCATATGCAGCAAAAGGAGGGAATCTGCTGCTTAGCGGTGCCTTTGTTGGAAGCGATATGCAAACACCGGAGGAACGGAATTTTACCAAGGATGTTTTCAAATATAACTATGAACAAACGTTGCAATTGGATAGTATCTCAAGTATTGACGGGATGAATACGAGCGTGCAAGTGTTTCATCGTCCAAACGAACATCATTACTGGGTGCGGACTGCCGATGTCTTACGTGGAACAGAAGGCTCGTTCTGCACAATGCTGTATAAACAGACCGATTTGCCGTCTGCCATTGCATACCAAGGGGCAAACAGAAGGGCACTCACTTTTGGATTCCCGCTGGACTGCATTATGGACGAAAATGTTCGGCGAAGTATTGTTATTGCATCCGTTCAGTTTCTGTTAAACAACAACTAAATGAATATAAAATATGTATAAGATTATTTGTAACATGAAAGCTTCTCGTTCAATAGAAATATCAGAGAAGCACTTACATACAATCGAAAACTATTCGCTTTTCAACGAATTGTTGGACAGTAATGGAATAGTTGACGAAAGTGTGCTGGACAAGCTAAGGCTTAATGTACGTTCACTCCTTGAGTCAAATTCTTCAGACCCGGACTTGTTGGATTTATGTCAGAACGTACTGTTCCACAATAACATGAAGTGTTTCGGTTTACACCAACTGATATTGCTGTATATTGATTGGGAAAAAGAAAAACTGGAAGCTTTGAAGCCGACTCTGAAAGAGGATATTACAGAAGAGTAATGCGATAGCATAAATGGAACGTAGGCTGTCTGACTGGCTACCCACCACGCGGAAGGAAATGCAACTGAGGGGCTGGGACTGTGCTGATGTAATACTGTTCAGCGCAGATGCCTATGTTGACCACCCTTCTTTTGGAGCAGCGGTAATTGGCAGGCTTCTGGAAGCTGAAGGCCTGCGTGTCTGCATTGTACCCCAGCCAGACTGGCATGGAGATTTCCGCGACTTTAAGAAACTGGGAAGGCCAAGACTATGGTTTGGTATCGCCCCGGGTTGTATGGACAGTATGGTAAATAAATATACTGCAGCCAAAAGGCTGAGAAGCGAGGATGCCTATAGCCCGGACGGCAGACATGACCTCAGGCCGGAATATCCTACCATCGTCTATTCCATGATATTAAGGCAGCTTTATCCTGATGTGCCCATCGTATTGGGAGGTATAGAGGCCAGTCTGCGCAGAGTGATGCATTATGACTACTGGAAAGAGAAGTTTATGCCAAGCATACTGATAGAAAGCGATGCCGACATAATTACATACGGTATGGGCGAGAAGCCCACGCTAATGCTTTCAAATTTGCTCTCTGAGACATTGAGCAACTATCACCCCTCGTTGTATTACGATGAGAATGGCGAATCATATATTACACGCCAGACCTTCCGGGATGTAATTCAGAAGCAGAACGCAGTTCCTCAGACAGTTTCCATCTATAACTATGCAGAAATTCCCGGAGGAATACAGAAAGATGATATTGTCCTGCATAGTTATGAAGACTGTCTTGCTAATTTAAAGCTTCATGCAGATAACTTCCGCCATGTTGAAGAAGAAAGTAACAAGTTGAAGGCCCAACGTCTTCTTCAGGAAACAAAAGGTGTGTGGGTAGTTGTGAATCCACCATTCCCGCCCTTGACGCAACAGGAATTGGATCGTAGCTTTGACCTGCCCTATACCCGTTTGCCTCACCCGAAATACAACGGAAAGAGAATTCCGGCATTTGACATGATTAAGTTCAGTGTGAATCTGCATCGGGGCTGTTTCGGAGGTTGTGCTTTTTGTACGATTAGCGCACACCAAGGCAAGTTCATCATGAGCCGTTCCAAGGAAAGCATATTGCGTGAAGTCAGACAGATTGCAGAACAACCGGATTTCAAGGGCTATATTAGCGATTTGGGCGGTCCCAGTGCAAACATGTATATGATGCACGGAAAGAACGAAAAGGCTTGTGCTGTTTGCAAGCGTCCCTCGTGCATTCATCCCCAGATATGTCCGAACATGAATGGCGACCACCGTCCATTACTTGAAATCTATCGGGAAGTTGCCAAGATTCCCAAAATTAAGAAAAGTTTTATCGGAAGTGGCGTCAGATACGATTTGCTGTTACACGATTGGAAGGACGAAAAACTGAACAACGCAGCCAGGGAATATACACGTGAACTGATAGTAAACCATGTAAGCGGTCGCCTGAAAGTAGCACCCGAACACACCTCGGAACAGGTGTTGGAAATCATGCGGAAACCCTCATTCCTGTTATTTCATCAGTTTAAGAAAGTGTTTGACGATATTTGCCGGAAAGAACACCTGCACCAGCAGATAATACCTTATTTTATTAGCAGTCATCCGGGCTGCCATGCTCAGGATATGGCAGAACTGGCCATTGAAACCAAGAACATGGATTTCCAGTTAGAACAGGTTCAGGACTTCACCCCCACTCCGCTTACAGTAGCCACCACATGCTGGGCAACAGGATATCATCCATATACTTTGGAGCCTATATACTCAGCCAAAAGTCCAAAAGACAAACAGCAGCAGCGTATGTTTTTCTTCTGGTATAAAAAGGAAGAACGTAGGAATATTGAGAGTTACCTGAAAAAAATAAAACGCATAGACATACTGAAACGGTTATTTCATTAAAAAATCTTTTAAAAATACTTTAGCGGCTATTCGCTAACCAATAAACAATTAAAAAGAATACAACTATGACAGAATGGTTTGAATGTAAGGTTAAATACGACAAGACAATGGAAGACGGTCTCATTAAGAGTACGTCTGAAACATATTTGGTAGATGCCATAAGCTTCACCGAGGCAGAGAAACGATTTATTGAAGAAATAGAACCCTTCATGGCAGGTGAATTTGTAGTGTCTGACATCAGAAGGGCAAGGTTTGCCGAAGTTATGGAAAGCGAAGACCTTACCGATGACAAATGGTTTAAGGCACGTGTGGCATATATCACTATTGATGAAAAGAAAGGTACGGAAAAACGTGCGGTTCAGTCGATACTGGTGCAGGCAAAGGATTTCCGTGTTGCGTTAAAGAACCTGGACAAAGGAATGGCTGGAACGTTAGGCGACTGGGAAATCGTGTCAATTACAGAAACAAAGATTGTTGATATATTTAAAGCTACACCAGATGAAGAACCCCAGGGAGATAATCAGCCAGATTAAGCAGACGGTTCCACCCTATGTCAAACTTGTGGCTGTAAGCAAATTTCATCCTGCCAGTATGATAGAAGAAGCGTATGCGGGTGGGCAACGTCTCTTTGGCGAGAGTCATGTGCAGGAACTACAGCAAAAGTACCAGATACTTCCAAAAGATATTGAGTGGCATTTCATTGGGCATCTTCAAACCAATAAAGTAAAGTATATAGCCCCCTATGTACAACTTATTCATGCCGTAGATACGCATAAGCTGCTTGTCGAGATAAACAGGCAGGCCGAGAAGAACAACCGTGTTATAGACTGCCTGTTGGAACTGCATGTTGCCTGTGAAGAGACAAAGTATGGTTTTGCTCCCCAGGAACTGCTGGACTATCTGAAGCAGGGCGAATGGCGTTTGTTGAAGAACATCAGGCTTTGCGGTCTGATGTGTATGGCCAGCAATGTGGATGATGAGGAGCAAATCAGTAGAGAGTTCGAACAGTCAAATACCATTTTCGCCAGACTGAAAACCGAGTTCTTTCCAGATGACGATTATTTTACCATACGTTCATGGGGCATGAGCGATGACTACCTTATTGCCGTTAAACATGGCAGTAATATGGTACGAATCGGCAGTAAGATATTCGGGCCAAGAGTGTATTAATTTCACATTTTCTTTTAATTTGTGCAAAAAATACGGAATTTTCTTGCAAAAACGCTAAAGAAAACCTACCTTTGTGCACACATTTAAAGATTTTGTGCAAATGGGGCAGATAGTAGTACCTTCTTATAATAAAATAGTTCAAGAAAGCATCCAGAAGTATTGGGACAGGGATTCTATGTCAGACCACGGCCTGTTCACGTTTAAATACAAGGATGTTGCCGAAATAATAGAAAAGTTTCATATTCTTTATGCCGAGCTTGGCATTCAGAAAGGAGACAAGATAGCACTCTGTGGTCGCAATTTAAGTCGTTGGGGAGCAGCCTTCTTCAGTATCATCACCTATGGTGCTGTAGCCGTTCCCATTCTTCATGAGTTTCATCCCTCTCAGGTACACGACATAGTAAACCACAGCGAAGCCAAGCTGCTTTTTGTCGGAGACAAAGTATGGCCGGCACTTACAGCAAGTGAGATGCCCGTACTTGAAGGCATCATATCATTGGCAGATTACAGCATATTGAACAGCAGTACACAGAAATTTGCCGAATCATTCGCAAACGCCAGTCAAATATATGCCCGGAAATATCCCCAAGGTATTCAGCCTTCCGACCTTGATTATCACAAGGACCAGCCCGATGAACTGGCTATCATAAACTACACCAGCGGAACCACCAGTAACAGCAAGGGTGTGATGCTCCCCTATCGGGCATTATGGAGCAATTGTGATTTTGCCAAACATGTTCTGGGGGACATTATTAAGCCGGGCGACAACGTACTTTCCATGCTCCCAATGGCGCACATGTACGGAATGGCATTCGAGTTCACTTTCGAGTTTATCTCCTGTGTACACATCCATTTCCTGACCAAGATGGCATCACCAACCGTACTGATGCAAGCCTTGGCAGAAGTAAAGCCCATTATTCTGATTGTCGTTCCTCTTATTATCGAGAAGGTGGTACGCAAGGCAGTCCTGCCTAAGATTGAGACACCCAAGATGCAGTTCCTGTTGAAGGTGCCAATCGTTAACAGCATTATAAAACGTAAGATACGCGAAGGTCTTACCAAGGCCTTGGGTGGCAATTTCTATGAGGTAATTATCGGAGGTGCAGCCTTGAACCACGAGATAGAAAAACTCTTGCACGATATAGGTTTTCACTATACCGTAGGTTATGGTGCTACAGAGTGTGCCCCCATCATCACCTACGAAGACTACGACAAGTTTGTACCAGGCAGTTGTGGAAAGAACGTTCTTCACCAAGAACTTAAGATTCTTAGTCCCGACCCGCAGAATATTCCCGGCGAGATACTTACCCGTGGCCTTAACGTAATGCTTGGCTATTACAAGAACGAAGAAGCTACAGAGGCTACACTCGATAAGGAAGGCTGGTATCACACAGGTGACCTTGGTGTGATGGACAGGAAAGGCAACCTCTTCATTAAGGGACGTTGCAAGAATATGCTTTTGGGAGCCAATGGCCAGAACATCTATCCCGAGGAGATTGAAGATAAGCTCAGCAACATGAAGATGGTAGCCGAGTGTGTAGTCATCCAGAAAGGCGAGAAATTGTACGGACTCGTTTATCCAGACCAGGAACAGGTACAGGCACAGCATCTGACAGAGGAGGATGTTATTGCTCTAATGGAAGAGAACCGCAAGAATGTAAATCCCCTCCTACCCGCCTATGCCCAACTTTCCGGTATCAAGATTATGAAACAGGAATTCGAGAAGACCCCCAAGAGAAGCATCAAGCGCTTCCTGTACGCCAACGAAGAAATCTGAAACATACAGACACAGCAAATATCAAAAGCCCCCAAAAGTAAATAAACTTCTGGGGGTTCTTTATGTCGTCCACCAATGTTTAATACAGAATAAAGTATCGCGCTTGCAAACAGTGAGGCACCCCGATGGATGAATCAGAGTGCCTCAGCAGTAAAAAGGGAGATGTTCACGTAATTTATTTTACTGGCTCGTTGCCAGTGAAAAACCTTTCAGCATAGGGACAGGCGAGAGAGCCTTCCCGCATTCCACTACAGACATAGCGTAGCCTATCAGCAGCCATTGTGTGGGCTGTTCCTGCGGTGTACCCAATACCCTGTCGGGTGCAATGCCCGTGTAGTCAGATACGTGACGGATATAGGCGGGCGTATTGTTCTCGTTGGCAGGAGCCCATCGTGACACAATGTCCCTGATGGTCTTCAGTCCGTACTTCCCGTAGTACGTGCGGCAGAGCAGCACAAAGGCGGCACGCCACCCGTATTCCATACTTTCAAACTGGCAGAATTCCTTGTCTTCCTGCAGGACACACAGTCCCTGCCATTTAACCTTAGAACGTCTGATGTTCAAAGGATTACAATTTCTTATTCCTCTTGTTTCTTTCATTTTTTCTTTCTTTGGTTAGTGATTCATTGTTAATTGTTAATTGTTCACTTTTCACTTTTTTGTTTACATTTATCGGCGTGCTCTCTGGAAACGCCACGCTATACGCCTTGTCGAGGGCTTTCAGGTTCACCTTGTAGAAGCTGATGCCCAGACGGACAGCTACTATCGCCCGCAGAAACTCGCGATGCTTGCGCGGATAGAGCGTAGGCGGCGGCAGTTCGTCCCAGCCTGCCTGTTCGCACAGGGTGCAGACCTTCCAGATGAAGTCATCCGTAGCCCGCAGGCCGAACCACGTTTTCAGCACCCTGCGGATGCAGAACCGCTTGTATTGCCCCTGCAGGAGCTGCCTCGTGCGCTCCAGCCGTAGCCAGAGCTGCACGAAGCAATCCTTAGTATTCTCGATTGTAATCATAGGTTTTGAGGTTATGAGGTTTTAGGTTGTAAGGTTTCAGGTTTCAAGTTCAGAAATTGAAAATGACCAAATGACAAATGACCAAACTTCCTCCCCTCCCCTTTGGGGGAGGTTGGGAGGGGGCCTCACTTCTTCCTATACTGCCCATCGTCGGTCAGCACGACCAGTCCCTGATTCCTCCAATTTTTCAGCATCTGCCGGACGGTGTTGTGGTTCACGCCAACCCCCTTCACAGCCACCGAGTGCTGCATCGCCTGCTCAAACGAGAACAGCACATCCAGTCGCTCAAAGATGGAGTCGTTCTTGCCGCGCTTCTGTCGCTCGCTGGTCTGGTAGCCCGCATAGTCGCGACTTATGAAAGCGTTCTCAATGCGGCTGCGGAAGAAGTATAGTGCGTTCTCCAGCAGCGAGTCGGCTATCACGTCGTAAGCTTCCAACATCGATGGTTTCTGCACCTTCAGCAGGAGTTCCTTCCACAATCCAGGCCGCTGCTTCAACAGCGTCTCAGCACCACTCAGTCCGTGCTTCTGAATCAGTCCCTCGCAAACCTTGCAGAGCATCAGGCAGCACGTCATCCTTTGGGCTGTCACACAGACGCGGAAGCGCTGACGGGCCTTCACCCTGTCGTCGTTCTTCATCGTCTCCACGCGGATGCGCTCCAACCATTCGCGCCCCTTCGCTTCCAGCTTTGGCAGTACCACCTCGCCCTGCATCAAGGGCAACAGATGGGCTATCTGTTGTATGCGCTCCCGCTGGCGGTCGGTCAGCACACAGGGCTTGTCCTCCAACGGTGCAAAGGTATTGTCAGGTGTGCGGGCAACGGCGATACGGCTCTGAAAGCCATCCGTGTAGTTCGACACCACACGATACAACGCATCCGGAGTGCCGCACATCGTCACGTTCCACAACAGGCGGTCGATATGCACGTTCACCGCATCGGCACTACGCGCCTCGCGCTCGTACTTCGTGCCGTCGTAGCTCTAGCGCAGCATCACAGAAAAATCGCTCATCGTCGATTTCCACTTCTGCGCCACCGTATCCGCCTCAGGCGTGAATGAGAAGGCGTGCTTACCCTCCGTGTTGGCCAGTCGCTCGGCCAGGTTGGCAACCGTGTTGTTCAGCGTCAGGCAACGCACAGGCAACTTCGGTTCCTCGGGCTGCTCCTTCTTGTTCTTCGCCGCCCGCTTCTTGGCGCGCCACTCGTCCTCCTGCATCTGGTACATCTTGTCTAATGCCACCATCTCGCTCATCCAAGCCTCCACCACAGGGTCTATGCCGCCCTTGCCCGATGCAAAGTCACCAGCGATATAGGAGATAAGGTTCAAGCCCTTCTTCTGACCGTGCACGTCGAGCGTCACACCCGTAGCCAGCATGCCGATGCAGGGACAGATAGCGGTCACAATGGGCATAGCCAACTGAGGACCAACCGCCTCTATCGATTCACGAACGCCCTGCGGGAAACGCTTCATTGACCATTGAACATTGACCATTGCTCCGCCTGCGCCTGACCAAAGGGAAGAACATTCGTCCTCGTTTTCGTCAACGTTCCTTGCCAACGCATCTACAATCTGGTCCATCAGGCGCGACCCTTTGGTAGGTTCCTTGCAAGCCGAGTGGACGATGCTCTTCATCTCCTGTTCTGGAAGGCCGAATCGAGG
This sequence comes from Bacteroidaceae bacterium, assembly GCA_017645305.1. GTDB lineage: Bacteria > Bacteroidota > Bacteroidia > Bacteroidales > Bacteroidaceae > Physcousia. The sequence goes on along the minus strand of JAGCPD010000044.1, from coordinate 7,361 downwards.
CATCAACTCCAACAGCCACTCTTCTGAGTCATCACAGATGGCTCGCAAGTTTGCCGCCAACTGGTGCAGCCGCTTGTTACGCTCACCCTCAGTAGGTTCACCACCCGTCCTGCGCCAGTATTCAGCGATAATCTCAGAATAAGGCAAGCCCTTGAAATCCGTGGGAAACAGCCCCCCTCTATCTCCCCCCAGGGGGGGAGCACTCTGTCCGTTGTCATCACCTTCACTTGGAGTTCCTCCCCTCGGGGCGACTGGAGTCTTTAGAGAATCCACTGAAACTGTCCCCTCCCCATTGGGGGAAGCTGGGAGGGGGCTATTTTCAAACAGTTCATCTTTGAGATACAGCATCTCCTTCTCCGTTGTTGTGAAGAACACCCTCGTAATGTCCTTAGCGCCCTTGTCGTACTCCACGCCCAGCAGGTCGCTTGCCCACTTGAGGTTCTCCTCCTGACTGAGTTCCGGTCTGCGCTTGAAGACCAGGTGATAGCCCTCGCCACGGGCACTCTCCTCCATCATCAGCAGCCCCAGCTCGTCAGCCTTCTCCAGGATGCGATGCCTCACCTGTTCCAGATCGGCGGCAGCAATGTGATCGATGTCCATCCCCACGGAGTTGCTCATACGGGTGGAGCCTTTCAGCGAGCCGTCCTCATTCGGCAGACAGCTGTAGTTCATCTGCACCAGCCGCGGTTTCAGAGCCGTCTCGCCCAGACGGATGCGTTTCACGTTGTTCACCTGCTGACCGCCATTTCTCAGCGCCAGGTATTCCTCTCTCGTCTGGACAGGGCGCATCATCTTCGCCCCATCCTTATAATAAATAATGTGACAACTCATCTCGGTAATTTTCAATTATCAATTTTCAATTATCAATTATCAAAAGTTTGGGTATCCAAGTTTTGAGTTCAGGTATCTCAGTCCGCCTAGCGTCCATGTCATGTACGTGCGTACCTTCTTCTCACCCTTCAACGTGTAGCTGACGTAGGTGCGCAGACGCACGAAGTCGCGGTCATGCAGTTCTTCGGCGATATTCCAGCGTCCGTGCCGGCGGTACTGGATGCCCATGTCGCAGAGCACGTGGTTGAAGTCTGCGACCGTCATGTTGAACGTCTTGGCCACCTGTGTGGCGGTCAGCGTGTCCTCGGCAGGCTCGTTCAGCATGCGCAGTCCCTCACCGATGTTTTTGTCAGCCAGGGCGATTATCTTCTTCGGTTCGGGCAGGCATCTCACATCTGACATCTTACGTTCCGCATCTTCCATCTCCAGTTCCTGCCAACGGAGCACCAGCTTGGCGCGAGCCTCGTCGTTGAACTTCGTGGCGATGTACAGACACTCAATTTTGGTGAGATGGTAGCAGGGCTCCTGGCGGACAGCTCCGTTGCCAATTCTTACCTCTCGGAACATCAGCGCAAATTTGCGCCCATGTACTTTCTCCCATGCAGGCTCCATGTTTCGGATGGCCCTCATAAGGTCTTTGTGTTGTTTACCTGTCAGCTCGGCAATTTCGAGCGACGTCATTGTCTGTGGTGTCAGTTGAGACTGAACAATAATATTTGTATTCATTGTTTTGTGAGTTTAGCGAGGGAAGAGGCATCTGAAACGCTGGCCAGCTTGTCTCATGAGATTCCTTCTGCTCACTTCACTCAGCATCCCGCTGCCTTTTCAGCGGGGGTTAAATATGATTAAAGTTTTGTTGATGTGTGTCTTTCATGAATCAGAATTATAAGGGTACGCATGTGGTCGCACATGTGTGTGTCGCGTGTGTTGTAGCAATAAGTCAAAGAGCACCGCCGAGTCGTTGTTTCCAACTTTCGACTGTGCAAAGGTAAGGCAGTTTCCTTGTGTATAAAAGGAAAAAAACGCCCGTTTCGGAGCGGTCAACTTCTAATCAACCAATCATCAACTATCAATCAACTGGAGCACAAAAAAGGGAACCGACTTAGTGCCGATTCCCTTTGTTTTGAGAGTTGATAGTGCAAGACTATCTCTGGTTCATCTGTTTGTTCCAGTTCGGATAGCCCGTCTTGTAGAGCCCAGCATCGGAAAGTAGCTTCCACAGGGCTTTCGATGTATCCGTGCAGAGCCCCGAGTTGCTATACTTCTTCGCCAGACGTACGGTTTCCGTATCGTCCAGTTCCTTAATCGAGGTCAAGAACCGCCTCGCCGTGTCCTCATCCTTGAAGCAGAGAGAAAGCTTCATCAGGAGGGTTTCATCACTTTCAGTCGTCCCCTCATCCATCTGCAAAGTTCCGACTTTGTCTATATTGAGATTCACCACCTCATTGTCGTGCACGTCAACGTAGTTTCCCTGCACATATACCTTATTGCCTGCCATCCCCCTCAAGCTTTACTGTTCACCGTTTCGTTGTTATGGATGTCGTTGTAGTTCCCCTGCACGTTCACCACCTTCGCATCGGGCTGTTCATCATCGAGGTGATTCAGCATCTCCATGATGTCCTCCGGCATCTCCAGCTTCGCCGTGGTGATGAAGTCCAGCAACTGAGCCCGCGCCACCTCGCGCTTGGCTTGCGTCTTGCGCTTCGATGTGTTGATGTAGATACGGAAGGCCTTCTCCAGCCCCTCCTGCGACGACTTCTTGGCAACCCCGGCAGAGAGCTTGTTCATCTCGTTCAGCTGCATCTCCACCTTTGCCCTTGCCTCCTTCTCCTCCTTAAGCTGCTGGCGCAGGATTTCGTTCTCCTCCCTCTGCTTCACCAGTTGGGTTGCATATTCGTTGGCGTTCGAAACCAGTTCGTCCGCCGATTCCAGTATTTGCAGGAACCTGTCCACCTCGTGAACGCTTTCTATTCTTTTTTCGCGCTCCTTCTCGAGCGCACGTCGCGCATCATGCGACAATTCGTTATAATCAATATAATTGGTCGTCATTTGTCAAAAGTGTTTATGATTAAAGGGAAAAGCAAACCCTCATTTCAAAATGAGGCTCAAAGGTACGAAAATTTTTCCAATTTCCGACTCAATTCCGAGCGAAAAATTCACAACGGAAGAAACTTTTTTTTTGGTAGAAAAGAGGAAAATGTCGAGAGACTCCTGCCAAATCATACTATTTCTATAATCTGTTGTTTTTAGTTTTAACCCCATGAAAACTCGATGCCCTCATCATTTTCGAAGAGAGCATCAAGAGCCATCTTTGTGGTGCAAATTTTACACCTCAACTTCTCCCAAGAAAGGAAGACTCTCAATCATATCTTCGTGACATGCAAAGCAGCTTGTCTGTGTATCCTCGGCCTTCACAATATCTGGAATCTTCCTCTTGTAAGTCGCAAATGTTCGGATGTTCTCAATTTCTTCTCGGCGAGCCTTACTGATGGCGGCGAACTCGTTTTCGCGTTCTATGCCAAGGAATCTACGCCCAAGTAGGTTGGCGGCAACTCCTGTTGTAGAAGAGCCAGCAAATGGGTCAAGAATCCAGGCTCCTGCTTTTGTCGATGCCATAATGATACGACTCAACAATCCCAATGGTTTTTGTGTCGGGTGTTTGCCACACGATTTTTCCCACGGAGCGATTGCGGGCAGTCGCCAAACATCGGTCATCTGTGTGTCGCCGTTGATTTTCTTCATCAACTCATAATTATAGTAATGAGGAACCATCCTAAATAGATGCTTTAAGACGTTTCAATATAGGGAAGATATGATTATCTGGCCTCCCACTCTCTTCATAATGCCTTTTTTCATCATCCCAGAGATAATCTAACACCTCCTTAATGGCGACTCGTTCTTCATCTGATAGTAATTGCTCAACAACAAACTTTGAACTGTCGAAACCAGCCTCCGCAATCCACGGATTGTCTTTCAGCAGATTGTCTTTGGCCTCCACTTTGTCCTTTCCTTTGGCAATTCCAAGCATTTGGCAATTCTCGATGTCATTGCCATTGGGGTCTTGGGTAAACCCTTCTGTAGTGTAAATTACAAATTCTGCCATAACTAAATCTTTTTATAAACACCACGTCCCTTAAACTCTATGAATCCTTTATCGCGAAGGAATTGCAGTTGCTGACGAATTTTGTCAGGAATGTGATTATTGTTTGGATATTTCATTTGCAACTCGTCAACAAATGAGTACATCTGTTTAATTGTAAAAGTCTCGTCAAGACGTTCCACAAGATGTAATGTGTCCATCAGCCAACCACGACTCTCTACCGATTTCGTTTGTAAATTATACACCCGTTGATATTGAAATACCACATCTGGAATTGGTCGGACCTCTCCATTTATGATAATGGGAATCTTAGCGGTTGCAGGTATCTCATTCATCTGTATTACACATCCTTCCCATCCAGCTCTCTCCGCAGTACTTTTTAATGCTACTCGTTTCTTAATAACAGACGGCGTAAAGAAACATTTTGGCACAATAACCAAATTGTTGACTTCATATCGGTTATAGTGCATAAAAAAGAAGCTAGGATTGTCAAGCGATGTAATTCTGCTAATCATTGTTCGGTAAACGCCATCTTGAACCGTAGTTTGGAATCTTTCACTATCAGATTTCATACTTTTCAGTTCATATTGCGCCTTACATTTCTCGCAAACGTAGTCCTTAACGGGGGCATTAGGTTCTGCTCGACGAATAGATACTTCGCCACAAATAGGGCAATACATGTTTCGTGCCAACCAATCCTCTGTCAGCACGCGAGCAATCTGACTTGGACTTTTATATCCTTCTGCCAACGAAGTATCAAATCTTAGATTCATAGTTCTCTGTCCGTTAAGTCTATTTCAACAGTTTTCGTCCTTCATTATCCTCCAGCACCTGCATCTGCTGGATGGCAATCTGATTAAGTTTTACGAGTCGTTCGCCTTGTGGCATACCGTCGTTGATGAGCACGGCGTTGATATTTTCCATATTCGAGAGACAGATGAGCTCATTGATGGTGGCATAATCGCGGATATTGCCCTTGAGTTCTGGATTGGCCTCGCGCCATTGTTTGGCAGTCATGCCAAACATCGCCACATTCAATACGTCGGCCTCCTCGGCATACTTCATTGCTGCTTGCTCACGAGTTACTTCGGCAGGAATAAGCTTACTCTTAATAGCATCGGTATGGATGCGGTAGTTGATTTTCGAAAGTTCGCGCTTGGCTGACCATGCAAGTTGCTTCTGCTCGTCAGCCTTGAGACGTTGATACTCCTTGACTAGCAAAAGTTGGAAACGCGGGCTTATCCACATGCCGAAGTGATAAGCAATGTCCCTGTGCGCGTATGTGCCTCCATAACGGCCAGCTTTAGCCATAATACCAATTGCGCCCGTTCGCTCAATCCATGCCTTGACAGACAAAACAAAGTTGTTGCTTCCAGCAGCATTCCTAATTGTATCGAATTCGGTACAATTAAAATTAGGGTTATACAACATCTCCCATTCACCGAGATATTCTATTGTACTCTTCAAGCTCATCCATCTGAATACAATGTGCTCTTGCATCTGGCTGTGAGCCATGTCGGTTAGCGAGATATAATCTTCGTTCTGCATGCTAACGACAGTAATCTCTGTATTCTCAACTTTTATCTTTGCCATGATTCTTGGATTTGATAGTTTCTTATTACAATATTCGGAGTCCCATTCTGTTCATAGATGCGAGTTCTATTATATGCTCCATAAAGCACATCAAAGAAATTATCGTCCTCATTCTTTCCCTTGCAATCTGAGTTACTGAGCATGAATTGGAAACCAGCATCGTCTATGTGGTCACAGTATTCCTTCAAGCGAATCTGTGCATCATCATTAAACGCCTCTTTAGCATAATCGTTAAAGCTGGACGTGTCACTGAGCGGGCGATATGGAGGGTCGAAATAGAAAAGTGTGCTACCCTGCGCGTGATCAAAAGTAGCTTCAAAGTCGCCTGTAAGAATCTCTACACGTTGCAGTAACTCGCTATCCCTTCGGATGGTCGCTGGGTCGCAAATCTGCGGATTGGTATATTTGCCGAACGGAACATTGAATAGTCCTTTCTTATTCACACGGTAAAGGCCGTTAAAGCAAGTACGATTAAGGAAGAAGAACTTGGTAGTATTCTCTAACGGGGCAAGATTCTTCTCGTTGTAGCGGTCGCGAACTGCCAGGAAGAATTCCTTGCGGCCTTTTTCTGTTTCCAGCGCATTATAGGCGTTCTGAATTTCCATCAGAGAAGTAATTAGCTGCTCTGGCATATCCCTTACCGTACGATAACAAGTTGTCAAATCTGAGTTCACATCGTTAATGACTGCATGACAAATATTGGGGTATTGCTGCAACATATAGAAGAGCATGGCTCCTCCTCCAACAAATGGTTCGATGTATGTCACATCTTCCCAATTATCAAAGTCAGCTGGCAGCTGTGCATCCAGTTGTTCAATGAGTTGCCCCTTACCTCCAACCCACTTGATAAAGGGTTTTGCTTTTGAAAATGCTTTCATTTTCTTTGATTTAGTCAGCTGGTGTTACCCAGTTGTTCGTTATTATTCTTATCGAACCGGCTCGTGAAATTCTTCCGATTCAACATGCAAAGATACAAAATAAGGTGAAAAATGAAAAGTAAAAAGTGAAAAATTAAATAGAAAGTGAGACAAATTTTTGCAGATTCTGGAGGCAAATTACCTCATTTTTACACCAAAACTGCCCATTTTGGCGGCTGATATCATGGATTCTAATTGTGGCGAGTTCATTGTTATCGCATCTAAAGCGCTAAATATCAAGCACATAACATAAATACTGCGGTCAAGATGGTCATTTGGTCATTTGTCATTTTCGTTTTGAAAGTGCTGTCATTTGCTCACTATATATAAATATAAAATATTTATATTATAGTGGCGGTTTTGACAATGTTTGTTTTCGATTTTGACAAATGACCAAATGACCAAATGACCGCGTCAAAAAAAATGTGAAAAAAGTTTGTCATTTATTCGTGAACCGCAATGGCAATGTCATACCTTTGCACTGTGAAAAGATAAGGGTTGCAGATGCTGCTCCTAAGTAAAAATTTTGCGGCACTTAAGGGGCGAAAAAAATCCCCTTGCGGGGGATTTTAATGGACAATGGATAATTGATAATGGATAATTAATAATGAGAGGAAAATATTTGACAGGCGCTAACCCTATTTCAATTAACAATTAACAATGAATCGCTAACCAATTAATTATGAAAAACAAAAGAATTATTGAGCTGATAGTGAAGGTGATAGTAGCTGCGCTCACAGCATTCCTTACTGCACTGGGCATCACCAGTTGCATGAGAAGATTTTAAACGAAAGTCAACAAACGAAAACGAAAACGAAAACAGTTTTAGACTTTAGTAACGAAAACGAAAACCAAACGAAAAAATCTATTGTTAAATTTTAAAAGTAATTAGAATCATGAGTATCAAAATTAATGCACGA
>JAGCPD010000043.1 GCA_017645305.1 Bacteroidaceae bacterium | reverse complement strand
TCGGTCTGTTCTCCGTTGCCCTGTTGTTAGGCCAACTGACGCTTAGCCTCGGAATGAAGCACCACGGCTGGCTGGGAGCTCCCCGGAAGTCCGTCAGCCCTGCACAACTATTCGGCCTCGTCCTGATGATGTTGGGAATTGTAATGATACGGACGTAAGTATTAATGCTCAAAGTCGATGGCGATGAAGCCCCTAAGCATACTTATCGGTTCAGATATTTCCAAAGCTCCATTACATCCATTATTATTATATCATTTCACAGAGTTTATCCTCTCTGATGACTTTTGGAGCAGATTTTCCTGCTAATACCAACACCTTCTTACCATTTCGGTATATGTGAAGTTGGCGCGAGCGGACAACTGCCGTCAACTCTAGGTCTTCCTGCATGGCAAGCCAAAGAGGATGATAGATGCCATTCTCTTCAAACAACTTTCGCTGCAGGTGTGAGCACATGTTAGTGGTATCGATAGTCATCATAATATATACTTTTGTCGAATAGCCTTTGGAAGTTTGGATGCTACAAGTTGATATGACTCTTTGATCCATTCCTCAACCTGGGTGTCATCTAACTGCTCATAATATACGTCGCTCCAGTGTTTCTTGTTCCAATGATAGGCCGGAGTCACTGCCGAGAATTGTGCTCGAAGTTCCTCATTCCTTTCTGGGGATAACTTCAAGGCAAGTCTTGGTTCACCGTCCTTCATGTCATATTTTCCACCGCCAATCCAAAGGCAGACGAATATCTTACCTTCCAGTCGGAAGGTGATGATGTCATCGCCAAAGGGCTGGTCTTCAGTTACGCCTGTGAGCGACAACGTGTATTCTCGTACTTGCTCAATGTTCATACTTAGTCAAACAGTTTCTTCCATATCCACAAGACGGTGACAGCACCAACTACGCAGAAGACAAAGTTGGTAAGATAACCTTTGCCAAGCAGTTCGATATTTAGCAGGTGGCTGATGAAAGTGCCCACATAACTGCCGATGATACCCATAATGAGGTTCATACAGCATCCTTTACCTTCGCCGCTCATGATGCGATTGGCAACGTAACCGACAAGAATGCCTGTCAGTATTGGCCATGCTGTGAAATCTGCAATGTGTTCTAACATATCTTTTCTTTATAGCATTTCTTCTAATCTTTCTACTGCCAGAGTAATGTCTTCTCCAAACCGTTTGTGATCTCGCAGAAAGTCAGCCCTGCCATCGGATATGGCCTCGTAGAGTTCCTGGCTCATATCGTCCACATAGCTGCCAATGGCCAGTTCTATGTCATCCTTCTGCCAGTCGAGGGTAGAATGGATATATACGTTCCGCTTCTGGTGCAGAAAGCTATATGCGGTCTCTATGCTGTCCTTTGTAATCATTGGTCGTAACCGATGGGCCTGAATTGTTTCTGTTGCTCACTCCAGACAAAGCCTCTTTTGTAGAGGTATTCCTTTATCTGCTTTGGATCTCTGTTGAAGGCATAGCACAGTGCTTCCAGCGTGTCGAACTCATCGTCTCTCAGGAGCATGTTCACGCTCGAAACCAGTATGGCAGGGGCTTTGGGCAGGAAATCCATTTTACTTTCTTATGAATTTATTCTCTGATTCAGGTGTTTCAGCAGAAGTATATCGTTCCACCGTCATGTGGAGGTCGTACTTCTCACGAAGCTTGGCGATGGTGTCCATCATAGGCGTGGCATGATGCTTGTCTATGGCTTCCTGATTGGCCCAACTGTCGATGAGCAGAATGGTTTCAGGATCATCCAGAGACTGGTAGTACTCATACCTCAGATTACCTTCCTCGGCTCTGATGGCGTCAATGGTGCCGCTAGAAACCATCTCCTCAGCGAACTTCCTAGCATTCCCATCCTTGCCGGTGTACCTCAGATTGACAGTGATTGACATACTCTTTTCCTTTTTATCCTCGCTGCATCCTACAAGAAGAAAGGCGAATAGTATTAATAGGTATGATATCTGTTTCATACGTTTCTATACGCTTTTGCCTAATTCAAATGCTTCCTGAAGTTTGGCATTTCCCTCGATGGCTTTTGGTTCATTGACGCCTCCGCAGAAGAGCGTACCTGCCAGACGGCTCTTAGGATAGCAATCAATCCAACCTGTCAGTCCTATCTCTGCACGCTTCGGAGTTTCTTCCTCATCTTCGGCAGCAGTTGTCAGCAGATAGACATCGCGAAACTTGTAGTCTTGCGAATACATGGCATTCATACGGTCGATAAGGGTCTTCATCTGTCCGCTCATCTCATAATAATAGATAGGTGTAGCCCATGCCACCACATCTGCCTCCAGTACTTTTGCCATTATTTCATTTACATCGTCCTTGATGACGCACTTGCCTAGCTTTTGGCAACCAAAGCAGCCCTTGCAGAACTGGATGCTCTTGTCTGAGAGGGAAATCTTCTCAACCTCGTTTCCGGCAGCCTTGGCACCTTCAACGAACTTGTCAGCGAGCATGTCGCTGTTTGATCCACGACGAAGACTCGTCGATATAACAATTACTCGTTTCATACGTATATAAGCCAATTCTCTTAAACTATGTTGTAATATCAGGGCAAAGTTAGTAAATTTTCAGCAGATTTTGTAAATTTGCACCTTAGAATTAGGATTGTTTATGAAGAATAGGTCTATAGTCACAGCAATCTTGGCTGCAATGATGATGATTGCGCCAAGCAAGATGTCCGCTCAGGAGGACAATGGTTTTAAGAAGTTCAGCGTGGAAGAAGCCTTTGAGGACAATGGCTTCCAGTGGTTTCGTGATGCTCAGTTGCTTTGTGCAGGAACCAAGGAAAAGAGCAATGCCATGACAATTGGATGGGGTGGTATCGGAACACTTTGGCGTAAGACTGCACTGACAGTCTATGTAGCAGAGAAACGTTATACCAAGGAGTTCTTGGATAACTCTGAGTATTTCACCGTGATGTCCTTCGATGTCAAGGACAGCAAGGTGCTGAACTATATGGGAACGAAGAGCGGACGCGACGGTGACAAGGCTCAGGCTTTGGGACTTCATACGGCATATACGACCAATGGCACTCCTTATTACACTGAGGCAACGATGGTGATAGAATGTAAGATTATGTATGCCGCTCCTTTTGATCCACAAGGCTTTAAAAGTGATGCGCCCAAGCAGATGTATGCTAACTTCCCAGCTGGCATCCACTCCATGTATATCGGTGAAGTAGTTAATGCTTGGAAGAAATAGATATGGCATACACAGGACGTTTTGGACAGTCTGACGATTTCCGTCGAGATGAACTTATTAGGGTCATCGAGCACTCTGTAGAGAGCCTGACTCTGCAGGAATTAGAGGCTCTATATTATGACATGTCCACCAAGAATTACATCAATGAATAAAAGAGAATACGCACAGGCAAACAAGGACTGGCTTGAAGCCAAGTCGAAGGAGGAAGGGGTTAAGACTCTTCCTAAAGGTATCTACTACAAGGTGTTGAGTGAGGGGGATCAATCAAGCCAGAAGCCAACAGTCCGTAGTATCATTACGGCACATTACACAGGCAAGACCATCGATGGTAAGCAGTTTGATAGCAGCCGTGGAGGTGTGCCTCTGGCTTGTAGGTTATGTGACCTGATTGAGGGCTGGATTATAGCCATGCAGCAGATGCATATCGGTGACAAGTGGGAACTATATATCCCTGCAGAGATGGGCTATGGCAAGTTCTCTCAGCCAGGCATTCCCGGTGGTTCAACACTTATCTTTGAAATAGAGCTGTTAGGTATCGCATGACGTTACGTGAACTCATTCTTTCCGTAGATTCAGATCAGTATAGCGACAGTTTGCCATATCAGAAGCTCCGTGAGATAAAACCTGAATATGGCTCCAGCAGGCATATTCAGGTAAAGCTTATCGATGGGAAGATTGCTGTAACCAATGCCCATGTCGGCTCGATGGGCGATATTCTCACTTACCCAATTGACGTCGAACCTGAATTGAATATATCAAAGGTGCAGCTTTTGGATGCCATCCTTCATGAATTATCCGACAATGGTTTCAGTGAATCAGAAGAGTCTGATTTTTGGAGCGACTTTGACAATCTCCAAAAAGCAAAGATAGTTCGATGACAGACTTCGATTCCATATGGCGCACTCAGGATGAGATTCGGACGGTGGTAAATGCTGTTCTGGGTGAGTGCATCTGGAATCTGGCCTATGATGAGAGACGTAGTGCTATCGTTCTCGAACTGACATTCTTCCTTGATGAAGATGCAATCAATAATCTTTGCTGTCAGTTCCCAAAACCGGCAGATTATGACGGAGTTGGGCCTAAGGGGACTAAGTTCGTATTTTACTTATAACAAAAAAGTTGGTAATAGGTAAACAAATACATATTGCAGTTGCCGGTTGAATTCGCGTAGGGTTTAAGAACGTTAAATACGTTAAATCTTCATGCTTTTGAGGCACCCAAGAATCCCCAATGCCACTTTTCTACCGTTTAATATGTAATTCTTTGAATATCAATGTTTTATATATTCCAAGGCTGCACAGGACTTTCTTCTATCATTATTCCCAGCAGTGTTCAAATAATTGGAAGCAATGCATTCAATGGAATAGTTTTTACTACCATAATATCGATGATTGAAAACCCATTTATGATATCAGGA
>JAGCPD010000042.1 GCA_017645305.1 Bacteroidaceae bacterium | reverse complement strand
GGATATTAGTTAATTATATATAAATAATTTGTTCCATGATCTTGTCAATCCGAACAGATTGGATTGCTGTCGACATTACGATAACACATCGTACTTTTCAACTAAATTGAAGAAGAACCCAAAATATTAACGAACAACTGAGTAACACCAGCTGACTAAATCACAGAAAATGAAAGCATTTTCAAAAGCAAAACCCTTTATTAAGTGGGTTGGAGGTAAGGGGCAACTCATTAAGCAACTGGACGCGCAAATGCCAGTTGACTTTGATAATTGGGAAGATGTGACATACATCGAACCATTTGTTGGAGGAGGAGCCATGCTCACATCTATGAACAGATAGGAACTCCCATTATTGTAATAAGGAACTACTGATAATCCAATAGCATCGGATTCGGCACAAATGAATTATGATATTTTTTCCTAATTATTTTGCATAAATACACCGCATTTAAATATTTATTCGTACTTTTGCAGCGTAAACAAAGAACATAAAGACTATGGCAACAGCAATAAGAGCTATCCCGACTCTCTATGGCGAGACGGCAAGAAACTTTGAAAGCGAGGCTACGCTCACTGAGCAAAACCCCGGTACAGAGGACTATCGCCATGAGGCAAAGGTGGTCGCAGATTTCCTGAAGACATGCACTGCCCTATGAATGTAGAGCAACTTCTGAGCGAATGCGACCTCGTGCGTCTCACGGCAGAAAAACTTGCCGCATGCAAGCCTTTCAGTTGTGGCGAAGAAGACCTTGATGAGTTCTTCGCCAAGGATTCCTTGTTAATCAACACAAGCTGCTTGGCAAGACCTACTTATTCTGTCTGAAGAACCAGCCCGATACTATTGTTACCGCTTTTTCACTCTCCAATGATAGCATCCGTCTGACCAACCGCATTGCCGACGAGTACAAGGAGCAATTTCTTGACGACACGGACTTGCGCGACAAGACTTTGAAACGTTTCCCTGCCGTACTCATCGGCCGTCTTGGCACGAACAAGGAATTTGCAGGTCAGGGCTACGGGACGGCCATCATGGACTTTATAAAAGTACTCTTCCGTACCAATAACCGCACAGGGTGCCGCTTCCTTATTGTCGATGCGCTGAACCGCCCGGACACACTCCATTATTACGAGAAGAACGGATTCTGTTATCTTATTGCCGACGAACGACTGGAAGCCAAATACATGGGCATTGGTGTAGGTCGCCTGCCACTGAATACTCGTCTGATGTATTTCGATTTACTTAAGCTGAAAGTAAATTCATAATAATGACCCAGGCGCAAGCGGTAATAGAGACAATCGACAAGTTGGGAGGTATAGCAACTCTCAACCAGATAAACCTGCACATCTTTGAAATAGAAGAATGTGTGTGGAAAACAAAGACTCCATTTGCCAGCATCCGCCGTATCGTTCAACTGACTAAAGGCATCTATAAAATAAAACCAGGTCTCTATGCTTTGGAGAGCCACCGCAATCAATTGGAGAACGATGGCATTATGGTTCAAAACGAGAAGAATAAGGATAGTGAAGAGATAAGGACATTTAACCATTCATACTATCAAGGGTTACTGTTGGAAATAGGCAAGATGCGTCATCTTGACACCTTTGTGCCCAATCAGGACAAGAACAAACGATTTATCAAGACCCCGCTTGGGGAAATTCGTACGTTACAAAGCATACCTCAGTATTCGTATGCAGACCTCGTAGAAAGGAGCTCGACTATCGATGTCATTTGGTTCAACGAGCACAAGATGCCACATTCCTTTTATGAAATTGAGCACTCGACAGACATCCAGAATTCGTTGTTGAAATTCAACGACCTTAGGGATTTTTCTGCTCGTATGGTAATCGTGGCTGATGAAAAACGATACGCAGAATTCGGCAACAAAATGAATTATGCTGCTTTTAGCGTGCTTCGTGAGAACAAGCGCGTAGCCTTTCTTAGTTACGAGTCTTTAGACAAGCAATATGAGCAGGAGTTACAAAAACAAAATATGAGTTTTATCCTTTAGTACTATCGGGAATAAAGAACTTAATTCAAACAGTATGACGTAAAGAAACAGGAATAAATTTATAATATAACAAGTTTGCTATTTGCTATATTCGCATTGGAACCTAGGAAATTTCAAAGAAGAATAGTATAAGGTAAGCAAATCAGGGAACGGTCGCAAACGATGCGGGCGTGATTTGTCCTATACTGGGCTTTCCTAGGGCCTCAATGCGAGCAAATCATTGCCCGCATTTCTTGCCCGAAGGAAAGAATGGCCAAGTAGCAGACACAAAACTGCTATTATGGCTAAAGAGAAAAAAGACCCGATTGATTCGTATGGTTCTAAGGAAAAACTGTACGACAAGGCTAAAGTAGCCTACTATTGTTCGCCTCCCCGTGATTTCATTCTGTTTAATGCAGATACGTTTGAGATGTTGCCACTGTTCAAATTCAAGTTCGACATGATATTTGCCGACCCTCCTTATTTCCTTTCGAGTGGCGGTATTAGTGTACAGAGTGGTAAGATAGTATGCGTGGATAAGGGCGACTGGGATAAAAGTATGTCGTCTGAGGAGATAAATGAGTTTAATCTAAAGTGGCTATCTCTTTGCAGAGAAAAGCTAAAAGATAATGGTACAATCTGGATTTCCGGCACATATCACAATATTTTTTCTGTCGCCAATTGCTTGACGCAGTTAGGATATAAGATTCTCAATAAATGTACCAAAGCAAAAGATTTAAAGATCTTTATGTATGCTGTTGCCCCTACATATCGAAAGGAATCCGAAACATTTGGCCGTTTGGCTATTGACGTCAAAAATGATTCTATCACAGAAGAGACAATAAAGGAACTGGGGTACATAATGTTCCATTATTGGAACAATGAGAAAGCGACTCTTTATAAGCTTATCAAAAAACCACATATAGTAAACAAAATAGATATTCCAGATGGTTATCTTTTGAGAATAGAAAAAGATTCCGAAAGGTTTATTCTTCTCGAATACAACCCAGAAATCATGGCAGATTTGGGAGAATGTGACATTAGAAAAGTCCAAAGGAAAGGGAAAGAACGATACCTCCCGTTCATTACATCTTTACAAAACATAATATGTGATGATGTGAATTGTACTCATGGGAAACGGATTTGAAATTTTTAGTGGAGCACCATCTCATTGAAAGACTTATTGAGCTTAATTTAGAAAATGCGAAAGGTACACCAGTATTCATCCCAACCTTAATTGATGTATTTATGGGTAAAACAGTAACAACATATTTGATAGACGGAGATCCCAAAGGGACTCAGTATGTGTTCATTTGCAATAGGATTTGCCAGATGGATGTGATAATTGGAGTATAATTTGTAACTTCGCAAACAGAATATGGTTGAAAGATGTGGGATGTATGAGGTCTGATGGCTGATATGAAATATAATTTGTAATTTTGCAAAGCGAACTATGGGAAAAAGAAAGGTGAATAATTTGACAACAATATCAGCTCGTTCTTATTCCATTATATTATAATAGCTCGTTGCTTTGTTGATTTTAGAACACGTATCCAAGGGTTACCGTCAGTTTGCGCTCACGGGTCTTGTAGCGTTGTCCGTTTTCCCAATAGAAACAGTGGTTTGTGATACCACGTGAGTAGGTTCCTCTCAGGTAAAAATTACGGAAACGGAAAGAAAGTCCGAATTCACAGGCAAAATTCACGCGTTTGGGCCAGCCGTCCTCACCATAGTTCAGATACTCCATCCGCTCATATCTGTTGCGCCAGTAGCGCCAATAATATCTGTCGGAGAAGTAATCCAGTACTGAAGAAGAAAACCAGTCTGCATCAGAGAGCTTGCCGTAGATAACGCAGTTCATATTCACACCTGCATGAATAGCAATCTCAGCCTCATCGTCGCAAAACGGGAAGCATATAGTACTGTTGATAGGGATGTATAAGTCGCCCTCGCTAAACTTGTTGTATCCCATAGCCCTTCCGCTGGACAGATACTGTTCGTATGCCAAACCTGTTCGTAGTCCTATACCAAAATTGTTGGCTACTTTGAAAGTGGGGTGGTAGAACATTCCCAACTGGAAGCCGTGCAGGAACTTACCTTCTTGCCCAAACAGGTTTTCGTGCAGAACCTCGCCGTCGCCAAAGTTTGTTACGAACTGTTTGTTAACATATCCCAGTTCTGCCGAAAAGTCTCCCTCTTCGATTATCCCTTGAGCGTTTATACTGTAGCTGGCACAGGATAAAAGGATAAATAATATGGCCTTTTTCATGGTGTAAAACGTTGTTAGTAAGTATTTCCAAGCCAAAGGTATGAAAAAAAATGATTAAAAACCAAATTCGGGAGCCAGAAAGTTCCAAAGCTTCAAGAAAATTTTGTCATTTTCTTTTCAACACAATCAAATTCCCTCTCTTGTCCTCTCATATCTTGCAGTAATCAATCCTCATCGCGTTCATAACTGGCAAGGTTGCCTGAGCTTTCCTGCACATCTACCTTGTAGCAGTGCGGAACGCGGTTGCATATCCAATAGGCAATGTTCTCGGCTGTGGGATTAAAGGGCAGGATGGCGTTAAGATCCTGATGGTCTAAGGCTCCGTGTACCAGTCGCTTAACCTCGGTAAAATCTACTACCATACCATCCTCGTCAAGTTCCTTAGCCTTGCAGTAAACGGTAATAATCCAGTTGTGTCCGTGCAGGCGCTCACACTTGCTTCCCCTGTCAATGGTGATGTAGTGGCTGCCTGAAACCTCCATTTTCTTTGTTACGTAGTACATGTTCTTTTATTTGTTTTCCGTGCGAAGGTACAAATAATATCTTAATAATCTATAAAAGCTGCTTTGCAAATTCCCCTTTTAGTAAAAAAGATGCTAACTTTGTGGTTCAAAATCAATAATTAGCTTAAATTAAGGTATATGAAAAAGATTTTTTTCTTGTTGCTTGTAGCAGCAATATCAATGAATGCCAAGGCACAGTTGAAGGTTAACAGGTACCACGAGCCTATTAAGGTGGAGAAGAAATGGATGGACTATAATCCGGGAGAGGTTGTCTTCCGCGATGAGGCTCCTCAGACCGAGGGTTCAAAGATTTATCATAATATCATCCCAAATCCCACTCCTTATATTCAGGAGAACGCCCGCCGTGTGCTTCAGACCTTGTATTTTGGTCCTACAGACAAGAACATCCCTCAGATAAAGACAATCTATTACAGCCTGGTTGATAAGGACGGCATCAGCTGGAAGTATGGTGGCGGTGACAACGTGGGCGTTTGCTACACTACCGGTTGGATTGAGAAAAGTTTCCAGAACAATGATACCATGCGTCTGGACTACGAAACCCGTGGCGTATTGTATCATGAGTTGACTCACGCTTATCAGCTTGACCCTAAAGGGTGCGGCAGCTATAGCGACGGTGGCGAGAACTGGTGCTTCATAGAAGGTCTGGCAGATGGCGTGCGTGTGGCCTGCGGTTGTTTTGAACAGGACTTCAAAAGCAAGGACCGTCCACGTGCCGAAACGTGGCGCAAGGGCTACCGCGTTGCCGGTTACTTCCTATACTGGCTGCAACTGAATAAGGACAAGAACTTTATACGCAAGTTCAACGCTTCTGCTGCTGAGTTGAATCCTTGGTCGTGGGACAAGGCCATGAAGCACGTCCTTGGTGATAAGCCTGAGAATGGAGTAGAGGAACTCTGGAACGAGTACCTTCATGCCATAGGAGATAAGTAAAATCTTTGAACATTATATAAAAGCCTTGCGAAACCGCAGGGCTTTATTTTTAGGCTTTGGTTGCCATTCTAACCTTTAATAAGATAAAAGATGACGGGCACTAAGAGCGAGGGAAGCAGGTTTACAGTCTTGCAATCCTTAATTCCCAGAATGCTGAGACCGGAACTGATGATGAGTACCCCTCCCACAATGCTCAGTTCACAGCGCATGGGTTCCGGCATTGCCTCGCCAAAGAAGTAGGCAATAGCGTAGAACATACTTTGCCACAAGAAGAGGATGGGGGCTGCCAGCAGCATAATCCACCCGTAGGAGGCTGCCAGTACGGCAGAGGTTACAAGGTCCAGTGTGGCATTGGTATAGAGGAAAGTATTGCCTGACTCGTTGAAAGCCCACCCCTGAGAAGGGGAGAGACACGACAGTACCGGACCGACGATGGAAAAGGTACCTATACAGTATAACAGACAGCCCGTAACGAGTCCCTGCAGCACATTGTCTCCTTTCTTCCCCTTGGCATTCAGACGTGTATTCAGTCGGTCTATGCGTCCTGCCAAGTCCAGTTTAGTTCCTATCACTCCTCCTATGGCAAGGCTTATGATAAACAGAACGGGATACTCGCTCTTAGCCATGTTGGGGAGCGAGGCATTCATTCCTAATACCAGACAGGCCAAGCCCAAGGCATTGAACAAGGTGTCTTTGTACCTGTCGCCTATACCTTTGCGTACAAGAGCTCCGAATGTGCCGCCTGCCAGTATAGTGCATGTGTTTACTATTGTTCCAAGCATATTTAATTGCGCAGATTCCTTTTTCTGCAAAACGAATACAAAGATATGGATTTTTGGGTTAAAAACGAAGGAATGCACGGAAAAAGTTGTATATTTGCAGTCATAAACCATAACGAAACAGATATGAAGACAGGTAATTCTTTCTATTCCCGCAATGGCGTGAGCTATCTGGTTCCTTTTGCACTTATCAGTTCCCTGTTCTTTCTGTGGGGATTTGCCCATAGCATCCTAGAGGTACTGAACCCGCATTTCCAGGAATCGTTCAAGATTAGTAAAACGATGGCAGCATTTGTTCAGGCTGCGGTATATGGCGGCTATTTCCTGATGGCCCTTCCTGCCGGATATATCATAAAAAGATGGGGCTACCGTTCGGGTGTGATAACGGGACTTATGCTCTATGGCATCGGTGCCCTGCTCTTTATCCCCGGGTCATATATCAATTCATTCCCGTTCTTTGTATTCTCGCTCTTCGTTATAGGCTGCGGCCTAACCTGCCTTGAGACAAGTGCCAACCCATATACTACCGTTTTGGGGGCACCTGAGAGCGCAGAGCGCCGCATCAACCTTTCCCAGTCTTTGAACGGATTGGGTTGGATTGTCGGTCCTTTGGTGGGCGGTGCCTTGCTTTTCACGGGAGGCAGTATAGCCGTTCCTTACACCATAGTGGGAGTTGTTGTGCTGTTGGTGGCTTTGGTTTTCAGTAGGGTAAGATTGCCGGAGATTGCCGATGCGGCTGAAGAGGAAAACACGTCCTCTTCCACAGGAAGCCTATGGAACGGGGTCTTTGTGATGGGATTAGTGGCCCTGTTCCTGTACGTCGCTGCTCAGACTGGAGTGAACAGTTTCTTCATCAACTACATGGTGGAGAACGTAGGCATTACGCATACCCAGGCATCGCAGTGGTTGGGCTTCGGTGGCATGGGTCTGTTCGTAGTGGGGCGTCTTTCGGGCAGTTGGCTGATGGGGTACATTAGGGCCGAGCGTCTGCTGTTCCTGTATGCTGTTTTAGCAACGCTGGCAACGGCGGTAATAGTGTTTGGAAGCGGAATGACTACAATGGCGGCCTTCTTTGTGGTCTATCTTTGCGAGAGCATTATGTTCCCCACCATCTTCTCACTGGCTCTACGTTCCAGTCGCGGTCACACCAAACAGGCTTCTTCCTTGCTTATCATGACTATTGTGGGCGGAGCCGTTGCACCTCTGCTGATGGGGGGAATCGCAGATACCACGGGCAGTATGGCACGTGCCTTTGTGGTGCCTCTGGTTTGTTACATATTTATATCTATATATAGTTTATGCAAGAAGTGAACAAACCAAGATACGATATTCTGGATGGTCTGCGAGGCGTAGCTGCCCTAATGGTGCTGCTATACCATGTGTTTAATGATGCCAAGAGTTTCTATGTCTGGCCTGCTTCTGTCTGTGAGTTCTATCACAGTTTCTTGGGTGTGGACTTCTTCTTTATCCTATCGGGCTTTGTCATGGGGTATGCGTATGACAACCGATTCACCCAACAGGCCTCATCCCCAACCCATCTTCAGGGAGAGATAGGGACTCTTACCTTTTGGGGATTTGTGAAAAGGCGTCTTATCCGTCTGCATCCTATGGTGATGATGGGTGTTCTCATCGGAGTTGTGGCCTTCTTGATTCAAGGTTGTACCAAGTGGGACGGTACGGAGGTTTCCCTCCAGACTTTGATGCTGGCAACATTTCTGGCCCTTTTCCTGATTCCTTCCCCTGCAGCGTTTGATGTGCGCGGCAATACCGAGGCTTTCCCCCTGAACGGTCCGCATTGGTCACTCTTCTTCGAATATATAGGCAGCCTACTTTATGGCCTGCTGCTACATCGCCTTTCCACCAAGTGGCTCCGCGTGTGGGTGGCCTGTGGCATTGTTTCTATTGCAGCATACGCGCTTTTGGCAGATGACGGCGGAGTTGCCTACGGATGGTCCTATGAACCAATGAACCTTTTTGGAGGAGCGTTGCGTATGCTTTATGCCTATCCTATGGGTCTGCTTATGGCCCGTATGTTCCGTGAGCGCAAGCCCAAGCCTTTGCATGGCCCTGTGTTCCTGCTTAGTAGCCTTGGTCTTGTGGCGTTGCTGGGCCTGCCCCTGTTTGGCGGAAAGGAAACAGAAACCATTTACCAGCTTGTCTGTCTGTTCTCCTTCTTTCCTGCTATTATCTGGTTTTCAGCCCGTGGCATTGTGCAGGGATGGCGGCAAAAGGCTGTTTCGTTCCTGGGCCGATTATCCTATCCCCTATATGCTGTCCATTTTCCCCTTGTTTATCTGTATATCACATGGGTGGGACGAGACGGACATCCTTACGAGGGCTACTCGCAGCCCTGGCTTGCGGCTATTATTACCCTTGCAGCTGCAGTGCTGATTGCAACGCTCTGCCTGCTCTTCTATGATGAACCGTTGCGGAGGTGGTTAGGCAGGTCAAATAAATAAGGGAGGTAAAGGAAATCAGAGAATTTTGTAACAGAAAAAAGGAAAATAATAATGACAAACAAATCAAACAAGCTGTTAATTCTGACAATGCTCTGCCAGCCTATCCTTGTGGCAGCTCAGAATACGGAAAGTGACTCGCTGCTGCTACAGCAAGCCATGAAGGAGGAGAAGCCGGTGAACCTGCCTCTGTTTCAGACCAAATTCACCGCAGACCCGTCACCTCTTGTGGTGGGAGACACACTTTTCCTCTTTACTTCACACGATGCATCACCCGAGGACATCCCTGATGAGAACGAGCGAAGTTCAGCGGGTTTCTTTATGTACGACTGGTTGCTATGGAGCACTACAGACATGGTTAACTGGACTGAGCACGGGGCTGTTGCTTCACTCAAGGATTTTACGTGGCGCAGTCGTGAAAACGGGGCGTGGGCCATACAGACAGTGGAGCATAACGGGAAATACTATCTCTATGCCCCGTTGCATGGGCATGGGATAGGGGTGTTGGTTTCTGATTCGCCCTACGGCCCTTATCGTGACCCCTTGGGAAAGCCTCTTGTCTGGCAGCGCGAGCATTGGGAGGACATCGATCCTACGGTCTTCACCGACGAGGACGGACGAACCTATATGTATTGGGGAAATCCGCATACTTATTGGGCAGAACTCAACGATGACATGATTAGTCTGAAGAGCGGTGTGACCACGTTACCTCACATCCAGAACTATCAGGAAGGTCCCTGGCTCTACAAACACAACAGCCATTACTATCTGGCTTTTGCCAGTACCTGCTGTCCCGAGGGTTTGGGGTATGCTATGAGCGATTCGCCTACGGGTCCCTGGACTTCTATGGGCTACATCATGAGTCCTACTCATCGTGACCGTGGCAATCACCCCGGCATTTGCAATTTCAAGGGTAAAACCTATGTTTTCGGACAGAATTACGACCTTATGCATATTCAGTCGTTTGTCCATCATGAGCGCCGTAGTGTTTCGGCAGCCGAGATGAAATACAACCCTGACGGCACCATTGTGGAGGTGCCATACTGGTTGGACGTTCCTCCGCTGGAGCAGCTGCACTGGTTGAACCCTTACTGCCGTGTGGAAGCAGAGACTATGGCGTGGGGCTACGGGCTGAAGACGGCCAAGATGGGCATAGAAAACACGGGAGTGGTAGCCGATATGCCACTATCTACGGGGCGGTGCAACATGTATGTATATGATATTAATGAGGGAGAGTACATCCGTCTTCGTGGTGTGGATTTCGGCAGTGGTGCCAAGCGTTTCCAACTGGCAGCTTCAGCCCAAGGTAAATGTCTCGTTACGTTGCGTCTTGACCGTGCTGACGGTCCTGTCATAGCCACTCTTACACTGAAGGAAACCGGTTCCCTGGAGCAATACAAGACCTTTACCACAAAGGTTCATAATGCCAATGGCGTACACGACTTGTATCTCTGCTTCAGTGGCATCACAGCTCCTGCCCGTCTGGACTGGTGGCAGTTCAACAAGTAAATAATCCATACAATGGAGAAAGGAACTCTATTTTGCCCGCTTATTGCAGATTTATTGGGGGAAGTACGCAATAATATTAAAATAATGTGTATCTTTGCCTTTGGAATATTAAAAGCAACATAATATGGCTACATTAGTTTTACAAGTCCCTGACGAGAGCCTCGTCTCGAAAGTGAAACAGGCTTGCAAGATGCAACCTATGATTCTGTGGACGATTTATTCAAGGAGTTAGGTATCAACGTATGAAGTACAAAGTTATAACCCCGAAGCGTTTCAAAAAAGACTTGGTGCGCTGTCAGAAACGTGGGTTGAACATGCGGCTTATCCACGATGTTATTCTTTTGCTCCAAGAGACGGGGACACTCCCCGCGAAGTATCGTCCTCACAAGCTGGTTAGCCTGAAACAAGAAACAGCCTAACAACGCAATTCGGGGATGAACCAAAATAATTTGATCACTTACCATGAAGCGAGTGACAAAAAATAGTGTTAACGGTGCAAAAATAATGGGCGGAAAGCTTGCAGGTTCCAATATTTTTGCTACACTCACTCACTCACTCACTCACTC
>JAGCPD010000014.1 GCA_017645305.1 Bacteroidaceae bacterium | reverse complement strand
CTTGCTACATTCTTCCACAACAATTTGAAATGACCAACAAGAGAATCATCCAGATAGACAGCGTTGATGCGTACAACAAACTGTACGGCTGGGAAACGCTGCACCCGCTGGTGACGGTGATTGACATCAAGGAGAGTCCTGAGTGGCTGAACGGTGCGACGCTGCGTTACGGACTCTACGGCATCTTCCTGAAGCAGGGCGCGGGCTGCTCGGCTCGTTATGGACGTGAGAAGTATGACTATCAGGAGGGCACCATCGTGACGCATGCACCCGGCGAAGTATTCACAGTGGAATGGGACGAGAGCCGCCCCATGCCGCCCTCGCGCGGACTGCTGTTCCATCCCGATCTGCTCTACGGCACGCAACTCGCTCGCCGCATCAATGACTACACGTTCTTCGACTACGACCAGCGCGAGGCCCTGCACCTCTCGGAGCGCGAGCAGCACATGGTAGTGGAACTGTTCGACAGAATCGAAGAGGAATTGCAGCACCCTATCGACCGCCACTCGCAGACGCTCATCACCGATGCCATTGGCCTGCTCTTGGACTATTGCATGCGCTACTACGACCGCCAGTTTATCACACGTCATAAGGTGAACAGCGATATATATACGACCTTCCAGCAGCAGTTGAAGGAGTACTTTACGAATGAACACCCTAAATGCAACGGCCTGCCCACCGTGGCTTACTTTGCTGACAAAGCCTGCCTGTCGCCCAATTACTTCGGCGACCTCATCAGCAAGGAGAGCGGCACCACCGCCCAGCGCCACATACAGGATGCCGTCATTGAGCGCTCCAAGCAACTCCTCATCGAGACCCGTCTGTCCGTCAGCGGAATAGCCTACCGGCTCGGTTTTGAATACCCGCAACACTTCTCGCGCCTGTTCAAGTCCCGCACGGGAATGACACCGAATGAGTACAGAAGGACTGGACTGGGTGAAGTAGTACAAATACGAAAACAAATACGATAATGAAAAAGAGTATTACCATCAACGAAGACCGCTACCGTCGGCTTCGTCCTGATGATGGTGCTCGACGTGGTAATGAATTGATCAAACCCAAATAACCTTTATCTAAACAACAATTATGAACATTCTGATTCTACAAGGCTCTCCGAGAGCCAATGGCAACACCGCTTGGATGGCGGAAGAGTTCAAGAAAGCTGCTGAGGCAGCAGGTCACAAGGTAACGCTCGTCAATGTGGCAAGGAAGAAGATAGCAGGCTGCCTGGCCTGCGAGTATTGTCACGGCAAAGGCGAAGGCGCTTGCGTACAGAAGGACGACATGCAGGAAATCTATCCATTGCTGGCGGAAGCCGAGGTACTGGTACTGGCGTCGCCCATCTATTACTTCACCCTCAGCGCACAGATTCAGGCTCCCATCCAGCGCTTCTACAGCATGATGAAGCCCGCCAATGTCAAGAAGACCGCCCTGCTGCTGTCGTCGTATTCGCCTGACGTCTATGATGCCGCCATTGCCGAGTACAAGCTCATCGCCGGCTTCTGCGGCTATGAGGACACAGGCATCGTCACTGCCAAACTTGACGAGCAGAAGACCGACGAGACCAAGCAGAAAGTCATCGACCTCGTGGCAAAGCTGTAAGAGGCTTTTTCTGTATATATTCGCCTTAATCATGTGGGGCGGATTAAACCTTCGGTCTGTTTTTGTGTCATAAACAATAAAGGGTTGATACCAATATCATAAATATTATGAGGCAAATTTTATTATTGACAGCCATGATGGTTTATGCACTGGCTTCTCATGCCCAGGGCGACCGTTTCGTATGTGACGAATCCTGCGACCCAGGCAATGGCGGTGTTGCAAAGTTCAACGTGGTGAGTCCTGTGGGCTTCTCGACGGTGGAGCCGATAGAGATGGCTCCGCGACTGACAACGCTCGACGGAAAGACCATCGCCATTGTAGGCGAGGACTTCATGTATAACATCACGCATCCGGAATTGGGTCGTCTTATCAAGGAGCACTACCCATCGGCCAAGGTTATCATGTACGACGAACTGCCTATTGCAGGGCCGTATCCTGCACCGGGCATCACTCGGCAGAGTACGGAGCTGTTCCGCCAGCGTCTCATCGACCTGAAAGTGGATGCTGTGATTGCTGGTAACGGCGGCTGCGGCATCTGTACACCGAAAGAGACGGGTTCGTGCATCGTAGCAGAGAAGCTGGGCATCCCGTCGGTCATCGTCACAGCTCCCGGCTTCGACGAAGAGGCGCGTTACACCGCCCGCAACAACGGGGTGCCTGTCCTCCGTGTCGCCGTCTATCCGGGTGCCTTTGCCTCGCACACCGAGGGACAGCTCATTCAGAACACCCGCGAGGTGACGTGGCCACAGATTGTAACGGCTCTGACCACGCCCATCACGCAGGACGAATATGCTGCTGCTGAGACTACGCAAGGCATAACCGACGATGTGTTCCACGGCACGCTCGACGAGATTCATGCCCACTTCTATGCGATGGGATGGAGTGACGGTGCGCCGTTCTTCCCTCCCACCTATGACAAGGTGCTGGCCTACCTCGACTATACCGACCATGCATGGAACGAGACCATCGCTGTGTTGCCTGGAGCCAACCGAGCCACCACCACTTGGCATGTGGCCGTCAATGCCTGCATGGCAGGTTGCAAACCCGAATACATGCCGATACTGATTGCCATGACGAAAGCGATGGGCGGCGGCAACTTCCGTCGCACATTGCAAAGCACTCATGCGTGGGTGCCCTACTCGTGGCTCAACGGCCCCGTGGCACGTCAGTTAGGCATCAGCAGCGGGCAGGGTGAGATCAACGCCGAGGCCAACACGTCGCTGAGCCGATTCCTGGCGCTGGCCCTGATGAACCTTGCAGGCTATTACGTCGGACAGAACCGAATGGGAACCTTCGGCTACTTGCAGCCGTGGTGCTTGGTGGAGGATGAGGAGGCATGCCGTCGTGTGGGATGGCAGACGTGGAACGAGCAGCAGGGGCTGGACATCAACGACAACACCGTGACGCTCTCGTCGGCTCTGATGTGGGGCAACAATATGGCCCCCTCGACCATCGACCCCGAGCGCGTGATGCAGCTCATGGCATGGGACATCTCCGAGCGATGCCAGTTCGCCCTGGGCAGCGGCAAGCAGTTCACCAACCGCGTCATCCTGATGACAGAGCCTGTAGCCAATATCCTCAAGGACGGCTATCCCTCTGTCGGCCAGTTGGAGGATGCGCTCATCGATGCCTCCCGCCGCTCTGCCTACGAGCGTGCCTTCGCCAACTACTACGCCAATGCGGGCGGCAGAAAGGACGGCGGGGAGCACACCTTCAACCAGTACCTCAGCCACATCATCAGTTCCGAGGGCGGCGAGGATACACCCACTCCCGTTTTTTACGACACGGATGCCGCCACGATGACCACCATACCCACTATGGAGAAAGGAGCAACGGCATTCCTCATCACGGGGGATGCCTCGCGCAACAAGGTTCAGACCATGCCCGGCGGCGGTTTCTCCACCGTCAGCATCGACCTGCCTGAAGATTGGGATTCACTCATGAACGCCAAAGGCTATCTGCCGCTCAGCGACTACCTGTTGGAGCCTTCTGAAACCACAGACATATCCTCAGCCTACGATTCCCAGCCAGCTTACAGGAACCGCCCCGACACAGGCATCTATAATGTCGGAGGTCAACGCATAGGCCGCCGCCCATCGCGAGGCATATACATACAGCGGGGTGAGAAGAAGTTTACTCGCTAAAATATGACCATCCTGAGGCTTGTGTTCGGTCACACACGAAACAAATAAACGGTTTGTCAGGAATACTAAAAACAAATGCTCAGAACTTAAAAATCATACATCCTTTCTAATCACTATGCCCAATTCTTCAAAACTTTGTCGAAGCAAAAAAAATTATCAGACAAACAAATACCCCCTCATTATGCGTAGATTATTGACTTTAACCGCAATGTTTGCTATCCTTTCGATAAATGCGCGCAAACCCATCACACCCCGTGTTTCCATCTTCGCTGATCACATTTATGAAATTGCGCATCAGGAAAACATATCATTCCGAGAAGCAGCTCAACAAGTCAAGGCTTTGGGATATACAGGTATCGACGTGAGGATCGACATTAACCCAGTAGAAGTGAGTTTTTATAACTCGCTCTTGATGCAGCTGCAAAGGTAGGCTCCGCGCTTGACAGCGCGCCTTCTTCTGCAAAAGCTTCAGGCGCAGGCGGAAGATGCAAAAGCATCCAAGAACAAAAAATGATGTACTAAAAGACAGAAAAACAGAGAACATGTGACAGTATGATATATATTTCGTATCTTTGTACAGTTAAATCATCATTCAAGTGTCAAACAATATTTATCTTGCCTCTAAACCTCGATACGAAATCCTTGATGGACTGCGTGGTGTAGCAGCTACGCTGGTAGTAGCCTATCATCTTTTGGAAACCTATTATGGCGGTGGCCCCGACCAACCCATCAACCACGGATATCTGGCGGTGGATTTCTTCTTCGTGCTTTCTGGCTTCGTTATCGGGTATGCATACGATGACCGTTGGGAGCCTCACCCCCTACCCCCCTCTCCGAAAAGCGAGGGGGAACGTCATTACATGACAATATGGGCTTTCTTTAAGCGCCGTCTCATCCGACTGCATCCTAAATCCCTGCAAAGTGATAAAAAGTATTTGATAGTATGAGAAAAGCAAGTAGAGAAATGGATGCCGCCTTCGCATTGGAGGTGTTGGATAAAGCTCCATATGTGACTGTTAGCATGACCAGACCTGATGGGACTCCTTACGGATTGCCCTTGTCCTTGGCTCGCACAGATGAGAAAACCTTCTATTTCCATTGTGCCTTAGAGGGTGACAAACTCGACTGCATAGCTCACTGCCCGACGGTATTCTTGTCGGCTGTTACCAAATGTGCCCCAACAGTTGGCCCGAAAGATGGCAGCTTTACGCTACAGTACAAATCGGCAACAGCCGTTGGAAAGGCAGAACTGGTGACAGGCCGCGAGGAGAAGATTACGGCATTGCGAGCCATCTGCCAACGTTTCCTTCCCAACCACATGGATGCTTTTGATGATGCCATCGCCCGTAGTCTCGAACGGACGGCAGTTGTCCGCATCACTTTGACAGAACCTCCCGTTGGTAAACGTAAGCAGTACAATAAGCAAGGAGAAGAACTCAAATATGGACGAATGGAATGAGCAGGATTATCAGAGAAGCAAGACCGTCGGATGTGGCAGAGATTATGCAGCATAACATCCAAAAGCATGGCTTCACCTATTGTGGTATTATCTATCTGCTGTCTGGCGACGAACGATTAGCTTACCAAAAGGTAGTCAAACGTTAATAAAGGACTTCGTCATCATGTCATAGTATAGTGCTTCGACATTCCTTGCGGCTTACAGGTATTCCTTCAGATACTGGGGATGGACTTCGATTTCTGCAATTCTCACTATCAGACCGCTCATTTCCTGCTCAGATGATTTCCTAATAATTCTAAAAACTTGGCACAAATTTACGCATTATTATTCATATTTCGCCTTAATTGACTAAATTTGCTACAAATATTAAGCATTTGCGTGATATGAAAGAGATAAACTATAAGGAAATGAAGTTCAATCCGTTCAACCTGATTGGTGGTGAATGGATGCTTGTGACGGCAGGTAACGAGCAGAAGTGTAACACGATGACAGCCTCTTGGGGACACCTGGGATGTCTGTGGGGACATAATGACCCTACGGCTGTGATTTACCTTCGCCCGTCGCGCTATACAAAGGAGTTTGTTGACGAGGAGGGTTACTTCTCCCTCTGCGTCATGGATAAATCCTTTAAGAAGCAGATGGCATATCTCGGTAGTGTGTCTGGTCGCGACGAGGACAAGATTGGCAAGGCCGGTCTAACACCTATCTATGCCGATAACACCGTCTATTTCGAGGA
Organism: Bacteroidaceae bacterium; assembly: GCA_017645305.1. Lineage (GTDB taxonomy): Bacteria > Bacteroidota > Bacteroidia > Bacteroidales > Bacteroidaceae > Physcousia. Next base: position 2,648 of record JAGCPD010000014.1, on the reverse strand, counting down.
AGCCAAGCTTGTGCTGGTTTGCAAGAAGCTCTATCAGTCGGAGTTGAAGGAGAGCGGTTTCCTCTATCAGGACACCATCACCGCGAATTATCCCCAGCGCGACTTCCATACGATGTACGTCGGCAAGATTGAGAAGGTGCTGGTAAGGGATGACGAGTATTTGAAATAATAGACAGGTAAGTCGGAATATAGAGGTATGAAGAGACTATTATTGTACGCACAGTTGATGCTCCTTGCTTTAACAGCTTATGCAACAGGGCAAGAAGGAGATGTTATTTATATCAATGGCGAGAGATTGAAGTTGTTGGGGAGACCTGTCTGCCGTGACTCCACGTTATATCATACTCTAAAAGACGCACTGCCATCAAACCGGCCTATTGTCTCATCCAATTGGGATGGCTTTACCGCTTATTGGAGCATTTACAATGATAAACTCTATCTGGATAGTGTCAGATGTGAAGCTTATGACCCAAAAATTAAGGCTGTAGTGGGCGAAAGCATCCCGTCAAAAACCTTGTATCGCATCTTCAAAAGATATAGCACAGGTAACCGAATAGTTGCAAGTTGGGTTTCAGGCAAGATTCGGGTGGCTAAAGGTAAGGTCATCTACTACCAGCACTTTGAATTTGAACGCAACTATGAAGAAGAAACGATTCTTGATATAGACCAAGGTAAGGTAAGAGGAAAGAAGGAATATCACAATTTCGTCAATGACGGATTCGCCTTCGACAAACTAGAACAGAATGGAGCCCAAGAGATGCTGCGTAAAATACTCCCTCTGCATATTGAGCACTATCCCGAACTGACCAATGTAAAACGATTGACATTTAGAGTTAAACGTGCTCGTGTTGACAAAATGGGGAATCTTTTGGAATGTGATGTAAAGGTAGTAAAGCCTGATGCCAACCCACAACTTGCCACAGAGATAGCAGAGGCACTAAAGGCTTATCATCCATGGAAAGTTTATTATATAAATGGAGAATATCGTGCATTGGGAATTGAGGGATGGACAATTCCATATATTCTGCATGACAAGTAAATCCCAATTTTTAAAACAAGAATAACAAGGAAAGTAGCAATTTTCAGAACCACGGCGGTATTGGGGTCTTCATGGTGAAGCAACTGACGAGTAAAGAGTATCTGCGCTCGATGCCGATAATTTGGTAATAAATTGAAACTAAAACAAATACAATTATGAAGAGGATTCTATTCATCGTCGGTTCGTTGAGGGAAGGTTCCTTCAACCGACAGTTGGCTCGAGAGGCCGAAAAGATGATTGGTACACGAGCTGAAGTGACTTATCTGGACTACAGAGACATCCCGGTCATCAATCAGGACATCGAGTTTCCTGAACCGGAGGCCGTTGCCGGACTGCGTGCCGCAGTCAGAGAGGCTGATGCACTCTGGGTTTTTACACCCGAATATAACTTCAGCTATCCTGGCCATGTGAAGAACCTCTTCGACTGGCTGTCTCGTCCACTCGTGGCTGGTGATTATGAAACGCCTACTGTCATCAACGGCAAAAGAATTGCCCTAAGCGGTGCTGGCGGGAAAATGACCACCGCCAAATGTCGCGAGAAACTTACGGAACTACTCACCTTCATGAAGGCAGACGTGATGGAGCCGCAGACCGGCATTGTCCTCAACGTAGAGGCCTGGACAGAGGGCCGCATGATTCTTTCCGAGGAACAGAAAGACTCACTGAAAAAACAGGTCGAAGCGTTCATGAAGTATATTTCATAGATTTTCTCAATAGATTGAATGAATAAAGTAAAAATCACAGCTATTCGCCAAACGGTCTATCCCGACCTAATGGAGAAATACGAAAACCCGATTGAGCACACCTGCGATGTCAAGGAGGGTCAGCAGTGGATTTCTATTGACGGGCAATGTCCTGAAGGCATGTGTCCGTCTGCATGGGAATCCATGAGGCCGTTCGTGGAGTCTTTAGCAAGGGGTGAGGGCAACTTCTTCGATGGCTGGATGAAAAACCCGATGAGTGCGATGATTAGCTGTAACGACGGCTTCCGCCCTTTCAGTTTCTATATTGAAGTAACGAACGAGCAATAAGAGAGTGATGCTCGTATCGACTCTGCTGAGTAAGGAGGAACTCGACAACAGTCTGGTTTCAATTTACCTCGAACGTATAACCGAAGCCTTGGCGACTGACTATGTTCTGCGCATAAGGTCCCAGTTTCTTGCGGAGGCGGGTGATGTGAACATCAACGGTCCGTTCTGTTACAATTACATCAGTCCAAATACTGTCCATAAGTTCCTGGCGTGAAAGAACCTGGCCACGATTGGCGAGGAGCAGACTCAAGAGGTCGAACTCGGTACGGGTGAGATTGGCATCCGTTCCATCTATACTTACTGTTTTACGGGCCTGGTTAATTTGAAGCCCCCGATAGCTGAGCGAACTTTTGCCAAGACGTGCCTCAACAACGTTCATTACATAATCACCCAGTTTCTCGCATTCGGCAATTATGTCGTTGTAGATAGCGCTTAGAGTGTAAATGATAACGTAAAAGTATACCAAATAATAATCTAAAAGTATACCACTCCGACTGAGTGCTGCAAAGGTATAAAAAGTTTGTTATACATTACTTGATATTGATATATTTTTTTGTTTCTTTAATACGATATGACGT
>JAGCPD010000041.1 GCA_017645305.1 Bacteroidaceae bacterium | reverse complement strand
TTTCTTGTTGTCCTTGTTAATGGCGAATCTGACAACAACGTTATTTTCAAGCAGTTCACAAGACTCTCTTGTTAATTCCTGCTGATTCTCTTGTTAATCCGTCTTCGTATATATTGTTCATATTCTTATAACGTTCTTCACATCATTTTTATTTAATACAGCCGTGTTCAGTTCCTCTTACGGGGTGGTCGGTTTCTATTCTATTGCTTAACCATTAACCATGAACCATAAGTGTTTCGTTGCTGTCGCTATTATTAATATATCCTTCTTGGTCATAACCACTATGATATCTGTTTATGAGATCTATAAGATTCTGTATTTTGTTGATATTACAATGAAGTATATGATACTTCTCATATTGTTTGTTGTAACGAGTATGTGATCCTTTTGCCAGTCGTTTTTCAATATCCGATGGAATGAAAAACAATGAACGCTCACCTAGGTAAGAACGAAACTCCGTCAGGAATATGTGAATGCCTGCTAAATCGAAATCGCCAAAATGAACATATCTATTAGGGATAGACTGGAGCCATGAGCGTAAGTCGGTTGATTGAGGATAACGGGAAGCAAACAAAAAGCGATGCTTGCCTATTTCTGATTCGAATAGTTGTCGCTGTTGACGAATCATCCGGAAGTTCTCCATATTCTCAATACCTACTACAATGACATCCTCTGGAATGGTAAATGCTTTCCAATCTGTGATAAACAGGAAACTACCCTCAGTTGGATTGATGACCATCTCTTTGTCATTCAGCAGACATACTATAGGCTCGTAGCTGTTCACAGGGAATCCTGGGCATGAGCGTATCTTCATTAATTTGGAATTGCCTGTTTCCGTAGCCATTGAAGCGCGAGAATTGGAGGCATTTACTTCCAGCATACGGTAGCATTCATCCTTATCTATAAGGTATCGTTTCAACGCCTCAACGTTACGAGCCCAATATGACTTCCTTGAGCCACGGGTTACGACCGTCAGCAAACCCTCTGCCATCAGTTCTTCAAGCATTATTCTACTTAAACGAGAGCCAGCGACCTGCTCACCTGCTATCAAAGCTTGTATAGATGTACTTATTGCCATAATTAATAACTATTTGGTTCGTTTCAGCAATTTCTCCACTCTTGTTTTCACGCCATGCTTACTAAGCAGATATGTATAGCGGTAATCATACGGATTATACGATGTTGGTGAACTGTTGATGAGATAAATGTTGCGCGAATTGGCAAACTGCAAAATACCCTTGATATTATTGGGATGCAATCGGCCTATCTCGTCCATCATACAATGTACGATGAAGTCGCCACTCTTTCTGGCTGCTTTCTTCTTGAACACATTGATGAGCATGATGTTGACCATTGCTTTCACCAGTATGTCTGTACCGTCAGAACCCACATTATTGATACGTTCCACCCAGTTGGTATCGTTGTCGTTCTCTTTCACACGGAACTGCAAACGGAAGGCATCGCCAAGTGACACCGCTGGACGGTTTGGCTCGTTCTGCAACTGATGAGAGAGGCTCTTCAGATATTCTACCACCTTATGGTTCACCTCGTCACGATTGTCGCTTGAGAAGAGATTAAGTTCACCAATTGAAAGAGCATTTTCGACGGTATAGTCATGAATGGACATAAGCAACTGCATCAGTTTGTCGGAAGATTCATTTGCTCTGAGTTCTATACTCTTGATGACACCTGCAAAGTTCTTCTCCACAAAGTCACGATTGATGTCGAGGATTACGCCATCCACATCCGAACGGCGTTTCATTAGCGCACCAATCTCCGTAGAGATGCGTCCCAAGATGTCTTTATAATGTTCGCTGGTACGACGACGGAATACCTCAATCTTGTTGTTGTCCATAAATTCCTGCAAGTTAACGGCAATCTGCAAATAGTCGTTGTCTGTCACAGGCATGGTGTTGAAATGGAAGGCATTCTGTGGCTTAAAATTGCGGTTGAAACTGAAGACTGTATCTTTCAGTTTGTTTATCGACTCCCGCTTCTGATTAACAGTCCCCCGTAGCTGACTTAACAGCTGCTGACAATCCAGATTAGTCGTTATCGTTTTATCTTCAGAGAGGAATGTGTCAGGCACTAGATGTTCATTTTCCACGACCTGATGATAAAGGCTCAAGCCCTCTCGTCTATGTGACAGATTATTGAGGACAACCTTTTGCCGTTCTTCCAATTCCTGTCGTTTCTTCTCTATCCGTGTCCGTTTGTCTTCATATCGCTGGCGCATCATGGAGAGTTGCTGCTCAATGTCCTTGATAGTCTTTTTGAACTCAGGCTCCTTGGCAAACAGTTTTTGTTCTGCATCGCGATAAAGAATCACGAAAGGTCGCTCATCTTCAATCTTGGCTAATAGAGCCTTCAAATCCTCCAAAGACTTGCGGTATTGTTCAAGCAAATTCACATCCACGCCCTTGCCTGCGAGTTCTGCTTTTTGCTGCTCGTCAAGCTGGGCCTTTTGTACAGCAAACTCCTGATTGCGGACAGATGCTTCCGATGCCTGCGTCTCTTTGAATTGGCGCAGTCTATCATCAAGGGCCTTTGTGGATTTGTTAAAGGCTGTATCAAGATCTTTAAGATCCTTCTTATTCTTGTTTTCCTTTTTCCCTCGCTCATCCTTTTCCGATTGCACTTTCAGGAGCGCTTCGTTGAAGGCGTGTTCGCGAGTCTCTTTCTCTTTTGCGACGAGTTCCTGTTCTTCCATCTCCAGCTTGTGCTGTTGGTTTTGCAAGTTCTGTCGCTTAACGGGTATCTGCTCTTCCTCAACCTTTAATAACGTCGCCTTCTGACGAAGCGGATTGATCAGCGCAGCATATTTCCTTCCGAGTTTCGATATCTCTTCCTGTAAGGTAACTGGCAATTGTGAAAGCTGACGGTTTATCTGCTGCACTTGTTTTTCCAAAGCCTTCTTTTCCTCACGATACTCATCGGGTGTGCGATGTACAGAGTCAATATTATCCAAGTTCAACTTTACGCCAAAGAGACTGTCGGAGAATTCACCTAACTGAGGTTCAAGACCTCCAGCATAGAGAATCCGCTCTTCATCAACGACCTTGCCTATTGTTTCTTCCCATCCTTCTGCATTCTCACAAAGCCAATGGTACAGAGAACCGTCCAGATGAGACAGCAAATCATTTATCTTCGCAATTTGCTCACGTTGTAGAGAACAAATTCCCTCAAGACGTTCCTGCTCACGTTGAGACGATTGTTTAAGTTCAGTCTCCTTCATCTCATACTCAGTGGTAATCTGGGCAATCTGACTTTTCACGGCAGTTTGCTGAGCCGCATTTTCTTTCTCGTCCACAGCCAACTGCTGCAGTTGTTCCGTTACCTGCTTGATTTCATCGGCCATCGGATGCCACTGGCGGACTTCCTTCATTGCGCTGTCAGTTCTGTGCTGTTCTTTCTGCAATATCTCCAGACGTTCATCAGACTCATGTCGCCAGACATTGAAAGCGTCCATAAGCTGATTTCTGTTTTTCGTGCGTTCATCCTCCAGACGTTTACGCTCTTTCTGTAATTCGGATTGTTTTTTATAATATGCATCTTTCTGGCTATTCTCAAAAGCCTGACGAGCGTTCTCTAATTTTCCTCGTGCAATATTGTATTTCTCCTCAATCGAGGCGTGGGTCTTCAGAAGGTCATCCAATAACATCTGTTTGTCGGCTACTTCCTGCTTGATAGCATCCTCACGATTGGCAAGCACAAGTTTTTCTTCAATACCCATGGCTTCGAAATTTTTTCTTGCCTGAGCTATCTCTTTCAGTTTTCCTTTCTTTTCACCAAGTTGTTCTCGGAGTGAGTTATTCTCCTTTTCATATTCGGTAGTGAGTTCTTTCTCGCGATTACGTTCCTTTTCTATATCTATTTTCACTTCCGCTGCCTCAGCCTCCAAAAGAGGTATCTGTTGTTCACTTTCAGCCACAGCATGATTCAGCTTATGCCACACATCTAATAACTGTTGGTCAAGAGCCACAATCTTTCGTCCCTGTTCAGCAATCCTCAATGCTTGTTGGCGCACAGGAAAATTACCATCTCGTGTCTGACGGAACCAGCAGTCAATCTCGTCATACTCGCGTTCGAAGTCCGTAACCAATCGTCTGTAGGTCTGCAGATCAATAGGCAAATCTTCATCCGCCATAGACTGTATGATGGTGTTCTTCACGAAGTCTGCATCCAGTTTGGTATTCAAGAACACATTTTGGATGCTTCGGGGGATATTCTGATAGTGGGAACTCTGCACCAAAGCATAACGGGTATATTTATGGTCGTGGGTGTTGCCAAAGATGATGTCTTTGAACATCACACCTGAGTCTATTCTTGCTGATACCGCCACGTTTTTGTCGATACGCTCACGTATCTTCACCCAATCGCTTAACACCTGCTTTTCATCGTCGATAAGCCATTCGCGCTGATAAGGCGCATCGATGAATCGCCATGAAGCACGTCCCTGGTATCGACTTACCAAAATGGTATAGGCCCCATTGTCACGCATCACCTCGTAGAGGATATGTGAATTGGACTGACGAAAATAGAACTCGTCAAACGACTTCTGCCCCAGCTGAATACCCAAACGATGTTTGTCGGCATTGTAAAAGAATAGCAGAGCTCTCAATACGGTGCTCTTGCCCACGCCCTGCGTTCCTGTAAAATGGACATTGCCATCCACCGAAATCTCCGCATACGGTATGTTGGCACTATTGATAAATATGATCTTATTCAGGTATTTCATCTTCGTTGGCTATTTGAATCATGTTTACCAGTTCCTCGGCATAGTGGAATGCCGAAGTGATTTTATAGGTTTCGTCCTGTTCGCTGATGCACTCGGCAAAGCCCATACTAAGCATCTCCTGTAGCAGTTTATCCACAATCTCCAAATAAGAACCTGCTCCATATTTCTTAAACAGTTGTCCGGCCTTCTCCTTTAGTTCAATGTCCAGACTTATCTGCTCAATCAGGTGGCTTTTACGGAACTGATAACCTGCCGTGAATGACTGATTATAACACTTTAGGAAGTCCAAATAGTCGAGCCATTTGGAAAAACTGTCCAGTTTCTGTTCAATAGACTGTTTCCCTTCTCCCATTCGTGAAAAATAGAAATAGCCATTGCCAGACTCCAATTGCAAACTGATTTCCTTGAAATAGTCTGTATAATCTTCCATATTTTCCTCTATATCCTCATACAGGTGACGGATAGAGGAATCTGAACTGTCAACCGAGAGGAATTCTCCACGACCCAGTCGTTCGTATATTCTTTGGGTGTTATTTCGCATAGATGATAGGATATTCGATGTCTTGATAAGTTGCGTATTTTCCAGTCATCCTACATTCGTCTGGATGAAGGATGACCAACTGACAGAATAATGCTGCATGATCCTCAATATCACGTTTCGCCTTATAGTCGTATCTCAGGATAAAATCAAACAGGTTGTAACTTGATGCAGAGAATGCATTCCACACTTCAGCAGGATCTACCTCTTTCAGTCTTTGAGTATGTTCCTGCAAGTCTTCATCTGTCAGTGGTTCAGCTTCTGTCCTGGCTGTTTTCTTCAAACCATTACGCTCAGCTATTCGCCTCAGAATGGCTACTGTCTGGTCATTCTCTCTCAGCATTTCCAAGGAAAGACGGATTCTGCTGTATTGCCGTGATTCCATCCAAAGTGGATTATTATCCTCCAGTACCTGCAACAAATTTGTATCAGTCTTGATGAGCAACTGGTCTTGCAAATATTTTAGCTTGCGTATCTTCTTATAGAGTTGGTTCTGCTGTTCAATCTGGTTGATATAGACAATAATCTGGCGGTCAATCTCCATTAGAGCGTGATAGGCTTCAACAAAATCGTGCTTTACATCGCTACAAGTCTTGGCCATGTGTGGGTCATTGGCCATTAGAAAAAAAGCATGCTCGTTATCCATTAGTTTCTCACACTCACGTATCATCGAGCGGATACTGTGGCTCTTCTCATCTAGATTCTGCAGTTTCTTTTTCTTGATGATATAGTTGGGCTCTTGCTTATATGCATTGTCCATATTGCGCTTCAGGTCCACCACATTCTTCAGCGTTCTGAATCCTGTCTTTTTCAACAATTGCCGCACACTATCCTGGTATCCTGCCTTACGATTGACATTGGTTTCTTGCAGGAAATAGCCGATGTACTCTTTTAGCGTATTGATACACTCCTGAACGCTCAACACGCTGATTTCCTCGTTCACATTCAGCACCTCCTCAAAGAAATTCAGGTAGTCGCTCTCAATCTCTATGGTATTTCCTGTTTCAACCAACACACCATAATCCACAAGTCTTCTAAGTCGCGTCTCATTACCTCCCACGAGTTCCAAAGCCAATCCCAACGGGAACTTCATCAGTTTTCGTTTCTCGAACATCTCACTCAGTAACCCTTGTTCGCGTGAGAGTGTTTTCGTAAGCTCTTCTATCGTTCTGAAATGTGAAAGTATCTCCATAGGCAATCAAAATATCAAATGCTTATACAACTTCAACCTCGCCATTCTCATACACCCACAAATACATGATCCCTATGATACGCCAAGAAGTCGCGGTTTGGTTTGTATTCTATAGGCATAGTTATTTGCTTTCCGCTGATGCTTCCAAACTGCTTGTCAAAATACTCCTGCGTCCCATATTCTCGCAAAGCAGAAGAGAGCTGAATGGTGTAATCGTCAGGCGAGATGGTGAAGAGCCCTTTGTCGAAGGCTTTGTCATAGAGTGCAGACAGGCAGATGCCGTTACAGGGATTAAGACGTTCCTTCTGGTGCAACTTGTCTGCCCACGGTATGATATGACTGGCCAACAGCAGTTGCGGTACGCTAATTCCTGTCAGGGCACAGCGGCCGCCATAATTGGCAAGTATCATGCGACGGAAGTAGTCCTGGCCCTTTCTTCTTTTTGTTATTGAGAGCTGGTCTTCCCCTTCCTTGGTAATGTCAAAGTAGGCAATAAGCTTCTTTGAGATTGTCTGCGGATTCGTTTCCTGTGCAACAATCCTGTCCGCAACCACAACCTCCTGCTCATATTCTGCGTACTTCTTCAGACTCCTCAGGGCTGCTGAGCAGAAACTTTTCAGCGGGTAACTTCTTTGATTCGGTTTGCCATAGTCATCGAAGATGTTCTGCTGCTGGTTCTTCATCTTTTTCACCTCTTCGTTGACCAAGCGTAACACGTCATCAATAGCGGCAACATCGGATAGCTCATAGAGCGAACGGCCCTGAAGGTCTATCACGTTTTGATACGGCAACACCTCGTCAAGAATCATGATGGCCCGGGCATAGCTGTCCGCTTTTCCCGAATTTTCCGGAGAAAGTCTGGTGTTGAAATCTATAAAACCTTTCCTATCCATGTTGTTATTGCTTCGTTATTACAGTTATTAAACGCTCTTACTTTGTCTATGCTATGCCTATCATCGCCTACGCTACCCCCTTGCTACCCCCTTGCTACGACTCATCTATTTTACCCTTTGCATGTTCATCTTCGAACGACTGGATTTCTGCAGCAATGGTTTTTTGCAGTTCTTCCTTGGGGATGATGAGCTGGTAGTCTGCAACACCGATGGGCTTCGTCATTCCCTCAAGTGCCAACTCCACATCCAGACGGTCTTTCTCTGCACAGAGGATGATGCCAATGGACGGGTTCTCACCCTCCTGACGCTCAGTACGGTCGAGAAGGGAGAGGTAGTAGTTCATCTTTCCGGCATATTCAGGAATGAACTTTCCAATCTTTAAATCGATTGCTACAAGACTGCGAAGGCCTCTGTGGAAGAAGAGCATATCGACACGACTCTCCTTGCCGTTGTATTCTATGGTATGCTGGTTGCCGATAAAGGTGAAGCCCTTGCCCAGTTCCAGCAGGAAGAGTTTAATCTTCTCTACAAGCCTGTTCTCCAACTCCAGCTCCAGAATCGGTTTGGTGACTCCAAGAAATCCGAGGTTATAGGTGCTATGGAACACTTCGTTGGCATACTGTGACTGCACGGCGGGCAGAGTAGAATCAAAATTATTGTCGGACGTCTCAACGGGATGTGTCTCGTGCATCCCCAGCTTGATAGCATTTAGGAGCAGGTCACGGTTCCATCCTTTCTCGACGGTCTCGTGGGCATAATACATAGTATCTGCATCGCTCAAATTCTTGCTGAGAATTAGCAAATTCTGTGACCATGTCAAAAGTGCTACGCTCCGTAGCAGTTTTTCGTCACAATCCTTATAGCGGGTATAGAAAGACTTCATGTTCCATAACTGACGAGGCGATACACCCATCTTGGGATAACGTTCTTTCAGGTCAACAGAAAGACGTTTAACTACACTACTTCCGTACTTATTCTCTATTTTCTTCTCATGGAGAAGCTTGCCAATCTCCCAATAGGTATTACTGGCTGTAGAAGCTATGTGACGAGCGATGCTTGTTCGTGCACTCTCAATTACTGCTACGGTCTGTAGCAGTAATTCGTTATAGTCGTTTTCCTTAATTGGAACCAGTTCTTCTGCCATATTTCTTCTTTGTTATTAAATATTGTCATTCAACAAAGACCTGTCCACCGCCTTCAGCATTATGAATCCATTGTTGTAATCCATCAGAGTTATATTTCGTTTTTCTTGTTTATTCCTTTTCTTCCTTCTTACTACTCTCCTCAAACACCCTTTGCAGTTCTTCCTTTGGAGGCAGGGCTTTCAGCAGATCGGCATCCAGAAGTCCTATCTTGAGTTCTCTTATTAGCATGTCAGTTTAGTTTGTTAACCATGAAATCATCTTTATACAAACACACAAGGTAATTTTCATTAAAAAGGTTGCTCGCGATATATTATTTGATAATTCTCTAAGTCTTTCTAACTATATACAGATATATGTTTTGAAACCACTTTATTCATTAATCTTCAAACTATCATTTTGAATTATTCCCACAAAATTATAAATAACATTTTAAAAAACAACAAACTCAATCAAACTATTTAACTATTTTCAGTACAAAGTCAACAAAAATAGATGAAGAGTAAACTGTCTTATTATAAGACAATGAGGATACGGACTCGGACTCAGGACCTTGCGGACAATGACATTACACTACAATGGTAAGGACGGCCAGCCAATGTGCCATAGCTCCCAAGAGGACGAAAACGTGCCAGATGGTGTGGAAGTGCGGCTTGCTGTCGTGAGCAAAGAAGTAGGTGCCTGATGTGTAGAAAATGCCCTCTGCCAACAGCAAGAGCATGGTTACAGGTTCCAGACGCTCCATCACGGGCTTGGCTATCAGCACCACGCTCCACCCCATGAGCAGGTAAAGAGCCAGGGAGAGCTTGGGCCACTTCTCGATGGCATATATCTTATAAAAGGTGCCGCCTAAAACAACAGTCCATAGAAAGCCAAAGACTGACCAGCCGAGCCACCCGCCTACGACACCCAGGCAAATAGGGGCATAGCTGCAAGCTATCATCACATAGATGGTGATATGGTCGAGCTTGCGCATGACACTCTTTACCCTTCCAGGCTTGAGCCAGTGGTAGATGGTGCTGCTTAGGAACATCAGGAACATTCCTGATATAAAAAAGATGACACCCATAGCCATCTGCCAGCCTGTCTGTACGGCCGGACAGATAACCCACATGGATGTCAGCGCAAAGATGGCACCAATAAGGTGCGTCCAGGTATTGCCCTCTTCTCCCCTATACATCAGTCTCTGAAAATACGGTGGCGGAGAAGGGGGTCACCCTCCAGTGCAGGAGAGGCAGAAACGCCCTCGGGAATCTTCTCTACTACCTTACCATCCTGCGCAAATACCAGAACCTGGCCGTCAAAGCGGGCACGGGCAAGCAGACGCTTATGGGCCAACTGGATGCCTGCGTCTATGAGGCGCTGCATCTCGCGAACTTCATAATCTGTCATTTCTTCTTGCCCTCCTCCGGCTTGTTGTATTTTTTGTTAAGGAAAAGATAACGCTCCTTGTCGAAAACCTCGACCTTCTCTGTTCCGAATCCGCTGGCAATGCGAACAGCGGGACAGTTGCTGTTATCATAGAGCGACCAGTAGTCACACACGGGCATATAGAGCTGGAACAGGTTCTGCAGTCCAGCTTCATAGCGACGCACAATCACGTCGGTAGGGATGTTATGACCTCCCATGCTCACACGCTGGGCTACACGCCGCTTTGCCTGCTCGGCACTACTCAGCGAGAAGAAGAGCAGCGTTACGAAGTAGCCACGCTTCTTTGCCTGCTGTATGAGCTTTACGTATGAACGGGTGGAAAGGGTAGTCTCGAAGGCAAAGGTCTCGCCGTCCTTCAGTAACTGGATGATACGGTCTATCATCAGGCGGCCTGCCTGGATAGCCACACCCTCGGGGTTAAAGGGCGAGATGCCTGCCGCAATCTCGTCGGCATTAACAAACTCCCTGCATTTCAGCATCTCGGGCAGAACGGTATAAGAGGCCGTTGTCTTTCCGGCTCCGTTACAGCCCGCTATGATGTACAGGTTCATCTTTTTCTTATGTTCCATATCTTACTTTTTCTTCAAAAGGTCTGGACGTAATCTTTTTGTTCTCTCTAAACTCTGCTGCAACTCCCATTCCTTTATCTTGGCCTCGTGGCCGGAAAGGAGTATGTCGGGCACCCTGCCCCAATCCTTGTATTCGGCAGGACGGGTATATACGGGGGCCGCCAGCAGATTGTCCTGGAAGCTGTCCGAGAGGGCGCTCTGCTCATCTCCGATGGCTCCGGGAATGATTCGTACGATGGCATCCGTCATTACGGCTGCTGCCAGCTCACCGCCTGTAAGCACATAATCGCCGATGGAAACCTCCTTGGTGATAAGGTGCTCGCGTACCCGGTAGTCTATGCCCTTGTAATGGCCGCACAGGATGATAATGTTCTCGCAGAGCGAAAGGCTGTTGGCCATAGGCTGCGAGAATTGCTCGCCATCCGGAGTGGTAAAGATAATCTCGTCGTAATGCCGCTCCTCCTTAAGCTTGCTGATGCATCGGTCTATGGGTTCGCATTGCATGACCATACCGGCAAAGCCGCCAAAGGGGTAGTCGTCAACACGCCGCCATTTGTCCTGCGTGTAATCCCGCAGGTTATGGATGTGTATCTCTACCAGCCCTTTCCTTTGCGCACGGCCGACAATACTCTCCTGAGTAAAATTCTGCAGCAGCTCGGGCAAGACGGTTATGATGTCTATTCGCATATACCTATTATATCTTTTACACTCTTGAATCCGTGACGGTCCAGATAGGCATTTATGCCTTCTGCCACCTTTACGGTTATGGCAGGGTCAAGGAAGTTGGCTGTACCTATTTCTATGGCCGAAGCACCAGCAAGAAGGAATTCCACAGCATCCGTCGCATTACTGATACCGCCCAATCCCACAACGGGAATCTGCACGGCATGAGCCACCTGATAGACCATCCGTAAGGCCACTGGCTTGACGCAGGGACCGCTAAGACCGCCAGTACCTATGCTGAGCACGCGACGACGCTTCTCTGCATCGATGGCCATTCCCATCAGCGTATTGATAAGGCTGACGGCATCGGCTCCTGCATCCTGGACAGCCAAAGCAATATCGGTAATACTGGTTACATTGGGCGAAAGCTTAACAATCAAAGTCTTCCTATATGCCTCGCGAACAGCCTTTACCACGCTGGCAGCACCATCGGTAGTAGTTCCGAAAGCCATTCCGCCGTGCTTTACATTAGGGCATGAGATATTCAGCTCTATGGCAGGAATGTTCTCCAGTTCATTTATTCGGGCGGCACATTGGGCGTAATCCTCGGGACTGTTACCGGACACATTCACTATCATATTGGTGCGGATATCCTTTATCTGCGGATAGATGTGCTGACAGAAGTAATCAACACCCTTGTTCTGAAGGCCCACACAGTTGAGCATCCCCTGGGCGGTCTCTGCCATACGGGGATAGGGGTTACCCTGGCGAGGCTGCAGCGTAGTGCCTTTTACAATAATGCCGCCTATCTGCTCGAGATTCACAAAATCCTGAAACTCCAGACCGTAGCCGAATGTTCCGCTGGCGGTCATTACGGGATTACAAAGCTGCAAGCCTGCTATGTTAGTTCTTAAATCTGCCATTTCAGTTTCTTTATGTCGAATACCGGACCTTCCTTACACACACACACATTGCCCATCTCTGTGTCTTCTACGCAGCACAGGCAGGCTCCTAAACCGCAAGCCATCATATTCTCGAGACTTACCTCACAGGGCGTTCCTGTGCCCTTGGCATAACGGGCAACAGCTACCATCATGGGCTTTGGGCCGCATACGCTGATCTGGCTGAAACGCTCTTGCTGCAAGAGGCTGTGCTGGGTAACAAAGCCTTTCTCGCCCTGGGAACCGTCTTCTGTGGTGACAAAAACACGCCCAAGCTGCCTGAATTTATCCAGCTGCAGCAAATCCGCTGCGCTGCGGGCACCTAACAGGAAAGTTGGCTCTATGCCCTTCTCCTTCATTACAGCACCCATATATAACAGGGGGGCTACGCCTACTCCTCCGCCTACAAGCAAAACACGTTCTGAGGGGTCTGAGGGCATAGTAAAACCGTTTCCCAGAGGCAAAATCACATTCAGTGTATCTCCCGCCTGCATCCTGGCAAGTTGGCGTGTTCCGTCTCCCACCGTCTGTACCAAAAACCAGACTTCATTCTGCTTTCTGCTTACATTATGTATGCTGATGGGGCGGCGCAAGAATGTCTGCTTACTGCCTTCGACCTGCAATTGGGAAAACTGACCGGGTAGCATCTCTGGTAAAGGCCGGTTGTTATCTGTGGCCTTTAGCAGCACATAGCGCTCATGAAGACGCTCCACAGCAGTCAGCGACAAATCCAAAATGTATTTCTTCATTTGTTATTCTGCCGATTTTTTATGCGAAGGTATAAAAAAAACCTGAAACACAAAGCAGGGTTTCAGGAGTTTTTTTCATTAAGATGAAAATGTTTCGAACGTTCCGTCGTCATAAAAGACGCGGATTTCTGTAATCTTTCGTTGCGGTTTGTCAATATATTTTACCACTTCCTGAACCTGTGACACCAAGGAGGGGGTAGGATTTACCCCCGAAGAAGGAGCCGTTTCAGAACCAAACAGATCTGAGTGTCCGGGAGCTGCTGCCTGAGCCTGGGAAGATGAACCGTCTAACAGCATATCTCCCTCGCCAAACATAAGCCAGTTAATACTAATTTGTGGGAAGCATTCATGTATGGCGCTAACTATATTGTTAGTTGGGCGCGTCCTTCCTGTGAAAATACTGGAAAGGGTACCCTCTGCAACACATAGTGTGGCGGCAAACTCTTTTTGAGACATACCCTGAGATTTCATCACTTGATAAATCCTGTCTTTCATCTTTCTTTCTGAATAAATAGTAGGGGGCATCCCCTGGTTTTGATACCTAAATCAAATGCAAAGGTAATAAAATGGATTTAAACATCCAAATTTCAGGATTCAAAAATTAAAATAAAATTTTTAACGGGTGTTTGAAAACCAAAATATTTACAAGTATGAATTGAGCGGCAGGCAGAGAATGAAAAAGGACCGAAACCATGCATTTTTGTAAATTTACAGAACTAAAGCAAAGTACGTAGATAATATGTTGTAAAATTCTGACTTCCCATGTGTTATTATATATACAAGTAACCAGAAACGGGCAAAAAAGACCAATTTGGTGCATTATTCAAAAGTATTTACATTTTAATGAAGCACACTATTAACTAACAATTGTAATCGTTTGATTTTATGCACGTTAAAAACAAACGCAAATTTTGCATATTATTCGGTTTTATGTTTAAAATTGCAAGATTTTGAATTGTAAACGCATGATGCGATCTGTGAATTCGAATTTGTAGATTTGAATTTTTATTCCAAAATCTATGCCTTCGCCCTAATAACGATGTTGTGCTTGTAAATTTGGTTTACAATTATAAACTGCAAATCTAAACCGAAAAATCGCAAAATCAGCCGTTTTTTGCCAAATTTAGAATGCATGAAGAATACACGACCACCTGCAAAAGCATTCCATTTTACGCAATTCTCAGCGCATGAAAAAAGGGTCTAACCTGCTATTTTTCAAAAGGAAGGACCCTATAATTAGTGTAACCCGACAGTTACAATCTAGACAAAAATCAATGTAAAATAAAGAAAATCAGCTCCTGTAAAAGTTCATCTTTTGGCGTTCTGCACCCCCCTACTCCTTTCCCTTTGGCATCAGTTTTGCGTATTTCGGAAAGAATCTGTAAAACCTTTACTCCCTTATAGTTTTGGTAAGCAGGAATAATATCCTTTCTGGCTTGCCATTCCGGCATTCCTAACCAGGCTGCAATACCCCTGTCACTCTTGTCGGGAGCATAATATGCAAGCAAAACTGCAGAAAAAAATGTAAATAAATTGGAAAGTGTCTGCGGTAAGGCAAATTTATGCTGCTGCCCCTGATAGTATTTTACAATCTGCATACTGCGGAAGACATCCTTTACGGCTAAAGCGGAACGCAACTCAAAATCATTGAACTCCTTGCTCATTCCCGTAAGCTCCTCTACCCTTCCTGCCGTTATACAGTCCTCTGTTTCCTTAAGCGAAAGCAAAAGCTTGTCCATTTCAGCAGAAAGACGGCATAAGTCAGCACCTACATGCCCTGCCAGCATCTGTACGGCTTGGGTTTCTATTTTTACCTTCTTACGAGTGAAATACTGCACGATAAACTGGGGCAACTGGCTGTCATATAGCCTCTTGCTCTCATATATCACGCCTATCTGGTCTATCAGCTTGGTCACAGCCTTGCGTTTATCCATCGTGCCGTGCTTGTAACAAAGAATAAGCACCGTTGTGGGCGTAAGATGCTGCAGATATGCCTCCAGCGCGTCAAAAGAGCGCATAGACTGCGCTTCACGCACCAGCACCACCCGCCTGTCAGCCATCATGGGATAGGCTCTGGCCAACTCAACCACCTTGTCTGCTGTGATATCAAGGCCATAGACAACATCCAGGTTGAAATCACGCTCCTCTGGCTTCAAGAGAGTTTCCGTCAGAAAATCACTCAGTTTGTCTATATAGTAATCCTCTGCGCCCATCAAAAGATAGACAGGCTTTACCTCTCCTGCGTGAACGGAGCGGATAATATCCTCGTGAGAAATGCCTCCTTTTGCCTGTGCAGCCATTAATAGTCGAATTTCAAATGACGGACCGTCTTCTTCTCTTCCTTAATCATCTCCAGCGCCTGAATACCTATTTCCACATGGTCTTCAACGTACCTGCTGGTCACAACCCTGTCGCTTTCATCGGTCTTCACGCCCTCCGGAATCATAGGATTGTCACTTACCAGCAAAAGTGCCCCGGTGGGAATATGGTTGGCAAATCCGCATGTAAAGAGCGTTGCCGTCTCCATATCCACAGCCATTGCCCGTGTGGTAAGCAAATAATCCTTAAATTTATCATCGAACTCCCATACACGCCTATTGGTAGTAAAAACAGTTCCTGTCCAATAATCAAATCCCCTGTCGCGGATGGTACTCGAGATGGCACGCTGCAGCATAAAAGCAGGCAATGCCGGCACTTCCGGGGGGAAATAGTCGTTACTGGTACCCTCTCCCCTGATGCCGGCAATAGGCAGAATCAGATCACCGCGCAGTGTTTTTGGCGAGATGCCGCCACATTTTCCCAAGAAAAGACAAGCCTTGGGTTTAATGGCACTCAGAAGGTCCATAATAATTGCAGCATTGGGACTTCCCATGCCAAAATTGATGATACTGATACCGTCTGCCGTTTCTGTACGCATATTTGAAGTATAGTCAGGGGAGGCTATACCAAAATGCTTGCAGAAAATATCCACATAGTTATTAAAATTGGTAAGCAATATGTACTCACCGAAGTCTTCCAGTTGCTTATGCGTGTATCTGGGCAACCAATTTTCTACAATCTCTTGCTTGGTTTTCATATTTTATATAATTTTGTAGGCAAAGATACAAATTATTCTCAAATGGAAGCGCTGAATTTACCAAAAACGGACCTAAAGTTACAAAGAAAAGGAAATAGACTGATGGTTTTTGACGTTCTGCGCAAGAAAATGGTCACTCTTACGCCTGAAGAATGGGTCCGGCAGCACTTCGTTCATTTTCTAATCAACCAAAAAGGGTACAACGCCTCCTGCATTGCCAACGAAGTCTCCCTCAGCCTGAACAATACGCAGAAACGCTGTGATACGGTTGTATATGATGCCCAGGCGAGCCCCGTGATGATTGTTGAGTACAAGGCACCACATATTCACGTCAGCCAGACAGTCTTTAACCAGATTTGCAGATACAATATGAAGATGAGGGTTCGCTGGCTTGTAGTCAGCAACGGTATGCAGCATTATTGCTGCCGTATCAATTATGAGGAAGAGACCTATGAATTCCTTCCCGACATACCTTCCTGGGAAGAACTTTTCCCATAAAATGAAATACGCCCACCCCTTTACAGGATGAGCGCATTCGTCTATATTGAGAGATTAGATTCTATGATTAATCCTCTGTCTTCTCCTCTGCCTTCTTGCGGGTAGCCCTTCTGCGCTTTGGCTTTTCCTCTTCTTTTCCAACCAGCTCTACGCCAGCCAGTTCGGGGTCAACCATAATACGGCCGCAGTATTCGCAAACGATGATTTTCTTACGCATACGGATATCCAACTGACGCTGAGGCGGAATCTTGTTGAAACAACCGCCACAGGCGTCACGCTGTACATAAACTACACCCAGACCGTTACGGCTGTTTCTGCGAATACGCTTGAAAGCACCCAGCAGACGGGGTTCAATGGTCAGCTCCAGGTTCTTAGCCTTCTCACGCAGCTTGTCCTCATCGGCCTTGGTCTCAGCAACAATCTCCTCCAGTTCTCCACGCTTAACCTCCAGGTCGGCGCGTCTGTCGTTAGCCAACAGATTGCAACGTGTAATCTCGGCAGTCTTACTCTCTAACAAAGCTTTTGCCTCGGCAATCTTCTTCTCGTTCAGCACGTTATCCAACTCTGCATACTCTATCTGCTTGCTCAGCGTATCATACTCGCGGTTGTTTCTCACGCTGTCCATCTGAGTCTTAAAACGCTCTATGTTGCTGTTGTTAACCTCTATGTCACCATTACGCTGGCTGATTTCGCGCTTCAGTTCTGCTACCTCGGCAGAAATTTTATCTACGCGGGTTGACAAACCTTCTATTTCATCTTCCAAATCCTGAACTTCCAGAGGCAACTCACCGCGCAGCGTCTTGATTTTGTCAATCTCCGTCAGCAGTTTCTGCAGTTCATACAGGTTCTTCAGTTTTTCCTCCACGCTCAAATCAGCGGGATCCTTAGCTTTTTCTCTTGCCATAAAATTTATATTCTATTTAACTTACTTTTTTCTATTCACAATTCATAATTTTCAATTCATAATTTCGCTAATCGCTAACCCGTTCTCGTTACTAAAGTCTAACGCCTAATGCCTAAAGTCTAAAACGGTTTTCGTTTTCGTTACAAATACTTTATCGGGTTTGTGCAAACCGAAGTCTTAAAGAGTGCCAGGCGCGGGAACTTCTCCCCTATCACGTCACGCAGGATGTCCGTTGTGTACTGTTCGCTTTGGTAATGCCCTAACACTCCAATCTGTATCTGCTGAGCATAGCCGAAGTATTGATGATAATGCATTTCTCCCGTCAGGAAGGCATCGGCTTTCAGCCTGACAGCCTCATCCAGCAGGAAATCACCTGCTCCGCCGCAAATGGCCACACATTGTATGGGACGTTGCAGCAGCTCGTTGTGCATCAGGCACTCCACGCCAAAGGCTTGCTTCACCCTTTGCAGGAATACCAGCGAGTCTTCTTCCTCGGGCAGAAAACCTATCACGCCGTTTCCAGCCAGCACCGTTCGCTCCTTCGAATCCGTCTGAACTGAAACCCTTCTCTGCTGCATCAGCTCTACGTCCACCAACCCCAGACGCTCAGCAATGGCATAGTTCACACCATCTATGGTACTGTCCAGGTTGGTATGGGCGGAGTAAATGTTTATGTCATTCTGAACAGCCATTCTTACGCAGCGCTGCACCATATTGGTATCAGAGAGCACCTTCAGGCCACGGAACAGAAGCGGATGGTGGGATACAATAAGATTGCACCCCAACTCTACGGCTTCGGAAATCACTTCCTCGGTCACGTCAAGGCACAATAAAACCCCTGAGACTTCCGCCTCTGTCAGCCCAACCTGCAAGCCAGCATTATCATAGCTTTCCTGCAAGGGCAGAGGCGCGAAATATTCAAGGGCGTTCATCACTTCCCGAACTGTCACGCTCATAGTAAGTACGTTTTTCGGGTGCAAAGTTACGTCAAAAGAAGATAAATTCCAAATATATTTTGTTTTTTCTCTCGGTTTGCACTACCTTTGACTAACGTCGAAAGTACTTCCACTCGAAAATGCTCAAATACATTTGGCTTTTTGCTCGCTTATTCGTACCTTTGACTAACGTCGAAAGTACTTCCACTCGAAAATGCTCAAATACATTTGGCTTTTTGCTCGCTTATTCGTACCTTTGCACAAAATATAATATGGTAAGATGGCTATACACTTTCAACGACCCACTACAACAATTACCGACCTACTCTTACAACTCAGGTACGATGAGGAGCACGGACCGGAACTTACAGAGATTCGCTCAACCCATTTACCTGCCGAATGGTATCCGCAATGTGCCGTTCAGCTGACATGGCCTCATGCTGAGACCGACTGGGCTCCCGTCCTCAAGGAGGTAACGCGATGCTACATTCAGATGGCTATGCAGATTGCCTCCAGAGAGAGACTTCTCATTGTCACCCCGGAGCCGGAACAGGTAAAGGCGCTCCTTACAGAGCAGTTGCCCCAGCACGTATGTGAGCAGATTATGTATTGCCCTATGCCTACCAACGACACATGGGCTCGCGACCACGGCTTCATCACTCTGCTAACCGAAACAGGCACGCGCCTGCTGGACTTCAAGTTTAACGGATGGGGCGAGAAGTTCCCCTTCGAACTTGACAATCAGATTTGCCGGATCCTCATGCAACAAGATGTCTTTAAGGGCGAATATGAAGACCACCAGGACTTCGTCCTCGAGGGCGGAAGCATAGAGAGCGACGGTCAGGGTACCATCCTCACCACCAGCCAATGCCTGCTGGCTCCACACAGGAACCAGCCCCTTACGCAGGCCGACATAGAGAAGAAACTGCTGGCCTTCCTCCATGCAGAGCGCATCCTCTGGTTGGATCACGGCTATCTGGCAGGCGATGATACAGACAGCCACATAGATACGTTGGCCCGCTTCTGCCCCAACAATACCATTGCCTACGTACAATGTACAGATACAGAAGACGAGCATTACACAGAGTTGAAACTGATGGAGGAACAGCTACAAGCCTTCCAGACACTCAGCGGCGAGCCCTACAATCTGATTCCCCTGCCAATGGCACCCAAGCGGTTCGACGAAGATGGTACCCGTCTGCCCGCCACTTACGCCAATTTCCTTATTATCAACAAGGCAGTATTGATGCCTGTGTATGGCGATTACGAGTTGGACCGTCAGGCACACAGCCAACTGGCAAAGGCGTTCCCCAAACACGAGATTGTGGAAATAGACAGCCAGACACTCATCCTTCAGCACGGCTCCCTGCATTGCTCAGCCATGCAGTTCCCAGTTGGAGCATTGAAATAGTGAACTTTCAGAAGTAGAACTATCGTCCAAGCAAGTGAAGCGCAGCTTTAACTTCCACGAACGAAGTGAGTTAACTTCCAGCACAAAGTGCTTAACTTCCTCTTTAACTTCATTCTATAACTTCCGAAAACCAATTAATTATAACACAAAAAATGAAAGTCGGAATCATACAGCAAAGTTGCACTGCCAACATAGAAGAAAACAAGCAGAAACTGGCCCGTAACATTGCCCAGGTGTCAGCACAGGGTGCACAGCTTGTTGTGCTACAGGAACTGCACAACAGCCTCTATTTCTGCCAGACAGAGAATGTAGATAACTTCTCGCTGGCCGAGCCCATCCCCGGTCCCGGCACGCAGTTTTATGGAGATTTGGCCCGTCAGCACGGCATAGTGCTGGTAACCAGCCTGTTTGAGCGCAGGGCAGCAGGGCTGTATCATAATACGGCAGTTGTCTTTGATGCCGATGGTTCCATAGCCGGGAAGTACCGCAAGATGCACATCCCCGACGACCCCGCCTACTATGAGAAGTTCTACTTCACACCCGGCGACTTAGGTTTCCATCCCATCCCAACCAGCCTGGGACTGCTGGGCGTTCAGGTATGCTGGGACCAGTGGTATCCCGAGGGTGCCCGCCTGATGGCCCTGCAGGGAGCCGAATTGCTGATATACCCCACCGCCATAGGGTACGAGAGCAGCGACACCCCCGAGGAGCAGGAGCGCCAGCGTGAAGCCTGGACAACCGTTCAACGCGGACATGCCGTTGCCAACGGGCTTCCCGTGATTACGGTCAACCGCGTAGGACATGAGCCAGACCCCAGCGGCCAGACCAACGGCATTCAGTTCTGGGGCAGCAGCTTTGTGGCCGGTCCGCAGGGCGAGATGCTCTATCGTGCCCCCAAGGACCAGGAAGTGAACACAGTGGTAGAGATAGACATGAAGCGGAGCGAAAATGTCCGTCGCTGGTGGCCCTTCCTGCGCGACAGGCGCATAGAAGAGTTCGCTCCCCTCTCCCAGCGTTTTGTAGATTAAGCTACTCCCAGAGAGAGTATTTACCCGTCAACTTACTAATCGTAAGAGGAAAAACTGATTGCACATCTCTAGTTCTTCTCTAGTTCATCTCTAGTTCCTCTCTAGTTTCTCTCTAGTTCCTACAACTAGAGATGTACTAGAGGAAAACTAGGGAGAAAGTGGAGATAAATTAGAGGAAACACAGCAGCACAACGGAGCAGAAATAGAGCATTAACAGGTCAGAATTAGACAGACGTACAGGAAGCTTCTGCTTAGACTCTGCCTTTCAATGCCTTCCGTTGAAAGGCTTTTTCTTTGCTTTTATAA
>JAGCPD010000040.1 GCA_017645305.1 Bacteroidaceae bacterium | reverse complement strand
ATTCCTGTTTGTCCTCCTGAAGGCGATGCCGGTACGGGTATGGTAGCTACTAATGCCGTTAAGCAGCGCACAGGGAATGTCAGCGCAGGAACATCCAGTTTCTCTATGATTGTATTGGAGAAGCCGTTGAGCAAACCCTATGAAGCCATCGACCTTGTCACCACGCCCGACGGCTCCTTGGTGGCTATGGTACATTGCAATAACTGCACCAGCGACATCAATGCTTGGGTGGGAATCTTCAAGGAGTACCAGCAACTGCTAGGCGTACCCGTGGATATGGGCGACATATACACAAAACTCTTTAATAAAGCATTGGAGGGCGATTCCGACTGTGGAGGCCTGATGACCTATAACTACGTCAGCGGAGAGCCTATCACGGGTTTGGCCGAGGGACGTCCCCTCTTTGTCCGCTCGGCAACCGATAAGTTCAATCTGGCCAACCTGATGCGTGCCCAGCTCTATGGAGCCATCGGTGTGCTCAAGATTGGTAACGATATCTTGCTGAAGGAGGAAAAGGTTAAGGTGGATCGCCTAACAGGTCATGGCGGCTACTTCAAGACGCCTGGTGTAGGTCAGCGCATGCTGGCTGCCGCCCTCAACACACCCATCTCCGTGATGGAGACAGCAGGCGAAGGCGGAGCATGGGGAATAGCCCTGTTAGCCGGATATATGCTCAACTCGCAGCTTTCCCTGGCCGATTACCTCGAGAATGTGGTCTTTGGCGGTAACACAGGTGTTTCTGTCAGTCCTACCCCCGAGGATGTAGCCGGTTTCGAGAAGTACATCCGGAACTACAAGGCATGTCTGCCCATCGAGCAACGTGCCGTAGAAGTAAAAGCATAAAACGTTTGGCCCGCAGAGAAGTTATCTCTCAATGCGGGCCAACCGCTTAGCTATCTCATTAAGGGCAACAAAACGATAGCGCTGACTCTTTAGCGGAATTTGTTTATATCCGTAATGACGTTCTGCCGCCTTACGGCGTAAAGTCTCTTCCACTGCCGATTGGATATCTGCATTCAGGAACGTCTGCTCCGTTGGCTCCAATAACAACAGCTGCCCTTTGGAACATGCTTCAAAATAGATGCCCCAAGGTTTGTAGAAACGTTCATGGGGCGAACCTTCCTTTGGGAAACCATCGCTAAGAAGAACCACCAAGGGATAGCCCTGCTTCCGCAAAGTACGGGCAATGAGTTGTTCTCCCTTACTGATGGCAGCCGTATAGGTGACTGCACCGTTTTGTGCTGCAGCCATAGCCAACTGCAAACGTTTCTGTACCTGCTCAACGGTAGCGTTTCGTGGCATCTCTACTGTCTGGTTGTCATGCCAATCAAGAAGGAAATGATTGCCCAGCGAAGTGAACGACAGACCGCACATTTCTGTGTGCCTGTGTAATCTGAAAAGGTCGGGATTGTTCTTTTTAAGCCAAAGGCGACGAGGATTGTCTTTAACATAGTTAATCATCCTATTTAGCTGGCCAGGGGCATGTAAAAATGCGCTCATGATAGTAAGCTGCGTCTTGTTGCCATATACTGTTCCTGTTCGCAAAAATGCGAGCAAAATGCATAAGGGCAGCGGCGTTCCCCTGTTGGCTGGCTATGCTGTTCACTTCTGCGGCGTTCCCATGTCGGTTGGCTATGCTGTGCACTTCTGCGGCGTTTTCGCCGCAGCTCAAAAACTCCTGCTTGTAAACCATAGTGCAAGCACTCTTAAATCCGCGAACCACCGCCCCAATACTTTGCGGCAGCGGTTCAAGCACCTGAATCACCAGATGAATATGATCAGGCATCACCTTCTGTGCAAGCACCTTCAGGGCAAACCCCTTCGCAGCGTAAAACTGAGGCAGGCCACACAGAATCTGATATACACGATAGCCAAAGGGGTTAAGCTTAATGAAAGCCCTTTCCGCACTCTCGCCCTCCAGTGTTCCAAAAAGCGGAAAGCGCCCCTCAACGGGGAAGGTAAAATGATAGACGGCACGACCACGATAGTCCCACCCGTTTTCACGGTGGTGCCGTGTAGTGTCTACTGCACGCCTAACTCCCTGTCCTTTTCCCTTCGTCTGCTCCATATAGAAAAACTTTGCGAAGGTACAACTAAAAAGTGAGATAACCAAAAAAGGCACCCATAAAGCTTTAAAACAAGGCCTGTCACCTTTGCTTCATCCAGATAATCTCCATGACTTGTTCCCCTTATCTCCACGACTCATTCAGATAATCCCTTACCCCCCTAAAGGATTATCTCGATGACTCGTTAAGATTATCCGAACGAGTCATCGAGACTATCTGAATAAAAACACCCTATTTCCTTGGTGCGAATTGGTGAGACAAATGCTTCCACAAGGCTTGTGGAGATAAGTTTTTTATTGAAACCCTTTTTCATTTGTGAAAAAGAAGTTATCTTTGGGGCATAAAAACAGCATAAAATCAGACAGTTATTTGCTCAGTTCAGAAAATCATATTATCTTTTCACTGCAAAAACGGTCGAATAGTGCGACTGTTTTTGCAGTAAGGTTCGCTTACCAATCCGCACAAACTCGCCAATGCTGCAGGTACTCTGATGAAACGCAATACGTCTGACCATACCATCAAAAACTATCTGGACTATCTGGAGGATGCCTACCTGTTCATGGGTGCCAAGCGCTATGACGTGAAGGGTAAGCGGTATTTTGAGAATACACAGAAATATTATTCTATGGACTTGGGACTAAGGAATGCCAAGTTGAACTTCCGCCAACAAGAGAAAAGTCACCTGATGGAGAACATGATATACCTTGAACTGGTGCGCAGGGGATATAGTGTTGACGTGGGCGTGGTAGAGGTCACCCGAGTAAAGGATGGCAAGAAAAAGCAATCACAATATGAAATAGACTTTGTGGTCAATACAGGTCAAGAAAAAATCTACATCCAGTCTGCTCTGAATGTAGATACTGAGGAAAAAAAAGATCAAGAGACGTTTTCTCTGAAGAACTCAGGCGACCTTTTCCGTAAGATTGTTATCGTGGATGGGAACACCAAGCAATGGACGGATGAAAACGGCATTGTGTACATTGGTGTCATTCCATTTCTGCTGGAAGAATCAAGTCTTGGCTTCTGAAAGGGCCTCGTTCATCTTTGTGGAAGTTTTTTACTAAACAAAGATTCTTCTACAGAAGTGTAACATAACAAACAACTCTTTGCTTCTCGTTACAAGCTTTACTTGCCTACTGAAGAAGAATTTAAACGCATGTTGGAATCGATAGAATGATCATCATCGAGTCGAAACGGAAGAAGGCAGATTGACACAGCTTATTCGAAAATAAACGAAGCGATGTAAATTTTATTCCCACGAAAGGCAAGAATCGCTATTAAGAGTTGATTTTGCTACTATTAAGAGGCGCAAAAATTTACTTTAATAGTAGCTATTGTTTCTATTAACACCTGCATTATAGCCCACTTTTGTTGTTGCTTAATAATGTAAATAATTTTCCAGAGATCTTTTCTGACCTCATTTTTCTGTCCGGTTAGAGAAAACTTACTCCCTAACTAGAAATTTTTTTCCGCCTAACGTGGCAGTAAAAATTCTTATGCTAAAGAGCATGTTAAGGCGTTTAGGCGTGCTTGCGTTTTGTAAAAATATTTCTATTTAACTATCTCAGTTATCTCAGATCTCAGTTTTATTTTGGCATTGGATACGGATACAGAAATACAGTTTCTTTTCAGCAAGTACATTTTTTCCAAATATCGATGACGGATGACAGATGACAGTTTCCAAAAATGAAAATGAGAACCAAGAAGAAGCAGTTATTGATTAATGCTATTATAGATTATATTATTATTAATTATATACTATTTTATAATATTATATAATATATATATATTATATAT
>JAGCPD010000008.1 GCA_017645305.1 Bacteroidaceae bacterium | reverse complement strand
TGCACGGGACAATCGTTATATGAGAACGAACCGTGGTCGCAGTAGCCCAGCACCTCATCCTCCGTGCCTGTCTCGCCCGATACCACCACGAATCCCTGTTCGTTGCCCAGATTGATGACATAGACATTGTCCTTCTCCGATGCCACCTTCGACCGCATAGCATGAGCCAATGTTGGCTCGGCCTTCCGTGCCGGTGCCTTCTGTTTGGAAAGCTTACGGGTTTGCGGACTGTCAGCAAACTGGCCCGCTATCCTCAATGCCTCATCTACGCTGACGTCGTCTGCCTGCAGACTGTTTGTGACAAAGAGCATTGCGATGAGAAGCAATGCACCGCGCAGCCAATTGTAAACTCTAAATCTGTAAATCGTAAATGTCATCATGGCTTGCGGAATTTAAAGGTGAAACCTGTGGTCTTTACAATATAGATATCCTGCGGCAGGGCTTGCATGGGAATACTGGCGCAGCCGTTCTCATCCAGAGTGTACTGTGCCACCTTAATGCCTTTTAGGTTATAAAGATATACGTATGATCCTGACTTGCCTCTGCCGACAGTAAGCTGTCCGCCACGAAAGCTGAACTGGGTGTCCGTCTCCTTCACCTTCTCTATGGCATCAGGGTCGTCCCAATCGACGGTGAATTCCATTTTCTTCAGCTTGTATATGGGGTACTGCACGCACGTCTGGGTAGTTGTCAGCACCAGTTCGCTGCCGCGGTATGTTACCACGGGTTTCTCCTCGAACGCGAACGTCGCTACCTGCCCGTCCACCTGATATATAGCCACTGCATTCTGCGCCCTCAGTTCACTGAACATTGAGAATTGAGCATTGAAAATTAAGAGCAGCAGATAAAAATATGTTCGCTTCATATACTACATATATAGAGGAAAATATAAATGAACACCATAATCACAACATACAGAGGAGCGGCCTATTTCTTGCGGACAGGGCGAATGGTCTGGCCAAATTCACGCGCTGCGTCGTAAATACGAAAAGAGCCAAAGACATAGTGCAGCACATGACTTGAGAAGGAATCTGACGTGCTAAGTGTTCGAGACCTATAATAACCATACCTGTTGGGAAAACTGAGATATGTGGTTGAACGGAATCCCGTTACTGGAAGGAAGATGCTGTTTCCGTTGCTCTTGCTTGTTATCTTCACTCCTAAGAAATTTTGGTCTCCTGGAACATCATCGTCTATCCATTCGATTGTTGTATAATCGGCATTATTAAGTTCTTCTATTTGCTCCAAGCTTGGCATCTGCCAGTTGTCGCCCCAGTTGGCAGTGGCGGCATCGTCTTCCGGCTCAAGCTCTGTCTTGTTATCGACTGTACCGTCCTGACTGCGCGTGCAATACTTTGTCAATAAATCATTATCATCTTCATATTTATATGTACCCCTGTCGTAGTCGTCCTTCGGAGTTGTCTCGCCCCAGGCAAAGTAGTCGCCAGGCTCTTCTGGCGTATTGGCACCGATATTGCAGGTTGCCCATAGGGTGCCGCTGGGCAGACCGAGGTCAACGAACTCACGAACATCGGTATCGCCTGCCACAACCGTTACCTTACATTCGGCAAAGATGTCGCTGCCGTCCGTAGCGCGGCAGGTAATGGTGCAGGTGCCATTGGCTATGCCTACAACGCGGCCGTTCTGAGTCACATCTGCCACATTCTCGTCGCTGCTTTCCCAAACGACCTCTTGTATGTCGGCATTTGCAGGAAGCACAGTGGCAGTAAGCGTCTGTGCCTTGCCAATCTGAAGGTTCATGGACGATGCGCTGAGGTTGATGTTCGTCACAAGCTGTGTCGGGGTAATCATGCCTTGTGCAAGCACGGGACGGACAGAGAAGCCACGGTAGCGAGGAGCAGATTCGTAGTTCATCTGAGGAGCCATACCGCCAGTAGTGTTCATCATAAACCTCGCTGCCTTGGAATTATTACTCTTATAGAGTGTTCGTGTCCAATAGGCAAACTCTTTGCTCATACCATAAAATTTTGCTTCATCATGGTAACCTGCGGCAGGGAAGAATATGCTTTCACCATTCTTTATGCTCGTGAATATGATACCTTCATAGCCATTTATGGTAGTCAGCTCATAAGTAGTGTTTTTCTTATCGATAAGTTCACTCCACTGGTCATCTGTAGGCATCTGCCAGCTGGCACCCCAAAGGACAGACGCAGCATCGTCGGCACGCTCAAGCAGGTTCAGGTTATCGATGGTACCGTATGTGGCGTTTGAAACGTACTTTGTCATGAGGGTGCTGGAGCCGTCGTTGGAGAAATGATAATTGTGCCAGTTGTATTCGTCCTTTGTCGCCGTCTCACCCCAGGCGAAGTAGTATCCGTACTCCTCAGGACTATTGGCTCCGATGTTGTGTGTTGCCCACTTTGTCTGGCTGGGCAAGCCAAGGTCAACCCAGTCACGGCCGCTGGTTACGCTGTGCGTAGGTGCTCCACCTACTGTGACTTCACATTCGGCAGACACATTACTCCCATCCAGGGCCCGGCACGTTATCGTGGTGTTGCCCTTGCTCTTGCCTGTCACTTTTCCATCGGTATCGACCGTTGCCACTGCAGGATTGCTGCTACCCCAGAGGACACTTTTGTTGTCGGCATCCACAGGAAGCACAGTAGCACTAAGTTGCTTCGTGCCGTTTACCTGAAGGCTTATCCGCGAGGGAGAGAGGTTGATGCCTGTCACAAGTTGCACTTTGCGACGGACGGGACGGACGGACATGCCCGGATACCGTTCGCTATAGGTTACATACCCACCGGATGATTGGTAATACATGTAATGTGCACCATTGCTTGCATCCTCTTTAAGTGTCCGCGACCAGTACAGACAGAAGGTGCCTACATAAAGGATACCCGTCTGTGTGCCCTCATTACTAAAACATCCTGCGGCCGGCAGGAAGATGCTTGCACCGTTTATCAGGCTTGTCACCTTCACGCCATTGACCTCGTTCTGTGTCAGGAACTCCACTTTCGTAACACCGCCGTAGAAAAGCTCCTGCCACTGGTCTTTGCTTGGCGTCTGCCAGTCTTTGTTCCAATTGACGGTTGCCGCATCGTCCTCTGCCTGAAGAGATGTCAGGTTATCAACCGTTCCGTAGCTGCTGTTCGTACAGTACTTCTTCATCGTCTTGTTCGTCCCGCCGGCAAGCTTATAAGTCACCCAGCTGTAGAACGTCTTCTCCATGGTCTCGCCCCAGGCGAAATAGTTACCTGCATCCTCAGGCTTTTCCGCACCGACGTTGCGGGTAGCCCAAAGCGTGCCACTGGGCAGCCCGAGGTCAACCCACTCGTAAACTGTTTCATCATCAGCAAAAGTAAGTTCTGCCACTTGCGGCACCTTATACACATGGGTCTCGTTGTTTGTCATACGGACGGTCATATTCTGTGCCCAACCCGTCTGCGCGCCTGCCAACATAAGAAACATGGCAGCAATAATACTCTTTATTTTCATAAGATATAGATAAATTATATTAATATTATATGCTGCAAATATAAAAAGAATAGTATTTACAGGGACTAACAAAAAAGAAAAAAGACTAACAAAAGCGCTTTTGTTAGTCGATTTCTATGATTTGCGGGACTCCTTCTTACAGCGAACCCCTCCACTCACGCGGTGTTTTACCTGTTTGTGCTTTGAAAGCCCGGAAGAAGGATGTCTCGTTGTTGAAGCCAACCTCCGTGCATATTGTTGTCATTTTGATATCAGGCTTATTGAACATCAGTTCTTTGGCATACTCCACACGGTAACGGTTTATGTACTGGTTAAAGGTGCAGCCTGCCTGTGCGTTGATACAGGCTGATAAACGACTACGGTTGACACCCAGCTGTCGTGCAGCATCCGTAACACGGAAGTTACTGTCAAGATAGGGTTTCTCTTCTTCCATCAGTTGGCAGATACGTTGCCACAAATGTGCATCATCCTTTTCGGCTGCCGGCTCAGATTCTTCCATTTCCAGCTGGTTATTATGATGATGCCGCCACCATAGCAACAAAGTAAGGGTGACAAGCAAGAAGATGATGACGAGTGCCAAAAGCAGCCAAGGGAATGAAAAAGCAGATGCTGAACAGAATTCCTGACTGTCACCAAACGGAATGAGCCATACCTGGTTGCTGGGCGAGAAATTGTTATTATCAACACCATTGGTACCACCGGCAATAAGCAAGTTGCCCTGCGGAGTGAGCACAAAATGATTGAGACCCATCTGTGGCAAAGGATCTGTATAATAGAGGGTAAGCGGGCAGGGTGATTTGTCGTATTCTATGGAAAGAATGCAAAGATGCTGCTTCTTGTCAAATCCCGCCATAAAGGCACGCCTAACCTGACGATTAACAACAATGGGTGTGCGATAACTGATAGAATCCCATTGTGATACCATAGGTACAGGCACCTCCGTTCGAATGAGCGAGAATATGGTATCGCAAACCTGGGCTATAGCCACCTGTTTTTTATTCCTGCCCAAAACGGGTATGAGATAAGTCTTATCCTCGGGATTGCCCACAACGCAGTCTGTAGCCAAAGGCGATGTGATATCAAGGGGAAGCGGACACCACTCCTCAAACAGCGGCACATTGAAAGCCTCGCCGTACAGACGGTCCACCAACGGACTGGTTATAATGTTTCCATGTGTATCATGGGAACCGAAAATAAGCACATCTCCATTAGAGATAGGCAGCATATAGGGATGTACCCGCTGCAAGGCAACATTCTTGATTTTCGAGAACTGACTTTCTCCATCGAACATCTCAATGGCATCATCATGATACCAGTTACCGACAATGATGACCTTTCCATCATCTGTTTCTATTGCCGAGGCCATAACACGCTTTGTATCAAGGCATCCAAACCCTTCTGTAGAGTGGTCGGTGGGATTGTACATCTCAACTTCATAGGTTTGCCCGATACCCAGATTCTTCTCGTGGCTGCCAAACAGGAGTATCTTACCAGACTTCATCAATAGACTACCACCTGAATCGTGAGGATAGACCGTTTGGACAACATGCCATTGTCCTTCACTGAAGTATTCGATGGTGGGAGTAAGCACAAAGCCGGAGGTGTGACCACCAATAACTGTGGGCTGACCGTTCACATAATAGAAGCTATGACCGCAACGGGGTATGTTCAAATCGGGCAAACGCACAACTTCTGTCTTTACCATAGGGCACACCGCCCCCTCCTTAGCACTTAAAGGAGTATTCTGGTTACCCAGCACAATTGCAGGAAACAGTAGCAGAAGATTTAGCAGTCGTCTATTCATCCCCAATATCTATTATATATACTAATGTCTAAAGCCTAATGTCTTCATTAAAAAGCTGATGCTTTCAGCTCAAGTCCCGCCTTCTCGTCAAGACCAAACATCAGGTTCATATTCTGCACAGCCTGCCCTACGGCACCCTTCAGAAGGTTGTCAATACAGGAAATCATCAAGAGCTGGTCTTCAAACTTCTCAACATAGACCACAGCCTTGTTGGTGTTTACCACCTGCTTCATGTCAGGACTCTTGGTAACGAAATGGGTAAAGGCGGCATCCTTGTAGTAGTCAGCATATATCTGCTGCACTTCCTCCAGTGGCTTGTCACACTTGGCATAGGCCGTAACGAAGATACCCCTTGTGAAGCAGCCACGCTGCGGAATAAAGAGCACACGTCCCTGATAGCCCGGACAAAGCTCCTGAACCGTCTGATTGATTTCAAGCAGATGCTGATGGGTGAATGTCTTATAGACAGAGATGTTGTCGTTACGCCAAGAGAAGTGAGTCGTTGCTCCCGGCTTCTGACCAGCTCCCGTACTACCTGTTATACCATTCACATGAATATCGCCGCTAATGATGCCTGCTTTCAGCGCAGGCAGCATAGCCAACTGAATACAGGTAGCGAAGCAACCAGGATTGGCCAAATGCTGGCAATCGGCAATAACAGTCTTATGAGTTTCGGGAAGACCATACACAAAGTCATGAGCACCACGAATACGGAAATCCTGTGCAAGATCAATAATCCTTATGTTTGCGGGGATTGTATGTTCTTTTAGGAATGCCTCACTCTTGCCGTGACCAAAGCAGAAGAAAACGACATCCACTTTGTCGAAAGGCATCTCAGAAGTGAAGCAGAGGTCAGTCTCGCCTACCAGTCCCTCATGCACCTCGCTCACAGGGTTGCCTGCATTACTCTCGCTATTGGCAAATACAATCTCTGCCTGCGGATGGTTCAGCAGCAGGCGAATCAACTCACCGCCCGTATAGCCGGCAGCCCCTAAAACCCCTACCCTAACGTACTTCATCGGGATGTGCCAGATAATATGCACGGAGTGCGGTTGAAGTTACCTTGATGAAGCCTTTGGCATCCTCGCTTGTCCATGCCTTGGCAGTCTCGCCATACTCACCAAGTTTATTCTTGACCAAATCGTTTGGACTATCCACACCAACAGTCTGGAAACAGAGAGGACGCAGTTCAAGCGTCACTTCGCCTGTCACATTGCGCTGGCTGCTTGTCAGCATTGCCTCAATATCGGGCATGACGGGTTCCAGATACTGACTCTCATGTAGGAACATACCGTACCAGTTCGCTACCTGTTCTTTCCAGTACTGTTGCCACTTCGAGAGAGTGAACTTCTCGAGGTAGCGGTGTGCACCTATAATCAACATGGGAGCAGCAGCCTCAAAGCCGACACGTCCCTTGATACCGATAATGGTGTCACCAACATGACAATCACGGCCAATGCCATAACGGGCACCTATCTCCTCAACCTTTTGAATGGCCTTTATCTTATCATCGAAGTGCTCTCCGTTAACGGAACAGATTTCCCCCTTCTCAAAGCCTATCTTAAGCAGTTCAGGTCCTTCCTCTGTGGGGTGCTTAAGGTAAGCACTCTCAGGCAGGCCCTGTTTTGAGTCAAGAATCTCGCCACCACAGATACTGGTGCCCCAAAGGCCTACATTATAGCTGTATTTGAGCTTTGTAAAATCAGCATAGAAACCGTTGGCGTTAAGATAGTCAACCTCTTCTTGACGAGAGAGGTTTCCGTCGCGTGTTAACGTAATAATCTCCACTCCGGGACACATTACAAGGAAGGTCATATCAAAACGAATCTGGTCGTTGCCGGCACCCGTTGAGCCATGTGCAATGGCAGTAGCACCTATTTCCTTGGCATAGCGGGCAATAGCCAAAGCCTGGAAAATACGTTCCGAGCTTACCGAGATGGGATAGCAATTGTTACGTAAGACATTGCCAAAAACCATATACTTCAGAGACTTCTCGTAATACTCCTGAGTCACATCCAGCGTTACATATTTGGTAGCACCCAACTTATAGGCATTCTCCTCATTTGTTTTCAACTGTTCAGCACTAAAGCCACCCGTATTGGCACAGGCTGCATGCACCTCGTATCCCTTTTCCTTCGCCAGATACATCACTGTGTAGCTGGTATCAAGTCCGCCACTAAAGGCTACAACAACTTTCTTCTTCTGTTCCATATTTTTTCAATTCATAATTCACAATTTCTCTTTCACTGTCCTTCAATCTCCTGAAGGTGTTTGATGCGCGACAACACCTCTTCCGATAACTTTGCAGGCAAATGCTCGGTAGGATCAAAAAGCATAGCTGTGCAGATGCAGAACTTTCGGTTACGCTCTTTCAATACAGGATAGTTGACGCAACCCTCGCAACCCTTCCAAAATGCTTCGTCATCGGTCAAGTCTGCAAACGTCACCGGTTGGTAGCCCAGGGCAGTATTCATCTTCATCACGGCAGCACCGCTGGTCAGACTGAAAATCTTGGCATGAGGCCAACGAGTACGAGCCAAAGTAAACGTCAGGTCCTTAATGCGCTTAGCAATGTGAAGGCCCCGGAAGTCAGGGTGTACAATCAGACCACTGGTCGTCACATATTGTTGATTCTCCCATGTCTCAATGTAGCTGAAACCTGCAAAACGCCCATCCTGCGCCAATGCGATAACGGCCTTGGCTTCAAACATCTTCTTTGCCAAATATTCGTGCGTACGCTTGGCAATACCAGTGCCACGCACTTTTGCTGCTTCAGCTATTGTCTCAAGAATAGTGTCCACATAGACCTCATGCTCCGGTCCTGCCACCAAAATCTTTATATCTTCAAGTTTTATATCGCTCATTTTATTCATTGAACATTAATCATTGAAAATTGATCATTGGACTTTATACTTTTTACTTTTCAAATAATTGGGGAACAATTTCTGACATCGCTGTTCTGGCCCGCTCCCGCTCCAAATCCTCTTGCAGCACCACCAACACTGTATCGTCTCCAGCCACGGTGCCCAAGAAAAACGGATGGTGGGCATTATCTATGTCGTATGCAACCATGCTGGCATGACCGGGTGGTGTATGCACCACCATCAGATTTCCCGAGAAATTAATTTGCCAGCAACTCTTATGAATCTCCTCACGGGTATAAGCAGGTGAGAACATACCCTCTCTGGGCAAAGCATATACACTATGACCGTTTCGGCCACGAACCTTACTGATACGGAGTTGCTTAAGGTCGCGGCTCAAAGTAGTCTGCGTACAAGGAAAGCCCGCCTTATCCAACTCCACCTGC
This sequence comes from Bacteroidaceae bacterium, assembly GCA_017645305.1. Taxonomy (GTDB): domain Bacteria; phylum Bacteroidota; class Bacteroidia; order Bacteroidales; family Bacteroidaceae; genus Physcousia. The sequence continues at coordinate 37,706 of JAGCPD010000008.1, read as the reverse complement.
AAATCCTCCTGGCTTTCAAGGGCCTGAGAACTCACTATTAGGCGTATAGCCTGCAGACGGGTCTTTTTATCCTGTCGTTTTTGCATATTTTCCCATTTTTCGGCTGCAAAGATACACAATATTATTGAAACGCCATTAAAAATATGCAATGAATATGCAATCACGTCACATATTTTTTGCATTTTTATGCAGACCGATAACATAAAATTGATATGCCATGATTTCCTGCAATCACATATCAGAGTATCTGCGTTAATTCGAGGAGAATTCATCGCACAAACTCCCCGTATTCAATATTACGGGTAAATAACTGGCATTACACTCAAAAGAAAAACATTTTATATTTGGTGAATCTCGCACTTAATCGTATTTTTGTCATCAGAAATGAACAAAAAAGAGAAAAAACAAATACGTCGTAAACTGCTGATGGAGAATAAAGCCTATCAGACAATGGCCCTCCTGACGCGCTATATGGACCGATACTATCTGGACGCGCTTATTGGTTTCATTCCCGGATGGGGCGATGCAATCGCTTTATTCAGCGTTATACCGTTTGTCTATTTTTCTGTGTGCTTCATTAAGAGCATTCCTTTAACATTAGCTATCCTGAACAATGCCTTACGTGATTTTCTATTGGGATTAATTCCGTTCTTCGTGGGTGACATCATAGACATCTTCCATCGCGCAAACATTCAGAATCTGGAGTTGATTCAAGGATATATAGATGGAGATGAGGCGGTCATAAGAAAAGTAAACCGAAAAGCCTGGCAGTCAGCTATTATCCTTGTTTTACTTCTATTGTTCATAGCCCTAATGATATGGGCGTTGATTAGGTTAGGAAGCTATCTGATTTCATTCATTTCATCTGTTTTCTGAAGAAGATAGTATGAAAGCAAAAGAGACACCAACTAAATGGGTTGATGTCTCTTCTTGTGTGGTGCCACCAGGAATCGAACCGGGGACACAAGGATTTTCAGTCCTTTGCTCTACCAACTGAGCTATGGCACCATTTTCTGCCGTTTTGTCGTTTGCGGGTGCAAAGGTACGTGTTTTTTTTAAACCCGCCAAACTTTTTCGCATTTTTTTGACAGAAACCACAAAAATGATATTAGAAGACATTTTGGCCTTCTAAAGTTATATTATGTTTGTATAAAAAACGAATAACATTATGCTACACATCCATGAAGAAGCGGCACGCTGCCTGTTGTGTGAAGATGCACCTTGCACAAAAGCATGTAAGAAAGGAGACCCTGCACGGGCTATCCGTGCTATTCGATTTAACAATGCCAAGAATGCCTGGCGGTGGATAAAGGATTGCGACGATGCCGACTTGGAGCAAGCCGAGCAGATGTGTATTCACTACGACAGGACTATCCGCATCAGGGAATTGCTACGTGCTGCATGTTGTAATTCTTACGAGACAAACAAGCCCGCCCCTTCCCTCTCCATAACCTTTTGTGGTATCAAGTGCGAGAACCCGTTCTTCCTTGCCTCGTCAGCCATCTGCACCAACTATGAGATGGTAGCTCGGGCCTTTGATATGGGTTGGGCAGGTGTCTTCTATAAGACCATCTGTATGCAGGAAATCCGTGAGGTATCACCTCGCTTTGATGCTGTAAAGGACGGTGTATCATTTATCGGCTTCCGCAACATGGAGCAGCTAAGCGAAAATCCCCATGAAGTTGATTTCGACATACTGAGACGCTTGAAGCAGGACTACCCCTCGAAAGTGGTAATTGCCAGCATCATGGGACAAACCGAAGAGGAATGGATAGAACTGGCAAAGATGGCAGAATCTGCCGGCTGTGATGCAGTAGAACTTAACTTCTCCTGTCCCCAGATGCGCGAGAGCGGTATGGGTAGCGACGTGGGACAAGACCCCGAGTTGGTTACGTTCTTTACGGCTTATGTGAAACGCAACGTAAAGATTCCCGTCATTCCCAAGATGACACCCAACATCGCCCATATCTCACAGCCGGCTATGGGAGCTTATTTTGCTGGTGCAGATGCCATCTCGGCCATCAACACCATCAAGAGCGTGACACTTGGCGAAGGCTCGGAAGTAAACGGCTGCCAAACGGGATCGGGTTATTCTGGAAAAGCTGTCAAGCCCATAGCACTACGCCACATTCTGGCAATGGTAAAGAACCCCATTATGAAGAATATACAATATAGCGGAATAGGAGGAATCGAGACATGGCGCGATGCCCTGGAGTTCATCCAATTGGGGTGTCGAAACGTTCAGGTTTGCACCGCCGTGATGCAATATGGCTATCGCATTATCGACGACCTCATTCTGGGCATGCAGACCTATATGGCAGAACGCGGCATCGAGCATTTGGAAGACCTTGTGGGCGAGCTTCTTCCAAAGTTCTACCTGCCTTCTGACTTGGATCGCGATACATTGGTATATCCCAAATTCGACCGCGAGAAATGTATCGGTTGCGGCCGCTGTTACGTCTCTTGTCAAGATGGCGGTCATCAGGCCATCGCCTTTGATTATGAAACCCGTCAGCCTCGCATCATCGGGACAAAGTGCGTTGGCTGCCATTTATGCCGTCTTGTGTGTCCCACTGGTGCCATCGGTCTGGCTAAAAGAATCAAGAAAAAACAGTAAGACAGATACTGATTCACTCAGATTTTCCCAAATTAATTTGGAATATCGTTCACTTATTCGTACCTTTGTACCCGCAATTAGGGGTTTAGTCCTTTATGACATTGCATTCGGATAGTAGCGCAGTTGGTAGCGTACTACGTTCGGGACGTAGGGGTCGGGAGTTCGAGTCTCCTCTATCCGACAACCACAAATCTTTATTGTTTTTCAGAAAAAACGGAAACATGACGCTAATTTAAAAAAATGTTGTAACTTTGCAGAGCGTTTTTTTGCACACGTGTGCATGTATGCGGGGATATTATGGTAAAATACAACATATCACTTGAAAGTAAAACAATTCTTGTAACAGGAGCTGCCGGTTTTATTGGAAGTAATCTCGTCATGCGCCTCTATAGGGACTTCAAAGACATCAAGATCATTGGAATTGACTCCATCACAGATTATTATGACGTGAACCTTAAAAAAGAACGTCTGGCAAAGATTGAAGCACTTGGTCGCGACTGGACTTTCATCAAAGATTCCATTGCCAATAAAGCGTGCATAGAAAGTCTTTTTTCTAATTACAAGCCCGCCGTTGTTGTCAACCTTGCAGCTCAAGCTGGTGTGCGCTATAGCATCCAGAACCCCGATGCATATATCGAGAGTAATATCATAGGCTTTTATAACATACTCGAGTCATGCAGACACCATGCTGTTGAGCATCTTGTTTATGCCTCCAGCAGTAGCGTCTATGGAAACAACAAGAAAGTGCCCTATTCTACCGACGACAAGGTAGATAATCCCGTTAGCCTCTATGCTGCCACGAAAAAGAGCAACGAGTTGTTGGCACACGCTTACAGCAAACTCTACAACATTCCCTGTACAGGCTTGCGTTTCTTCACCGTCTATGGTCCTGCCGGACGTCCCGACATGGCATATTTTGGCTTCACCAACAAGTTGCGCGAAGGTAAGACCATTCAAATCTTCAACTATGGCAACTGCAAGCGCGACTTCACTTTCGTAGATGATATCATAGAGGGTGTTATACGTGTCATGCAACATGCACCTGAAAAGCAAACTGGCGAGGACGGTCTGCCCATCCCGCCATATATGGTTTACAACATTGGAAACAATAGTCCCGAGAACCTGCTAGACTTCGTCACCATTCTCCAGGAAGAGCTCGTCACAGCCAAGGTTCTTCCTGCCGACTACGGCTTCGAGGCACACAAGGAACTAGTTCCCATGCAGCCTGGCGATGTCCCCATCACCTTCGCAGACACCACACCCCTTGAGCAGGACTTCGGCTTCCGTCCCTCCACCCCGCTTAGGGAAGGCCTCCGTAAGTTCGCTGAATGGTACGCAAGCTATTACAAAAAGTGATAGGCAAAGAGATAATGACATCAAGAATATTCCCGAACAACCATACAACGTGAATCCAACATGAAAATAAATAAACATCTCTATACAATAATTTTGTTTATTTTTTCTACATTTGGCACTGCAATGGCTCAAGGGCAAATTGTCATTAACGAAATTATGCAGTCCAATGTAGATTTCCTGATGGTTGACCATGACTTCCCTGATTCATGGGTAGAACTCTACAACGCAAGTGACACACGAATCAATATTCAGAATTATCGTATCAGTCCAGTAAAAGTGGCCTCTGAAAGTAAAAGAATCATATCTACGGAACAATATATTGAGCCGGGAGGTCATCTTCTGGTCTATTGTGACAAGAGATCAAGCATTCCCCTCCATTGCGAATTCAACCTGGAGGCTGGCAAAGGAAATCTTTATCTTTATGACAACAATTGGCACATCGTTGACTCCATCAGTTATAAGAGTATGCCGGCACCCAACATAGCATACGGGCGTACTACAGATGGCAGCAACGAGTGGCAATATGAACTGACGCCCACGCCAGGTGCTGCTAACAACAGCATAGGATGCGAAGAGGTATTGCCTGAGCCTATATTTTCTACAGAAGGACATCTGATGACCAATGGCCCTGAGACTGTCACAATTTCTATGCCTGAAGGTGTGCCCGAGGATACCCGCATCTACCTCACCTTGGATGGCCGTGAACCGACATGGGAGTCGGCATCAGACACCCAATTTATCATCACCATTGACAAAGGTACAGTCATCCGTGCAAAACTTCTGTCGCATGAATTACTTCCCATTCGTTCCACCACGCACTCCTATATCTTCCATCCTCGAGAGACGACATTACCCTTCGTCTGCATCGCGACTGACAGCACCTACCTCTACAGCAGTGAGGAAGGCATCCTCTCCAACGACAGCACGGACGGCAAGCCCAACTACAGTTACAAGTGGCGACGGCCGGCAAACTTTGAATATTTCAGCACCAAGAACGGAAGTACTGTATTTAACCAATCTGGCGAGATGGCTGTTGGAGGCCTGTACTCAAGAAATTTTCCACAAAAGAGTATAAAATGCTATGCCAAGAAACGTTTCGGGAAGAAGAATTTCAAGGGCGATTTCTGGCGAGACAAGCCAGAGGTCAACAAAGTAAAGTCTTTTATGCTAAGAAATGGTGGCAGTACCTGCAAGTATGGACGTATTGATGATGCATTTCTGAACAAGCTATTCGGTACCCATCTCACAGATATTGATTGGCAGGCATATGAGCCAGTTATTGTCTATATCAACGGACAATACAGTGGTGTTTTCGGTATGCGTGAGCGTTCCAATGAAGATTATGTCACCAGCAACTATGACATAGAGGACGAGGAAGTGGAAATGGCAGATGCCTCAAACTATAAGAGTAATAACAAACCTGAATCACCCCACTTTAATTCCTTCAACAAGCTCTACCACAGGGATGATGTCACATACGAAGAGATGGCAGAGGCTATGGATACGGAGAACTTCATGAATGTCTTCATTGCAGAATGTTATGCATCCAACACGGATTTTCCTGGAAACAATGTATCAATGTGGAAGCAGACAACCGAAGACGGGCGTTGGCACTGGATATCGAAGGACTTGGATTACATCTTCATAAACACCAGTTCATGGGATATGTTCAAATACATGCTTGGCACTCAGAATCCAGAAGACCAGGAATACGAAAGGTCCAACAATGCAAGTGTAAGGACTGCTTGTTATCTCTATGAAAAGATGATGTCCTTCCCAGAGTTCCGCAACCGTTTTATTTCCACATACGCCAACTATTTAGGCGACTTCCTTCGCCCCGATATCTGTGTTCCAATCATTCAAGAGATGGATGGGGAGATCATTGATGAAATTGCTCCAACATTTGCTGCGTATGAGGGCATGCCCAAGCCAAGTTCACACACACATGGCATGAACCGCCTATACACATACGTTTCCACCCGTCCACCAATTGTCTATCGGCAAATGGCCAGCTACTTCTCCCTCGGTGATGTCATTCCTGTCAGCATCCGCGAAGAGTTACCAGAAGGGACAGAGACAATTGACACAAATATTACTGTCTGCGACGTGCCACTTCGCACAGGAAGATTCGATGGTGCATGGTTCACGTCTTTCCCATTGTTTCTTTACACAAAAGCAGAAGATGCAGCATGGGTGATGAATGTATTTCACGCTGATGGTAGTTCCTCTTCCGAAGCCTTTTATATGTCACAGATTCAACCCGACCTTACATCTTGCATACCAGGCGATTCCATTTCATTCGTTGCAACCACAGCAAACATAGCAGACAACATCCAGACCCGTCACAGCAATTGCACAGTTGCAGCTATCTATGATGCCACAGGTAAACGACTCCCTGCTATGCAAAAAGGTTTAAACCTTGTCCTTTATTCTGACGGCACACGTCGAAAACTATTCAATGCCAAATAAGCTCACATATCAATGAAAATTGCAGGAATCAAAGACATATTAATTGGAGGTTCCAAAAGAACGGCCACCGTCAAGAGAAACATTTTGGGTTCTTTGGCGATAAAGGTGGTCAGTATTCTTACCTCCTTTCTGCTCGTTCCAATGACGCTGGGCTATGTCTCTTCAGAAATCTATGGTGTCTGGCTCACTATATCTTCCATCCTCCATTGGCTGACATATATGGATGTCGGGGTTACGCATGGATTGAAGAACAGGCTGAATGAATGTTTGGCAAGGAAGGACTACGAGAAGGGCAAAAGCCTGGTTTCTACGACATACGCCATTATGTTCGCAATGTTTGTTCCACTTTCTGTGCTCCTGATAGTGGCGAGCCCGTGGATTAACTGGTGCAGAATACTAAACGTTGACTCTTCAAATCAAGAGATTATCATCAAAACAATGCAAGTGCTCTTTGTGTTCATAGCATTGCAGATGATTGTAAATGTTTTTGTCGCTGTAGTTGCCGCTTACCAAAAGACAGCCCTTTCCAGTTTGTTTGCTGTTATAGGCCAAATCTGTTCTTTATGTATTATCGGCATGATGACGTTGTTTGTCAAGCCATCATTATTAAATTTGGCTTTTGCCTACTCCTTAATGCCGATATTAATTGTCCTGATTGCTTCTGTCATCTATTTTAAGACAACTATGAAAGAAGTTGCTCCAACTTTCAAGTCCATTAATACAGCATATATCAAAGACCTATGGGGACTCGGGATTATGTTTTTCATTATTCAGGTGCAAATGATTGTCCTCTATCAAGCCACCAATATACTTATTTCCCATATTGCAGGCCCCGAGTCTGTTACGCAGTACAACATAGCCTACAAACTGTTGAACATTGTTGTAATGGTCTATACGATTATACTAAATCCGTTGTGGCCTGCATTCACCGACGCATATACCAAAAAGGATTACCTTTGGATGAACAACATGTACAAAAAGATGCAAAAGCTGTATCTGCTTCTTTGCATAATGATAAGTGTTATTGTAATACTTTCACCTTTTTTAATTAAACTATGGGTTGGAGACAAGGTATCGGTACCTTTCATGTTGACACTTTCTATAGCTGTCTATACACTTATCCATTGCTGGGACACGCTACAAGTTACTTTGATAAACGGCACAGGAAAAGTAGAATTACAATCGTATGTGATATTGATTGGATTGCTTCTTCATGTACCACTCTCTTTGTTCTTAGGAAAGTATATAGGTATTTTGGGAGTCGTGGCTTCCATGTCAATAATCAATATCATCTATGCCAGCTTCTTCACGATCCAAATACGCAGGATTCTGAACAACTCTGCTATCGGTATCTGGAACAAATAACCTTCTGATTTCTCCTTTCGTTATGATTAAAATCCACGACGACATCTTCTACCCTATTTACGAATACCTCTATTTGTTCGTAATGGTTATCTATATGGCGCAGATGACACCAGACACAGGGCGTATGGTTGGCGGTCTGTCAGGCGACCCCATACCATTGCTCATTCCGATAGTCTTGACCATCATTCTGCTGGTACGCAATCCCATCAGTTTTGCTCATAGCAAACTATGGACACTTGTCGGTATTATGCTAAGCTGGTCTATAGCCGTATGCTATAAGTTTCACGATTTCTCCTCAAGCAATCTATCATATTACTTCTTTCTGCTCTATGCCATCTTCATAGCTTTCATCCACATTCGGATCTATGGGCGTGATTTGTTTCCAATCTACGAACATATCATGGTTGTATTCTCTACGGTAAGTTTAGTGCTATGGGGGATGTCAGTCCTTATTCCACCAATGTCAGGCCTATTCCACCTTTTCCCAGAAACAGCTTTCGGTAATAATGTCCTCTATCTTTTTAACTGGATGGATCCTTTGAAGGGTCAATCTTATGGTTCTCTAATTCGCAATGCGGGCTGTTCGTGGGAACCTGGACGTTTTGCCATCATGCTGATTCCTGCCATTGTCACCAACTTGTCGCGCGAAGGCATATTGTTCCGTGGCAACACGAAAATCATCATCCTATTGCTCGCACTTGCCAGCACCTTTTCAACAACAGGCTATAGTATTGTATTCTTGATATATACAATCTTCTGGCTCAATGATTTCAGTGCAAAAAGCATTCTTTCCTTTGTCTTCATTGCATTACCTTTTGCTGTTGCAATCTTTTCACTTGATTTCATGGCTGAAAAGATTCAGGACAAAGCTAACTTCGAGGGACTGACACGCGAACGAATGCATAACATCAATTACAATGCAAAGATGTACGGCGATGAGTATTTAGGTTCACTTGACCGCATTGAATCCGCATATTTCGAGTGGGCAAATTTCAAAAAAGAACCATTAATAGGGTACGGCAGAAACAACGACCATAGTTGGTTCCGCCAGGAAGTCACCAAGAACTTTGCACTTACTGGAGGACTCGTGAAAATCTTCGCTCAATATGGCTTTTTTATTGGTTTTTATCTTTACGTACTCCTATTTTATTCCTCCATTAAGATTAGTCGGACATGCTGGTTTCGACAGAAATTTGCTTTTGCAGTAGCTCTGCTTGGTTCCTCACTTTCATATCCTGTTTTCTGCATCCCGATATTTACTGCATTCTGGTTCTACGGGCTGTTCTGTTATGAAGAAGATGAGATAGCTATAGATGCAGAAGAAACATACGAAGAAGATGATGAATATGCTGGTGATTTTTGTTTAAATGAAAATGCAAATGATGAATAACATTAGACTACTATTATCGGATATCTGGTTCCTCCTCAGGAAGGGACGACATGTATTGTATCACCTTCACAGAAATTACCCTGACCGCAAAGCATTTGGCTCCATGCCGACTCAAAGCACAATTGCCTACCCTTGCCACATAGGAAAACCCAAGAACCTTTTTGTTGAGGACTTTGTCAAGATTCGTTATGGACTTACAATTATCAATGCTGGCCGAGAGTCTGTCTATGTGAAGAAATATACCGTTATTGCACCAGACGTAACCATTATAACTAATAATCACAGGTCAACCGCAACCATTCCACAAGTCCTATTAGGGGAAAGCCATATCAATGATAAATCGGCAGATGTCACCATTGGAGAAGATGTCTGGGTTGGCACCCGTGCAATCATACTGGCAGGTGTGATGCTTGGACGTGGATGCATTGTTGGTGCCAATGCGCTTGTCAGCAAATCTGTGCCACCCTACGCATTGGTAGCAGGTATGCCTGCCAGAATCATTGGCGTGAAATTTTCCATCTCCGACATTGAGAAACATGAAGAGGCGCTCTATCCCCCAGAGGAACGAATATCCCATGAAGATTTAGTTTCATTGTTTGACACATATTATAAGGACAAGAAGATTTTTGGCTGTTCTGATCCCCTGACAGAAGAGCAAAAGGAAATAGTGGGAAAACTCAAAGCGAAGCGAGGAATAAATATTTAAAGAATCAGGATGAATAGATTCAATCTCTTTCTATTAAGCAAATACAGAACCCAACTGATGGGTGTGGCAGCCTTGATGATAATCCTATGCCACGCGCCTCAATATGGGGTAGAAGTGGCAGGGATTCCTCGAAAGCTATTAGTATTCCTTAATCTTGGTGTAGATATTTTCCTGTTTCTTTCAGGTATGGGGTGTTGTTTCTCCCTGATGAACCCACACCGTTATTTCTCTTGGTTGAAGAAGCGGTTCCTCAGGATTATCATTCCATATACAATTATCATGCTAATATTGAGAATCGCGAGTTTATGTGTCGAGAATGTTTCATGGAGTGAATGGCTGTTGTATTTCTCCACACTACGTTTTTGGACTCACCATGATGGTATGTGGTATGTAGCCCTATTAGTATTGCTTTACCCATTGGCACCTCCGTTGTTTTGGGGACTTGAACATTCGAAAAGCAGAATTCTGGTAACCATTATACTGATTATATTAGTACTATTTTTGACCCACATTCCAGTTAATGATACAGGTGATGTTATGAATTCGATTATAACCAATCTGCAGGGAGCATTCAAGCGGGCAGTCAGTTTTATCATAGGAATGTATCTGGCCAAATATATCAGAAAAGGCATCAATGTAAACGCATTATATGTTATAGGTGCATCGGCATTAGGATGTATCTTTTTTCATTTCACGATGAAAGATGTTTTTTATTCCTGGCTATATGTATTGCCTATACTTATTGTACTAAGTGTTGTTTGGAAGCGGGTATCCGAACAGTCAGCGATTAATGTCTTTTTTATATGGCTGGGCGGTGCTTCATTGGAATCCTATTTAGCGAATATCGGAATAAAGAAATTGATGCCTCTTTATCTCAGGGAATGGATTGACAGTCCAATTTTCATTGGGCATTACCTTGATTATTCCATCGTTATTATTTCCGGCTTCATACTGACTTACCTTGCTCATCGTCTTTCAAAAGAAATAACATCAACAATAGCGCAATAATACTATGCTCATACATTTCTATCAAGATAAATCATTTCCTTACGGTATGGCTGCGGCAAAACGCAGGCTATGCTACATTAAGGGGCTCAAAGCAGCAGGAGACGACGTAAACGTCATTATCTGCAACAAGGTCTTTGAGAGAGGGGAAGATGATGGGATGCCTGCAAAAGGAATGTACAAAGGAACCCCTTTCTGCTACGTATGCGGCAAATACAAACATCCGAAAAGGAACAAGCTGATACGCGGACTGGAGTGGAACCTGATTGACCCTATCCGCACATTCCTTTATTCCTTACGACATATAGACAAAGGAGATACTGTGTATGTGTACCTTTATCCTCTCTTCCTGCAGACAATGATTCTTTTGGCCGCAAAGATAAAGGGCGCAAAGACAATCAAAGAAGTCTGTGAGCACCCAGGTTCATTAGGGAGAAAGCACAAGTTACGCCCTTTAACAGACTGGATAGAATTCCATCTGATAATGCCTCTGTATGATGGCTTCATAGCCATATCTACAGACTTGGAAGACTTTGTAAACAAATACAAGAGGAGTAGTGCAAAAGTTATCCGTATTCCGATATTGGTTGATCCAGAACCATTCGATATAGATTACTCTGGAATGCAATCTCCTTTTGATGTCCCATACATCATCCACACAGGAACCATGCATGAGCAAAAGGATAGCATCTCAAAGATACTACTTGCATTTGCCAGATTAAAAAGAGAATATCCATCTCCCTGCAAATTAGTCTTCACGGGCAAACAGGCTGATTCACAGAAATGTAAATACAAGACGCAGATAGGGCAACTTGGGCTTACAGACGATGTTGTCCTAATGGGCTATGTCAGCGACGAAGAGATTCTCAGACTTCAACATTTTGCAGCCTTGTCAATCATTTACAAGTCAGATAACCTGCAAACCAGAAACTGTTTCCCAACCAAGTTGGGGGAGATGTTGATGAGTCAAGTTCCAATAATCACAACGACCATCGGCGAATCAAAACATTATCTGGAATCAGGAGTCAGCGCATATCTCTTTGAAGAAGACGATGAAATTCAGCTTGTAAACGACATTCAGGAAATTCTATCCAAGCCACAGGAAGCAAGTGCTATAGCAAAAAGAGGGCGAGATGTGGCCTTACAATCATTCAATCCAATTGTCCAGGGAAGAAGACTCTCTGACTTTATCCATAGTTTAGAACCCTAAAATACAGAAGTATTATGTCTATAAAGAACATTATCAAAAAAATACGACGACAACTGATGAGTCCTAACGAATATGCTAAGTCATTAGGAGTTAAGTTAGGAAAAGGTTGTTTTCTGTCAACAAAAGAAATACCAGACGAAGGTTACTTAATTGAAATAGGTGACTATGTACGTATTGCTGCTCATGCCTCAATCTATACACATGGTGGCATCTATTCTTTACGTAAATATTATAACGACACCTATCTTGAGCAATTTGGCAAAGTAAAGATTGGCAGTTACACATCCATTGGTGCACACGCTATGATTATGCCCGGTGTCAGCATTGGTGAGAGATGTATTGTTGCTGGTGGTGCGGTAGTGACCAAGAGTGTGCCTGATGGCTGTATGGTGGCAGGCAATCCAGCAAAATTCATTGGTTATACAGAGGACTTTTACAAAAAAATAAAAGAAAAGTATAACTTCGGCTGTAAAAACATGTCTGTCAAAGAGAAAAAAGACTTCCTGCTTGCACAACCCGATGACAAATTCATCAAGAAAGGTTATATTCAAGTACCTTAACAATTAGCATTATAATGATTAACCCATAAACCTGAAGTCACATTTAACAGACAATGTCGCAGAAAAAAAAGAAAGTCCTATTCTTTCTGCCCCCAACTGTTGGCGGGGCAGAACGCATGACTGTCCTCATTGCAAAGATGCTGCCTCAAGATGAGTTTGAGGTGAAATTTGTCGTTGTTGGCAGGGGCTTGGGGGACATTGTCCGTTTCATCCCCTCAGGTTATTCCATAAGGCAGATACCAATAAAGAGCATCTGGTGCGGAGGCACGATAAAGATGTGGAATGTGGTTCGTGAAGAGAAGCCAGACATAGTCTTTAGTTCTTTGCTCTATTTGAATGCACGCCTGATTATTGTTGCAAAACTCTGTGGGACAAAAGTAATAGTTCGAAACAATATTGACCTAAGCCGAACCACACACAAAGCCAATATTCCTTTAGTCCGACTGACATACAAATGGGCAGACAAGGTTATTGCCCAGCAAGAGGAAATGCACGATGAAGTCATCTCCTATACTGGCTTGCCAGCAGAGAAGGTAATTACAATGCACAATCCCATAGACGAAGAATACATTGAAGAATGTACGAAAGCGGCGAATCCTTTTTCACAAGAAGCACAAAGCCAATACAAATATATCTGGGTAGCACGGTTCAGCCATCAGAAGGGACAGGATTTAATTGTACGAGCCTTTGAAATGGTACATCGCGACAAACCAAACGCCCATCTGTATTTGCTTGGGAAATATGATGAAGGAGATGACTTCTTCAAGTCAATAAGGGATTTTGTGGATAGTCATGAGCTTCACGAGCATGTGCATTTCGTAGGATTTGACAGCAATCCCTATCGCTGGATAAAGTATGCAGACTGTTATGTAATGCCCTCTCGATTTGAGGGACTACCCAACTCCTTGATAGATGCAATGTATCTGGGTAAGCCTGTCGTTGCCACCAAATGCATTCCTGTCATAGATAGGATTGTGAAAGACGGCTACAATGGCATTGTTGTGGAATCAGAGAATATTAAGGCTCTTGCAGAAGGGATGAAGAATGCTCCTTCCTTGAAGGACTTTGAAATGACCTATCACCCTGCAACTTGCGAGGACTTCATTTCACTTTTCAGAAATATTTAACAAGAATGAACGAGAAAAACAGACTATACAAGGCAATCAAGCATCCAGAATGGCTTTTTGGCGTTATCCTGCGCAGAACATTCAGTAAGTGGATGAGTGACCGCAGCTTCATAAAATGGGAGTATTTCTCTGGCATGCGCAAGTTTCCAAATATTGATAATCCTCGTACCTTCAACGAGAAACTGCAATGGCTGAAACTAAATGACATTCATCCAGAATACTCACATTTGGTTGATAAATATGAAGCTAAGAAGATTGTGCGCGAACGTATCGGTGACGACTACATCATCCCAACGCTTGGCGTATGGAGTTCTTTCGATGAGATTGACTTCAACAAGTTGCCCGATAAGTTTGTCCTAAAGACAACACACGATAGTGGCGGTGTGGCCGTTTGTATGGACAAAAGCGACAAGACAATTTCCGCAGCACGGAAGAAAATAAACAAAAGTCTGAACCACAACTTTTTCTACGAGCATCGCGAATATCCTTACAAGAACATTAAGCCACGCATCATTGCAGAGGAATACATGGTAGATGAGTCTGGAACCGAGTTGAAAGACTACAAGTTCTTCTGTTTTGACGGCAAATGCAAGATGCTCTTCATTGCAACAGACCGTAGCATAAATGATGTCAAATTTGACTTCTTTGATACAGACTTCAATCATCTACCATTCGTACAAGGTCATCCTTGGACAACAAAAAAAATTACGAAACCAGCAGGCTTTGAAAAGATGATAGCGTTGGCTGAGGAATTAAGTAAAGGTTATCCACATATACGGGTGGATTTGTATGACATCAATGGAAAAATATATTTCGGAGAATTAACATTCTTCCACTTCTCAGGCAATGTTCCCTTTAAACCCGAAGAATGGGATTACAAAATAGGAGAATGGCTGAAACTGCCTAAAACTGAAGACAAATGACACCTACGTCAATAGCCATATTCGTCAAGAACCTCACCAGCGGTGGAGCGGAGAAGCAGGCAGTTTTACTTGCCAAAGCTCTTTCGATTGACTATGACGTACATTTCATTGTCTTCAATGCCGCCAAAACGCACCAAAAGTATCTGGATTTAATCAATGAGACACCAGCGATTCATTTGGCTCTTTTCAACGGCGGACACATCAGCAGATTCAGCCAATTCTGTGCTTATATCAAAAGATGCAAAATTGAACTCATCTTCTCATACCTGACGGCAGCGAACCTCTATGCCTGCCTTGCTGGTACCATTACAGGGGCGAAGGTGGTAACAGGATTGCGCAACGCGGAACTACCAACCGGTAAGCTCATCTCTGACCGGTTCCTTACCAATCACATGGCTGCCCTGACAATAGCAAACTGTTTCTCTGGGAAGGAGAATTTCGTTTCTAAAGGCTTCAAGGAGAAGAAAATTCACGTTATCCCCAACTGCTTTGACAACATCGCACCATTCGACCTGAAGGATGAAGCGGACACGACAACTATCATCACCGTTGGCCGTTTTGTGGAGCAAAAGGACTACTTGACTGCAATCAAGAGTGTTGCCAAGGCAAATACCAAATGTGAAAACATTCACTTCTGTATCATCGGTTTCGGGGAGCTGGAACAGCAAATCAGAGTATGGGTGAGAGAAGCGGGTATTTCAGGGATTACGGACATACTTATTAACCCCGACAATATTCCCCATTACCTGAAAAAGGCCGATATCTATCTCTCAACTTCCTTGTTCGAGGGCACAAGCAATAGTATTATGGAGGGGATGAATGCAAATCTTCCTATTGTTGCCACAAACGTTGGAGACAACTCCTATCTGGTGAAAGACGATACGAACGGGTTTCTCGCAGAAAAGGGGGACGTTGACGCACTTGCTCAGCATCTTGAGACATTGATAATGAACAAGGATATGCGTCAGCAGTTTGGGAAAAGAAGTAAAGAAATACTTTATGACAATTACTCGCTGAATATTTTCCGGGATAGTTATATACAAACAATAAAAGAACTCTAAACAGCATGAAGGTCGTTGTAACAGGAACACGTGGCATACCGGACATCATGGGCGGAGTGGAGACACACTGCGAAGAGTTGCTGCCTCGACTGGCAGAACTTGGATATGATGTAACTGTCATTCGTCGGAAGAACTATGTCAGGGAAGAAAAACCTTTGACAGAGTGGAAAGGTGTGAAGATTATAGACATCGACGCTCCTAAGTCCAAGTACTTCGAGGCTATCATACATACGTTCAGAGCCATCAACAAAGCTAAGGCTCTCGGAGCAGACCTCATTCACATCCATACTATCGGTCCCAATCTGCTGACACCATACGCCCGACTATTGGGGTTGAGAGTGGTAATGACACACCACGGTCCCGACTATGACCGCGACAAATGGGGAAGGGTTGCCAAGATGGTGCTGAAACTTGGTGAACAACTGGGATGCCGGTTCGCGAATCAGGTGATAGTCATATCAAATGTCATCAAGACCCTGATTGCCAAGAAATGCGGTAGGAAGGAAGATGTGACGCTCATTTACAATGGCGTGACACAACCAGAAAAATGTGTCTATCCTGAGTACTTCAACGAACTTGGCATAGCAGAAGGCAAATATATCTTAGGTATGTGTCGCTTCGTTCCAGAGAAGAACCTGCATCATCTGGTAGATGCGTTCGTGTTGCTCAAGAATGCAGGACGCATCCCAGAGGACATACGGCTCGTATTGGCAGGCGACACAGACTTTGAGGACGATTACTCCTGTTCTCTCAAAAAGAAAGCCAGGGAGAATGACGTCGTTCTGACGGGCTTCATTAAGGGCAGGAAACTGCACTCGCTCTTGACAAATGCCTCCTGCTATTGCCTGCCAAGCAGTCACGAGGGATTGCCGATTGCCCTGCTTGAGGCTATGTCATACGACATCCCTGTCGTAGCAAGCGACATCCCTGCAAACCTGGAAATCGGTCTTGACGAGAGCCATTATTTCCCTTGCGGTAATGTAAAAGAACTTGCTAAAAGGTTGGAGGCTAAGATTTCTTTATCGCAGAAGCCGCACTACGACATGCATCTCTACAATTGGGATATTATAGCCAGACAGACAGGGGAGGTATATGAAAAAACCGTAAGATGATGGCACTTAGATTAAAGACAATACAGATTGTAAGTTCACGTGAGGAATTAACTCGTATTCCTCAAAGCAAAACGCTCATCAACACCATCTATGCCTATTCGTATGTTGTGGCACAAAAGGATTCTTTTTTTGCCGAGGCACTCACTAAATGCGACTACCTCATGCCGGATGGAACTGGTATCGTAAAGGCTTGTCGGTGGATAAATGCGAAGTGTCAACCAAAGGAGAGGATTGCAGGTTGGGATTTGTTTTCTTTTGAGATGGACAGAATTAACGAAAACGATAACGATAACCATAACAAAAAACCTCGGGTGATGTTCGTCGGTTCCAGCGAGAAGGTGCTGTCCCTGATTTGTAAACGAGCTGCTATTGATTATCCCAATCTGGAAGTTGTGACCTACTCCCCACCATACAAGCCGGAATTCTCAGACGAAGATAATCTGGCCATGATACAGGCAATTAACAATGCCGACCCTGACCTGCTATGGATAGGAATGACAGCTCCCAAACAGGAAAAGTGGACATACAAGCATTGGAACGAACTGAACATACACTGCCACTGCGGAACCATCGGTGCCGTCTTTGACTTTTATGCAGGAACTGTAAAACGCGCCCCTCTTTGGTGGCAAAGACATTCACTGGAGTGGTTCTACCGATTGCTCATGGAACCGCGACGCATGTGGAGGCGTTACATTATCGGTAACGCAAAGTTTCTATACTATATATATAGGGAGCGAAAAGGGCCTTTTCATGAACCATAGGTTCGTAGCCTCACGAACATAGGTTATTTGCCTCATGAACCATAGGTTAATTGCCTCACGAACCATAGGTTCATTTTTATAGCCTCATTGGTTTGTGAGATGCCTCGCTTTAGCCAGCAATCACTCTGCCTCCAGGCTGCTTCTAAGCATACTCATGAGTATGGGTAAAGTATGGGTAGAGTATGGGTAGAGTATGGGTAGAGTATGCTTAGGTGAATTAATGTAAGCATTTTTTGGAAAATAATCCTAAAAGGGTTAACTTTGCAGTCATAATTCGAAATAATGCTTTTCTTCGAACTCATACGCATAACCTTAGGTCAGCAAGAGGCATTCTGCCACACGCCATCCGAAGAGGAGTGGCACGAACTGTTCGCCGAAGCAAAACGGCAAACAATGGTTGGGGTGCTATACGATGGATTATGCCGGCTTTCTGCTGACCAGAAGCCTCCACGACAGCTGCTCATCAACTGGCACGCCACGGTACAGAAGATTATCTGCGACAACAAACGCCTCAACCACAACACAGTATGGGTGAGTCAAGGTTGGGAGAAATTGGGTTATCGGAATGTCATCCTAAAAGGTCAGGGCAATGCCCTACTCTACCCCGACCCGATGCTTCGCATTCCTGGTGACATTGACATCTGGCTTGATGGTGACCGAAGGAAGATTGCCGACTACGTCCGCAGCCGTTTCCCAAAACTGGAGGTAACACGCATTGAGATGGAATTCCCCGTCCGCAAGGACACTCCTATTGAGATACACTTTCTGCCCAGCTTCCTCTACGACCCGTTCAAGAATCGCAAGATGCAGCGCTATTTCGTCCAGCAGCTCGCACGACCAAAACAAGTGGAATTGCCTGACGAGGGATTCATCAACATCCCCAATGATGAAATGAATCTGGTGTTCCAACTGAGCCACATCTACCGTCACCTTTTCTACGAGGGCATCGGACTCAGGCAACTGATGGATTACTACTATCTGAGCCAGCTCTTGACCACAACGGAGGGAGAGGAACTTAGGGAAAAGGTCCTGCCCGTTATTCACGAACTTGGGCTGACGGACTTTTGCAGGGCGCTGATGTGGGTGTTGGGCGAGGTGTTCTACATGCCAAAGGAACAGATGCTCACCGAACCAGACGAGCATCGTGGCCGCTTCCTCTTAAAAGAGGTAATGCGGGCAGGAAACTTCGGCCATGCAGACGACCGCGTAGGCAACTGGGCAGAAATGAGCCGATGGGAACGACTCACTTGGGGCACACGCTGGAGCTGGCGCCTCATCGGCCAATACCCTCGCGAGGTGTTTTGGCATCCCTACTACCGCATATCACAATATGTGTGGAGACTCTTCAATGGGTATCTTTAATTGTAGTTTAGGGATTAAAGAATGGGGATTAAATCGTAAATAGTAAATAGTCAAATCGTAAATATAAACGTGGTTAGAGATAATAAGACTTCAGACAACAGCATACGCTGGATAATACTGGCAGGCGAGCTTTTTGCGCTCAATGCTGCTCTGCTCATCATGTCCTTAGTATATCAAAGCATGGGGCATCTCCATACGCCTCACTACAAGCGTCTAATGGTGCTTATGACACTGGTTTACATACTGTGCGACCTGCAAATCCACCATCACATTTACGACCGTTTCGTACGCGGCGACCAGCTGCTGCGAAGTTTCATCGGGAGTACGACGCTCTTTGTGCTGCTCAGCCTCATGGTTATGTGGGTATTCCGCTGGCCGCTGATGACGTGGAACTTCATGCTACCCTTCTACGGGTTTATCCTCCTGTTCCTACTCATCTACCGATGGTTTCTAAGACAATATATCAAGTGGTACCGTAAGC
The DNA here is from genome assembly GCA_017645305.1 of Bacteroidaceae bacterium. GTDB lineage: Bacteria > Bacteroidota > Bacteroidia > Bacteroidales > Bacteroidaceae > Physcousia. The sequence goes on along the minus strand of JAGCPD010000008.1, from coordinate 18,201 downwards.
GGGGGCGTAACACTATGAGCGTCATCTTCATCGGCAACATCAACATTGCCAGCGAACTGTATAAAACGATAGAGAAAGACCATACCACTGGTTTCAAAATCCTTGGTTACTTCGCTGACGAGCCACGCAGGAATGTGACGGATGAAGGCTATCTTGGTAAGCCGGAGGAAGCACTTGCCTATATTGAAGGAAAACGCTTGCATAATGTCTATTGCATGCTACCCTCTTCACAGAACGATTTGATTAACGCCATCATGCGAACCTGTGCCCAGAATATAGTACGCTACTACCATATTCCGGATTCCTTTAACTATCAGAGACATACAATGTCATTCAGTCTGATGAACGGAACCCCGGTATTCAGCCTTCACAACGAACCGCTTACATCGTTGGGCAATCGCATCATCAAGCGCTGCTTTGACTTTATTGTCTCCAGCATCTTCCTCGTCACCCTTTTCCCTTTCGTGTATATTGTCTTCGGCATGCTCATCAAACTGAGCTCTCCTGGCCCCGTCTTTTTCAAACAGATGCGTTCGGGACTCAACGGCAAGGAGTTCTATTGCTACAAGTTCCGCTCCATGCGTGTCAATGTAGATAGCGACAAAGTACAGGCCACAAAGGATGACCCACGCAAGACACGCATCGGAGAATTCATGCGTCGCACCAGTATCGACGAACTGCCGCAGTTCATCAATGTATGGCTGGGAAATATGAGCATCGTCGGCCCGCGTCCACACATGCTCAAACACACCGAGCAGTACAGCGAGCTCATTGCCAGTTACATGATCCGACACTTTGCCAAACCGGGCATTACAGGCTATGCCCAAGTCACTGGTTTCCGTGGCGAAACGCAGGAGCTATGGCAGATGGAAGGCCGCATCCAGAAGGATATCTGGTACATAGAGCATTGGACATTCGCCCTCGACCTTTTCATCATTTGGAAGACAATATATAATGCCATACATGGGGAGGAAAACGCATACTAAATTCAGTGATTGAGCACAACAGACAAGAATGAACGATATATTCATTATTCTAGCTATACCCTTTACCATCTCATTTCTGTTAGGCATCTACATAACACAGAGAATGAGGATTATCAGTTATAGGGGAAATGCACATCTTAGACAAGACAAAGACGGCATTGTAGGGATGGAGATCGGAGGACTTTCCTTCTTCCCCATCATGCTCATTTCCATGTGCATTACCATAGCACTTCCATACATGCTTGGGATGGAAAATCTCAGGAATGAGGTGGAACCTGCCTCAATGCGTATCCTACAGATTCTGGTAGGATGTGCCTTCCTATATATTATGGGAGTGAAGGACGATTTCCACGGCACAAGTACCTGGAACAAGTTTACTGTACTGTTCCTGACCGCCGTCATGTTCCCCGCATCCGGGTTATGGATTAATAACCTATACGGACTGTTTGGCATATTCGAGATACCCATGTGGATAGGCATGCCCTTTACAATGATGGTGGCTATATACCTTACAGAATTACCCTCGATAACTGACAGCCCTGACGGACTCACCACAGGTATAGGAACCCTACAGGCCATTCTCTTCCTGCTGCTTAGTATCTATGGCAACCATGCATTAAGTACTATTATTGCCGCGGCAACCATCGGGGTTACCCTGCCTTTCACCATTTGCAAAAGATTTGACAAAAGATGGGAGAAGACACTTATGGGTAGTTCAGGAAACTACATACTGGGATATATACTTAGTTACCTGACTATTGCATTAACAAGACAATGCGAATGTCGTTTACCTAAAGAGGCTATCATGGTATGTATTGGCATTTCCATTGTTCCCGTTCTGGATACTATTCGTGTATTGAAAAATCGTGTACTGGAAAACAGAGGCATCCTAACACCCGACAAGAATCAACTACAACACAGACTTATCAGAACAGGTATGCCAAAGGAATTTATATCTCCTACTATCATACTGATAATCCTGACCTTTACGACATTCAATACTGCATGCATGTATTTTGGAATGGGTATGACCCCTACTTTTTTTATTGACATAATAGCCTGGGGACTTTGCGTTTTCTTTATAGACAGATGCATAGGAAGGCATGAGGCCGCCTATGCTCTCGAGCAATGGAACAAAGAATACGGACGAGAGGCATGGGAAGCTAACATCCCCATAGAAACACTCAGAAAGAAAATCATGGACTTCGGAACAATGGGCCTTCCTTCTGACATGATTTCCGATGATACGCAAGAGTTTATTGCAGACGGTATGACTGGCTTTGGACGAATGACGAAAAGACTATTTGATTTCATTATCTCAGGATGCTGCCTGATTATATTTGCGCCGTTATTCCTGTTATGTTACATCCTTATTAAACTGGATGACGGCGGGCCTGCTATCTTTAAACAGGAAAGATTAGGCAGATTCGGACGCCCATTTACCATATACAAGTTCCGTTCCATGCGAACAGATGCGGAAAAGATGGGGCCCATGCTCAGCCACTCTAATGGAGAAGACGATCCACGCCTAACAAAGGTAGGCAGATTTCTCAGGGCAAACCACTTGGATGAACTACCACAGCTATGGAATGTATTCATGGGAGATATGGCCTTTATTGGCTATCGTCCTGAAAGGAAGTTCTACATAGACCAGATTATAGAGTACGATCCCAGATATACTTTCTTATTTCAGATTAGACCCGGAGTCACTAGCTATGCAACGCTTAACTTCGGCTATACCGACACCATGGAGAAAATGCTCAGAAGGTTGGAGGTGGACCTCTTCTACTTGAAGAACCGCTCGTGGTGGTTTGACTGCAAAATCCTATTCCTCACTTTTATCAGTATTATTGCAGGTAAGAAATTCTAACAGAATGTGTTAAGAGATTCTGGAAGAACGGCCCAGAAGTTTACTACGCCATGACTTCTCCTTTTCTTCACTTGCATAGCCATAACCGTAGCCATATTTCCTGTTGCGATTAGGGCAGTCATTCAGCACAATGCATAGATGATTGAACTTACCCTCCTGATGTAGGCGTTCTAATTCAGGAAGATACCTACGATCAATCTTACCCTCACGAATAACATAAATAGTGAGGTCTGCTATTCTGTTTACGATACCGGCATCGGCAACCACTTGTGCGGGAACATTATCCACTACAATATAATCATAATGCTTCTTCAGCTCCTCCATACACTGTTCCAAACGATCACTCATTAGCAGTTCTGCGGGATTGGGAGGTGTAATTCCTGCAGGGAGGAAGTACAGGTTACACGCATCACCTTGTTGCAATACCAAAGAATTAATATCATCAACGGCACCTGAAAGGTAAGATGTAAGCCCCTGGCTACGTCCCTTAGAAGACAATTTGCTCTGTGTACGCTTACGGATATCTGTATCAACAAGCACAACTTTCTTACCTGCCATACCCAGCGTAGCAGCAAAGTTCCTGCTTATAAAAGTCTTACCTTCGCCAGGAATAGTACTGGTGAACATGATAACACATGCATCCTTATTTATGAAAGTCATGCTGAAACGAAGCAGGCGGAATGCCTCTCCTATCGCATCATCGCCATGGGCAGAAACAACTATGTCTGAATCACTCATACCATCCTTGCGATGAGGTATTTCACCCAAAATAGGAATGGTGGTATATGCTTCGACATCCTTACGACCACGCACACCCATATTCAGCCATTCCTTTATCTGGAAAAAAATGGAAGGAATGGCAATACCCAGAATCAAAGAAATAAGTATTATGACCTTCGTACGAGGTGCAATTGGTCCCGAGCTTCCAAAGGGATGCTCTACAATTCGGATATTGGCCTCTGTTATAGCCAATTGAAGAGCCGTCTCCTCACGTTTGTTAAGCAAGAATGTATAAAGTGTTTCCTTGATAGTTTGCTGTCGGGCAATATCTATCACCTGCTTCTCTTTCTGAGGAACCGTATTGATGGTACCGCGAATTCCACTTTCTTCAGCCTTGGCCTTGTCGAACTGCAACTTTAAACTGGCTGTGTAGCCTTTTAAGGATGCCAATATAGTAGCATACATCTGAGACAGATTACTGTCAAGTTCCTTAATGGTAGGACTTGTTTCGCTGGTATTCTCTGCAAGTCTGTTACGGTTGAGCATCAATTCGTTGTACCGCGCTATCTGTGTCTGGATACCATTATCACTGATACCACCCATCGTTGGAATAAGGGCATTCCCCTTGCTGTTCTCTGTCAGATAGTCCATAAGATACTGCACCATACTGTATTGCATCTCTGCCTGAATGGTACGCTGACGCGCCGTAGTACTCTGGGTTAGAAACGCATCAGAGTTTGCTTTTATATCCACAAGACCGCTATTCTGCTTGAATTCAGCCATCTTACCCTCAACTTCGCTAAGTTCTTGATGTATAAGCTGGATTCGGGAATCAATGAAAGCAGCCGTACTCTGTGCCATTTTGTTCTTATCCTCAATAATACTTCGTTTGTATGCATCCAACAGGCCCGAGAGAATATCATCAGCACGTTCAATGTTAGTATCATTGCATGTTATACGGACAAGGGTACTTTCCTTATCAAGTTCACCGCTGGTACATTTGTTCAGAATCATGATGGCAGCATCATCTATGCTAACGCGTGTTACGGTTATTGTCTTGCCGATGAACTCCTCCATGTTCTCCTTTATAGGTGTTACAACAAGCTGACCAAAGGGAGTCTTTAGCGTTTGCCCCATGCGCACGTCGCATCTAAATGACGATTCCGTCAAAGGCGAGCCCATTTTCACATCATGGATAGTACACTCCTGTGCACTCTTGATGTCCATGCTAAAGGTAACACGTTCAAGGAAGGGCTGTAAGAAATCAACAGTTACGGGACGATCGTTGTATAATGAAATATTCCTCAAACGATTCTTGCAGGAATACATCACGTCCAAATGCAGGTTTTTTGCCACTTCCTGCGAGAGTTGGAAAGAATGAAGGATATACACCTCATTCTTAACGCTGGTGCCTGAAAGAACACCATTAAGTTGCATCAAAGCATCAGTGCTTATATTGGAACGTCTGCCACCCGACCCACTGGCATCATCTTTTACCAGCATCACGGCCTGCCGCTGATATACGTTGGAACAACTGGCCAGGTAAAGACGGGAAAAACCGACACAAACAACTACGGAAAGGAGAAACCACTTCCAATTAACCAGAAAGACATCCAAAATGTCGCGAAGCGAGAACATTTCATCCGTTCCCCTGTTTCCTACACGTTGACGAGGTCCAACATGGATCCCTGCAGATCTGTTTACCATAGTATTTGCCATCATTTCTTAAGTGCAACAATCAAAGATACCACTGAAACCACAATTCCTACAACTGTGCTTCCTACTGTCAGCCACGTGTAGCTGGTACTTCCCTTTACGCGCTGGCTCTTGTTGGGCTGAACATAGACAACATCGTTCTGCTGCAAATAATAGGCTGGCGAGTTGAAAATGCTCTGCTGATCCAACAAGTTCAACTCGTATGTTACACGTTTGTCGTTTTCCTCGCGAATCACAAGGATATGGTCACGTCGCGCACTGTTATTTAAATCTCCTGCCTTGCCCAAAGCCTCCAAAATCGTCAGACGCTCTCCCTGATACGTCTGGGTGCCAGGGTTCCGTACATCACCCATTACAGTGACCTTGAAACTCATAATCTTGGTGTTTACAATGGCATCGTTGATGTAACCCTCGTCCTTTACCCGCTTTTGAATCAAAGATGAGATTTCCCGTGTGGTAAGTCCGCCTACGTTAATTGTGCCAAAGATAGGGAATTCTATATTGCCGTTCTTATCTACATGGAAATAAGCCACACCGGATGTAACGTTAACGGTATTGGTTCCTGTGGTGGAATTGTTTCCGCCACCTATCAGTGTATTATTATTGAAACGTTGCAACAGCTCTTGATCTTTACTGGCAATAGAGATGGCTAACTGATCGTCAGGTTCAACCTTAAGTTCAAAATTCGCCTCCACCTCCTTGGGAACGGCATAAGCTTCTGAAGCACCTTGCAAGTAAATCATTTTCTTTTCAGAAACGCAAGATGTTATAGTTGCCATAAGACAGACACAACAGAATATATTTCTAAATAATACCTTCATACTAAAATTGTTTATTTTCCTATGCAAAGTTACAAATAATTGAGGGAAATACAAAATAAAACAAATTATATTTAGGTTTCGGGAATTATAAAAGGTAGTTAAATAGGAAGTTAAGCACCTTGGGCAGGAAGATAAGCCATCATTAAGCCGACAGGATTATAGTTCCAGCAGAATACTATGTAGCGAAATTCCACAAACAAAAAAGCCGCTCAATTCTTCACGAACGAGCGGCTCACATTATTGCAAATTAGAATTATTCAGCGGGAGCTTCTTCTGCTGCAGGAGCTTCTGTCACAGGAGCCTCTACAGGTGCCTCAGCTGCCTTCTTTGAAGAACGACGCGTACGCTTTGCCTTCTTCACAGTCTTAGCCATGTTCTCATCAAAGTCAACAAGTTCGATGAAACACATAGGTGCGGCATCACTGGCACGGAAACCAGTCTTGATGATACGGGTATAACCACCGGGACGGTCGCCAACCTTCTGAGAGATTACAGTAAACAACTCTGTAATAGCCTTCTTGTCCTGAAGATAGCTAAATACAACACGACGTGAATTTGTAGTGTCCTGCTTACACTTTGTAATCAGGGGTTCTACATACTTCTTCAAGGCTTTTGCCTTGGCGAGGGTCGTAGTGATTCTTTTGTGCATGATCAGAGAAATGGCCATGTTGCTCAACAAAGCTGCTCTGTGGGATGCAGTACGACCCAGATGATTGAATTTCTTATTATGTCTCATTTGTTATTAATCTTTATCTAATTTATACTTAGAAATGTCTGTTCCAAACGACAGATTCAGACTCTCGAGCAAATCATCAAGCTCCGTGAGCGATTTCTTACCAAAGTTGCGGAACTTAAGAAGGTCAGTCTTGTTATACTGAACCAGATCACCAAGGGTGTCAACATCTGCAGCCTTCAGACAGTTGAGGGCACGTACAGAAAGGTCCATATCTACAAGCTTGGTCTTCAGCAACTGACGCATATGCAAAATCTCCTCGTCAAACTCATCATTACCATCTACATCTGCATTCTCCAGCGTAATCTTCTCGTCTGAGAACAGCATGAAATGATAAATAAGAATCTTAGCGGCTTCCTTCAATGCGTCCTTTGGGTGAATGGAACCATCGGTAGAAATTTCGAGTACCAGTTTCTCGTAGTCGGTTTTCTGCTCAACGCGGAAGTTTTCTACGGTGTACTTTACATTTCTGATAGGAGTGTAAATTGAATCAATGGGAATTACATTAACATCGGTACAGAAGACTTTGTTTTCCTCGGCAGGAACATAGCCACGTCCCTTGTTAATGCTGATTTCCATCTGCATACTAGCTTTTGAATCTAGATGGCAAATAACCAATTCAGGGTTTAACACTTCAAATCCAGTCAGATACTTATTAAAGTCACCAGCCTTGAGCTCTGTAGCATTCTCGACAGTAACGCTAATCTTCTCGTTCTCGAATTCTTCTACAATTTGTTTGAATCTTACTTGTTTCAGATTCAGAATAATGTTGGTAACATCCTCCTTTACTCCAGGCACTGTAGCAAACTCATGCTCTACACCTGAGATAGCTACTGTATTAATGGCAAAACCATCCAATGAAGAAAGAAGAATGCGGCGCAAAGCATTACCGACGGTAGTTCCGAACCCACCTTCAAGAGGACGAAATTCGAACTTGCCGTACTTTTCGTCTGCCTCCAACATTATTACCTTATCAGGTTTTTGAAATGCTAATATCGCCATCCTTAATTTTTATTTAGAGTACAACTCAACAATCAACTGCTCCTTAATATTTTCGGGTATGTCAGCACGCTCAGGCTTATGAAGCAATTTACCTGCCTTCTGGTTCTCGTCCCACTCCAGCCAAGGATATTTGCTGTGGTTGAAACCAGCCAAAGCGTTCTCTATAACCTCCAGACTCTTGGCACGCTCACGCACACCTACAATCTGACCAGGTGCAACAGAATATGATGCAATACCTACAACCTTACCATCTACTACGATATGCTTGTGGTTAACCAACTGACGAGCAGCTGCACGTGTAGGAGCGATACCCAAACGGAACACGATGTTATCCAAACGGCACTCCAAATTCTGCAGCAAGATCTCACCGGTAATACCACTGGTACGGGCAGCCTTCTCAAACATATTACGGAACTGCTTTTCCAATACGCCGTAGGTATATTTTGCTTTCTGCTTCTCAGCAAGCATCACACCATACTCAGAGGTCTTACGACGACGATTATTACCATGCTGACCAGGAGGATAATTGCGCTTTGACAACACCTTGTCAGGTCCATAAATAGCCTCGCCAAAACGACGGGCGATTTTTGATTTTGGTCCAGTATATCTAGCCATAATTATAATCTTTTTTAGGTCCGATTCAAAATCTATTAAACTCTTCTTCTCTTAGGAGGACGGCAGCCATTGTGGGGCAATGGAGTAACGTCAACAATCTCTACAACTTCTATACCTGCACCATGTACGGTACGAATTGCAGACTCGCGGCCATTACCGGGACCCTTTACATAAGCCTTTACCTTGCGCAAGCCCAGATCGTAAGCTGTCTTGGCACAATCCTGTGCTGCCATCTGTGCAGCATAAGGAGTATTCTTCTTTGAACCACGGAAACCCATCTTTCCGGCAGAAGACCAAGAAATCACCTGACCTTCGCTATTTGCCAAAGATACAATAATATTATTGAATGAGCTGTGAACGTGCAGCTGACCCATTGCGTCAACCTTTACGTTTCTCTTCTTTGCAGCAACTGTTTTCTTTGCCATAACTTTAAACTTTAAACTCTAAACTTTAAACTTTACTTTGTGGCCTTTTTCTTATTTGCAACAGTCTTCTTCTTACCCTTACGTGTACGAGCATTGTTCTTAGTACTCTGCCCACGAACGGGTAAACCGTTACGATGACGAACACCACGATAGCAACCGATATCCATCAGACGCTTTATGTTCATAGCGACCTCGGAACGGAGATCACCTTCAACTTTGTATTCAGCGCCAATAATCTCACGAATCTTACCAGCCTCGTCATCGGTCCAATCGCATACCTTCTTGTCCTTATCGACACCAGCTTTCTCCAAGATCTTGCCTGAGCTACTACGACCTATACCATAAATGTAGGTCAAAGCTATTTCGCCTCTCTTATTCTGAGGCAAATCTACACCAACAATTCTAATTGCCATATACTATAACTTTTTCTTTTGCAATAATGATTAACCCTGACGCATCTTGTACTTGGGGTTTTTCTTGTTAATAACATACAAACGACCCTTGCGACGAACAATCTTGCATTCCGGGGTACGTTTCTTTAAAGAAGCTCTTGTTTTCATATTGATGTTTTATTTATATCTAAATACAATGCGGCCCTTTGTCAGGTCATAGGGTGACATTTCAACCTTAACCTTATCTCCAGGTAGTATCTTGATGTAATGCATTCTCATCTTGCCTGAGATATTACAGATTATTTTCTGACCTATCTCCAACTCAACGCGGAACATTGCATTGGAGAGTGATTCTACAATTACACCATCTTGTTCTATAACAGCCTGCTTCGCCATATTCAATTCTTATTCAATTCTCTTTCTATTTTTTCGAATGATGATAAAATATCAAACTTCCCGTTATGGATTGCAATGGTATGCTCGAAATGAGCTGCGACTTTACCGTCACGAGTTTTTATTGTCCACTTATCCGGCATCATATATACCGCAGGGTTACCCATGGTAATCATTGGCTCAATGGCTATGCACAGGCCGTTTTTTATCATCGGGCCGTTCCCCCTTCTTCCATAGTTGGGAACCTGAGGGTCTTCATGCATCTCCTTTCCAATTCCGTGTCCAATAAACTCCCTTACAATTCCATATCCTGCCTTTGTGCAGTGTTCTTGTACCGCAGCACCTATATCTCCGATACGCTTACCGGGTAATGCTGTCTCTATTCCTTTATACAACGATTCTTTGGTTGTCTGCAGCAAGGCTTTTACCTCATCTGACACTTCACCTACACAGAATGTGTAACATGAATCACCATTAAATCCGTTCAATAAAGTCCCGCAATCAACAGAAACAATGTCACCCTCCTCCAGGGGAGTGTCGTTTGGAACTCCGTGCACAACCACATCGTTCACCGATGTGCAGATTGCTGCAGGAAACGGCCCGCCGTAAGGATTCGGAAAACCCAAGAAGGTAGGCACTGCTCCGTGATCACGAATATACTCTTCTGCAACGCTGCTCAGCTGTGCGGTAGTAACACCCGGCTTTATCATCTTTGCGATTTCTGCCAATGTATCACCAACCAGCTGGTTGGCAGCACGCATCAATTCTATCTCATCCTCTGTCTTTAGAAAGATCATTTATAATCTTAATGGGCAGAGATACCAGAACGTCCATGAATTCTACCAGAACTCAGAAGACCATCATAATGTCTCATCAACAAATGGCTCTCAATCTGCTGGAGTGTATCCAATACCACACCAACCAAAATCAAGAGAGATGTACCTCCAAAGAACTGAGCGAACTCAGGCTTAACATTCAACAAACCTGCAAACGCGGGCATACATGCAATAGCTGCCAGGAACAGAGAACCAGGCAGTGTTATGCGGTCCATAATTCTATCAATGTATTTTGCTGTATCGCTACCGGAGCGTACACCGGGAATGAAACCGTTGTTACGTCTCATATCCTCTGCCATCTGAGTAGGATTCAGCGTAATAGCCGTATAGAAATATGTAAAGGCAATAATCAGCAATGCAAAAATCAGGTTATAAGCCCAGCTTGTGTGGTCAGACAATGCCATCAGGACAGGAGATGCACTCTCACCGCCAGACAAAAGACCGACCAGTGTAATAGGAATGAACATGATAGCCTGTGCAAAGATGATTGGCATTACGTTAGCAGCAAATACCTTAAGGGGTATATACTGACGGACACCACCAACCTGCTGACCTGCATACATACGCTTAGCATACTGTACGGGAACCTTACGTGTACCCTGAACCAACATGATAGCAGCCAGGATTACCACAAACAAGAGCATCATTTCAATAATACCCATAACAAGGCCACCTCCGCTTACATTCGAGAAACGAGAGACAACCTCCTGAATGAATGCCTGTGGTAAGCGGGCAATAATACCCAACATAATGATCAGGGAAACACCGTTGCCAATACCCTTGTCGGTAATACGCTCACCAATCCAAAGGATAAACATGCTACCAGCTGCAAGAATGATGGTACTTGACAGGATAAACAATGTCCAGTCCAAAGAAGGATTCAAGGCACCGGCAGCCTGCATACGCAAGTTGATAAGATATGAAGGAGCCTGGAAAATCAGAATGATGATAGTCAGGTAACGTGTGTACTGATTCATCTTTCTGCGCCCACTCTCGCCCTCACGCTGTAACTTCTGGAAATAAGGTACAACGAAAGCGAACAATTGGATAACAATTGAAGCAGAGATGTATGGCATGATTCCCAATGCAAAAATGGAAGCATTGGAGAAAGCTCCTCCGGAGAACATATTCAACAAAGACATAAGTCCTGTATTGGTCTGCTCACGCAGTGCTGTCAAAGCATCAGGATTGATGCCTGGCAACACCACAAATGAACCAAAACGGTACATTGCAGCAAAAGCAAGAGTGATGAGGATTCGGGTTCTCAAATCCTCAACACGCCATATGTTCTTGAGAGTCTCTATAAACTTCTTCATCAGAATTACAATTTAGTAGCGGTTCCACCAACGGCCTGAATAGCGGCCTCTGCTGTCTTCGAGAAAGCGTTTGCAACAACCTCAACCTTTGCGGTTAAAGTACCGTTGCCTAAAATCTTAACCAATCCCTTTGCATTTACCAAGCCGGCAGCAACCAGCTCTTCAATGCCAATCTTGGTAAGATTATTCTTCTCGGCCAAAGCCTGAATAGTAGAGAGGTTTACAGGCTGATATTCTACGCGATTGATATTTTTAAATCCGAACTTAGGCAGACGACGCTGCAGGGGCATCTGACCGCCCTCGAATCCGATCTTTCTCTTATAACCAGAACGCGCCTTGGCTCCCTTGTGACCACGTGTAGAAGTACCACCCAGACCAGAACCAGGTCCGCGACCTAATCTTCTACGGCTATGAGTAGCACCGGCAGCGGGTTTCAAATTATTTAATTTCATAACTTAAATCGAATTAAATGTTGATTTTAAATTAGTCAATCACCTTTACCAAGTGATGAACAGTATTGATAAGACCACGGGTAGAAGGAGTATCCTCAACCTCAACAACCTGATTCAGTTTCCTCAAACCAAGCGTGTCAAGAGTGGCCTTCTGGTTACGAGGAGCATGAATTCTGCTTCTAATTTGCTTTACCTTTATAGTTGCCATAATTATATCCTCCTTATCCTCTAAATACTTTTTCAATACTTACGCCACGGTTAGCAGCAACTGTTCTTGCATCACGCATCTCACAAAGAGCGGCAATGGTAGCCTTTACCAGGTTGTGGGGGTTAGAAGAACCCTTTGACTTGGCCAGACAGTCAGTTACGCCAACACTGTCAAGAACGGCACGCATAGCACCACCAGCCACAACACCCGTACCATGAGAAGCGGGCATAATCAGCACTTCGGCACCGCCAAACTTGGCTGTTGCCTCGTGGGGAACTGTACCGTTAATAACAGGAACCTGAACCAAATTCTTTTTGGCAGACTCAACACCCTTGGCTATGGCTGCGGTTACTTCACCGGCCTTACCAAGTCCCCAACCGATAATACCGTTCTCATTACCAACAACAACGATGGCAGAGAAGGTGAAGGTACGACCACCCTTGGTGACCTTGGTTACACGATTGATAGCAACCAATCTGTCCTTCAATTCGATCTCGCTACTTATCTTAACTTTATTAATTGCCATAATCATTTAGAATTTAAGTCCACCGTTACGAGCAGCATCAGCTACTTCCTTAACTCTACCATGATACAGATATCCGTTACGATCAAAGACTACAGAGGTAATACCTGCCTCCAGAGCCTTCTTTGCTGCCAATTCTCCAACCTTGGCAGCCTGCTCCTTCTTAGGACAAGCCTTCATGCCGAGTGAAGATGCTGACACCAGAGTAGTACCAGTCAAATCGTTGATAATCTGTACGTATATCTGCTTATTGCTTCTGAAAACTGACATGCGAGGACGCTCAGCAGTACCAGAAATCTTATTACGTACTCTGTACTTAATCTTAATTCGTCTTTCTAATTTACTTGTCATGATCTTACAGTTTTAATGTTACTTAGCACCGGCAGACTTACCAGACTTTCTACGAATCTGCTCACCAACGAACAGAATACCTTTACCTTTATAAGGTTCAGGCTTACGGAAAGAACGAATTTTAGCACAAACCTGGCCTAACAATTGTTTGTCGCAAGACTCCAGAATGATAAGAGGATTCTGGTTTCTCTCAGACTTAGTCTCAACCTTAATCTCAGAAGGCAGCTGAATCAGGATGGGATGAGTGTAACCCAGTGCGAATTCAAGCAGGTTGCCCTGATTGCTTACGCGATAACCTACACCTACCAACTCCATCTGCTTTTTGTAGCCTTCAGAAACACCAACAACCATGTTGTTAATCAAAGAGCGATACAAACCATGGAAAGCCTGCTTCTGCTTTGTTTCTACGGTATCGTTTTTCTCATCAATCTCGAAAGTAACCTCGGCGTCAGAAATGTTAATCTTGATAGAAGGATCAACAGTCTGGGTCATTTCGCCTTTTGGACCTTTTACGGTAACAACATTACCCTCGCCTACCTTCAAGGTAACACCGGCGGGAATGTTAATGGGCAATTTACCTATTCTAGACATAAACTTATCCTCCTAAACATTAATATACGTAGCAAAGAACCTCGCCGCCAATCTTCAAGTCGGAAGCCTCCTTGTTCGTCATAACACCCTTGGAAGTGGATATAATTGCAATACCCAAACCGTTAATAACTCTCGGCATATCCTTATAACCTGTGTATTTACGCATACCAGGAGTGGATACTCTGATTAGCTTCTTGATAGCATTCACCTTGTTTGCGGCGTCATACTTCAAGGCAATCTTAATTGAACCCTGAGGGCCGTCATCCACGAACTTGTAGTTCAGGATATAACCCTTCTCGAAGAGAATCTTTGTGATTTCCTTCTTCAAATTCGACGCAGGCACTTCAACAACTCTGTGTTTAGCCTGGATTGCATTGCGCAATCTCGTCAAATAATCTGCAATTGGATCTGTCATTTTATAATTAGATTTAATTAATCGGGGCGCTCCCGACAATATTAAAAAAAGTATTTACCAGCTTGCTTTCTTCACGCCGGGAATCAGACCGGCTGAAGCCATCTCACGGAACTGAATACGTGAGAGACCGAACAGACGGATATAACCCTTTGGACGACCAGTTATCTTGCAACGGTTGTGAAGACGAATGGGGTTGGCATTTCTGGGAATAGCCTGCAGCTTCTGTGCAGCCTCAAATGCCTCAACAGGATCGCCTGTTTTTACAATCTTCTTCAACGCTGCTCGCTTTTCTGCATATTTAGCCACGAGTTTAGCTCTCTTAATCTCGCGAGCTTTCATTGATTCTTTTGCCATATCGTTTAGTCGTTTTTAGCGTTCTTAAAAGGAAGACCGAACTCTTTGAGCAGGGCATAACCCTCTTCGTCAGTCTTAGCTGTGGTAACGAAAGTGATATTCATACCCAGGATGCGGTCGATTGTATCGATGTTGATTTCAGGGAAGATAATCTGCTCCTGAATACCCAGTGTATAGTTGCCACGTCCGTCAAGCTTACTCTCAATACCCTTGAAGTCACGGATACGGGGCAGAGCCACGCGAACCAGTTTCTCCAGGAACTCGTACATTCTCTCACGACGCAAAGTTACCATTACGCCGATAGGCATCTTCTTACGAAGCTTGAAGTTAGCCACGTCCTTCTTGGAAATGGTAGCTACTGCCTTCTGACCGGTAATGGCAGAAATTTCGTTTATAGCAACATCAATAATCTTCTTGTCGGCAGTTGCCATACCGAGACCCTGATTAATAACAATCTTCTTCAGTACGGGGATCTGCATAGAAGAAGAATAATTGAATTGCTTCATCAATGCAGGAGCGATGCGCTCTGCATATTCTTTCTTAAGGCTTGCTGTATTTGCCATTGTTTAGATCTCCTTTATTTAACAGTTACCTTTCTGGCCTTACCATTAGAGCGGACGATTTTGCCGTCCACGATGGGATTCAGCTTTGAAACTTGAATGGGAGCCTCCATCTCAACAATTCCACCCTGAGGGTGTTTGGCACTGGGCTTCTGGCTCTTCTTCACCTTATTAACACCCTCAACAATGGCGCGTTTCTCCTTCACGAGAACCTTCAACACTTTACCTGTCTGACCCTTGTTGTTGCCAGAATTTACGTAAACTGTATCGCCTTTCTTAATGTGTAACGTATTCATTACTTAAACTCTTCTTATTTTGATTAAAGAACCTCAGGTGCGAGTGACACTACCTTCATGTTGACGGCACGCAACTCACGAGCTACAGGACCGAAAATACGACTACCGCGCAATTCGCCGGCATTGTTCAGAAGAACGCAGGCGTTATCATCAAAACGAATGTAGGAGCCGTCAGCACGACGGACTTCCTTCTTAGTACGTACAATCAGGGCCTTAGATACTGCACCTTTCTTAATTTCGCTTGAAGGGATTACGCTCTTCACAGCGACAACAATCACATCACCTACAGACGCATAGCGACGGCGAGTACCACCCAGAACGCGAATACATGCACATTCCTTAGCACCGCTATTGTCTGCAACAACTAATCTAGATTCTGCCTGTATCATAATTACTTAGCTCTTTCTACGATTTCTACTACTCTCCATCTCTTAGTCTTGCTCAGAGGACGGGTCTCCATAATCAATACGGTGTCACCCTTGTGACAGTCGTTCTGCTCGTCGTGAGCATGGTATTTCTTCGTCTTGTTAACGAACTTACCATAAATGGGGTGCTTCTCTTTGAACTTAGCAGCTACAACAATGGTCTTATCCATCTTTTCGCTTACTACGACACCCATTCTAGTCTTTCTTAAATTTCTTGCTTCCATGTTCAAGACCATTTATTATTTGTTAAGTTCTCTTTGGCGAAGTGCAGTCATAAGACGAGCGATATCACGACGTGCAGCCTTAATCTTAGAATTGTTCTCCAGAGGAGATACTGCATGGTTCAGCTTCATCTGCTGATAGTTAGCCTTCTCTGCCTCGATGCGCTCTGCCAAGTCAGCAGCGCTCATATCCTTAATTTCAGCGTACTTCATAATTATGCGTTTTTGTCGTAATCACGTCTTACAATAAACTTCGTTGTTACGGGCAACTTCTGAGCAGCCAGACGCAAAGCCTCCTTGGCAATCTCATAAGAAACACCCTCAATCTCAAATATAATACGGCCAGGGGTGATGGGGAACACATATCCTACGGGATCTCCCTTACCCTTACCCATACGTACGTCAGCAGGCTTCTTTGTGATTGGCTTGTCAGGGAAGATACGGATCCAACTCTGACCTTCACGCTGCATGTAACGAGTCATAGCCACACGAGCTGCCTCAATCTGGCGGGCTGTAATCCAATGGGTATCCAATGACTTGATACCAAAGGAGCCGAAGGCCAGCTGATTGCCGCGCATTGCGTTGCCTTTGCAACCGTTCTTTTGCGGTCTTCTATATTTTGTTCTTTTTGGTTGTAACATGATAATCTGATTGTTTAGCGATTATTGTTATTCTTCTTACGACGGAAATTCTTTCCACCGTTACCACCGAAGTTGCTTCTACTCTCCTTCTGCTGAGCGAAGTTAGGAGCAAGGTCCTTCTTGCCATAAACCTCACCACGGCAAATCCACACCTTGATACCCAGGATACCAACCTTAGTCAGAGCCTCTGCCTGGCAGAAGTCAATGTCGGCACGGAGTGTGTGCAGGGGGGTACGACCCTCCTTGAACATCTCGCTACGAGCCATTTCTGCACCGTTCAGACGGCCGCAAATCTGGATTTTAATACCCTCGGCACCGGCGCGCATCGAGTTAGCAACAGCCATCTTGATAGCCCTGCGGTACGAAATCTTACCCTCAACCTGGCGTGCAATGTTGTTTGCTACGATAACAGCATCCAACTCAGGCTTCTTTACCTCAAAGATATTAATCTGAATATCCTTGTCGGTCAACTTCTTCAGCTCTTCCTTCAGGCCATCTACTTTTTCGCCACCCTTTCCGATAATCAGACCTGGGCGAGCGGTACAAACGGTAATGGTTACCATCTTCAGTGTACGCTCAATGACAATTCTGGAAATGCTGGCGTCACCCAGACGAGCATTCAGATACTTGCGGATCTTGCTGTCCTCAAGGATAGAGTCACCGAAGTTCTTGCCACCATACCAATTAGAATCCCAACCGCGAATAATTCCCAAACGGTTGCTTATTGGATTTACTTTCTGTCCCATACTTTTACTTTTAATCTTTCTTAGTGTCGACGAACAAAGTCACGTGATTTGAACGCTTGCGGATTCTGTAACCACGACCCTGAGGGGCTGGTCTCATGCGCTTAAGAGTAGCACCCTCATTCACATAGATTTTCGTGATGAAAAGTTCACCATCCTCTGCCTTGCGCTCATTCTTCTGTTCCCAGTTGGCAATGGCAGAACGCAGAACCTTCTCTACATCTGCACTTGCAGCCTTTACACAGAACTTCAGTGTGCCAAGCGCCCTGTTAACCTCCATGCCGCGTACCAAATCAACCACGTATCTCATCTTGCGGGGAGAAGAAGGCACATTGTTGAGCTTTGCAAAACTCTGGGCCTTGCGTGCTTCTTTTCTAGCGTCAGCAGCTAATTTCTTTCTTTTTCCCATTATATTATGTACTCTAATATTGAACAAACTTTTGCCTGCTTACTTCTTCTTGTTACCAGCATGGCCACCGAACTTACGGGTAGGTGCGAACTCACCCAACTTATGTCCAACCATATTCTCAGTAACATAAACAGGAATAAACTTATTTCCGTTGTGAACGGCTACCGTATGACCTACGAAGTCAGGT
>JAGCPD010000007.1 GCA_017645305.1 Bacteroidaceae bacterium | reverse complement strand
CTCCTCCGTTTTCTCTCTATTACATCTCCATTTATTAGAAGTGGAGAGGAAGTGGAGAAGAACTGGAGATGAAGTGGAGATGAAGTGGAGATATGATGTATGCAAAGGTAAGGTTTTTGCATGAAACGTGCAAGAAAAACGGAAAAAGTTTCTGCGATAAAGTAAAAAAGGGACAAATTATTGATTCTGACAAAAATCAATAACCTGTCCCCAAGAATTCAATTGTTATTCAGCAGGAAAAATTTTACTGAACTTTCGGAAGTAAAAATGGAAGTAAATTCACTACGCTCATGGGAGTTAAAAAGGACGAATGTTTACTTCACCATCACCTTTTTCCCGTTCACAATGTAGATGCCGGGCTTTAATTGTCCATTATCCATTTTCAATTGTCCATTATTAAACCGCCTTCCGTTCAGGTCATAGTAATTATCCATTGTCAATTTTCCATTATCCATTGAAAGGATTCCATCCGGAAATTCTTCCTTGCCGGGATATTCCTTCCATATTAGGTCGCCCCAAAAATAAGTTTCGCCGGTAGTATAACATGGAGTCCACCCCTTTGCCTTAGCAGCAGCCACCTGTGCGACGGTCATCTCATTCTGCTCGTTCTCTGTGTAAATGATATACAAATTTCTGTCAGTTACAGTTGGCAGGCCCCCAACCAGCGCATCCATTGCTGCACCCTTGATTTGGTTCTGGTAGCAATATAGAGATGTCATCTCGGTATTCTTCGACACATCCAGTGCCGTCAGCTGGTTGTTGCCGCAGCCCAGCAATGTCAGCGCAGTATTATTCGACACATCCAGTGCCGTCAGCTGGTTGTCCTCGCAGTACAGCTTTTCCAACGCGGTATTATTCGACACATCAAGCGTCGTCAGCTGGTTGTTGGAGCAGCTCAACCATTTCAGCGCGGTAAAGTACTCGATACCCTTCATGTCCTGGATATTGCTGCCGGTCACATCCATTTCTAAGATAGATGCAATCTCCTCCTCCGTTAGCACACCATCTGTACCAACATATTGAAATTTGTTATCTTGGAGATAAGTATGCACCCAGTAGCGGAAATTCTCGTCTGGGAAGTTCTCCGCGTTAATCTCCACATCTGCTCATGCCGACGATGCACAGAGCAGCAAGAAAAGAGACAAAAGTAATTGTTTTGCTTTCATTGTTATTAGTTAATATGATTTCTGACTGCAAATATACGATAAAAACGATAACGATAACAAAAACCCAAACTTTTTTAATTCATAATTTTAGTTGTTTTTCAGATTTATAAATTGGGTTAATTGTACATTTATTTGTTTTTTTTGTAACTTTGCAGCCGAAGTTTAAATATAATAGAATTATGACAGCACTACAACTGAACGCGGAACTGTTTCGCGCCATGGGCGAGATAGCCGATGATGAAACGCTGATTGCCAAAGTGGTGAAATACGTGAAGAAACTGGCCGCCACCAAAAAAAACGACCCAACGCTGATGACGAAAGAGGAGTTCTTCCGCCGCGTGGACGAGGCAAAGAAGGGACCTGTATATGAATTAAAAGAGGGAGAGACGCTGGACGACCTGATTAAACGTGTTGTGTGATGGCATACAGAATACAATACTTCCGTCAGGCCCTTCTTGATGCTGCAAAATTGCAGCGCGAAGAACCCAAGGCTTACGAAAAACTGAAGAAGCTTGTGGCCGAACTGAAAGAGCATCCGCGCACTGGCACTGGCAAGCCCGAACAATTAAGAGGCGACCGCGCCGGACAATGGAGCCGCCACATCACGAAGAAACACCGGCTGGTGTACGAAATCCACGAAACGGAGGTCTTTGTGATTGTACTTACCGCCTACGGGCATTACAACGACAAGTAACCCACCTTGCCCCCACACTCCGCTGGAAAAGATAACATCCCTCGCCGCATTCCGGCGGGGGATTTTTCAGTGTTTAATAGAGATAGTAAGTAATGGCAGAACACCTGACATACGCAAGTATCTCGCTAACCCAAAAGAAAGAGCGCCAAGCGCTTCGCCTTATTTACCGACCTATCCACTGCTCGGGATTCAGCTTTGCCGTTTCCTTTCGCAGCTGGAAGTGCAGGACGCACTTGCCTGTGCCGTCATCGGCAACAGTGCCTATGATGTCCTTGGCATTTACCTTCTGCCCCTTGGAAACGATAACAGAAGATAGGTTGCAATATACAGAGATGTAGCTGCCGTGACGGATGAGCACGTTGCGCGAGCCGCCAAACTGGAAGACTGCCGTTACCTCGCCGGCAAAGATGGAACGGGCACGGGCACCGGGACGGCCCACGTAGTTGGTTCCCTTGTTCTCCAACTGCACATTCGTCAGCCCGGGAACGTTATACTTGCCAAAGTGGTTTCCTATCATGTACTGCCCTGTGATGGGAACAGGCAGACGGCCACGGTTCTGCTCGAAGGTTCCGTTCAGCTGCCGATCCTCGGCCGTGAGCCAAGTGTCGGGTCTGACAAGTGCGGCCGGTGCTGTGGTTTTGGAAGCGGGAGCAGCCTTACCGCCGGACTTCTTGCGGGCTGCCTCTTCGGCTGCCTTCTTCTTTGCGGCCTCGGCAGCAGCCTTCTTGCGGGCAGCAGCCTCGGCAGCCTTACGGGCCTGCTCTATTTCGTAGGCTATCAGGGCGTCTATCTTCTTGTTGAGGGCATTAAGCTGCTTCTGCTGTTCGGCAATCTTGCCCGCAAGCCCCGACTCCTGCTTCTTCAGTCCGGCCACCTTTCTCTGCTGCTGCACCTGCTGTGCACCCAGGTCCCTACGCTGAAGCATGACCTCACGCACCAAATCACTCTTCTTGCTCTTCGTCTTCAGGAGTTTGTTCTGCTCGTCCAACAGCTCAGCCTGCTTCCTGAGTACCTGCTCGCCCAAGTCTTGCTGGAAGGACACATACTCCTTGGCATAGCGGGAACGGCGGAACATCTGCTTTACGTTTTTTGCCGAAAGGATAAAGACGAGCGAGGAGGTCTGCCCCCTCTGCGTACGGGCATAGCGTACGGCAAGCTTCAGCTTTTCCCGCTTTTCCCTCAGCTCCTGCTCCTTTTCGCGAATCCTGCCTTGCAACTGTATAGCAAGGGAATCCAGCTGCTCTATCTCCTTCTCCAACCCTACAATCTGGTCCAACCGGTTATTCAACTGTACACCTATATAATGAATATTCTGCTGCCCGGCCTTTACCTGCTGCTTGGTCTTGGTCAGTTCTGCCTTGGATTTCTGGATGGTATTCTGCAACTCAGCCTTCTGCTTTTGCAGCGCTTTAACCTTCTTGCTGTTCTGCGGGAAGGAAAGAATCGGCAGCAAGGCTATCAGGAAGAAGAAAACGGCACGTCGCATAATACCTTTTATATTTATTATTGGGTCAGACTCATAATTCTATTGAAGACTGCCTGCAAAGAGACTTCCGTATAGCGGTTCTTGTTAATCTCCGTGCGAGTCTCCCAGTCAGAATCGGCTTTAACAGACCCTAACTTAAGGACTGCCTCTACATTTTCATCGGAAAGAGCAAAGGAGATTTTCATGGAGCCGGGGAAATCCTGCTCACCCAGCTTGGTCCAGTCGGCATACTGCCATGTCAGAACCGGGGTTTCTGTTCCCTTCCGTGAGAAGCGCGTCTCCCTGACCATCTTGCTTGCTGCATTCAGCAGGAATGTCAGCACCAAATTCCTATTCTGGTTATCCACCAGCTGAATATCGTTCCCGACGGCCTCTGCATTAAATTTACCCTTTCCGCCCTTGGCACCCAGCGTGAACCACTCGTCCCAGAACAAAGCCTGGAAAGCCTGGAAGTCTATCCCGTTTTCCCTGAAGAAATCCACATCCTGATAACTGCACTTCACATACTGATGGTTCATACGGTCCACCAGCATCATGTAGTCAGGTGTCAGCTCTAACTTTCCGACTTCTATGATGCCCAATGCCACCACCAGTGAGAGCTGGATAACATCGTCACGCTTCATCTTCAAGGAGCCGCCCACTCTTACGCTTTTTCTGCCGGCACTCAGGCTCAGGTTAATCTTTGATGTTATGCAGGGCTCTGCCGCATGTTTGGAAATGACGGTCTGCAAGGCATCGGCCAGACTTGTTTCCTTCTCCAGCACAGGATTGCCCACCACAGCATCACTGACCTGTTTCTTACTGCCACAGGAAGCAAAGAGGAGGACACTGACAATGACGAGAAAAAAATGACGGGTTTTCATCTTATTTGAGTGTTTTCGGAGTACTCGGAATACCCCAGAGGATTCTGATTATTCAGATTTGATATACTTCTTTTTCTTAATCTTCTTTTTTATGACCGGCGTGCAGGTGGTGTCTTTCTTCTGAACTGCCAGGTTCCAATAGCGCAGAGCCGTCTCCAGGATACCGCATTCTGCATAGATGTCCCCGGCATGTTCTATCAGGTTCCCCTGAAGGTCTTCCTCCTGCAGAAGTGCTTCGTCTGTGAGATCTGGTTTTACCACCCTGTCAATATAAATACGGGCATTGGTGAAATCCTTCTTCATGAACAGAATCCACGCATAGGTATCCAAATAGGTAATATTGTCCGGCTCTGCCTTTATGGTACGGTAGCTCATTTCCTCCGCCTTGTCCAACTGCTCGTTTCTCAAACTCAGGTAGTAGGCATAGTTGTTAAGGCAGCTGATGTTATCGTCATTATAAACAAGGGACGAATCGTAAGCAGCGAAAGCCTCGGAATGCTTATTCTCCTGATAATACAGGTCACCCAGAATAGCATACATATCAGAGACCAGCGTAGGCCGTGCTTCTTCTGTCTTTGTCCGCAATCCTTGCAGGAATGTCTCCATAGCCTCCTTTTTCTTTTCCTGCTGATACAGTGACAAGCCCAGATAATAGGCATACGCCAACTCCTCGGGGTGATAGTTTACGCCCTTGCGGCAAATGTCCTCTATAGCCAACATGTTATTTTGGGGAGCATAATACTGTAGCAAATGATACAATGCCATCTGATTGCCAGGTTCAACCTCCAAGACCTTTTTCATTAGTTCTGCCACCTTGTCATTACCTGCTTTCGCATAGGTAAGATAGGCAGCCTTCAACATCAGCAGTTGGGCATCCTTCTGGGGCAAAGCCAATAAGGAATCAAAAGTCAGGAGCATGGAATCACGTTTTGTGGAATCCTGTATAGTCTCGTCGATATAGTCCTTCATCAAAGCAATACGTAACTCGCTGGTACTGCCTTCGTCAAAAAGCAAAGAGTCGCGCAGCTGAACGAAGCGTTCGTTGTCATTCGTTGACCTGTAATAACTCAGCATCGCAAGTAAAAGGTTCAGATTATGAGCATCCTTCTGCCTTACATAGTTGTAAATCTCCATTGCCTTGTCTGAATAGCCGGCCAACTGATACTGGTTCGCCATTACAACCCGATAGTTCAAATCATGAGGATACTCATCACACAGGCTCTGCAATTCCGTAAACGCAGAGTCTTCCTCCTCCTTACTCATATAAAGGGTGAACTTCTCCATGCTTAGCTGAACAGACTTACCTTCCTGGGTTTCTATACGATTCAGCACTTCTATGGCCCTGTCGGTATGCCCGTCATCGCGATATATGCCGGCAAGCTGTGACAACACATCCGTACGTTTGGGTTGAAGCTTGGCCAGTTTCTCTAAGAAAGGAACGGCTGCACTTGTTTTACGTGCATTCATATAAATGGAAGCCAGCGTTTCTAAATACCAAGGATTACAAGAATCCAACGCACACGCCTGCTTCAGCATACCTATGCCTACCTCCAGGCTATCCTGACGGAGGAACAGTTTCACCAGCCCCAGATTGTAAACAGCTTCTGCCGCATTGGGGTTAATATCCAGACAATGCTGATACAATTCCATAGCCGAGGCATAGTCACCTGAAAGGCGGCTCTTCTCTGCCTCCAGATAAAAATAATCGAACCTTGTCTGAGCCAACAAAGTTCCACTACAAAGGAATAAAAATATCAGCAGTTTATTTTTCACTCTTTCAGCTTTTCACTCTTTCACTCTTCACTTCACACCACTATGTCCAAAGCCACCGGCACCGCGTTCTGTCTCGTCAAGCACATCCACAAGTTCCCACTCTGCCTGCTCGTGACGGGCAATGACCATCTGGGCAATACGCTCGCCGTCCTCAATGACAAAAGGTTCTGTTGAAAGGTTTATCAAAATAACACATATCTCTCCACGATAATCGGCATCTATTGTGCCGGGGGTATTCAGAACCGTTATGCCGCGTTTCAATGCAAGTCCGCTTCTGGGACGCACCTGTGCCTCGTACCCCTTGGGCAGTGACAGGAAGAGCCCCGTAGGAATCAGGCGTCTCTCCATGGGTCTCAATTCTATGGGAGCCTCTAAATTTGCTCTTAAATCTACGCCTGCCGACTGCTCGGTTGCATATTGGGGCAGTGCATGATGACTGCGATTAAGTATCTGTATCTTCATATTTATCTTTAAACATCTGGCAAACTCATGCCGTTAATCTTTCTATACAAGTCCAGGGCATAGACGTCTGTCATTCCGCTGATGTAATCCAACACTGCCATTACACGCTCATATAGCGTTGGAGCTAAAATCTGGTACTGCGAACTGACCCTGTTGATAAGTAACTGGGAAAAAGCTTTCTCCGGATGGGTAACAGCCTTTATCATGAGATCCGTCAATTGGGTTATTACCTTGTAACCGGCAATCTCTATATCCACCACATCCTTGCAATGATAAATGTTAGAGAAAGCAACTTTCTCACAATTCTGATAAGCAAGTCTGGGCACCTCAGCGATGTGCTTGATAAGCGGACCCGAGAAAGTTCCTGACAAGAACTCATCTTCATGCTCCACAAAGACCCTCACGCACTCCTGCTCCAGACAGTTTATAACACAGGAACGCAAATAGACGACCTGCTCATTCACATCGTCCAAAGTCTTCATGCGGTCAGCTATATGGTTACGCTGCTCTTCTTCAAAATAGTTAAGAAAGAGTTCCTTTACTTGTTCTGTAGTGAGAAGCTTCAGCTTATGAGCATCCTCAATGTCCATAATCTGATAGCAAATATCATCGGCAGCCTCCACAAGATAAACCAATGGATACCGTACATACTTGTAAGACCCTTCCGGCGTTTCCAACTTCAAGATTCCCAACTCTTCGGCAATCCGACGGAAATCCTCCGCTTCACTGCGAAAGAAGCCGAACTTGCGTTTTTCGCCTGCCAAATCGGAGGTAAAAGGATATTTTACTATACTTGCCAAGGTGCTATATGTCATTACGAACCCACCTTTCCTTCGTCCATTAAAGTGATGCGTCAACAAGCGAAATGCGTTGGCATTTCCCTCAAAGTGTATCAGGTCTTCCCATTGCTTATGGTTTAGGCAGTCACCTGTATCTTCACAGACATAACTTTTCAGAAACTGACCATCGCCCTCGCTGAAATACGTTCCTATTGCCTTCTCGCCACTATGTCCAAAAGGAGGATTACCTAAATCGTGAGCCAGACAAGCAGCACTGACAATACTGCCTAACTCTGTAATGTGCGTATCCACCAATTGCGGATGACGTTCCAGCAATAGCCGGCTTACATCGTTTCCTAAGCTGCGTCCCACACTGCTGACCTCAAGGCTGTGCGTCAAACGGTTATGCACAAAGATACTGCCTGGAAGGGGAAACACCTGTGTCTTGTTCTGCAAACGTCGGAAAGGGGCTGAGAAAATCAGCCGGTCGTAGTCGCGCTGGAATTCCGTCCTGTCATCATTCCTGCTCGACACTCCCTCCTGCCCCAACCGCTTGTTGGAAAGCAACTGGCTCCAATTCATCCTTTTACCATCCATATTCAGAAAATCCTTCCCTTTAACTTCCCTTTTCTATTATTCGGGTTTGTAAAAAATACGATTAGCTCCGCTGGTAATCTTCACCAGTTCCGGGTGTTCCGCAGCAAAAGTATCAATGTGCCTCATGCGTTTTTCCTGTAGGATTTCATCCACTGCTATCAGGATACCCGTTTCTTCCACGTCGCCAAATCCGTCATTGATAGCTGTACCAAACAGCTTCATGGTAGGACTCAAGCCCATATAAGCGTTTACCAGAGGAGGTATGTTATAACCCAGCGAACGAACCTCGCTATTCAGAATCCGGTAATCGGCCTTAAAATCGTCCTCTACAAAAATTTTATCAAATTCAGTGGTTTCGTGCTCCAACTGCAAGGGGTTCATGGGAAATATCAGATTATCAGGATCCGGGAAATGCTTGTTCAAGAAATATAGTATCATATCTCGTGCCATACGGTCGTAGCTGGGATACATGGTAAACTTACCGAAAAGATAACGGACGGTAGGTTCTATTACCACAATAGCCCCCAGACCGTCCCAAAGGTTATCAAGGGCAAAGATACCCTTTCTGCCACGCAACGTACTCTGATATTCCAGCGTTACGAAACTACGTCCCAGTTCTATAGTCCATGGAGCATATTCCCTTATGAATTTTTCACTGAAGCGGAACATGTGACTGGTAGCCAGAATAGGCTGTCCCTCGTTATCATATTTCCAGTCTTTGCCAAGGATGTAACGGTAACCTCCCACTATCTCTTCTGCCTCAGGATCCCAAACCAGAATCTGCTTATATGGATTTTCGCAAGTGTCAAACTCGTCAAGATCCAAACATTTCCCCGTGCCTCCACCGGCGGCACGGAAAGCTATTTCGCGCAAACGGCCAATCTCTCTCACCACATTAGGAGAATCCTGCCATGTAACCACATAAACCTCGTTACTGCTTTTGTTGGTCATGCGCAACTTTTTATCAGGCGTCAGTTCCGCCTTCAATATCTCACGTGGAATGCTGCCAATAATCTCTTCCATCATATTTCATAAACTTTACTTTGCACCCACTGCGCCCATTGCAATGGAGTGCGGGACTTATCAAATGTCTGCCATGCTATAGGCTTCCCAATCTTTACAGTATAAGTATTTCCTTTACTGCGATACATCTCATCAGGCAACAGAATCTGCGCAAAATTAGGCAAATGAAATCTCTTGCAGAAGCCCGCCACTTTATAGAAACGGTTCGTCAGCTGTCCTTCAAAATGTATGGGAACCACATCGCGCTGATGCTGTACTGTTTTTGTGATAAACGACTTGCTCCAAGCCAGGTCCCTTATCTGACCGTCATTCATCTTACGGCTGCAAAGACCAGCAGGAAACATTATCACATGATTCTCTCCGGAGAAAGCACTCTCTACCATAGCAGGAAAATTTCTTCCATTTTTGCCCAGCTTGTTAATAGGAATGCACAAAGGAGCCAATCCTTCAAGGTTCATCAGCAAATCATTTACAAGGTATTTTATCTTGCCATCATACTGCTCTCCTATCACCCATCCCAAAGTCACACCATCAACAGCTCCCAAAGGATGGTTGCTTACAAAAGTATAATAACGACCGTCAGAAGGCAGATTTTCACGTCCTACCACTTTAACGTTAGCACCTATGTACTCTACGCAGTGTTTGCAAAAATCAACTCCAACATAGCCCTGACGCAGATAAATATTAATAAACTCCTGATGAATGACACGCTTAAGTAAGTTGATAAGGCACTGGGGAATGAACTTTGACCTGCGCCCCGCTTTCTTGCGGATAATTTCGTCAAGATCGATTTCTTTGATAGTATGCTCTTGCAATGCCATTGATTTCAGTTGATAGTTATAGGACGGTTATTGATAAAATAATGTCCACGCGGAAGCCCGTTTAGCCAGTTTACCCCTTTATTCAGGCGAACTGCCATATAAAAAGCACCGGTTCTGGTATAAATAGGAAGGATTTGGCTGTGTTCACTCTGGATCTGAACAGCCCTGCCACTGGTATGAATTTTGACAGGAAATGTGGAGCAACTCATACGTCCCGTCTGACCAAAATCCTGTATTTTAGCAACCAGCGAGGTTGTATCCGGTTTTGTCACAATACGCTTTTTGCGCTGGGAAGCACCCAGTGGCAGTAGCACCAAAACGGCAAGCAACAAAACAAATGTACGTACAACCAAGCGTTTTAACATAAAATCCTATTACACCTTTATGAATTACAAAAGTACACCTTTTACCTTAAAAGGACAAATATTTTACCCGAAATATGTTCTAATATACATAAAATGACTATCTTTGCGGGCAAACCGTCAACTGTCAACTAAATATGAATTCCAACACAATACTATTGATACTGGCCTGTAGCGCCACAGCCCACTTGGTCGTAAGTGCCACAACAGCCATTTATGCCCGACATAAAGTTCAATATCTCTGCCTAGCCTGGGTAAACGGCATACTCGGATTCGTTCTGATGGCTGTCACATGTATCAGCAATCTGATAGCTGAAGGTAATCCTGGCATTATGCACCCTGCCATGATACTCCCGCTTTTATGCGGCGTTTACCTTCAGAGTATTTTCCCGCTTAGCATTCCCATGCCCGGATTTCTACAGGCAAAACGTATGATTAAATATGCCAGGCCGGTTATAGCGCTGATTACCGTTTATTCTGTGGCAAGACTGATGGGTAGTAGGATTGTTATCATGCATGATTTCAACGAAGTGTTCAAGAACTTACTCTCCAGCGATGTGTTGCTGCGTATTCTAGCCCTTGGCATCAGCATCTATTATATCATCAACATTTTCCTTTTGCCCCGTAAATTGGTTCATAACACAGACATTCCGCGCTATCTGATTGGCTATTGCGTGTGTTTGGGATTCTCTGTCGTTTTCTTTACCGTTGTTTCCATTCTGTATAATCCTACAGCACTCATGATTTACGTCATCATCTTTACGCTCTTAAACCTCTACCTGACTTTTCGGACTTTGGAGGACATGGCCATACATTTACCGCAGCCTGCCCTGTTAGAAGTTAAGGAGGAGCCTACAGAGGATATTGTTGAAAAAGCAGAAAAGGAAGACTTTAACGAGGCAAACCTGTTGCGTTTCAAGCGTATAGAATATTGGATGCAGAACCACAGGGAAGAGTGGACAGACAACACCTTTGGCCGTGATCGCCTCTGTGAAGCTGTAGGTTATAACCGCCATCTGGTACTTCAATGTGTTCGTAGCCAAGGATATTACAATGTGCACGAATACATAAACCGCTACCGGATAGAGGAACTTAAACGCCTTATCACAAAAGGAAAGATTTCCGCTTTGAACGAGGTAGTCGATGCCGGTTTCGGCACCACGCAAACTGCCCGTTCCTGCTTCTTGAAAATGGAAGGTATCACCTTGGATGAATACTGGAGCAACAGCAGGAAAAGAGAAGCCTAACCATCTGTATCCATATAGAAATTAACGACCACCAATTACAGAACTCGTCGCGATGAACTGCGAAACTCATTGTGACGAAAAAAATCCACGGCAGCCAATTTCATAATCAACCACCGTGGATTACATAATAAATCTTTACAATAGCAGATAGAGGTTTACTCCTCGTCTGACCACATATCCCAACTCGAGTCTTCCTTGGTCAGAACCTCTGCATTGGGATCAGCCGAGCCATCAATAAGCGAAACGGCCATCATATTCTCAACTTCAGTCTCGTTAACCAGTGCCCCTGGTGTGCTATATGTCTTTTTCATAATTTACTTAAGAACCTTTTTACCGTTAATAATATAGATACCCTTCAATGTCTTGTTGACCTTCTGACCAGCCATATTGTAGATAGCGGCATTATCAATTGTCAATTCTCCATTTTCAATTGCATTTATGCCAGTTGCTTCTTCAGCATCCTCGGCATTGAAATAGAACACCTTCACGTTGGTATTAGGAACGGTCAGATAGCAACGATTAGCCTTTACCGTGGGCTGCTGTCCTTGAGCTACCTGGTAGAAGCCCACAACATCGGCATTGTTCTGCAGGACATAGCTGCCAACGGGAGCAGGTGTGTCCTCATAGACACCAGTGAGTAAGCCAGCAGTGGGAGTACCCTTTACATAGATGCCACTGGCAGGCATCTCAAATGCCATGGGAATCTGAACGACAACCGGAGTATGAGCAGGAATTATACCAGTCTCAATGGATTCGAGCGTCAGGACACCATCCTCACCAGCATCAGTAACAGTGCTAATTGTGGCGTAGGATTGATATTCAGCAGGAATAGCCACAGTAAAGGGAGCGCAGAAGGTGCCGATGAGTGCATCGCCCACCTTGAACGTTGCTTCTGCCAAGTCACCAACCTCTACTTCAACGGGAGCACCAGGTATGTTAATGTCTAAATGAACATAGAAGTACTCACCCTTGATGGTACCGTTCAGCACAACAGGGATGTCTCCGAGCGTGGGACCTAACCACATTTCTACACCTTCCTTGTCACCAGCCGTAATCTGGATGTCACCCTCGAAGGCGAAGCTGCCCTGGTTGTTTATTCCAAGGCCAGGAACTGTAACATTACCCACATTTGCGTATGTGCCACCAAGGTCAAGACCGAAGTTCTTCAGGCTGAAGTCGATGGTGTTGTCATCGTTGAATGTTACTTCGATGGGAGCAGCAACAGGTACATCGTGTCCAACAGAGACATACTTGTCATAGACAACAGGCTCAGCAGCCTCATAAACCAGTTCGATATCATCAATATACAGATGGTCACCTGCTTGACCTTGGCCAGGATCGGCATTTGTGGCAAGATTGACAAGAATATACATCTGACCATCGGTATAATTACCTGTTCTTTCGAAAGGTATGGTCACCTCTGTCCAGTCGCAAGCCGGGAAATCATACAAAGCATTAGCAATAGCGTATGACTGGTTCTCTTCGTTATCGTTTCCAGAACTGTAAGTAATATAGTTATGCGCATCATGAACCGTTACCGCTATATGTGCATTGGGATGAGCTTCATTCACAGCAGCAGGAACGAACTTTACCCACAACTTAATAGCAGTAGGAATTTTGGAAATCATCTCGCTTTTCTTGGGGTCTAAAATATTGCTGTAGTTGTAGTTATTTTTGTCAGAAGCCGATATTGCACCTGCGTTTATACAACCCGTAGTAAGATTACCCTGAGCAACAACACCCACAACGCTGCGTGACCAAATGTCAACACAATAAAGGCCATCGCTGCCAGGGCGACCGCCTTCCACCATTTGAACCTGCTGGGCACTTGACAAACTTGCAAGGCTTCCCTCTGCTGTCTCGAAGGAGTTCCAGTTGTCGGGAGCATGATTGCTACTGGTCACACCGCGCCAGTCCTCGAAGTCGCCGTTGCCAATCTGGGTCACACCAGCAGCTACATCGTCAATGACAGTAAGAGTATAGGAAGCCTCTAACTCACCAGCCTTTGCGGTGATGTAGCATGAACCATTCTTAATAAGTGTCACAGTACCGTCTGCGGCGACTGTTGCGACATTCTCATTGCTTGACGCATAAGTAATCGCATCAGATATATTGCTTGCTGTCAGCGTCTCATTCTTGTACGTGCCTTCACTGATATTTGCATAGACACGTGTCTCTGAATATCCAAAGATTGGTGCGCTTGCGCTCACGAACTTGGCATAGAATGTCTTAGTCGTAGGTGAGTTTTTATCTGTTGATTCTGCGGTAATTGACACCGTATAATTTGCTTCTGTTGAAGCAGCAGCGCCAGAACATTCCGCATCCTCATACCAACCGACAAAGACATTTCCCTCGTTGGCCTGAGCATAAAGATAATAAGTATTCGTAGGAGCGTCATATGCCCTACCATTTTCAGTGGTTGCTTCCGACGAGCCGTCTGTATAAGCAGGACTATCAGTCTGAGACTTACTTGCATATACTTTCCCTTCTCCAACAGCAGTTGCCACCACTTTGGAATAATGATTCGATGCCAAGGTTGGCAGAGACATGGCGAACATCACCATGAAGAGGCTTAACAACCTCGTAATTTTACAATTCATAATTTTTGTTTTGTTTGTTAAATTTATTGTTTATTTAATTTGATTTCTCGTAATTGATACCATTGTCCGATGTAATTAATAGCGAGTGCCAAGACAAGGATGATATGGGCATTATCCACCAGTGGGTTCTCAGTCTGCGCCAGCATGGCAATGCTCCACCCGATGCAGATTACGGCGAAAGGCAGCAACCACCACCTACGCCAGTGCCACAGCAGAAGCGGCAACGGGTTGAATGGAATGATGAGCCAACTGAAATTGGTGACAGGAAGCGTCGAAAAGACAATCAGGTAGGTCATTAGCAATCCGATGGCTGACTGCAAGACCAGTAGCAGGAGGGACAATGCCCCCTGCATCCAGAAGCAGCTGACAACCGCTAATAACAGCAGCACGCAAGCCATCAGCATCGGCGTAAGCCATCCAATTTCTTCCACATTGACAGTCTGGTTAACCAGGATGTTTGCCTCTCCAAGGACAGGCTGCCCGCCCAGCGTCGCCTTCCGCAAGACATCTATCAGGTCGGGATATACAACCACCTTGTCTGTAACGGCACAAGGTTGGTCTGCCTCTGTACCGACGATGGTAAAGAGGAAGAAACGGTTCCAGGGGAAAGCATCTATCTGATTTCGCAACAGGGTACGGCGCGTTTTCTTGATAAACTTCTCATCCCACTCTCCAAAGGAAAGTGTATCAGGCAGCACGGCTGTACGAACAGCACGTAGGCAGGCAACCGCACAACCTCGGTTCAGATAATCATAGGGCAGATTCACACCTTCCTCCACCTTGCCGTCAAGATACTGCCAGAGTTGCTTGCGCTTCTCCAAAGGGATATTGAGGACGTACTCTGTAACGCCTCTGCCATCACCTGCATAGTATGCCATCATGCGCTCTGTAGGCACAATCGTCATGCCCATCCTTAAGCCACCACTCAAGAATGTCAGCACCTTATTCGTGACAGAATCCGCCTCATAGCTATACACCACATCGAGGTCGTAGTGCGGGCATTGCATGCGAATACAGGCGTGGCCTGCACAGGAATAAAGCACATCCGAGGGCGTTGCCACCAGAAGACTGGCTGTTACAAAGTCGTCCGCCTCAGTAATGGCAAGGGAGTCCTGCCGTGCTTGCTCCAAACTCTCGGCCTGTGCATAGGAATGCATAGGCGCCAGAAGTAGCAACAATACGCAGCAAAGGACCCTCATTACTTACTTTATACCTTTTTATATAATATTCGGCATTTAAAACAGCACCTTCTTGCCCTCTCTCACATAAATACCACGCGAAGGGTTCTTTACGCGGCGGCCAGAAAGGTCGTAAACAGCAGAAGACTTTTGTACAGACGCTATGCTGCTGACAGCATTTTCCATGTCTTCCGAAAAGTCGCTACCGAACTGTACCTCGATTATCTGACCAAATCCTTCCAGACCGCTCTCTGAGAGATTGAGATAGATGACAACATAAAGTTTTTCGTCGTTTACCTTGCCAGCCAAATCAAGTACCAGACCATCAGAAAATATCATAGGGCCCAGCCACATATCCGTTCCTTCGGGAAGAGCATCCGCATCACCGTCCTCAATGATAATTTTTTCATGGACATTAAATGTGTCGTATGCATCACCTTTAGTGATTGGCATGTTGGGAACACTGATATTTCCCACAGCAAGATTATTCGAACCCATGGAAAGATAAAAATTCTTCAGCAAAAAGTTCGCTGTACCGTCACCATTGTCCTGATACAGAATGGTAACGTCGGGAATTTCCACACTCTGGCCATCTACAGTAAGCAGCAGATTTTCTGTATAACCCTTATATTGAGCAGATACTGCCAAAGCTGTAAAAACACAAAATAAAACGAGTAAAAGTTTCTTCATAAATATATGTTTATTTTAATATCTGTAAGCAAATCCTATCGTAGCATAGATAGGGTACATCCTGAACGAAATGGCATCGAAATCGCCTTCCCAAATGTTACTAAGGCCCCAATCCAACTTGCCGAAAATATTCATATGCCTGCAAGCCTTCCAGTCAAAGCATATTTCCATACCAGCATTCCACTGCTGCATTCTGTCAGAGAAATCGTATGTGGCAGGGTTGCTCCTGTCTATATTAACCTTCTCGCCGGTAGGATTATCAACACGAAGATAGCCAACACCTTCCTCGTTATCATATACCTCGCCACTAAAACTTTTCTTGAAATATGTGCTGAAATATGGACCAAAACTAAGGTTCCAACGCGGAGACATTCTGAATGTTGCCAGCATAGGCATTGTCATACCCCACATATCCGTATTGGTAACATCGGTTCCCGTAAAATAGCCAGACATTGTATTACCGTCCATTGTCAACGATATCTTGTAATTCTTAACATCTGCACTTGTATGGAAACCTTCATAAAAGAAATGCAATCCCAAACTGGCTCCCCAGCGTTTTCCGTACATTTTATAGAAATCCACACCTATTGTAGAACCACCTTTGGGAGCAAACCCGTTAATTGAACGTACCTCCTTTGGCAAAGGCAATGGAGTGGTACCACCCAAAGTATAACCGGCACGGACAAGAATACCTGCACCCTTTAATCCCTTTGTCGGTCCCCATTTTTCCCACGAGTCTTGAGCTGATACAGTTATTGACAATAGGAAAATAGTTACTAATGAAAAAATATTTGATTTAGAAATCACAACAAATTCTATTTATCTGTGTATAAGTCTTTATCGCAATAAATAGACACGTTATCAACAAACAATTTGTTCCCGATTGCGCCCTGAAAATATCCTCCCTGCCAACTGCTTGCAAAACTAATTGCAAGGCTATAACCTTTATTTGCCAAAATAGTTTGGTCAACCTCACTTGTATATATTACAGGAATCTCAACAAATTGCCATTCCGATGTAAGACCATGTATGGGGGTGTTGCAAAGCTTGTCTGACCCATCCTCATTAACATTATGAGGAAGACGGCCAAGTCCCACAATATGGGGATTGGTGAACATGTCGTTTCCGTCAATCATCACCTCATTACCGGATTCATCCTGATTGCGATAGAAGACCACATAAGCATCAGGTTCATCTACAATACCCTCGACAGGATTCCCCTTCCTATCTTGAAATACTGCACCTGGCTCAAACTTAAGCCATGCTGTTAGCTTAACGGGTTTATGTGCAAAAGGAGAGCCAAAACGAGTTGCTTTAAGTGCATCCTTAAGTGCATTGCTGACATCAAAAACACCATTAAACATACTACCGCTTGCCAATCTCATGTTTACCATGTTTCCAAAAGAGCCAGTATCTTTTGTCTCAAGTTTAACACAAGTACTTCCGTCGGGCCCCCCATTAATAATCGGCACAGATGGATATTCCATAGGCTTTGCCGAGGATTTGCTTAGTTTATAACCAGGATTCCCGTTTTTCCATTTACCATCAGTGAACACACTGGCAACGTTCGGATCATTAATGCTCCACTCGTAAAACCTGCCAGTAGCATCAAGGTTATAATCCTCGAAGTCTATGGTAAAGTCACCCTCGGTTGGATAATCATGCTCAAAAGTAATTGAATAAGTCCTATTCCATTGCTTATCCTCCGAAACGATACGGAACATCTGTACCTTTTCACCTGAAAAATCAACAAGACTGCCATTTTTAAACTCTGTAAAAGTACCATCTGACTCTTGAATATAAGCAGTGGCACCCAATGTGATTCTCAGATTCAAAGGCAAGTGAGAAACATTCTCATGAGAACGAATCAAAAAAACAATTTGGTCTGAAGCCGACCCAACAACCTTAAGTGTATCATACTCATGATGGAAAATTTCTATTGGATTTTCAACATGAACTGATACGGCTTCAATATCACATTCCGTATTCTTTGGCTCTTCATTAATACATGAAGCAAGAAGCCCTAAGAAAATTGAGAACAAAAAACACTTTTGCATCACAACTAATATATGATTTTATTACACTTCATTAATAATGCGGGTGCAAAGGTATCCTAAAAAAAACTTTCCAAATAAAA
This sequence comes from Bacteroidaceae bacterium, assembly GCA_017645305.1. GTDB lineage: Bacteria > Bacteroidota > Bacteroidia > Bacteroidales > Bacteroidaceae > Physcousia. The sequence goes on along the minus strand of JAGCPD010000007.1, from coordinate 149,133 downwards.
AATATGGTATAATAAGAGATGAAAAACGGTAAGAAATAAAAGAATTATGGTATTAGCACGTTAAAAACGGTACAGTAAGAGGTGGCCGGAGGCAAAAAATAACGGTGAAATGGATTTTTATCTGTTCCGCGAACGTTGGGCATTTGCGTCCTTGCTGTATTGCTCGACAAACATTTGCTTAATAATCACATCTTCCAAAGGACGGTCGTTTGCATCTGTCGGCAAAGCTAAAATCCCGCGGACAACATCCATACCCTCAATCACTTCACCAAACACAGTATATTGACCATCAAGATGCGGCGTCCCACCTCGCGTCACATAATCATCCATCATTTGAGGCGTGAGTTCTATTCCTTTTTCCTCCAACATTGAACGTACATTCTTAACATCTCGCGGTGTTTGTTTTTTTCCATAAACAATATAAAACTGGCATCCGCTACTCTCTTGTTCCGGATTAACATCATCCGGCTCTCGAGCAGCAGCCAAGGCTCCACGCCAATGAAACAGATAAGGCAAACAAAACTCTGCAGGTATGGTATATCCCACATTACCTTCACCTAAGAGTTGTCCTTTGACCGCATTGCGCGAGTCAGGATCGCCTCCCTGAATCATAAAATCCCTGATGCAGCGATGAAAAAGCGTTCCATTATAAAACCCATCGGAAGTCAACTTCAAAAAATTATCACGATGCATGGGCGTATCATCAAACAAAGCAACGCGTATGGCTCCTAACGACGTTTCTATACGAACAACAGAACGCTTCTCTTTTTTTTTACCATGAGACGGATGAAGACAAACACAAAAGAGAATCAAAAATGCAAAAAGAACACCTCGATTTTTCATAAATTTTCAATTTTATGCAAAAGTACGGAAAAATTCCCCACCAAACAAGAAAAAAGAACAAAAAAAATCAAATGACAAGTTAAATACAAAATTTTGAAATAACATACCATTTCATCGAAAAAAAAACAGTCAATTTGCCCAAACCTACACTAAAGTGGAAAAAGACATTAAAATTATTATTTAAAAAAAATCGAAAAAAGTGTGGGGAATTGTGGGGAATTTTATTATCTTTGCACCCAAGATTTTAAAAAAGAGGTATCCGCAATGAGATTTACAGGCAATATTGATGCCAAAGTTGACGAAAAAGGACGAGTTTTTGTCCCTAGCAGTTTCCGCAAAATTCTTCAACGAGAAGAAGAACAGGGACTGATACTGCGTCGTGACATCTTCCAACGCTGCCTAATTCTGTATCCTCAACATGTATGGAACGAGCAAGTTGATGCCATTACTGCCCGTACAAATATGTTCGACAGGAATGGACGTAACGCACTCAGGCAATTTGTTGCTGGTGCAGAAGCCGTTTCTTTAGACAGCGGAGGCCGCATACTAATACCCAAACGCTATTTGGAAGAGGCCTGTATTAAAAACGATGTTCGTTTCATTGGTGTTGACAACACCATAGAAGTATGGAACAAACAAGATGCGGAAACACTGCTCAACCAACCAGATACATTGGCAAAGTGTTTGGAAGAGATGATGAATGCACCCCAAGAGTGCAAGTAAAACACAACATAAACCACCCTAAGAAAAGACATGATAAGCAAGGTTTATCATATTCCCGTCATGCTGAAAGATACAGTGAACGGGCTTGACATCAAGCCCGACGGGACGTATGTTGACCTTACTTTCGGAGGAGGCGGCCACAGCAAAGAGATTCTAAGCAGATTGGGAGAAGGCGGTCGTCTCTACAGTTTCGACCAAGACCTTGATGCGCAGAAAAATGCCCGTCCTTTGAAGGAAACCTATGGAACATCTTTTACGTTTATTAGAAGCAACTTCCGGTTTTTAAAAAACTGGATGCGGTATTACCGAGTAAAACATGTTGACGGCATCCTTGCCGACTTAGGGGTAAGTAGCCATCATTTGGATGTAGGAGAAAGGGGATTCAGCTTCCGCCATGATGCCAAACTGGATATGAGAATGAATCAGACAGCCAAACTGAAGGCTAGTGATGTCTTGAAGAATTATACGGAAAAACAACTGGCAGAAATATTTTATCTGTACGGAGAGCTGAAAAACAGCAGGAAACTGGCATCTATCATTGTGAAAGCAAGAGCCAACGAAGAGATGGAAACTACTGGGCAACTGACAGAATTATTAAAACCTTACCTCAGTTATGATCGGGAAAAGAAAGATCTGGCCCGTGTTTTTCAAGCTTTACGAATAGAAGTAAACGGGGAAATGTCTGCATTGCGACAAATGTTAACATCGGCTACAGAGATATTAGCCCCAGGAGGCAGGATTACCATCTTAACATATCATTCATTGGAAGACAGGATGGTTAAGAATCTTATAAAATCAGGAAATGTTGAAGGAAAAACGGAAACAGACCTTTTTGGAAAAAACAAAGCCCCCCTTAAAGCAATTAACAGAAACGTTATTATGGCATCGCCAGAAGAGGTACAAGTTAATCCTCGCAGCCGGTCAGCAAAACTTAGAATTGGAGAAAAATGGCAGAGATGACAGATAAGAAACAAGAGGAACTGGAGAAGAATGGTGCGTCTGCTTCCGAAGAACAGGAACAAAGCAGCAAGAGTAAAATCTTGAATGCACTGGTTAACGAAGAGGATGACGGCGAGAAAAAAGACATGGAGCATCTAAAAGATGTTCTACAGGCGTTGAGTATTAATGGATTATGGTTCAAAAAACAGCTTGGCGTTCTGGCGCTAATTCTTTTTGGCATTATCATATACATATCAAATCGTTACCAGGCACAAACAGAAATGATTGAGGAGGACAAGCTACACGAGGAGTTACAAGACTGGAAATATAGAAGTATGACAAGAAACAGCGAGCTCACATTACGTTGTCGCCAAAGCCAGCTGGAAGAACAGATGAAAGCAATGGGCGACAGTACACTTTGCTCCAGCAACGATCCCGTTTACGAACTTATAAAAACCGATTAACAGAAACGAATGAAGGCAAAAAACGATAGTTCTATAGGTCGATTTCGCATTATCCTTGCATTGATTGCGATAATTGCAGTATATATCCTTGGTACTGCCCTTCACACCATGCTCCCTCCCCAGAGCAATTACTGGGAACAGGTGGACAAACGCTTCACGACGGAAAACATTTCCATCCCAGCCAATAGGGGTAATATTTTGTCTGCTGACGGGCAAGTGCTTTCTGGCTCCATCCCAGTATATCGTCTGTATATGGATTTCAAAGTTTATGATCCAGATTCTGTAAGCCAAAAAAAGATTGAGCACTGGAGAGATTCAGCTTTTTCCGTAGATTTGGACAGCATTTCCGTAGGATTAGCAAGAATTTTCCAAAATCATGATGCTTCCTGGTTCAGAAATCACCTGCTAAAGGGGAAAGAGCGCGGAAAATTCGCTTGGAATATCTGCCCAGGAAAACTTGCCTCGTACATTCAATATAAGGAATGCAAAAAACTCCCAATGCTTAAGGAACGTACCAACAGGAGCGGATTCCACGCAGAAGAGATTATGCAACGAAAAAAACCATATGGCATGCTCGCCTCCAGAACCTTGGGTGATTTATATGCCGATTCAAGCGCACAGGCAAAATGCGGACTTGAATTGAGTTTCGACAGCATCTTACGAGGAAAGCCGGGAACCTCTCATACAACAAAAGTTCTCAACAAACGCATCAGATTCGTGGATATGCCGCCAGAAGATGGGAACGACCTTTTAACGACACTCGACATCAACATACAAGATATGGCAGATCGTTCCTTACGCAATAAGCTCAAAGAGGTAAACGGCGAGATTGGAATTGCTGTGGTAATGGAAGTAAAGACCGGCGATGTTAAAGCAATAGTCAATCTTACCAGAGCATCAGACGGAGAGTATTATGAATGCAAGAACAATGCGGTCAGCGACCTGATGGAGCCAGGTTCGACCTTTAAGACCGCCAGTATCATGGTGGCCTTGGACGACGGTAAAATAAATAAGAACACGCGCGTGGAAACAGGAAGCGGAATCTTCCCTATGCACGGGCGTCAGATGAAAGACCATAACTGGCGTAAAGGAGGTTATGGTGAACTTACCGTCCCTCAAGTATTGATGTTCAGTTCAAACATCGGAGTTAGCAGGCTGATAGACGATGCTTACAAAGACGACCCTGACAGGTACGTTCGTGGACTTAACAAATTAGGTGTAGGACTTCCCCTAAACCTACCCTTCGTGGGAAAAGGTGAGCCACGTGTACGTCATCCCAAGAAGAAAGGCAGATTCTGGTTAAACTGGAGCAACACAGCCCTCCCATGGATGAGTATTGGATACGAAACAATGCTCCCTCCAATAAGCACCTTGGCTTTTTATAACGGTATTGCCAATGGAGGCAAACTGATTAAACCACGATTTGTTACAGCTGAGCTGAAAGACGGACAGGTAATTCGCGAATTTCCAACAGAAGTTATCAAAGAAAGCATGTGCAAGCCAAGCACATTAGCAGACATACAGGAAATCCTGGAAAAGGTGGTAAGTGAAGGCTTGGGGAAAAAAGCAGGCAATAATGGAAAATATTTTAAAGTAAGCGGAAAGACGGGAACTGCTCAGATTGCCTCAGCCGGTGGAGGCGGATATCATAGCGGCCCCACAAGATACATGGTCAGTTTCTGCGGATACTTCCCTAGTGAAGATCCTAAATACAGTTGTATCGTTTGTATTGTTAAAACAGGTCTGCCAGCGTCTGGTGGCGGACAGTGTGGTCCTGTTTTTAGCGAAATCTCGCAATATATCATGTCGAAGGGCAATAGTCACGATGCAAAGGAAGTCAGCGACTCTAACTCTGTATATATCCCCTCTTCCGTACGTGGGCAGGAAAAGAAATCAAACTCTGTTTTAAAAGAACTAGGTATTCCGACAAAACTGGAGGTTAAGGAAGATTCCATTCCTAACAACAGAGTTCCCAACGTCATCGGTATGGGTGCAAGGGATGCTGTTTATGAACTTCAAAAACGGAGTCTAAGGGTAAGACTCCTTGGAAAAGGACACGTAAAGAGCCAAAGCATACCTGCAGGCAGTGTCGTGGAAAAAGAGAAAACCATAACAATACAATTAGGACAAATCTCAAAATAACACATACAATTATGAAATTATCACAATTAATAAATGTATGCCGTCCCACAAATATTGTCGGTGACATAGAAATAGAAATTACTGGGATTGAAATAGATTCTCGCTTGATAAAAAAGGGGAATATATTTGTTGCTATGCGAGGTACACAGGTAGATGGGCACACATTCATTGCCAAGGCTATAGAACTTGGCGCGAAAACTATCGTATGTGAAGAGATTCCATCTGCAATACAGAAAGGCATCACCTATATCCAATATGAGAAGACCGAGAATGTGGTTGGGCTTTTGGCAACAATCTTCTTTGGGAACCCCACCAGTAGGCTGAAACTCATTGGTGTAACAGGCACCAATGGAAAAACCACCATTGCCACCGTTTTGTATAATATGTTCAGACGTATGGGGTACAAATGCGGTCTTTGCAGCACTGTATGCAACTACATAAACGGAGAGGCTGTTCCCACAGAATGCACAACTCCCGACCCTATCACACTAAACAGGCTTTTAGGTCAAATGGCTGATGCAGGATGCGAATATGCATTTATGGAAGTTAGCAGTCACAGCGTGGCACAAAAGAGAGTCGGAGGCTTGATATTTGCAGGAGGTATCTTTACGAATCTCACTCGTGATCATCTTGACTATCACAAAACTTTCGAAAATTACAGAGATGCCAAAAAGGCCTTCTTTGACTCATTACCCAAGGGGGCTTTTGCCATCATTAATGCAGAGGACAAGAATGGTGCTTTCATGGTTCAAAACACCAAGGCAAAAATAAAGACATACTCTACCCGCACCGCTGCTGACTTCAAGGCTAAGATTCTGGAGGAAAGTTTTGAGGGAATGAACCTTGAGATTAACGGAAAAGAGGTATGCGTACAATTTGTTGGTCGTTTCAATGTCAGCAATCTGCTTGCTATTTACGGAACTGCCATCATGATGGGAATTGAGCCACAGGAAGCACTGATACAACTTAGTGCCATGAAACCTGTTAATGGCAGGTTCGAAACTATACGTTCCCAAAATGGCATTACAGCCATTGTTGACTATGCACACACTCCTGATGCACTGAAAAACGTTTTGGGAACCATCAATGAAGTGCTCAAACATCATGGCCTGTGTTGGACGGTTTGTGGAGCTGGTGGCAATCGCGACAAGGGGAAGCGTCCCCTGATGGCACAAGAAGCAGTCAAGAATAGCGATCGCGTTATCATCACCAGCGACAATCCTCGATTTGAGGAACCTCAAGAGATTATTAACGATATGTTGGGCGGACTGACAGAAAAACAGCGTCAAAAGGTACTTTGTATAGTGGACCGTAGAGAAGCCATCCGTACCGCATGTATGATGGCACATCCTGGAGATGTCATTCTGGTGGCAGGAAAAGGACATGAGGATTACCAGATTATTCAGGGGGTAAAACATCATTTTGACGATCACGAGATAATACAAGAAGCATTTGGACTCATCTAAAATAGACAATTCTTATTAGAATCATTAAGCATGTTATACTATCTGTTCAGATATTTAGGTAAATATGGGGTAAGTGGCGCTCATCTCTGGTCATATATTTCATTCCGAGCACTTCTAACATTGGTACTCTCATTAATCATATCCGTATGGTTTGGGGAGTATTTCATCAAATGGATGAAGCAGCATGGTGTTAAGGAACCTCCGCGTAATGCAAACATTGACCCCTATGGGGTGGAAAAGAAGGGAGTTCCCACTATGGGTGGACTAATTATTATCTTTGCCACAGTGATACCCTGCTTATTATTAGGCAGATTACGTAACATATACATGTTGTTGATGATATTATCTACTATCTGGCTGGGGGCAATCGGATTTGCTGATGACTACATCAAGTTGAAAATCACAAAGGATGGTTTACGGCCAATGTACAAACTGTTTGGACAGGCCCTATTAGGACTTATTATCGGCCTTACCTTATGGTTAAGTCCTGATGCCGTAATACGCGAGAATGTTAAACCGGATATCCAAAACAAAACAGAGGAAGTAACATACAAAAGCGAAGCCGTAAAAAGCACCGTGACAACCATTCCATTTGTAAAAAACAACAATTTACGCTATAGTGATATTTTTTCCTTTTTGGGCAGATATCGTACTGCTGCGGGGTGGATATTCTTTGTTATTATGACGACCTTTGTCGTAATGGCTGTAAGCAATGGTTGTAACCTTAACGATGGGATGGACGGTATGTGTGCAGGTAATTCTGCTATCATTGGAGTAGCCTTGGCTATATTGGCCTACGTAAGCAGCCACATTGTTATGGCAGGATATTTGAATATCATGTTCATTCCCGGCAGTGAAGAAATGGTAATATTCCTGCTGGCATTTGTTGGGGCACTGATAGGCTTTTTGTGGTACAACGCCTATCCTGCACAAATATTCATGGGCGACACGGGCAGTTTGGCTATTGGTGGCATAATAGCTGTTGCCGCCATCATCATTCACAAAGAGCTGCTTATTCCCCTTTTATGCTTCATTTTCTTTATGGAAAGTGTCAGCGTACTCCTTCAGACCAACTATGCAAAAATGGGTAATAAAAGAGGTCAGAAATGGCGCGTATTTAAGAGAGCTCCTATACACGACACCTTCAGGGTTAAGCCAAATCAGCTTCCACCAGATTTCAAGGTTCTCATTGATTGGCCCAAAGGATGTTGGCTGGAGTCGAAAATAACCATCCGATTCTGGATAATAACCATAATACTTGCAGCACTTACCATAGTGACATTAAAGATAAGATAAGAAAATGAAAGATAGAATAGTTGTTTTAGGCGCTGCCGAAAGCGGTGTAGGTGCAGCAGTTCTGGCACTCAAAAAGGATTTTGAGGTCTTTGTCAGCGACATGGGAGCCATTAAACCAGAATATAAGAACATCCTGGAACAATATGGTATTGAGTGGGAAGAAGGCCATCACACAGAAGAAAAGATTCTAAATGCCAAAGAAATCATAAAGAGTCCTGGTATTCCTGAGAATGCACCAATGATTCTTAAAGCCAAAGATGCTGGAATTCCCATAATTAATGAAATTGAGTTTGCAGGGCGATATACCAAAGCCAAAATGATCTGTATCACTGGATCCAATGGCAAGACCACTACTACCAGCCTTATATACCACATCTTCAAGAACGCTGGCTATAACGTGGGATTGGCAGGAAACATAGGAAGGAGTTTGGCGCTACAGATTGCAGAAGGCAAGAAATATGACTACTATATTATTGAACTCAGCAGTTTCCAGCTCGACAACATGTATAAATTCCGTGCCAACATCGCTGTACTGCTAAACATTACGCCAGATCATCTGGACAGATATAACAATAGCATGCAAAACTATACAGATGCCAAGATGCGTATTCTGCAAAACCAGACGGAAGAAGACGCTTTTGTATATTGGGCCGACGATCCCATTATAGCAAAAGAGTTAAAGAAATACGGAATAAAATCTCAGCTTTGTCCTTTCAGCATACTCAAGAAAAATGGAATGATAGGATATATCTGCGACGGAGAATATGTAATTGAGCGTCCCACCCCGTTCAACATGGAGCAAGAAAGCCTAAGCCTAAGAGGGAAGCATAACATGTACAACAGCTTAGCTGCAGGAATTGCTGCACATCTCAGTGGCATCAAAGACGAAAGTCTGAGACAGAGTTTGGGAGATTTTGAAGGTGTAGAACATAGGCTGGAAAAAGTCGCTCGTGTTGGTGGCGTACAATATATCAACGATTCTAAGGCAACAAATGTTGACGCATGCTGGTATGCATTGGAAAGCATGACAACCCCCACCATACTTATTATTGGCGGGAAAGACAAGGGTAATGACTACAATGCCATAAAGGATTTGGTGAAAACGAAGTGCGCCGGTTTGGTTTTCCTGGGAGCCGATAACACCAAGTTGCACAACTTCTTTGACAACATGGGAATCCCCATAGCCGACACACACAGTATGAAAGAGTGCATCGCGGCATGTGTGAACATGGCAAAACCAGGCTATACTGTTTTATTAAGCCCATGCTGTGCCAGCTTCGACCTATTCAAAAACATGGAGGACAGAGGTGAACAATTCAAGAATCTAGTCAGAGCATTGTAATAAGGATTTAATAGAAATTAAACGTTAAAAAGGACAAAGAAACAACAAGACATGACACTGGGCAATCTTAAAGAAAAAAGTTGGATGCAAGGCGATATGGTAATATGGATGGTGTTCCTGTTCCTGTGCATGATATCCGTAATTGAAGTTTATAGTGCTACAAGTACTATGACCTATTCTAACGGGCACTATTGGGATCCCGTGTTACGTCATAGTGCTTTTCTGGGAATCGGGATAGTCTTTGCATGGATTATAACTCAGATTTCATGTAATTGGTTTAAACTGGGCTCCCTTGTCGTTTTAGCCACATCTATCTTGTTGCTTATTGTCGTATTGTTTACGACAAAGATTAATGGAGGAGCCAGATGGCTCGAAATAGGCAGAATATCTTTTCAACCATCTGAGTTGGCAAAAATGGGATTGATTGGATTCGCAGCATTTGTTCTCTCAACATCAAGAGACGAGGAGGGAGCCTCCAAAATTGGCACTAAATGGGTACTTGGTGTAACTGGGTTTGTATTACTTCTCATTGCTACCGAGAATCTTTCTACAGCCGGCATCATCGGCATAACCATTTTTGGCATATTATTTTATGCTCAAGCGCCAAAAAAATATATGGCCATTATTCTTGGATTAGTATTTGCTGGTGCTGTAATAGGCGGAACTACAGTTTATACATTATCAAAATCTGAGACCACAATGGAAAAGATGGCGCAAGGCCCTCTCCATCGAATACCCACCTGGGTACACCGCCTTACCACACATAGTGAAATTCCGGAAGACCCCAAAGACTATTCTTTGACAGAGAACATTCAAGTTACGCATGCGAACATTGCCATTGGCACATGCGGTATCATTGGAAAGGGACCTGGCAATTCTGTGCAACGCGACTATCTTCCTCAGGCATACTCTGACTTCATCTATGCCATCATCATAGAAGAGACCGGGGTCTTTGGCTTATTTGGTGTAATGTTCCTGTATCTGCTACTGATGTGGCAGTCTATGAAGATTGCCAGCAGATGTAAGTCCAGGTTCCCGTCGTATCTGGTAATGGGATTGGCATTAATGATAGTGATACAAGCTATGGTCAACATGGCTGTTGCAACAGGTGCATTCCCTGTAACAGGCCAGCCTCTTCCATTAATAAGCCGAGGAGGTACTAGTACATTTGTGAACTGCGCATACTTTGGCATGATTTTAAGCGTGAGCAGAACAGCAAAAAGGAAAGAAGAGTATTCTATATAATATATTAAGGTATATGGAAGAATTGAGAGCCATAATAAGCGGAGGAGGAACAGGAGGACATATCTTTCCTGCAGTCAGTATTGCCAATGCCCTTAAAGAACTGCACCCTAATGCAAAAATTCTTTTCGTCGGTGCAGAGGGTAGAATGGAGATGCAAAAAGTTCCCGCTGCCGGTTATAAGATTGTCGGACTACCTGTGAGGGGCTTGATACGACCACTTTGGAAACCGGGGAACATAGGTGTACTTTGGGATTTCCTACGAAGCAAAAAGGCTATCAAGAAAACCATACGTCAATTCAAACCACAAGTAGCTGTAGGAGTAGGAGGATATGCCAGTTCCGCCACACTGAATGCTGCGTATGAATTAGGTATTCCCTGTCTTATACAGGAACAGAACAGTTTTGCGGGTCTGACCAACAAGACATTAGCAAAGAAAGCCAGTAGGATTTGTGTTGCCTATGAAGGGATGGAACGCTTCTTCCCAAAAGAAAAAATACTCATCACAGGCAATCCTGTCCGACAGAATCTGATAAACAATGAAATAACAAAAGAAGAAGCGGCTAATGCATTCAATCTAAAAGCCAACCTGCCCACCATTCTCCTTGTAGGAGGAAGCTTGGGTGCCAGAACTCTGAATGAAAGCGTACTACAAAATCTTGAAAAGATAGCGCAAGCTCCTGTCCAATTCATTTGGCAAACAGGAAGTTTTTACAAAGAGTCCATAGAAAAAAAACTGAAAGAGACAAAAGTTCCTGAAAATCTATACATAACGGACTTTATCAGTCAGATGGATATGGCATACCGGTTAGCCGACCTTGTTATAAGCAGAGCAGGTGCAAGCAGCATAAGCGAACTTTGTCTGTTGGGTAAGCCCTGCATTCTTGTACCAAGTCCAAATGTGGCAGAAGACCATCAGACACATAATGCTATGGCACTCGTCAATAAACAGGCCGCTTTATATGTTAAAGATGCAAATGCCATAACAGATCTTATCCCATTGGCTCTGACGACTGTTGTTGACACTGGCAAATTAAAGAATTTGGGAGAGAATGCCTACAAGATGGCATACAAAGATTCTGCACGTATCATTGCAGAAGAAGTTTTAAAGTTAATAAAGGAATAAAGAATATGAATTTAAACGACATAAAATCTGTATATTTCGTTGGCATAGGTGGCATAGGAATGAGCGCTATTGCCCGATATTTCCTGCAAAAAGGGCTAATTGTCGGTGGATATGACAAGACTCCCAGTGACCTAACAAAAAAACTTCAGGACGAGGGTGCCCGCATCCACTATACAGAAGACATAGAACAAATTCCTGCAGAATGCAAGAATGCAGAATCCACTCTGGTAATCTATACGCCGGCAATACCTGCAGAGCACCAAGAACTGATGTATTTCCAACAGAACGGATTCGAAATCCAAAAACGCGCTCAGGTATTAGGAACACTTACCCAAACCCTTAAAGGTCTCTGCGTTGCAGGAACACACGGAAAAACCACTACAAGCAGTATGGCAGCTCATTTGCTACATCAGAGTCATGTGGATTGCAACGCCTTTCTTGGCGGAATAACCAAAAACTATGGAACAAATTACATCATCAGCGAGAACAGTCCCTATGTGGTAATTGAGGCCGACGAGTTTGATCGCAGCTTCCATTGGCTTAGGCCTTTTGCCAGCGTTATTACTGCAACAGATGCCGACCATCTGGACATTTACGGAACAGAAGAAGCCTATCTCGAAAGCTTCCGCAAATACAGCAGTCTCATACAACCAGAAGGTTTCCTGATTCTGCATACAGGACTCAAAATGACACCCAACACACAGGACAGGGTTACAACCTATACCTATAGCCGTAACGAAGGTGATTTCCATGCCAAGAACATAAAGATTGGTAACGGAGAAATCTTTTTTGATCTCATTTCTCCGCTTGGGAACATAAGCAACATAAAGCTTGGAGTTCCCGTTAGTGTGAACATCGAAAACGGTATTGCAGCTATGGCACTTGCACAAATTGGAGGTGCCAACGAAGAAGAGATTCGCAAAGGAATGGAATCCTTTAGGGGCGTGGACCGAAGATTCGATTTCCGGCTGAAGACAAACAAAATGGTATATCTAAGTGATTATGCGCATCACCCCGCCGAGATACGCCAAAGTATTCTTAGTATTAAACAGCTTTATGAAGGGAAGAGAATAAAGGCCATCTTCCAGCCACATCTATATACACGAACCCGAGATTTTTATCGTGATTTTGCCAGCGCCCTCTCCCTGCTGGATGATGTCGCTATCGTTGATATCTACCCCGCAAGAGAAGAGCCTATCACTGGGGTAACCAGTGCCCTCATCTATGACAATCTACGTGACGGTATTAAAAAACAGCTGTGTAAGAAAGAAGAAATATGCGATGTTGTACGCCAAGGTGGATTTGACGTGCTCATTACATTAGGAGCGGGAGATATTGAGAATTATGCTGACCAAATAACAGAAATTCTTAAACCACTATCATGAAAATTATATTCAAAATAACACTTCTCCTATTGGTTGCCGGCTATCTGGTATTCGCAATCGTCAAATTTTCCCAACGTACGGAAGAACGTATCTGCGAGGCTGTTGACATACAGATAACAGACAGTCTGGAAGGCGGTTTTGTAACCACTGACTATATACATAATATTCTTACAAAAAATAAGGTCTTTGCAGAAGGCCAAAAACTGAGCAACATTGATATTCAGGGATTGGAGAAAATTCTCCAGAATGACCCCTATATAGACAGTGCCAGATGCTATTGCTCCGCAGCAAGTCATTTGTGTATTTATGTCATACCACAACGCCCCATTCTTCATGTTATACAAGATAACGGAGACAACTATTACCTTGACGGAAGTGGTGCCACCATGCCTGTTGATAACATGAACATCGATCTTTGCATTGCAACAGGTAACATCACAAAGAACTATGCAAGGAACAATCTCATGGAATTGGCAAAATTTGTTTACGAACACGATTTTTGGAATAAGCAAATAGAACAAATCCATGTAACAGCCAATAACGAAATTGAGTTATATCCAAGAGTTGGAGAACATGTGATTATTTTAGGAACAGTAGATAACTTCCGGAAAAAGCTGGAAAACCTGATGATATTCTATAAGAACGGGCTCAGCAAGACAGGATGGAATAAATATTCCGCTATTAATCTGTCGTACAACGGACAGATAGTTTGTACCAAGAAGAATAACACAAAAAAAATATAGACTATGGGAGCAGAAAAGGACATTATCATTGCCGTGGAACTAGGTTCCACCGCTATTAGGGCCATTGCCGGTAAAAGAGAACCCGACGGCACCATGAGAATCTTAGCTATTTCACAAGAAGAAACTAACGATTCCATAAGGAAAGGACTGGTTGACAATATCGACAAAACTACACAAGCCATATCACGTGTTGTAAAGAAAATCAACGAGGATTTAGGCATTAACACAACACGGGTCTTCGTAGGATTGTCCGGTCAATCTCTTAGAACACTGGAAAATAAGGTTCCTTATCAGTTTGCAGAAAGAACGCTTATCGACAACAAGTTAATAGACCAACTTAAGGAAATTAACAATGGCATTGTATATCCTCAAGCAAAGATCCACGATGTAATACCTCAAGAATACAAAATAGGTAATCGGTATGTTCAAGATCCCGTAGGTATGCAGTGCGAGCAAATAGAAGCTCGTTTCATCAATGTAGTCGCCCGTAATGGTATAAGTGAGAATATTGAACGTTGCGTCAAGAATGCCGGACTTGAAGTGGCAGACCTGTTTATTTCACCGATATGCCTGGCTGATTGCTTGCTTACCGCAAATGAAAAGCGCTCAGGTTGCGCCTTGGTGGACATTGGTGCTGACACAACGACCATCTCAGTATATTATTCTAATATTTTACGTCATCTTGTAGTCATACCCTTAGGAGGCAGCAATGTCACTACCGACATCAGCACCAAAAGCATAGAGTTAGGAGAAGCCGAGCAGCTGAAACTAAAATATGGTACTGCATGGCACGAAACAGAAGAAGAGACCAACAAGAACAAGATTCAAATAAGTTTTGACCGCACTATAACAGAAGGGGAACTCTTTAACATTACAGAAGCAAGATACGAAGAAATCATCGTAAATATATGGGCACACATTAAACAATATAATGAGAAGTTGCTCTCTGGAATTCTATTGACTGGCGGAGCCAGCAAGGCTAAGAATCTTGCCAAAGCCATTGAGGAATTCACAAAGACTGACAAGCAAATTAAACTTACCAAAGGGTTGCCACCTAACATATGTCTGGCTCATAATATTCGCATCCCCGAGGATAGCAACTTGTACACACTTATGGCACTGTTGCTTAAAGGCGACCAGAACTGTGTTGGTGAGGCTCCTGCTGCAATAGAAATTCCTGCAGCAGTCAATGAACCTCCAAAAGAAGAGCATACAGAAAACATCACCCCAACACAAAACGAGAAACCTGAATCTGAAGATGCACAAGATTCCTTAGAGGAAAAGACCGATAATCAAGAAGAGAAAAAAGGCGGCATAAAGAAAAAGATACTTAACGTCTTTGGTATTATCAACAAGATGTTGAGTGAGCCGGAAGACGAAGAGGAAGAGAAAAATGAGAAAAATTAACAGTAAAAGGAGGATGTATTATGGCAGACAATATGAATTTTAATAATGGAGGCATTTCCTTTAATTTCGAATCAAAAGCATCACAGAGCATCATCAAGGTTATTGGCGTCGGTGGTGGTGGTGGCAATGCCGTTAATCATATGTACCGTGAAGGTATCCACGATGTAACTTATGTTCTATGCAACACCGACAAGAAAGCTCTAAGCGATTCACCCATACCTAACCATCTGCAATTAGGCAAAGACGGACTTGGTGCAGGAAATCGTCCCGAGAAGGCAAGACAAGCAGCATTGGAAAGCCTGGAAGAGATTAAAGAAATGCTCAATGATGGAACCCGTATGGTTTTTATTACCGCAGGAATGGGTGGAGGTACTGGTACCGGTGCTGCTCCCATCATAGCCCAATGTGCTAAGGATGCTGGTATTCTAACTGTTGGAATTGTAACGATACCCTTCAAGTTCGAAGGCAATAAAAAGATAAATCAGGCCCTGGATGGTGTAGAGGAGATTTCCAAGCACGTTGACGCCTTGTTAGTCATAAATAACGAGCGTTTGCGCGAAATCTATCCGGAACTTACCGTGCTGACTGCTTTTGCAAAAGCTGATGACACGCTTAGCATTGCTGCAAAGAGCATTGCCGAGATTATCACCATGCATGGTATCATGAACCTCGATTTTCAGGATGTAACAACAGTCCTGAAAGATGGTGGAGTTGCCATTATGAGTACAGGACACGGTGAGGGGGAAAACCGCGTCACAAAGGCAATCAACGAAGCCCTGAACAGCCCGTTATTAAACAACAACGACATCTTCAACTCCAAGAAAGTGCTCCTAAACATCAATTTCTGCAGCGATAATGAGAATGAGAGCCTGATGATGGAGGAAATAAATGAAGTTCATGATTTTATGAGTAAGTTCCGCGAGGATGTAGAAGTTAAATGGGGATTGGCAACCGACAGTTCATTAGGCAACAAAGTTAAAATAACCCTGCTTGCCACCGGTTTCGGATTACAGAATGTTCCCGGTATAACGGAATTGTCTGAGCAGCAATCTCGTGATAAAGCAGCCATTGAGCAAGAGGAGAAGCAGAAAGAGGGAGAACGAATGGAAATATACTATGGTAGGGATAAGTCTTCCCCCCGTCCTCGCCGTTACGTTCACATCTTCAGAGACGATGAGCTTGATAATGACGATATCATCTCCATGGTAGAAACATTACCCACGTATCGCCGTACCAAAGAGGACCTTAATAAGTTCACACCCACGAAACCTTCCGTCACACCCACAAGGAATGTATCGGAAACAGAGCCAAGTGACATTCTGACATTCAATTTTTAAAACATAAGATTAAGAAAACACCGTTCGCAGCACATCCAAGGATTTCATCTCAGGGAATTCTGGGATGTGCATGCGATAATAATCCACTAACATATCCAGCACATGGGTCCTTTGTTGGCGACTAAACCGTAAAAGGTGCATAGTGGCATAATTTATTCTTAACAACAATGGCAAGAAGGCAGACTCCTCTCCATTCAGATACTGACCATGCGCAGGAAGTGAGTTTACCATCGTAGCCTCTCTTAAGTCAAACACCATTCCATGAACAAAACCCTGAACATTAGGCCAGAAACCAAGAAAGCGAGTCAAACGGGTTAAAAAGACAAGGTGAAAATTCGCCAGGCCCTTTTGTGTGTTATGTGAACGGTCAAGCCACAAAAGGCTGTTACATAGGTACTGGAACAAAGACGGATTTGCCATTTCGTGCTTCAAAACATGATAAAGAAACTCCGAAAGAAATAGCGCCAACGTTCCTTTTATATGGTCATAAGGCAAAGAATCATAAGAAATATACAACCTCAAATCGTTTATCCTTTGCAAAGTCTGGTTGGGTCTGAAATCAAAATCCAGTTCCAGAATGTTCAACGGTCGCAGCAGCAGTGTCCTAACATTACTGCGCTTTTGCCTAGGAACTTTAATTAAAAATCCCACATTTCCATGCAGTTGAGTATAGATATTTACAATAATACTGTCATCATTGTATTTTAAGTGATGTAACACTATCCCTGTCGTCCGCTCTAACATGACACATTAACCTGATTTTGCATTGTAAAGTTATAAAATTCGAGGTTTTTCTGCACCTGTCCCTCTAATTTTGCAATACAAAAGACATTTTTCTTTAAAAATATTTTGTCAGTCAATGAAAAAGGGCTACCTTTGCAACCGCAATTGAGGAAACTCCCCTCAAAAGCATTGGCAAAATGCCGAGGGTTTGGTCCCTTCGTCTATCGGTTAGGACGAGAGATTTTCATTCTCTAAAGAGGAGTTCGACTCTCCTAGGGACTACATAGAATAAAAAATAAAATAAAATTCAAAATGGCTAATCACAAATCATCAGTCAAAAGAATCCGTCAGGAGGAAAAAAGAAGACTCCACAACAGATATTACGCCAAGACCATGCGTAATGCTGTACGCAAACTGCGTGCAACCACAGACAAGGCTGCAGCTATCGAGTTATACCCAAGCGTTCAGAAGGCTCTGGACAAACTGGCCAAGGTTAACATTATTCATCAGAATAAGGCTGCAAACCTGAAGTCTAAGTTAGCTCGTTACATACAGAAGCTGGCGTAATTCGGCACACTATTTGTCATAGCGGACACAAGTAAAGGCAGTTTCCCACACGGGAGCTGCTTTTTCTTTTTTTATTCCTATGCAAATTGCCTTTTTTATGTGAATTTGAAATTCTTTTCGTATATACTTTTACTCGGGAATAAAAAATAAACTAGTTTATTTTGTATTCCGCTCACTTTTTCGTATCTTTGTAGCAAATTTAAAGTCAATCAGAAATAATGGAAGAAATACAAAGGAACAACTCAGAATATAGTGCCTCCAACATCCAAGTACTGGAGGGATTGGAGGCTGTTCGTAAACGTCCCGCCATGTACATTGGCGATATTAGTGAAAAAGGTCTTCATCACCTTGTTTACGAAACTGTGGACAACTCTATCGACGAAGCTTTAGCTGGATATTGTACACACATCGAAGTAACTATAAACGAAGATAATTCCATCACCGTACAGGATAATGGTCGCGGAATTCCCGTTGACATGCACGAAAAGGAACACAAGAGTGCACTTGAAGTAGTTATGACAGTATTGCACGCCGGAGGCAAGTTTGACAAAGGCAGCTACAAAGTCAGCGGTGGTTTGCACGGTGTAGGTGTAAGTTGCGTGAACGCCCTTTCCACAAGAATGGTATCACAGGTATATCGCGATGGTAAAATATACCAGCAGGAATATCACATTGGCAAGCCTTTGGCTCCTGTCGCCGTTGTTGGTGAGACAGAATTGCGTGGTACACGTCAGCAGTTCTGGCCCGACAAGTCTATCTTTACGACAACAACATATAAATACGAAATTCTTGCTAATCGTATGCGCGAGTTAGCATACCTTAATGCCGGCATCACAATTACTCTTACCGATTTGCGCAAAGATGAAGAAGGCAAGATTCGTTCAGAGAAGTTCTACAGCGAAGGCGGTCTGAAAGATTTCGTCCGATACATCGAAAGCACTCGAACATCACTTTTCAATGATGTTATCTATCTGAATACAGAAAAGCAGGGCATCCCCATCGAGGTTGCTATTATGTACAACACGGCCTACTCTGAAAACCTGCACTCTTATGTCAATAACATTAACACCATTGAAGGCGGTACCCATTTGCAGGGATTCCGTGCTGCACTTACCCGTACACTTAAAACATACGCCGAGCAGGAGTGCACAAAGGAATTGGAGAAACTGGCTAAGAACAACATTGAGATTAGCGGTGAAGACTTCCGCGAAGGACTGACTGCCGTAATCTCTATTAAAGTGGCAGAACCCCAGTTCGAGGGACAGACTAAGACCAAATTGGGTAATAGCGAGGTTTCCGGTGCTGTACAGCAGGCTGTCGGCGAAGCACTGGCACAATACCTCGAGGAAAACCCACGCGAGGCAAAGCTTATCGTAGAAAAGGTACTGTTAGCAGCTCAGGCTCGTGTTGCAGCACGCAAGGCCCGCGAGAATGTACAGCGCAAGAACCCCATGAGCGGTGGTGGTTTGCCAGGCAAATTGGCCGATTGTTCTGATAAGGATCCTGCAGCAGGCGAGCTCTTCATCGTCGAGGGAGATTCTGCTGGCGGTTCTGCCAAGCAGGGACGTAACCGTCACTTCCAGGCTATCCTGCCCATCCGTGGTAAGATTTTCAACGTAGAGCGCGTAATGTGGAACAAAGCGTTCGAGCATGAAGAGGTGAACAACATCTTCCAGGCATTAGGCGTTAAGTTCGGCTTGAACCCCGATGATTACAAAGAGGCCAATTACGATAAGTTGCGCTACTACAAGACCATCATCATGACCGATGCCGATGTCGATGGTTCCCACATCGACACCCTTCTGATGACACTCTTCTTCCGCTTCATGCCACAACTTATCCGTGATGGGCGACTCTACATTGCAACTCCCCCACTCTATCGTTGCCGAATTGGCAAGACCGAGGAATATTGCTATACCGAGGAGGATCGTTTGCGCTTCATGGAGAAATACAATGGCGGTAAGGAAGAAGGTATGTTCACCCAACGCTACAAAGGTCTTGGTGAAATGAATCCCGAACAATTGTGGGAAACAACCATGAATCCAGAGACACGTCTGCTCAAGCAGGTTACCATCGAAGATGCTGCGGCAGCCGACTATGTATTCTCTATGCTGATGGGCGAGGATGTAGGCCCACGCCGGGAATTCATCGAACAGAATGCCGTATATGCAAACATCGACGCATAAGTCATTCTGACTTCAGATAAACGATAGGGGTGTAACGCTACACCCCTATTTTTATAATGCTATGTATTCATACGTATTACCCACTATCTGAAGGTAACGCTCAAAGTCTTCCCGCTTTATCACCACCGTTCCCTTACAATCATTAGGATGGAAACTCAACGTCTCTGCTTCTTGCAGACGACTGTCAAGGAAAAGGTGTACGTGATGGTCTTTATCGTTGATAAGTCCGAAAGGGGAGACGCTACCGGGTTCCAGGCCCAAGTAACGCATCATTCGCTCCGGCGAGGCAAAGGACAGTTTCCCAGGCGAATTCTTTCCCTGAGCCATCAGGGATGTTTTTAACCGATGTTCCAAATCATGAATGTCTAACTCATGATCACAATGAAGACATACCAGATAATGCTGATTTCCCTTATGGTTGCGCAGAAAGATGTTCTTACAATGTACACTGCCGTCATCCTTCCACCACCTCTTGGCTTCTTCTATTGTCTTTCCCTCAGGATGATTATAGTTGGAAAAAACTATATTATGCTCCCTCAGGAAGTTAAGGACAACCTCTTCTCTTTCCATATTTCTATTGATTATTCAACCACTCTGTTGCGCGGTTTATCAAATCGGCAGCAGGCACATTCTCATCATATTTGGTCACGCGGAAAGGTTTCAGAATCTCCTCCAACTGCTGGTTCTGGGCCTCGTTAAAAGTTGGGCGCAAGAGCCTAATCTTCTCGTATGCCTGAATGCCTTCCACCAGACGTTCAAAACGAATACTGCTTTCGCCAGGATAAACCAAGAAGCAGTCGCCAGAGGGCCATTTGGGGAAACGGCTGTCCTGACAGGGTAACTTAGGCCAGCTGTTGTAAGCCCAACGCAGATAGCCGTTATAATTACAAGCCATTGCGTGCCAACCCAGATAAGCGGATTCTGCAGGGTCTGAGAAAGTAAACGTATTAGGACGGTCAGGGAAACAGCAGGTATAGAAAGTTATCTTCTGTCCCTTGCTGGCCCTGCGAGCCAAAGCCTCCGGTTTTAACAGATCGTAATTGAATTCTACACTCAGGTCGTACATTCTATCTGCAACGTCGCTTTCTATATTATAATTGGCTGCACCCTCAATACGATAGCCCGGATCTGCCTCCTTAACGACATTCCATGCTGCCTCAAGCTGATCCATAGGCCTTTCGTCCATAGCAATGCAGGTAATATCAAACCAACCCTTCTGCTTCAAATGCTTGGCAAAGTCGCGTAAGAAAGGCAGAATCAGCTCTCTGTAGGCAGCCTCCTTGGGTTTACACCCAACATATTTGGTACTGTTGGTAGCGCAGTCATAGTAATCGAACTTATACTGCCAAGGCACCAGCGTATAGCAGTCAATCTGCTGAGTGATGCCGCAATCCATCATAAACTCCACCCAGCGGTCAAAGACTGTGTAGTCATACTTCCATGTTCCGTCTAACTGCTTCATCTTTGCAATCATACTCTCAAAGGGATCGTATGTCTGACTGTTCCAAGGATGCTGAATGATGGAGCATGTTATCACCTTTCCGCCAGCCTCGGCATACGAAGTCATAATGGGACGCATGATGTCGAAGTGCTGCTGGCTCCACAAGGGAACCTGATAGTAACGTGCTACTGCGTATGGATTCTGCCACAGGTCAAGATGGAAACCCCAATCGCTGGGAGCGGGCAACACATGGTCCAATACCTGAAGCTGCAGAGGTAAAGAGAACTTCTTTCCATCGGCCAGCAATGTCAGAGTGCCCTTGTACATACCAGCCTTCGCAGTTGTGGGGACACGGACATCCAGCCACAAGGGACGGGTAGTCTTTGCTGGGACAGTCATTTCCTCTATCGGAGCCAGACGGTCAGCCAACAGGAAGGAATCTTTCTTGTTCTTGTGCCAGTCCGTCAACACATAACGGACAAAATACTTTTTTATATTATCTGCGCCTATAACCTGACTGCCGCACCTCAGGTCGCTCACGCTGAAACAAACCTTCTGTAAATCAACGGTAGTGGATAATACAGCTTGTGCCGCAACGCGTTCGCCTTTCCAAGCTTTTAATTTCAGAGAGGCGGTTCCCTTGGTTGGCTGACTGCGCGAATAACGCACATCTATGCTACCCCAACCCAGCGTAATGCCTTTCTGTGCTTTCCATGTCTGTTGGTCACCTGGTTTAGGGTCCGCCAATTCACTTTTGTTTGGCTGTGCCAAAACTGACATCACCGGCAACAGGTTTGCTAATAAGAAAAGAATTCCCTTTTTCATAGTACACTGTTTATTTTTATGATTCCCATTAAGCGTAAGCGATAACTTTAGGGCCCAAGCCCGTTATATCCTTAGCAAATATATCCTTGCTTCCGCAGTTCCTCCACCACAAGTTCCAGTTCTTTGTACCAAGCCTCGCCAAATCTGCGGACGAGGGGTTCTTTTAAGAACTGATAGACGCGTATGCCACGCTCCTTCCCTAACTCCACAGCATCCTTGCAAATATCCCAGCGATGATAGTTTATGGCAGTCTGCTTGCCCATTTTCTTTTCCCGGATAGGATACAGATGGCAGCTTATAGGACGCTGTGCCAATAGGCAGCCTTCTGGTCCGCGAAAACAACAGTCGTGGTTGCCTATAATACTGGTAACCAGTTCTCCTTCAGGATCTGTATAGGCAACGCCTTGCTTGTCTATCACAGCCTGTGCCTGTGCATTCAGGCTGGGCCATATCTCATCCAGCTGATTCTCGATACCAGCAATTTCCTCCAGTGTAACCGGTGCTCCTGCATCACCTTCCTCACAGCAACGCCCTTGGCATTTCTCTATGTTGCAGCAGAAGTATTCCGTCACAATATCAGTATGAACTATCACATCACCCACCATCAGCATAGAGGGCAACTCCGCCTTACCACTGGATAGGCTGTCCGCCATGCTGTTGCAGATATTGGTTGCACAAGTTAAAATGATTGTTGCCGAAGAAGCCTCTGTAGGCACTTAGAGGACTTGGGTGAGCCGACCGCAAAATGCAGTGTTTCCCCGCATCTATCAGTCCCACCTTCTTTCCTGCCGGAGCGCCCCAGAGCATAAACACCAGCCCCGTACGCTCCCTGCTCAATGTACTAATAACAGCATCTGTAAACGTTTCCCATCCACGTCCGCTATGACTGAAAGCCTGGTGGGCACGTACACTCAGACAAGTATTCAACAGGAATACGCCCTGTCTGGCCCACCTTGTCAGATTGCCGCTTTGGGGCGTGGGAGTTCCCGTTTCAGCCTCTATCTCCTTAAAGATATTTTGCAATGATGGAGGAAACTCTACCCAATCGTTAACACTGAAACAAAGCCCATGTGCCTGACCAGGTTCATGGTAGGGATCCTGTCCAAGGATAACTACGCGCACTTTATCAAAAGGCGTAGTGTCAAAGGCATTGAAGATAAGCCGTCCTGGCGGGTAGCAGACGCCACCGGTATATTCCTGCCGCACGAACTGCACCAGTTGTTGGAAATAAGGCTTGTCGAACTCCTCGGCAAGCCTTTGTTTCCAGCTTTCTTCAATTCGAACCTCCACTATAAACTATGAATTAATCAGGCATTTACCTGTCATATCAGCAGGCTGTTCCAGACCCATAATGTGCAGAATGCTGGGAGCTACATCAGCCAGCACACCATTCTCTACCTTAGCACCCTTGTTCTCTGTTACATAGATAAAGGGTACGGCGTTCAGCGAGTGAGCCGTGTTAGGAGTTCCGTCAGGATTCAACGCATTATCTGCATTACCGTGGTCGGCAATGATGATGGTTTCATAACCAACCTCCTTGGCCGTTTCAACCACCTCGCCTACACATTTGTCAACAGCCTTTACAGCAGCCTCAATGGCCTCATAGACACCAGTATGGCCAACCATGTCACCATTGGCAAAGTTAACTACAATAAAGTCATACTTGTCCTCCTTAATGGCAGCCACCAGTTTGTCCTTTACTTCAAAGGCACTCATCTCTGGCTTCAAATCATAGGTAGCCACCTTGGGACTGGCAACCAGAATACGCTCTTCGCCTTCGTACGGAGCCTCACGCCCGCCGTTAAAGAAGAAGGTTACATGAGCGTACTTCTCCGTCTCGGCAGTATGCAACTGTTTCAAGCCTTTACTGCTGATATACTCACCCAAAGTGTTTGTGACATTCTCTTTGGGGAAGAGAATATGAACACCCGTGAAGCTGGCATCATACGGAGTCATGCAGAAATACTGAAGACCAGGAATCGTCTTCATGCCCTGCTCAGGCATATCCTGCTGGGTAAGTACGATGGTAAGCTCCTTGGCACGGTCGTTACGGTAATTAAAGAAGATTATCACGTCACCTTCCTTAATGGTGCCGTCTATGGTGCTGTTGTTGATAGGCTTTATGAACTCGTCTGTTATGCCCTCATCATAGCTTTCCTGCATGGCTGCCACCATATCTTCTGCCTGCTTGCCTTCTGCACTAATCAGCAAGTCGTATGCTATTTTCACGCGCTCCCAACGCTTGTCGCGGTCCATAGCATAGAAACGGCCTATTATGCTGGCAATAGCTGCATTGCCTGCCTCGGCACACTTGGCTGTTACCTGCTCTATGAAACCCTTACCGCTCTTAGGGTCGGTATCACGACCGTCCATAAAGCAGTGGACAAAGGTGTTCTGGACCTTATATTCCTTACCAATCTCTATCAGTTTGAACAAATGATCCAGTGAAGAGTGAACGCCGCCGTTGCTGGTCAGACCCATCAGGTGAACATTCTTTCCGTTCAAGGTAGCATACTCGTATGCACTTACAATTTCAGGGTTCTTCAGGATGCTACCGTCGGCACAGGCACGGTTAATCTTTACCAAGTCCTGATAAACAATTCTACCAGCACCGATGTTCAGGTGACCTACCTCAGAGTTACCCATCTGTCCGTCGGGCAGACCCACGTTCTCACCGCAAGCCAACAACTGGCTGTTGGGATAGTTCTTCTGCAAATAATCCATGTAAGGAGTCGGTGTGTTGTAGATAACATCCCCCTTACCTTTATTTCCGATGCCCCAGCCGTCCAGGATCATCAAGAGTGCTTTCTTTGCCATATTTTCCTTGTTTTTATATTGTTATTCTGTTTTCAGGGTGCAAAATTACGAATAAGTGAGCGGAATACAAAGTAAAATGGGTTTTATTTTTATTGTCGAATGGTAGTAACTTCGGCGATAGGCAAAGTTTCACAAAGCTCTATCTCATCAACACTTTCTTCCCGTTCTGAATGTAGATTCCGCGAGGCATGTTGTCCGTTGTCTGTTGACCGTTGTCAATCCTCCTTCCAGAGAGGTCGTATATCTCGATGGTATCTTTTTCACCCTTCACTCTCTCATTTCTCATTTCTATTAAAGAAGTTGTATATTCCTGCTCCCACTCATCAAGGTCGCCTACGATGGTGCCATACTCTGCCCAGCCCGACGATTTGTATTTGCCGAGTGCACTAGAATAGACGTGAATAATGGGCTTGCTGCTAAACAGGTAGCTGCTGACGCTGGGAGGCGTAGCGGCCTTGACGTACACATCCTTGACCTTTGATTCATAAAATGCACCTTTTGAAAGCGACTTGGCACCCTTTCCAATAATCACGGTGGAGAGATTATCGCAGTACGCAAAGGCATCCTCGCCAATTGTTGTCACCTTATCGGGAACCTCTATCATCTTAAGGCCTGATCTGGAGAAGGCATTGGAACCTATCTGCGTGAGAGTCTGAGGTAAACGCATGGATACAAGTTTGGTGAAACCTTGGAAAGCACATTCACCCATGATGTTGTTGGATGTCTTGTAACTTGAATAGTAAGCTACACCGCCTGTCGTAACCTGAGCCTCTGTGAGGTCGATGGATGCCAGATGCTTTTCTGTGATTAGCTTACGCATGTGCTTGATGTCCGTTCCGTTTATCTTTCCGCCGAGGATCAGCTTAATGGTCATATCCGACATGCTATCCTGCAACTGTCCAGCCCGCTCTAGGGTAACTCTTTCCTCACCTTCTCCTGCCTTGGCTACTTCATGCAGCGAGCCGTCAGCATCGAGGGAGTGAAGAGTGAAGGGTGAAGAGTGAAGAATTGAGGAGGGGACACAAAAATCCTTGGCGTTGGCAGCATACATGATGTTACCCTCTTCGTCCAGCATCAGGAAGCCCAGACCGCCCTTACCCTCCATAGCAAAGAGGCTGTCGGCGTGCAGATAGACGTACTCCGAGGGTTCGCAGGCTCCGGGAAGGTAACTGGTGAACTGACCTACGTCGCCACACTGTCCCAACTGTTCTTCACCGCGATAGTACCGCTGTTTTCCTGCCGTCGTAACGAAGCCCGTGGTGGGAACACTCTCCACGCGGTCCTCTACGAAGATGATTCCACGGTTCTTCACTGGGTATTGGGCAATTTTCTTCTTTGTACTGTTGATGTCAATCTGCCTGTTGGTAACATAATGGTCGCCATAGCATTCAAGATAGCGATTATTGGCTGGCTCAAAGAAGCCATAGACGGTAAAGAAGTCAGTAAGGTCTTCCTGCGCCACCTCGCACACCTTGCGGACAAACTTCAGACCCGAATTGTTGGTATTTGAGCCGTATGGCGCTATCTTATCCTTACGCAAAGCCTTGAAGAGCTCAGGATAGAATGAGGTGTTCTTCTGTGCCTGATGATAATAGAGATAAAGGGAATAGTACATACGCAGGCAGCTATTGTCAACAGGTCTCCAATAGAACGGCTCGTGACGGGCAAATTCCTGCATGGTAACACTCAAAGGTCTGCCCGTAGATGCCCTGTGCCCCATAAGGAAACGGCAGACATTAGCGAAAAGGTCGTTGCTACCCTCGGTAACACCTTCCAGCATAAAGGGAGACTGTAATTGGTGCCCGAATTCATGGGCAATACCGCCCTCGTCATAACCGTCAATGGCCGTACTGTAGGGATTCAGGAAATACTGAGAGGCACCCTCAGAAAGGTGGATGCCAAACTCATTGGCATGGGCATAGGAACCCGGAGAGTCGTTGTCAACGAATGTGGGATTGTTGAAGTAACCCGGATAGAAGGCATCACCGCCTGTAATATACCAGGGTGCTCCTGCCTTTTCTCCGTTAGCCACAGACTCGCAGATACCGGTAATATCCTTTTCCCATACCGAAAGGCTGTCTGTACATTCTACGGTCTTGGCAATTTTATTCGGGTATCGTTTCTTGAGGATTGATGTCCAGATACTCAAGACAGAATGTTTGCCCTTCATAACGAAGGCGGAATGAGCGGCACCGGCAAGCAATTTCTTGTAGTCGGCATCGGTATGGCGCGAAGCATCGAAGTAACCTTCCACCTTACCACCCTCAATGTGAATCTTTATTTCGGGCCACTCGCTCAACCGCTTGGTCATCGACTTCGTTTCGGCAGTATAGAGGATGTAGTAGAGCTTATCTGCGTCACCGTCTATGATATTGAGACCTTTCTTCAGTTTCTGGCCTGTTTTGCCACTGCTGATCATCTTATCAACTCCTATACCAGCGATATAGAGCGTGGCATCACTGGGTACGTCGCTGTCAACAAAAACGTAGAGCTGGTCTGTATATGACTGGCAGAGGATACCCGTCGGATTGCCCATATAAGAAGCGGCGCGGCTCCACAACTTGTCGTTCCAATACTTGGCATCGCTGTAGGCCTTGTAGCTGTGGATGCGGAACTCCTGCTCGTAGTTCGCCCAACTCTGGTTCTTTATCTTCAGGGCAATGCCGACCATATAGTCCGGCATACCTGCTTCGGTAAAGGCTGCTGTCAGTTCCTCGTCGCTCATAGCCTGATATTCTGCTTTCAGTTGCGTGCAGGCCGCATCCTCGAAGAAGTTGCCGCACAACTCATTTACCTGATCATCTTCATCCGGTTCCTGCGGATAGTAGTTTGCCAGAGTGCCAGAGAGAGTGCCGTAGCTCGACCAGCCTAACTCCTTGTAGTCTGCCAGTGCATCGGAATAGACATAGATCTTTGGGCTTGAGGAGAAGAGATACGATGGGGGGCTGGGGGGAGTAATAGGCTTCACATATGCCTTGGTTACGGCAGAGCCGTAGAATACACCCTTGCTCAGCAGGTTTACCTTCTTGCCGACAACGACCGTTGCCAGTGAATTGCAGTATGCAAAGGCATCCTCGCCAATTGACCTGACGCTGTTGGGGATGTCGATTGCCTGGAGTCCCGAATTTGCGAAGGCATTGCTCTTGATGACTGATACAGTGGCAGGCAGCACCATTTCCTGAAGTTTGGAGCACTGGTAGAACATCTGTTCACCAATAATATCGTTCTCGGTCGTGTAGCTCCCGTAGTAAGCTTCACCTCCGCTTACAATACGTACCTCAGACCAGTCAAGGCTTATAACCGTACCTGCCGTAACCAGAGATCGAATGTACTTGATGTCAGTACCGTTGATAAAACCCGTCACCTTAAGTTCCTTCTCTGTCGATGTCAGAAGCGAGGAAAGCGTACCAGCCGTCTCTACATTAATCTCTGTCTTTGATGAAACGCTGGTCGAAACAAGGCAGACAATAGCTACCAGCAGCAGTTTCATTATTCCATTAAAGTTATTCCTTTGCATAATATTGTGATTTAAAGTTATTCTTTTTACCTTCCTCTTTTATTCTCCAAAATCAAACTCCAGTTGCTGCGAATCGCCAAGCAGGTTAAAGCTCATTCTGTGGTAAGGCGTTGTTCCATATTCGCGGATAGCCTCACGGTGCACCTTTGCCGGATAGCCTTTGTTCTTATCCCAGTGATACTGCGGAAACTCCTCATGAATATGCATCATAAAATCGTCCCTGTATGTCTTGGCCAGGATGCTGGCTGCCGCTATCGACAGGTACTTCCCGTCGCCCTTAACAATGGTGGTGGCAGGGACGTCATGATAAGGTTTCCACCTGTTCCCGTCAACAATGATATACTCTGGTCTGATGCGCAGCTGATCCAAAGCCCTGTGCATAGCCAGAATACTGGCATTCAGGATGTTAATTTTGTCAATCTCCTTGTTATCGATAACCCCTACTGCCCACGCCAGTGCCTCACGTTCTATCACCTCGCGTAGCATATAGCGTTTCTTCTCTGTCAGTTGCTTGGAGTCGTTTAGCACCTCGTTCTTGAAGTCTGGAGGCAGTATAACCGCAGCGGCAAATACAGGACCTGCCAGACAGCCCCTGCCGGCTTCGTCACAACCAGCCTCAATCACACCTTTTTTATAATATGCCTCTAACATCATATAATCCCCTCCTCATAAAGGGGGAGGGTTAGGGAGGGGGTCTTTTAAAACATCTGTCTTACTCTTTTTATAGCAGCTACCAGTGCATCCACTTCCTCACGGGTATTATACATGGCAAAGCTGGCACGGCAGGTACCCTCTATCCCCAGTCTGTGCATCAGCGGTTCTGCACAATGATGTCCTGTGCGGACGGCAATGCCCAAGCGGTCCAGCAGTGTACCCATATCCAGATGATGAATGTTTCCCACCTGAAAACTGATTACCGCATCATGAATGCTAACATCCGCAGGGCCGAATATCTTCATATCTTCTATCTCGCCCATACGCTGTATGGCATAAGCGGTAAGGTCACGCTCATAAGCCTCAATGGCATCAAGGCCTACGGAACTTACATAATCCAAGGCACGGGCTAAGCCTGTACTGGCCACATAGTCAGGTGTTCCTGCCTCAAACTTAAAAGGCAGCTCATTGAAGGTTGTCCGTTCAAACGTCACATTCTTTATCATCTCACCGCCTCCCATATACGGAGGCAGCTTCTCCAGCATTTCCTCTTTTCCGTACAGTACTCCTATACCCGTAGGCCCGTAAATCTTATGACCGCTGAAGGCAAAGAAGTCACAGTCCAGTTCCTGCACATCCACCTTCATGTGGGGCGTACTCTGCGCTCCGTCTATCAGTACGGGAATCCCGTGTTCATGTGCTATACGTATGATTTCCTTCACAGGATTAACAGTGCCCAGTACGTTGCTAACGTGTGTCACGCTGACAATACGGGTGCGGTCGGTAAAGAGTTTTTCATATTCGTCTAATCTTAGCTGACCGTCGTCGGTAATGGGAATTACGCGTAATCGTATGCCCTTTCTTTGCTGCTGCAACTGCCACGAGACAATGTTGGAATGGTGCTCCATTTCACTCACTATCACCTCGTCGCCCTCCTTCATAAAGGCATCCGAGAAACATTGTGCCACCAGGTTAATGCTCTCCGTCGTTCCACGGGTAAAGACAATCTCGCTGGCAGAACGGGCGTTCAGGAATTTCCTGACTGTTTCGCGACTGCCCTCATGCAGTTCTGTAGCCTGCTGTGACAGGAAGTGAACCCCCCGGTGAACGTTGGCATTCACATTATAATATTCCTCCGTCATAGCCTCCACCACCTGACGCGGTTTCTGCGTTGTGGCCGCATTATCCAGATATACCAGCGGGTACTTCCCGTAAATGGTCTTAGTGAGGATTGGGAAATCCTTTCGGATCAATTCATAATTCATAATTCACAATTCACAATCGGTTAGCGAGCACAGCGGCGGCAAATTCTTCACTCTTCATTCTTCACTCTTCATTCTTCACTCTTCATTCTTCACTTACAGAGTTTGCATCCTTCGCATTTACTGAGTTCTCCCCTGAGACGCTTGTCAACAAGAACATGAAGCCTGTCTCTGAGCGGTTCAAAGGGAATGGATTCTATCACCTCCGTTATGAAAGCCGATTTCAGCAACAGCCTTGCTTCCTTTTCTGAAATACCACGTTGACGCATATAGAAGAGGGCATCATCATTAATCTGCCCCACCGTACTACCGTGACTGCACTTCACGTCATCAGCATAAATCTCCAGCATGGGCTGTGTGTACATACGGGCAGAGTGGGTAGCACACAGGTTGGCATTTGTTTCATTGCTGACGGTCTTCTGAGCACCTTCGCGCACCAGGATTCTGCCGGCAAAGGCACCCACGGCACTGTCGTCCAGCACATATTTGTACAGTTCGTTGCTTTGGCAATGTCCCACCTGATGGTCAATAAGCGTATTGTTATCCACATGCTGCGTCTTGTCCGCTATCACACAGCCGTTCAGAACCACCTCGGCCCCCTCGCCTTGCAAACAAGCATCCAACCTGTTGCGTGTATGTCCGTTAAAGAGCGTGAAACTGGTGTGGCGAACCTTACTGTCCCTACCCTGCTGCAGAAAGATGCTTGAGTAGCGTGTGCAAAGCAGGTGTGTCTCCTCCAGCTCATAAAGGTTCAGCTGACTGCCATCTCCGGCAAAGACCTCTATAACCTGATTGGCAAGGAAGTGCTGCTGGTCCATTGCCTTGTCTGTTATCACGATGTCAGCCTCTGCGCATTGCTCTAAAACGATAAGGATACGCCTGTTCACCATCGTATTCTGTTCGCCCTTCAGCACGTTGCTTATCTGTATGGGGTGTTGGACCTTGGTATTACGCGGCACATAAATGACCAGCGCATCCACGCTGAGCAGCGTATTCAGAGCCACAACGGCATCCTGTTTGTCAGCCAAGCGGTTATAGTAAGGAGCTACGTCTATGGGGGCCTCGCTGATACGATGGCAATATGGAAGCCCCTTTACCTGCAGCGGCGTAAGACCAATGCCGTAGTTGGGCGCAAAGTCCTCAGCCACATCTGTATATTTATAGCGCTCCACTTTCTTAGTGGGGAAACCAAGGGTCGAGAATGTCCGCAAAGCCTCATCTCGCGGAGCATTCATCACTCCATAGGAGCGCTCAGCAATAAGCTTGCCAGCCTGAGCGTAGAAATCAGTATATTGTTTTGCAGCTTCCACCATAACCTACAGACCAGCCTCATCCTTAATCCAGTCAAAACCGCGGTTCTCTATCTCCAGTGCCAGTTCCGGCCCCCCCGTCTTCACTATCATGCCGCCTATAAGCACATGTATGATGTCAGGCTTCAGGTAATCAAGCAGTCGCTGGTAGTGCGTAATCACAATGGCACTGGTCTTGGGGGTACGTAGTTTGTTGAAGCCCTCCGCCACTATGCGCAGTGCATCCACGTCCAGACCGCTGTCCGTCTCGTCCAGAATACTGAAGGTAGGTTCCAGCATTGCCATCTGGAATATCTCGTTACGTTTCTTCTCGCCGCCCGAAAAGCCCTCGTTCACGCTACGACTGGTAAGCCGGCTGTCCAGCTCTACAATCTTCCGCTTCTCGCGCATCAGTTTCAGGAAGTCCCCTGCACTCATAGGTTCCTGTCCCAGATATTGGCGCTTTGCATTCAGGGCAGCACGCATAAAGTTCACCATGCTCACACCGGGAATCTCCACAGGCTGCTGGAAACTCAGAAAGATGCCCTCGTGGGCGCGTTCCTCCGGTGCCATCTTCAGCAAATCCTTGCCGTTGAAGGTAATACTGCCCTGCGTAACCTCGTAGGCAGGATGACCCACTATCACGTTGCTCAGTGTACTCTTACCGGCACCGTTCAGCCCCATTATGGCATGAACCTCACCGTCTCTGACAGTCAGGTTAATGCCTTTAAGTATCTCCTTGCCATTTATTGTGGCATGTAAATTATTTATCTGAAGCATAATCATTCAACCCAAGCCCCCTCCCCGCTCCCCCTTTGGGTGAGGGCCTTAATTATTTAACTTTCAATTTAACACTCCCCCTTGGGGGAGATGGAGGGGGCCTTACCCAACGCTTCCCTCCAGACTAACGCCTAAAAGCTTCTGTGCTTCAACGGCGAATTCCATAGGCAGCTTGTTAATAACCTCTTTTGCATATCCGTTTACTATCAGGCTCACCGCCTCTTCTGTATTAATGCCTCGCTGGTTGCAGTAGAAGAGCTGGTCCTCCGATATCTTGCTGGTCGTAGCCTCGTGCTCCACTACCGCCGTATCGTTGTGTACATCCATGTAGGGAAAGGTATGGGCCCCGCATTTGCTGCCCAACAGGAGCGAGTCGCAACTGCTGTAGTTCCGGGCATTATCAGCAGTACGTGCCACCTTCACCAATCCCCGGTAGGCATTCTGGCTCTTGCCGGCACTTATACCCTTGCTGATGATGGTGCTCTTGGTGTTCTTCCCTATGTGAATCATCTTGGTACCTGTATCTGCCTGCTGGTAGTTGTTGGTTACCGCCACGCTGTAGAACTCGGCCTGAGAGCCTTCACCGCTCAGCACACAACTGGGATACTTCCATGTTATGGCGCTTCCCGTCTCCACCTGTGTCCAGGAAAGCCGGCTGTTCCTTCCCCTCAGATGTCCACGCTTGGTTACCAGGTTCAGGACACCGCCCTTACCCTCGGCATCGCCCGGATACCAGTTCTGAACGGTACTGTACTTCACCTCTGCATTCTCCTTTACCACAATTTCCACGATAGCAGCATGAAGCTGGTTCTCGTCACGCATAGGAGCCGTGCAGCCTTCCAGGTAGCTCACGTAGGCATCATCGTCACAGACTATCAGAGTGCGTTCAAACTGACCTGTTCCTCTGGCATTGATACGGAAATAAGTGCTCAGCTCCATAGGACAGCGGACACCCTTGGGAATATAGACAAAGGAGCCGTCCGAGAAAACTGCCGAGTTAAGGGCTGCAAAGAAATTGTCCTTGTAAGGCACCACGCTGCCCAGATATTCGCGTACCAGTTCGGGGTGCTCCTTCACAGCCTCGCTGATGGAACAGAAGATGATGCCTTTCTCCTTCAGTTTCTCGCGAAAGGTAGTCTTCACGCTAACAGAGTCCATCACAGCATCCACCGCC
Organism: Bacteroidaceae bacterium; assembly: GCA_017645305.1. Lineage (GTDB taxonomy): Bacteria > Bacteroidota > Bacteroidia > Bacteroidales > Bacteroidaceae > Physcousia. The sequence continues at coordinate 115,443 of JAGCPD010000007.1, read as the reverse complement.
GTACCGCTCAGTGCCAGACGCTCCTCCAAGGGAATACCCAGTTTGTCGAACGTCTTCATCAGTTCCGGATCTATTTCCCCCTTTCCTTTGGAAGGGTCGGGGGAGGTTGGAGCAGCATAATAAGAAATATCCTGATAGTCAATCTCAGGCATCCTCAGGTGCCCCCATGTAGGAGCAGAGAGTGTCTGCCAGTAGCGGAACGCCTGCAGCCGGAACGCTAATAGCCAGTCCGGTTCCCCTTTCTTCTGCGAGATAAGTCGCACCACATCCTCCGAGAGTCCTTTCTCTATCACATCGGTCTGCACATCGGTTGTGAAGCCGTACTCGTACTTCTTCTCTGCCACCTCGCGCACAAAACCGTTCTTTTCTTCCATATATCCTTACTTTGGAACTGCAAAAGTACAAATAAATAACCAAACCCAAAACCAAAACCAAAACTTTTTTCTCGGTTAGCGGTTAACGGTTAGCGAGAGATAAATGAAATAAAAACAACTTTTTATTTCTTTATCCGAGTGGAAGTAGGTTCGAGACATCGTCTCAAATTCACACCGCCACACCAGTACGCATCACTTCACGGTAAAGAGGAGTATCTTCACCGCTCTCCAGAAGAACGGGTTCAATGTAACTGCTGATGTTTCGGGTAGCACGCCCCAAAGAGACTGCTGTATTCCACCAATCGTCTTTGTCAACCTTGGGTACAATAACGGCCACGTCTATGTCGCTCCACTCATTGGGACAGTCTTTTGCATAAGAACCAAACATCATGACCTTCATTGCCGAGCCAAACTTTGGAGCGATGGCTGCTTTATAGCGGCGTACCAGTTCCAAGGCAAACTCCTTCGGTAAGATGCCTTGTATTGTATCAGGCGTGAAAGTCATTGGGTCAATGACTTTTCCTTTATGTTCTCTAGTATCCATGCGTGCCGTCTGCAGATTATACTTCGTCTGCAGATACATCAGAGAATCTGCCGGCACATCCAGAGCAGCTTCAAACATCAAGGCTGTCTTGGCAGTCAAAGGGCGATGTGCATTCAAGATCTCATTAACCACCGAATAGGTTAATCCCATACTCTCAGCCAATTGGCGTTGACTGATACCACGCTCTTCAATTTCATCTTTCAGCACTTCCCCAGGATGTGTAGGATATGCGCCATAACCCAAGTTTCCCATATATGTATCCTCCTGTATAATTATTTGTTATGTCCATATCTTATACATAAAGCTGATGCAAAGGTAAGATTATTTTCGGACATTCGCAAATAATGCGAACTTTTTCCCAGAATCCACAAAACTTTACTGATTCTTCTTCAATTATTGAAGATTTTATCAACCAAAGAGTACCTCAAGGTTAGTTCAAGGTTAGTTCAAGGTTAGTTCAAGGTTTAAGAACTGATGTTTCTGGTGAACTACTTGTCAGGGGAGTTCTTTCCACACACAACTGTTTTTTGTCCGACTGCTTCGGACTGTTTGTCCACCTAGTGCGGACTCGGAGTCCGCAGTAAGCGGACTGCAAGCAAAAGCCATAATAAAAGCCGCACCAAATTTTTGATGCGGCTTTTATAGGATAGTATTATCTTGGAATTACCATTCGTTATCCCATACGGAATTATCACTGGAGGAATTGTATTCCTTGGTGAAGCCATCGTCATCCGTTACTCGGGCGTTGTTGATGCTGGCTGTTCCGCCACCAGACACATCCATTAAGTGACTTCTTACTTGCAAGGTTACCACCATCAATGTAGGTGCTTGATATATCTTCTTCATAGTTATCTTCTTTATTTTAAATTAGACATTTTATCATTCACCAATCACTTGATGACGATTTTCTTACCATTAACGATGTTCACGCCACGTTGCATCTTTTGGAGGCGCTGGCCAGCAAGGTTGTAGATGGCAGCGCCCTCTTCCATCGCTCCAAGGGGAGAAACGATTGCATCAGTGTCATCGTCGAAGCTAAGAACATAGCCCTTGACCTCTGCATCACCATAAACCAAATATGCTTTGTTGGCAGCCAACTTCTTACCTTCTTTTAATTTCCAGAAGCCAAGCTCGCCCTCGCTGGTGCCAAAGACGTACTCATTGCCAGCAAGAGTTGTCTTGTCAAAATAAGTACCTTCGAGGTCGTTGTCACCAGAAACAGGATTATCCAGTGCAGATGTGGCAAAGGTTGCCGTGGTACTGGACAATTCACCAGGAGCTGCAAGAAGGATTGGTATGTTAGCCGGTATCTGAGTCTTCATGCTAGTATTGAGTCGTGCACGAGTTCCCTCTACTGTCACAAGCGCAGGTGTTACAAAACCTGTTTCGCCATAACTAGGTACTGTAACATCATATGGCAAATACATAGTTCCATAGCTGTATCCCTCAGACTCGACATAATTCATCGGTATTGATACAGAGGTAATTTCCTCCATAACCCACTGTGCATTGTTATTGTTATAAGTTCCACCAATAACGACCCCGCTACCATTGTCCCTATAATAGGAATTAGCAGTGTATGAAGTATAATCACCATCTCCACCCAAGTTTTCTCCATTGCCAAGGACGAATGCAATCGCGCCCTGTCCTGGTTTAGTCACATAGTAGTGTGCATATTTTCCTGTTGCTTCTGCACGGGCATTCTCAGAGATACTATTTGGCGAAGCTGAAGCCCAGCTATATTGCAGCCCTTGTGAAAGGAAATAAGGATGACTGTTTATTGTTGACACTTTAACCACACATGCAGGTTTCATGGTTGCAGTAGTCTTGACATCATAAATACTTCCATTATCACTATTCTTACCCTCTATATAAAGATACTTGTTTGTCCCTACGTTCTTCACTGTGTAGTACTTTCCACTTTCTGGAAGGGTGAAGTTGCTTTGGTCTGCCAGCTTCGCCAGAAGTGTTTCCTTCATGCTTTTGTATTGCTCAAAGGTGCAGCTGCTCTTGTAAGCTGCATCATAGCCGATGGCTGTACGGGCAGAGCTTGTCCAATTGAAGACAGCAGCCTCACTTTCCATGTAAGGAGCAATCTCAGATGTCACATAAGCAGAGAAGTCATCAGGAACATCAAACACCTCAAAGGCACTGCCAGAATCAGTGGTTCTGGTGTCTGCCCAAATTTTCAGCGAACCGCCTTCGCCGCCGAACTGGTTAACCTGATAGCCATAGTCTGGAATTGTGAGTTGGAACGCATTTGTGTATCCTGTCGCAGTACTCTTTATGAGAGTCCATGAATTACCTGTAGATGCATCTACAAAGGTCGGGATATTTTGGTTCGAAGCTGACGTCCATGCATATACATAGTCTTCACCTTTATCCTTATTATAGAGCTTTGCATAGTATGGATTCCCCACGAAAGCCCACTGATACGGATCCGTTGCAAGTCCCAGAGCATTGGCATTAACGGTAGATAATGCATCATCTTCGTCTGTTTCATCGCTGGTAACGTACCATGTTGAGCGGACTGCCATATCATACCAATGAGCATCCTCGTATGTGTCTGATATGTCAAATAAACCATCCCATTCACATGTCACATATACTGTAGAGGTGGATGTTGGGACTGTGGTTATTTCTGTGGTACGCCCTGAGTTAGAATAGAATGTATATGTACAAGAGTTAAGGTTCAGGTTAGATGGGAATACACTTGACAATGTTTTCCAAGGATGTAACTTTATTGGATCACTTGTCTTCACTGACGCATTTTTATAATATACATCAAATGTTATGGAAGGATAATCGGTAATTGTGAGTTCATATGGCTTGACAAGTCGTGTGTTATTCGTATCATGCCAATAGAATTTCTGACTAGAACGATCAAGGTAATAGGTTGTACCAACAGATAGTACAAAAGCACTATTGTTTTCCGTGAAGGTTATCTGAGCAGCCTCTGAAACAGTACGTGTTAACGCCATAGTGCCTGTAGATGTCGGTGCCTTCACATATGAACCGTCGCTTGTGATGAGATAATACAAGCCCTCACTGATTTTCTTAAGTTTGAAAGCATATTTAACATTATCAACTGTTCCTACAATTGCGTCCTTCAGTATGTAACTTGAATTGGGAACATTAATGGCGGAAGAACCATAATTAGCAACTTGGGTGTTAAACGCTGGCAATTCCAGGGCATACCATTTGTCATCATCCAGAGCTGAGAGCGATGTTGCCTGATCACCAACTGCACTGATATATTTGTTTTCATCAGTTATATCAATGTCTGACACCAACGTAACTGTGAATTGTGAAATACACAATGTTGACGTGGTGTTTGTTACACGTTGTACGGTCAAGGTCGTGGATGAAGCATTAACATCGACAGAGAAATCTGCTATTTGAGTAATACCTTTAGCTGTTTTGGCAGCACCGCCTGCAGGCGTTATTTGGAAATAGTTATCGCCAGATGTGCTTAAAGCTTTAATACGGTAGCTTTTAATAGTAAATCCACTTGGAGCACTCAGTGTAAATGTAGACGCTGTAGTGCCTGAGGTTTGAATGGCCATAACGTGTCCATAGTCGGATTGGTAAAGACTACTAACTACATAGGTTGGTTTAAGGATTTTGTCTGAAGAGTAGAATTCTACTCCACCCACATTAGACGTTGAGTTGGTTGTGAACTTTGTATAAAAAGGTGTGTTGGCCACATCCGAACCAGAGTAGGTACCATACTTGTGAGTGGCTGTAGCCTCTGATGTCGCGGTGTTTGTGATTGCTGCCAAATCTGTTTGATCGGCTAGGGTAACAGTCACATTCACCTTAGCCCACATCCCCATAGATGTGACGAGGGCAAGAATTAATAGTATTAGTTTTTGTTTCATTTGTTATAAAATTTACTGTTAAAAGAAATAATCTGTTTCGGACTGAGCCGGTTGTTTTTTGTTAGTTTAGTTAGTTTTATTTATCATCAATTAAATATTGAAAAGTTAATCATGCATATTCTGAGCGTGACAGGCATCCTGAATGATTATTGTATCATCGCTGATAGTGTAAGCATAATACCATTTTCCTGCGTTCGTCATATTCCATCCTTCTTTTTTCCATTTTTCAAGAGTCGGACAACGACGAGACAATGTCTTCTCAATGAGATACATGCCCTCTACAGCCTCGTCAATGTTCTTAAGCATCAGCCCCTTAGAATAAGTGTTTCTATATTTCATCGCCACATGTCGATAGAAATCAACAATATTCCTTCGGCAACTGCTGTGGATAAGATACCTCATATTTTTACGTATAAATCATCCACTGTCTTGTAAAGGAGTAATCTCAAGTCTTCTGGTGAACAGAATTCCTTTTCCTCCATTTCATGAACATCCTCTGTTGTCAGGTTACGTGCTTTCTGTAATGTGACAAGTTGCTCGGCACTAATCTCTGCATCCGTATCATTGTAAACAGCATCGTAAAGTATGCCCTCGACATAGCTGTTAAAGCTTGTATGCCGTCTGCTGGCCTCTGTGCGAAGTCGATCCACCAGTTGTGGATGCAAGCGAAGATAGGCTCTCTTACGCTGTCTCTCAGTTGTGGATGCTGTAGTAATCATATCTTATCGTTTATATAATATATTGTACGCGCGTATTAGCTTAAGGGCACAATCGCAGTGCAAAGTTAGAGAAAGTTTTGCCATTCACCCCTACCCGTTCGTTAAACTTTGTTAATTATGCATAGTTTCGGACAAGAGAGGGGTAAGTGACGATAAAATAATAAGTTGGTACATAATTGGAACATTGAATACGTGACGGTTTATAAACATATCCGAAAAATAGCATCTTAGATGCTTTTTTGGAAAGAAATATTTGGTTATAACCTAATTTCGCCCTATCTTTGCAATATGGAGTTATTGTCTAATTAATTTAATCATGTGAATCCGTATGGCAAAAGTCGCTATTAAAACCCTAAAACAAACAGAAAAAAATGGCCTATTTTCTCTTATATTTGAGAATGAGGCTTATTCTGAATTTGAGAAGTTTATCGAAAAGTTCAAGAACGAGGCAGATGTAGCAAGAGACCTAAATGTTATTCTGTCTTATATTGAGCAAATGATAAATGGGGCTGGCTTTCTTGAAAGGTTTTTCCGTCCAGAAGGAAAGATGCGTGACGATGTTTGTGCATTGCCTGTGGTATCTGGTAAATTGAGGTTGTACTGCCTTCGGCTTTCAGACAGCGTTCTTATAGCAGGTGGAGGTGGCAGAAAGACCACTAAGACTTATGATGAAGATTCAAACCTGAACGGATATGTTATCAGTCTGCAAAAATTAGATGAACTTATAAAGGCTGAGGTAAGAAAAGGAAACATAATAATAGAATCAGGTACGATAAGGGGTACTGACAACAAAACATTTGATTTATGAAACCGACAAATGCCTATCTGGAGGCTGTAAAGAACATTCCTTTAGAAATCCAGAAAGAAACCTCATTTAGCTTTGCTGTGTCAGACAAAATTCACAAAAAACTAACCGAAAAAGGCATGACACAAAAAGAACTGGCTAAGAGAATGAGGAAGACAGAGGCTGAGATTTCTGTCTGGCTTTCTGGTCAGCACAATTTTACCCTAAGGACACTTGCAAAAATATCAGTTGTCCTTGGTGAAGATTTAATTCAAATTTCAAAGTAATTCTCAAACCAAGTCAATCTCAGCGGTGGGCCGAAAAAGCCTGCCGCTGATTTATGTAATCACATTTGGATGAGATTTTAGCGGTTCTGCTTCGCTGCTCCTTCGCTCTTCTCTCGCTCCTTCTTCGCTCTTCCCATACTCAAACAGCATGGAAGAGCGAAGGAAGAGCGAAGGAGCAGCGAGAGAAGTGCTTGCCAAAAACGAACGAGAGGCAGGCCATCTGAGTAGCCTGCCTCTCTGTTATTGACTGTAATATCTTAGAATCACCATTCGTTGTCCCAAACGGACTTGCCTCTGATGTAAGTCTGCTCTTCCTAAACGAGGTGTTCCTCTCACTTCAACTCATAGTGAAAATGCAGATTGTCACCATCTGGTTCAAGAGAAAACAGCCCCTGCTTGATAATGTCCAAACCTACAATGACCGGTGTGTCATTGGTTGGCAGGAAATTTAGTGTAGGTCGCTTTCCCAGCAGGGGTATTGCGCAAAAGCACTGGAAGCTGAAGCAACGCGTTCTCTTTCGGAAAGTTCAAGTCTAACATCCTGCGAACCTTTAATACGGCTCACCTTTACCCTGTGGACATAACTTTCAGGAATGACAATTGAATATCCGCCCATGTGAACCTTTTTCATAACGTATATCGTTTATATTTAATGCAAAGTTACAACTATTTTCTATTATTGCAAAACTTTCTAAAAGAAAAACACAGAGGCAAGGAACATCCCTGCCTCCGTGTGTATATATGAAATCTGATAGTAAAGAGCTGAAGTGCTTAAACTTTTAAACTTTTAAACTGTTTAAACTGCCTCTAAACTCTAAACTCTAAACTCTAAACTCTAAACTTTTCAAAATCACCATTCATTGTCCCAAACGGACTTGTTAGAGAATGTATGCTGTTCCTCCCTTGTAAGAACAACACCTTCATCTGCGCCCGATTCAAACTTGTCAAGCGATGTGGCAATAAGAGCATTACACCTTAATTGTACCACGAGGGATTCTGGGGAAATATATATCTTTTTCATTGCTATATCAAATTAAGAGTTAAGAATTAGTAAAGCACTTTTTTGCCATTCACGATATTGATGCCCTTCTGCATCCTGTTCATGCGCTGACCAGCAAGGTTGTAGATGGAACCATTAACCACGACCCCTTCACCATTAACCATATTGATGCCAGTTTCATCATCATCGAAACGGAACATCTTAACACTTCCACTACCATCAGGCAGATATGCCTTGAAGCCGGGAATAGTAGAAGCACCATCCTTGTAGAAGCCGACGCCAGAAGTACCTGTGGCTAAAATGTAACTATTCTCGGGACGGCTAATGGCAACAACACTACCAGTAAGTGCATTACTATCTACACTACCACCTGTTGTAATATCAAAGTCATAGGTACCTGCATCACCTGCAAGGATAACACCTGTTTCAGCCGGAATAACACTACCGTCAATTGCTGTCAAATGCAAGTAATCACCTTCATCAGAAGCAATATAAGCTGTAATACCAGAAGGAATCTCCAATGCCACAGGACTGTACAGCGTAGCATAGCCGGCACTGGAAATAGTGACGGGAAGAGTGGTGATTTCTGTGAGTTCCCAGCTGCAATAGCGAGCGTTTGTACTACTGGAAAGTGATACATCCTTACCACGATCTGCACTACTTGTGCCATCGCCATTGTCATAGAAATTAATATCACTTGATTGAATTGCATAACCACGGAAGGCCTTACCATCCTGGAATGTCACTGTACAAGCACTTGCTCCAACAACCCATGCCCAAGCTGAACTTGTTGCACCATTGCACATGCCAGAACTGAGGTTGGTCAACTTTGTACCATCATAGTAGAAGATAGTCGTAGCATTTGTAGCATCTGTCATAGCAAACTTATCATTTGCAGCAAGACCTGCAGCAAGGTACTTATTGCTGGTCTTGCCCTTGATACGATAGAAGCCAGTGCCAGGAAGATTGATGCTCAGTCCTTCCATAGCACTTTCCAAATCGGATGTTGCAGTCTGCAGTTCGCCCTTAGTGGCGTCTCCATCAGCATAAACTGATACTGCAGCAGCAAGGGCTGTTGTATATGCACTGGTTTCGGTATATTCGTTCAGGCCTGTACCTGTAGGAATTGCAGCGCATGCGTCGATGACATCTTTCAGAGCACCCTGATATGGAGTCAAATCCGTTACCTTTGATACCATAATATCTGTCACGTCGTCGTCAACAGCTATTGCACTCTCGGCAAAGAGCATGGGCACACCACCGTCACCGTTTGCATCGTAGGTGATGACAGGACCGGTATAGCTGGTGCTGACCGACATGGTATAAGTTGAGGATGTAGTTGCAATAGTAGCACGGATACGAACTTTCGGCGCGGCAATCTCATCAGCGATACCATCATCGAGGGTGATGTAAGCTGGTATATCAGAGAAAATCCAAGTAGAGCCATATGTACCATTGCCAACTGTAGCAAACTGCTGCTTACCTACGTTATACATATAATAGTTTCCGTCCTGTTCAATGAAGCCCCAAAGGTTGTTTACATCCGTAGCATCAGGCGTAGTACTGCCATACCAAACATACTTCGCATTACCGTTTGATGTATCAACACTTTCATCATGCGATGAATCATAGACCATAGCACCACGAGCATTCACGATAGTATAATATACATCAGTGCTCGGGGTATAAATAATCGAAGCTTTTAAAGTGGCTATCGCTGCTGTTAAGGTTGCTGAGGCACTACCGTAATCGCCATCTTCATCGTCATAAACATCTTGCGCCGTATCGATAGCCGTATTGAATGTTGAAAGAGCTGTAGCTGTGGGATAACCCAGCTTATCGGCTCCTGGATTCAGCGTTGTATATAGAGAATTAGCAGTTGTCAGAGTACTGCCGAGCAGAGCCTTGTCACTGGCAGAGACTTCCGAAATAACCCAATTCGATCCATTATCACTGGAAGCCCATGAACTATTCCAATAGCCAAGATTGCCACCACCTCCAGCATCATTGATGTAAAGGCTTGCCCCACTTTCACTGCGGACATTGAAACCGCCGTTACTGTTGGAAGATACAATCCAGCGGGCTTTATTGTCACTGGCAGGAGTAGCTGACTTCATTACGGGAACATCACCAGCATATAAGACTTTGCTGTCGCCTGCATTCTTGTTTACGATAGTAAGTTCATAAGGGTTACCCACGAATGCCCACTTATAGACGTCTGTCCTTTCGTTTGTGGTATTGGTTTGATAACGTCCGCTGCCGTCCTTATGACTTTCGTCTGCACGCAGATATTTAGAACCACGCAAGGTGGCATAATACCATGTGGCAGTGGCAAAGCTTGATGATACGGTAAAGGGAGGAGCGTATGCAGTAAGTGTTACAGGCACATTGGTATTTGTACCTGCCACAACGGTTGTAGATGTGACACTATAGGTACAATAGGGACGCTGATAGTCACTTGGGAGAGCCGAGATTGTCTCACCGCCCGTTGCAGGTATAGCCTCAGAAGTAAAGATTACGCCACTGGCATCGGAAATTACATAAGTCACAGTTGTCGTGGGATGGAAATAGTCATCCAACATAGCAATGGCATCGGTATCATCGAAAGAATCGTCAATAATCGCAATCTTATATGTGTTACCTCCATTGCCGCTTTCAAAATTTGTCCATGTATTAAGATAAACGTTAGGTGTGCCATCCATATTTAGCCAATTGGCAAACTGTGTCTCTTCCACATAGTATGGATAAGCATCTATTCCCGTTGAACCGAGAGTAAAACCCTTAGCAATCTTCGAGAAATCGCTATTACTCTCCAACGCAGCATTGCCGGTGGTACTAGCCCTAGCTGCTGTGCTATGACAGACAAATTTGCTTTGGGTGACATCGTAAAGATATGTGTTGCCCTCGTACTTAACAAAGGCAAACTCAGAAGCATCACCAACAGTACCCGTACCAGCCAATTGCGTGCTGTTGAAATAAACATAACCACGTTTACACTGCAAGGTGAAAGATTTGCCTGCAACGAGTGCATCATTCGAATTTGAAAGAGTAACAACTATTGATAAATCCGTGAAATGTGCGTCACCTGTACTTGATAATTCAAAAGTTGTTGAATTGGCATCCACTGTAACAGAAAGAGAGGTACCCAGACTGCTACCATTCGTTACCGTTGTTCCACTCTCGCCATAGGGTGTTATTGTGATATCATCACCAGAAGCAGTACCATTGATTGAATAACTTGCAATCACCCAACCAGTAGCAGCCGTCAAAGTATAGGTTTGGTTGGAATATATATCACCATTGGTGGTATTCATTCCCGTCTCACCATTAAACCGCAATAAATCATTAGGAGTAGAGCCTGTTCTGTAAGATGACTTCCAATAAGCTCCCCAGTCACCAGACGATAAAGCTGCAAAACTCCATCCTTTGTGATAGGTTCCCGTACTTGGACCTATTGTTACATCAATTGCCCAAGCCCCCACTGCAGTGAAAAGGGCAAGGATTAATAGTATTAGTTTTTTCTTCATAATTGTAATTATTTGTTATTAATAATAGTTTCTGCTTGCGTTATTTATCATCATAATGTCCATAAGATGACAATGTTGCTGGGAGTGAGTGTCAGACCTTGAATGTAAGTCCAGAGATTATTCAATGATGCTGCATTCATGTTATTATTAGTCGTTTAGCTATTGAAATTATGTTAAGAATCATAGGATGAGGTTCTACCCTCCCATGCTTTCCAATCCGTATTATTGAGGAAACTCTCGATTTGGTCTCGATACAGGGGAAGATCATTTATCGTTGTATTATAAAGGAGTTTAGGCTTTATCTGCTCGTATCCATGAACCAAAATATGTCGTAGCCCCTGTATTTGCTCCCAAGGAATATCTGGATGTTCCTCTTTAAAATCCTTGGAAAGCATATAGGTTGCTTCGCCTACTATTTCTACACACTTCATGACAGCAAAATAAATTGTCATGTCGTCCACAAATGCTTCAAAAGGATGGTTTTCTATCATCTTCAAAGCTTTGTTAGAATAATCTACGATGTCATACAACCTGCCTTTATCACGAGCCCTTTCTCTCATAAATCAATATTTTGTCACGTTCAACGCTTTCGACTGCATATGGTCGCAAAGAGCCATCTTCGACAAGATCTATCTCTCTACCAAGGAGTTTTCGCAGATCCATATACATCCCCCCCATCGTGAACAGGGTAAAAGGCTTCTCGCTGTCGTCCGGCACGAAGAGTATGTCAATATCACTTTTATCATTCTCTTCACCCCGTGCTACAGAACCAAAAAGCCATGCTTTCAGCACAGGCTGGGACTCGAAATAGCTCGCTATCTTATTTGAAACACTGTCTCTGTATGACATTAGTCGTTTAGCTGTCTTAGCGTTTTTACCTTATTTAATTATGCGCGCGAGACGCAAAAGTGCACTCTTAAGCGACAAAGGTAAAGACTTTTCCGTATTTCCGCCCTTCTTTGTTTGTTAAAAAATATTAAAAGGGGGGGCTATGGGGAAAGTTTTACCTTTTTATAGGTCTTATGGGTCGCTAACCACTAACCGCTAATCGCTTCAAAAAACTGCTGCTTCAGAGTTTCAAACTTATCAATCATCAAAAGGATGAAGCCCACGAGAAGTGCCCATTTAAGGCATCCCACTATGGCACCCGCAAGGCGGTTCAGGAAACCTATGGCACAAACGTGATCCAGCATTTTGGTAAGCAACGTTGCCATCCACCCTAACACGATGGGAGTGACAAGAGCGATGACAACAAAAACCCAGATGCTGCAACCTACCAGCTTATAATAGTAATATGCTATGGCTAAGCCTATCAGGAAGCCGCCTGTGGAAAGCAGCTCCTTGATAAGACCGTTTAACCATCCGCGTACAAGACCGTACAGAAGGGCACAAAGGCACACTACCTCTATCCACATCAGAGCTTGGCCTTTATCTCTATCTCCTGGAAGGTCTCCAGAATATCGCCCTCGCGAAGGTCGTTATAGTTAACCAGCGAGATACCGCACTCGAAGTTGGTGGTTACCTCCTTCACATCGTCCTTAAAGCGCTTAAGGGCATTGATGGCACCCGTGTGAACCACAATACCGTCGCGAATGACACGGGCCTTGTTGGTACGGTTTACCTTACCCTCTAAAACGTATGCACCGGCAACAACACCCACCTTGCTGATATGATATACCTGACGAACCTCTACCTGAGCGGTTACCTCTTCCTTTATTTCAGGACTGAGCATACCCTCCATAGCATCGGTTACCTCCTCTATGGCATCGTAGATAACACTGTACAAGCGAATATCCACACCCATCTGCTCTGCCAGCTTACGGGCAGCAGCACTGGGACGTACCTGGAAACCGACAATGAAACAGTTCTCAGCAGCAGCGGCCATATTAACATCGCTTTCGCTAATCTGACCTACTGCCTTATAGATGACGTTCACCTGAATCTTCTCTGTTGAGAGCTTGATAAGCGAATCGCTCAGTGCCTCGATAGAACCATCTACGTCGCCCTTTACAATAAGGTTGAGCTCCTTGAAGTCGCCCAAGGCAATACGGCGGCCCAGTTCTGTAAGGTCGAAACGCTTCATGGTACGCAAGCCCTGCTCACGAGCCAGCTGCTCGCGCTTGGTGGCAATCTCGCGTGCCTCCTGGTCGGATTCCATCACATGGAAAGTGTCACCAGCCTGAGGAGCACCGTTCAAACCAAGAATGGTAGCTGCCTGAGCAGGTCCTATCTTCTCGACACGACGGCCACGCTCGTCCAACATGGCCTTTACACGACCGTAATTGGTACCTGCCAGCACAATATCGCCGACATGCAGGGTTCCGTTGCTCAAGAGCACAGTAGCCACGTAGCCACGCCCCTTATCCAGACTGGACTCTATGATGCTACCCGTAGCCTTGCGGTTGGGATTTGCCTTCAGGTCAAGCATCTCTGCCTCCAAAAGGACTTTCTCCAAAAGGTCCTCTACGCCAATACCCTGCTTGGCACTGATATCCTGACTCTGGTACTTTCCGCCCCAGTCCTCTACAAGGAAGTTCATATTGGCCAGTCCCTCCTTAATCTTCTCGGGGTTGGCACCTGGCTTATCTATCTTGTTGATGGCAAAGACGATGGGAACATTTGCTGCCGTAGCATGGGCAATGGCCTCCTTGGTCTGAGGCATAATGTCATCATCGGCTGCCACTATAATAATGGCGATATCGGTTACCTGAGCACCACGGGCACGCATAGCGGTAAATGCCTCGTGACCGGGAGTATCCAGAAAGGTAACATGACGGCCATCGGGCAACGTAACGTTATATGCACCTATGTGCTGCGTGATACCACCTGCCTCACCGGCAATGACGTTGGTCTTACGGATATAGTCGAGCAAAGAGGTCTTTCCGTGATCCACATGACCCATCACAGTTACGATGGGAGCGCGTGGAACGAGATCCTCCTCGGCATCCTCCTCCTCTGTTACCGCCTCGCTTACCTCAGCACTTACATACTCTGTGGTAAAGCCGAACTCCTCAGCAACAAGGTTAATGGTTTCTGCATCCATACGCTGATTGATACTTACCATAATGCCTATCTGCATACAGGTGCCGATAACCTGCGTTACAGGCACATTCATCATGGTAGCCAGCTCGTTGGCCGTTACAAACTCGGTGAGCTTCAGTACCTTGCTCTCTGCTGCTTCGTTCTCGAGCTGCTCCTCCATACCCTGACGGATGGCATCGCGCTTCTCGCGACGGTACTTGGCTCCCTTGCCCATCTTGTTGTTCTTGTTGGTAAGGCGGGCCAGCGTCTCGCGTACCTGCTTTGCAACTTCCTCTTCGCTAACCTCGGGCTGCAGGAATGTCTGCTGCTTCTGCTTGTTCTTTTTCTTGCCGCCGCCGTTCTGTTGACCCTGGTTGCTGTTATTGTTGTTCTTCTGGAAGTTCTGAGGTTGGTTAGCCACAGCGTTAACATCAACTCGCTCCTTGCCCACACGCAGGCGCTTCTTGCGCTCGCTCTGGGCTGCATGCTGTTGCTGTTGCTGCTGAGCACGCTTCTCATCGCGCTCACGGCGCTTCTCTTCCTTACTCTTCTTCTTGGGACGGGTGCTCTGATTCAGGCTGTCAAGGTCTATCTTGCCCTTCACGGTAAGCCCGGGACCCGGTTGGGGTGTGGGAGCCAGACGGAACACGCCATTTTCCTCAATGCCGATTTCCTTCTTCTTGGGAGCGGGCTTTTTCCTCTCCTCTACCTGAACGACAGGTTCAGCCTCCTGCTTCTGCACTTGCTCCTGACTGTCAGTTTCCTGCTCCTCGGCCTTTTCACTTTCCTCCTCAACCTTAGCCTCTTGCTTTTCAGCCCTTGTTTCCTGCTCCTTGATGCCTACTTCCAGTTCTTCTTCCTTTGGTGCGGGAGCGGGCTTCACCTCTTCGGGCTGAGGCTTTACCTCCTCAGGCACAACCCTCACTTCTTCGGGCTCAACCTTCACTTCCTTAGGCTGAGGCTTTACCTCTTCAGGCTTCGGCTGTTTCTTTCCGCCCAAATCTATCTTGCCCAGAATCTTAGGTCCCTGAATACTGGGTTTCTCTTCTACATACTCTTCTACAGGTGCAGGCTTCTTGCGCTCCTTTGTCTGCTCCTGACGCTGCTGGATAAGCATTTTTGCCTCAGTACGCAGACCCTTGTCGGTACTGAACTCCTGCTGCAAAAGACTGAACTCCTCGTCCGATATCTTATAGTTGGGATTGGCCTCTACCTGAGAGAATCCCTTTTTCTGCAGGAACTCTACAGCCGTTTGCAGACCTATGTTGAATTCTTTTGTTACTTTATTTAATCTTACGCTCATTGTATGTCTTTTTAACGATAACGATAACGGGTTAGCGGTTAAGGGTTAGCGGTTAGCGTTTTTATTCAAACTCTGCTGCAAGGATCTTAAGTACCTCGTCTATGGTCTCTTCCTCAAGGTCGGTACGCTGAATGAGCGTTTCACGGCTCTCAGCCAGTACGTCACGGGCAGTAGAGTAGCCTATCTTCTTGAACTCCTCGATGATCCAAGGTTCAATATCATCCGTAAACTCATCCAGACTGACATCGTCGTTATCAGCATTGTCAACCTCACGGAACACGTCTATGGTGTAGCCGGTAAGCATACTTGCCAGCTTAATGTTAAGACCGCCCTTGCCAATAGCTAATGATACCTGATCGGGATCAAGGTAAACCTCGGCCTTATGCTCCTCCTCGTTCAGCACTACGCTGTTCACGCGAGCAGGACCCAGGGCACGGATAATGAGAATCTGCGTGTTTGCCGACCACGTTACAACATCGATGTTCTCGCCGTGCAATTCACGTACAATGCCGTGTACACGACTTCCCTTAACGCCCACGCAGGCACCTACGGGATCAATACGGTCATCGTAACTCTCAACGGCAATCTTGGCACGCTCGCCAGGAATACGGGCTACCTTATGGATGGTAATAAGACCGTCCTGAATCTCAGGAACCTCGGCCTCCAGCATACGCTGGACGAACATGGGGTCAGTACGACTCAGGATAATGCGCGGATTGCCGTTGGGATTCTCGACACGCGAGATAACGGCACGTGCATTCTCGCCCTTGCGGAAGAAGTCGCTGGGAATCTGCTCTGAACGGGGCAGCAAAAGCTCATTACCCTCGTCATCGAGCAGCAAGGTCTCGCGTTTCCAGGTCTGATATACTTCGGCACTTATTATCTCGCCCACACGGTCCTTGTACTGATTGTACAAGGTGTCATGCTCCAGTTCCAGAATACGACTGGCCAAAGTCTGACGCAGGGTAAGGATGGCACGACGGCCAAAATCTGAGAACTTTACCAACTGGCTTACTTCCTCGCCTACCTCATAGTCATCCTCCACCTGACGTGCCTCTGAAAGGCTTATCTCCAGGTTGGAATCCTTCACCTCACCGTCAGGAACAACGGTACGGTTACGGTAGATTTCGAAGTCGCCCTTGTCTGGGTTTACAATAATGTCATAGTTCTCATCGCTACCGTACGTTTTGATGATAACGCTGCGGAAGCACTCTTCCAACACGCTCATCAGGGTGGTACGATCAATGTTCTTGGTCTCTTTGAACTCTGCAAAGGACTCAATCAGGTTTACTGATTCTGCTTTTTTTGTTGTTGCCATTTATGTTTTTATTTTATTTTTATCAGATATTTGGTGTAGGTTACATCGCCGAAAGCAAAGCGTACGGGAACCTCCTTGTTAACAGGGCGCTTCTTGCCCTCTTCCTTTACCTTCTGCAAAACACCCAACTCAAAGCCTTCCGGATCAACAGACAACAGGGTACCACGGTACTTCTTCCCGTCCTTGGCCAGTGTCTCTACAGACTTGCCTACATGAATCTCATACTGACGCAGTATCTTAAAGGGCTGACCCAGTCCTGCGCTGCCTACCTCCAGTTCATAATCCTCCTCTTCACGACTTACACGTGCCTCGATAAAACGACTCAAATCTGCGCAGTCTTCAATCCACACACCATCAGCATGGTCTATTTCTACTACGATTTTGTCGTCAGCACTGATGCTGATGTCAACCAGAAAATAGTCCTTTCCCTGCAGCCATTCCTCTACGGCCTGCTGTACTGTTGCTTTGTTAATCATGTACCTTTTTTGTTTATGGTAAAGTATATATAACGAAAAGTGAGGAACTTGCAAGCCCCTCACATTCATCTTTCTGCGTGCAAAGATACAAATTAAAAGTGAAAAGTGAAAAGTGAAAAAAATTGCTTTTTCTGCTAAAATTTGTATTTGCGGCCTTCAAATAATTATCACTTCAGGCACCAAAAGCAGAATAGCCCCACTACCATAATGACAACAACTGCCATTCCAATGACCCCGAACATGAAGTTACGGTTGACTTTACGAATGTCTCTTCTTCTCATTTCCCAAGTACTTTATTGTATTCGTTGATATCGGCAAACAAAGAGCGCACACGATGGATACACGGATCATCCACCAGCTGCTGCCTAACTTCACCCCGCTGGAAGTAATAACGGTGTACCAGTTCGTCTGTAATGCACGGTTCTATCTCCTTACGGAAACGCAGCAGGTCGGTGGAAATATTAGGCGAGAACTTGGCTTTCAGCGCCTCGAGCTCCGGTTCGGCCTGCTCAAGGTAGCCCTCGCGTTTGGCTACATCGCGCAACACTTTGAGGACTTCCTCGCTACGACGGTTATACTTGAAGCCGGACGCTGTAATATACTGGACAAACTGGTTATACTCCTCGTCGGAAAGCTTTACCTCACCTGCAGGAGCAATCTGGTCATGCCTGCTGCAGTAATCCGTAGCCCAGTCAAAGAACTCATCGCTACCAACCAAGTCGTAAATAAGGGTAGGAAGGCTGTCTGGCATTACCTCTATATCGGGCTTGATGCCGCCTCCGTCACGAACCTCACGCCCGCCCGCCGTATGAAACACTTTGGTAAGGCTGTCAGGGACAGTTCCTGCGGAACCATCGGCATTCAGATGCCTGTAGTCATAAGCCTGGATGCATCGGCCCGAGGGGATGTAATAACGTCCGGTAGTCAACTTCAGATGGCCGTCGTAAGACACTTCGCGCACCATCTGAACCAAGCCTTTTCCGTAAGTACGGACGCCCATCACAACAGCACGGTCCATATCCTGCAAACTGCCGGATACTATCTCACTTGCCGAAGCAGAACCGCCATCTACCAACACCACCACAGGCATCAGCGTGTCAACAGGTTCCTCTGCCGTATAGTAATCACGGTCGGTGTGCTTCATCTTTCCCCTTGTATATACCACCTTACGGCCTTTGGGAACAAAAAGGTTAACAATATCAACTGCCTCGTTTACCGAACCACCAGGATTACCGCGTAAGTCAAGTACCAGTTTCTCCGCTCCCTGCTGCTTGAGTTCCGTAAGAGCCTGACGAACCTCTTTATATGCACCCTCTGTAAAGCCTGTAAGACAAATGTAGCCTGTTCCGTTATCTATTATACCATAATACGGAACCTGAGGCAGTTGTATGGTCTGACGGGTTATATGAAAGGTCTTTTCCTCGCCGCCGCGCTTTACCACCAGTTCGAAGGTTGTACCGGCCTCTCCCCTTAGCAAGCCTGTTACCTTGGAAGTTCCCCATCCCTTCACATCCTTACCATCGACACGCATAATCACATCGCCAGCCTTCAAACCTACACGCTGACTGGGGGTGTTCTCGTAAGGCTCGCTGATTACCGCACGGTTCTCCTTCTTATGGTAACGTATCACGCTGCCTATTCCGGCATATTTTCCTGTTGTCATCTGGCGCAACTCCTCATCTTCCTGGGGATAGTAATCGGTAAAGGGGTCAACCTGCCTGAGCAACGAACGTATGCCCCAACCAATTACGGTATCGGCATTCAGCGTATCAACGTAAAAGATATCCAACTGCTTGTATATGTCGTTAAGAATCTCCAAGTTACGGCTAATAGCAGCATTGTGGCCCGACTGCTTCTGGGCATCGGCTCCCACAACACATAAAATCGCCAATAACAATGTATAAATTAGTCTCCTCATTTTCAAAATTTCCATAATTGGCGACAAAGTTACGATTAAGTGAGCGAAATACCAAATTTATTTAACAGCTTTTGATGTGTACAGGAAAATTAACAGGTAGCCGGGAGAAGTGCTTGAAAAATTTACGCGAAAGTTTGGAAGCCAAACCAAAATCTTTTACCTTTGTGGTGAAATAAAATAAGAAACGGTTAGCGATTAGCGGTTAGCGGTTAGCGACCCATAAGACCCATAAAAATTATAACTTATGAATTGCAAATTAAAAAAAGTTCTATTTCTTCTGGCCTTTGCCTGCTCTCTGATAGCATATTCGTGGGAGCGTCAGGCAATCTGGCCCAAGGGTAAAATGCCTGATGCTCAGGATCATCAGATTGCAGCCATGACTGACGAGGCCAATGCCCAAGGCTTCAAACCTGAGAAGTTTAAAACGGCTTACCTGGAGTGGTTTGACAAACCTGAAAAGCCTAACGGCTGCTGTATGATTCTTATCTCTGGCGGCGGATATTATAATGTATGCGATGTGGGCCTCATCAAACAATGGCGTGAGCGTTTTACGGCTCTTGGCTACCAGTGTGTGAACTTTGTATATCGAACCCCCCGTCCAAAAGGTCTGCCTATCTATCAGTCTGCATGGGAAGACGGACAGCGTGCCGTCCGTATGGTGCGCAGCCAGGCAAAAAAGCGCGGTTTCGACCCTGAACACATAGGTACTATCTCAATGTCGGCTGGCTCTCATCTGGCTGTACTGCTCGGCACAAGTGCCCTTACACCTGCCTATGAGCCTATCGACAACCTGGATACCGTTCCCTGCCACATTAACTGGGCAATTGCCAATGCCCCAGCCTACGTGACCACCGACGGTGAACTGGGAACACCTGCCACACAGCAGGGATACGGACCTAACATCAAGTTGAGTTCCTGCTTTAAGTTCGATGCCAAGACTTGCCCCATGAGCCTGCATCACGGTGGAATGGATGAATATACACCCAACGGCTCCACCCTTATCTATCGCGAACTGCGCAAGCGTAAGATTCCTGCAGAGTTGCACCTTTATCCCAACAAGAAGCACGGTGCATTCGGACTGGACCGTGCCATTGAATTCCTGACACAAATAGGTGTCCCCGGTCCCGTGGCTCCCGAAGAAGAACTTATGAAACGCTATCCCAACGATGATGCCCGCAAGGAAAAAGTAACACAGGATGTATGGCCCGAAGGAAAAATGCCGTTGGCACAGGATCATCAGTGCAAGCCGTACATAGAATGGCACTTCCCGAAAGAACTGAAGACCAACGCCATACAGATTATCTATTCGGGCGGCAGCTACGAGGGTAACGGGCCTGACGGCTTCGAGGTAGCTCCTGCACGCCGCTACCTGAATGAATTGGGAATGACGGTTGTTACCATGAAGTACCGTACCCCACGCCCCAAGGGTATGCCCAAGCACATTACAGCCTGGCAAGACCTGCAGCGTGCTGTCAAACTGGTGCGCAGTCAGGCAGAAAAGTACGGTTTAGACCCTAACAGGATAGGAATTATGGGCAGCTCTGCCGGTGGACACCTCACGCTTATGGGTGTTACCTCGTCACAGCAGCAATCTTATCTGCCCATCGACAATGTAGATAAACAGCCCTGCAACGTGCAATGGGGCATAGGCATCTATCCCGCCTACGCCCTGACAGACGGAGCGGAGAAGAATAACACCACCGGTGGCAACGACGACAGCGCTATTCCCGTTCCTGAGTTCAACTTCGACCTGAAGACCGCACCCATGCTGTTTATTCACGGAGATGCCGACGGATGGGCTTCCATGAACTCTGTTAAGACCTGGGAAAAAATGCGGGCTATGGGCATACAGAGCGAACTGCACACACTGGCACTACGTCCCCACTGCTTCCAGCGTAATGCATCGCCCGGCACAGGCAGTTATACTTGGCTGGAACGCATTAGCGAATTCCTAAAAGGACAGGGAGTACTGAAATAGGGTTAGCGACCCATCGCAATGTCGAAATATCGACATAACGTAATAACGACATTACGAAGGGCCGTTCAAGAAAACGCTGTGAGTTACAGAAGAAGGTTCGGGGTACTACCGAATCTTCTTCTTTCCGTTTATAATATACACGCCCTTTGGTAATTTACTATTTGACAATTTACCATTTACCATTTGGCCGTCGAGGGTGTACCAGGAATTATCCCATTTTTCACTTTTCACTCTTTCATTGTTCACTCTTTCATTGTTCACTCTTTCATTGTTCACTTCAGCTATTCCGTCAGTCTGGTCGTCCACAACATATACACTGCGGGTTATGGTGGCACTCCAGGTGGAGCCGCTCTTACTGATGGCACGCAAGGTTACCTCTCCTGGTACAAGAAACGGGGCAAGATTCTCCTTGCTGTAAAGGATTGACTGGGAAGTTTCCCCGCCCAACGTATTGTCTTCCCACAAGACCGGGTAGCTGCCGTCGGTGGTGTACACAATGTAGGAGCCGTTAGCGAGGGTAAGTTCGTCGGAAAGCAGAATGGTGTCACCGTCTGCTACCTTCTTTCCATTTACAAGGAAAGCAGGAGCTTCCACCGTTGCATACCAGCCTTTCTTCTTAAGCTGCGCAATAAGAGTCTCTGTACGCTGGGGGAAGAATTCCTCCATCAGCCTTCTGTTCTCAAGGGCATGATGCACATCGGCACGATACAATTCGCCCTGGGAGGAATAGGGATGTACATCCTTGCGATAATCACCCCAGCGGGCAGACTCGGCATAAATAGCCAATGAGATGACACTCTGCAGACTGTCCCAAAGTGCCTGTGTTGACTGGGGACGGAGCAGGCCGCCGTCGTCCTGAAGGTGTTTATAGGCTCGATCCATGAAACGATGCCTGAAGGCCTGGCACTTCATCATGTTCTGGAAGAGATAGGTGGGACAATCCTTGTTATTCACATCGAGGACGTTCTTGGAAGCACTATACAAGGTCTGTTCGGAATCCCAACAGATAAAGCGGAAACCTTGCGAGGGGTCTTCCCTATTTGTCAAGGCTATCCAGTTATGATGGTCCCAGTCGTTATTCCCGCAGTACTGGTTGATGAGCATATAATCAATGAAATTATCCACATCCAGAAAGACCTCCGGCACAGAATCGGTACTCTGTGCCACCTGACCAGTAATAACCTTATACATCTGCGAAGAAATTTTGTCTGAGAGGCGCATCAGCTGGTTCCATTTGTCAAGTGTACCTTCTGCTGCCTCAAGATAATCCTCGCGCTTTATCACGTCATAGTCTGACTTCAAGCCCCCAAAGTGGTACTTGCAGTAATCATCATCGATACGCTCAGACAGGTTATAAAGCCCCCAATAAAGACCGTTTATGAAGACGTTTACATACAGCCCGTCGCTGGTATCATAACCCATTCGCTTCTGCATACGGCGTGCCCAAAGGTCGCGCCCATACTGTGCCCTGGAGCGCTGTGTGGCATCAGCATGTAACCAGGAATAATTATAAAAGGTACGCATGATGAGGGAATTGAAACGAGCCACATTCTCTTCTCCGAAGACTGGGTACTTGAGGGTTTTCTTGCCGTATTCGTCCTTGAAAGTGAGGCGGAAGGAATGCTTTGGATTCTTCTCGGCCACACGTCCCTGTCCGCCATGAATCTTCAACGCACAATCCACCGAGAGGTCGTGTCCGCTCCCCATCAGTTCCACGGAAGCCGGACGTTCCCATCCCCGTCCGTCGCTGTCTGATGTTCCGGTATAAATATAAATACCGCCCGTATGCTCATCCTTCTCCTTATTAAAGAGGTTGCCCCTGTCCGTTACAATGGACAGAACAGGAATGGAAAAGAATGCGTCTGTGATACGCTTGGAATAGGTGCGGTCGGAAACCAGTTCCGGGTCCATTTCATAATCGGCAGGTGCCGTTCCGTTGATGGTGGAATATTTGCCCCACGTGTCGGGATAGCCTTCCGGAGCAGCGGGCTGCTCAAGCACAGTAGAAGGAAATATGTAGGATACCGTGACAACATCGGAACTCCTGACATCTCCCTTGAATTCAGCGGCACGTATGATGGTGGTACTGTCAATGTACAGGTTAGAAGTAAACTGAGGACTCTCTGCCGTCGGTTCGCTACCGTCCGTCGTGTACCTTACAACAGCACCAGTCTCGCTGCTGCTTACCCTTAGCATGAACGGACTCTTGCACACCCCATGCACTTTATTGAAAACAGGCTCTGCCCGCAATGCAAGAAAGGCGAAAAAAAACGCCGACGCAAGTGTGAGAATTCTCATATATAGCAAGGAACAGCCTTGTGCTACCGGGGTCTGCTACTTCTTCTCGCTCATTTGGAACTGAAGGGTACCGCCAGCTGTAATTTGCTGGTGACTCAGCGTCCAGTTGTCTATCTTTTGACCGTTCAGCTTCACGCTTTTAACGTAGATTGCCTTATCGCTCTTACGAGGGGCCAAGATGGTGAAGTCTTTTCCACCCGCAAGATGCAACGTTGCCTTCTGGAAAAGGGGCGTGCCTATTACATACTGGGCACTGCCGGCATTGAAAGGATAGAAGCCAAGAGCCGAGAAAATATACCAGGCAGACATCTGCCCGCAGTCATCGTTCCCTGCATATCCGCAAGGCGTCTCGTTGTAGAAGGTACTTCGCACCTGATTAACCAGCTCCTGAGTGCGCCAGGGCTGCCCCGCAAAATTATAAAGATAAACGGTATGGTGACTGGGCTCATTGCCGTGTGCATATTGTCCGATGAAACCGCTGGCATTACCGTTAACCTCGCCGCTGGTTGCTGTAAGGGTGAAATTCTCGTCGAGTTTCTGGATAAAGCCCTTTTCACCGCCCAAAAGCTCTATCAGTCCCTTTGGATTCTGGGGAACAAACCACATATACTGCCAGGCGTTTCCCTCTATGAAACAGGGTTCCTCGTAACTCAGGGGATCGAACTTCTCTATCCAGTTTCCTTTGCTGTCCTTGGGACGGAAGAAGCCCGTCTCCTTATCGAACAGGTTACGGTAGAATTCGCTGCGGCGCAAGAAACGCTCATAGTCGGCCTGCTTGCCTAACTTTTTGGCTACAGCAGCCACGCACCAGTCATCAAAAGCCTGCTCAAGGGTAATGCTCACGCTGGTACCCTGCAGGTCCTGTGGCATATAACCATGCTTCTCCCAAACCTCGAAGGGGCTGTTGGTATGGGTGCGGGTACTGCTCTCGAACATAGCCTGATAAGCCTTCTCTGCGTCAATGCCTGGAATCTCGGCTAAAACAGCATCAGCCAAAACGGGAATGGCATGATTACCTATCATACAGTAATTATCCTGCCCCCACAAGTCCCAAATGGGCAGATAACCATAGGTCTCGTGATGGAGAATCATATCACGGACAAACTGAGCTGCCACATCGGGACAGAGAAGCGTGTAGAGGGGATGGGCTGCACGGAAAGTATCCCAAAGGCTGAATGTGCTGTGGTACGATTGTCCAGCGGGCATCTGCTTAATCTCGAAGTTGGTGTCCATATAACGTCCATCGACATCGCTGATGGTGTTGGGCTGCATCAGCACATGATAGAGACCTGTATAGAAAATGGTCTTCTGGGCATCTGTGCCCTCAATATCAATGCGCGAAAGCTCACGCTCCCAGGCATCATGTGCAACCTGAACATAATAATCGAAGTTCCAGCTCTGAGCCTCAGCCTTCATATTCTTGCGGGCTCCCTCGTTGTCAACAGCCGAGACTGACACTTTTACCATCAGGTCCCGACCGTCCTGATTGCTGAACTCAAGGGCAGCTCGCAGGGTACGGCCGTTCATTACGTCGCTCCCTCCTACAGACCTGCCGCCGTCCATCATCAACCGGTTCCGGATAGGCTTGCTGAACTCAGCACGGAAATAGACCTTGCGGAGTTTGGCCCAGCCCGTCACAATGCGGAACCCCTCTATCGTACGGTCATCAACCATACGCATCTGAGCCTGGATAATCTGATAGGCTCTGCGACCAGAATAGTAAGCATCGCCACGCCACGTCATACGGTCGAGGTCGAGAATCACTGTCTGCGGAGCACCCTCAGGAAAAGTATATCGATGAATACCGGCATGTGTGGTAGCCGACAGGTTTACGAGAATGTTCTCGGCCTGTAACTTTACCATATAGAAACCGGGAGTGGCAGACTCCTCGCTATGCTTGTAAGGCTGTGCAAAGATACCCTTTTTCAGTTCAGCCGGCGTAACACGCTTGATGGTGGGCATCAGGCTGATATCAATAAGGTCGGTACAACCCGTACCGCTTAAGTGTGTATGGGTAAAACCAAAGATGCTGTCCTTATTGAAATCATAACCGCAACAAGGATCCCAAGTTACGTACTGCTCCGTCTCGGGACAAAGCTGAACCATACCTTGTGGCATAGTGGGTCCCGGAAAAGTGCTTCCGCTCAGGGCACCCGTCTCATCAGTCTGTGTGCCTATGAAGGGGTTTACATACTTGGTGTAATCAACGGCCTGCAACTGCATAACAACCGCTGCCATAACAATTAAAAATAAAATGTTTTTTTTCATATTTATGCTTTGGTTTTTTATGGATCATAAGGGTCCTATATGTCTATGGGTCGCTAACCGCTAACCCTTAACCGCTAACCCTTTTTGGTTTTCGTTTCACTCCATATATTCGTCACCCTGTGCATTGGAGTTACGCAAATCACGCAAATCTTCGTAGGCGCGACTCAGCATCTCAGGTGTTACCTTAAAGTCGCGACAGACCTCACGGCCTGGATCTTTGGTAGAGTGACTAAAAAGCCAGTCGTATGTCTGCGTCATATAGAAAAGACGGGCAGGACGACCATGATCAACACCTTTCAGGGGTGTAAAGATAAGACGGTCCTTGCCTGTTTTCTCCATAGCATCCACCACTTTCTGCGAAGCACTAAAGGGTACGGCACGGTCAGCCGTTCCATGTAGAATCCACAACGGAACCTTTGAAAGACCTGCCAGATTCCTGACACTGGCACCGCCGCATGCCGCCATACCAGCCGCAATACGGTCAGGGTATGTAGCACACAGGTCAATGGTTCCATACCCACCCATGCTCATTCCATAGACATAGATTCGTGTGGTATCGACAGCATAGTTCTGAATAGTCCAGTCAACAATCTTCATCACCTTCTCAGGATTCCAGCCATTACTGGTCTGGGGGGCAATAATATAGCAGTCAATGCTTAGCCCCTTGGCAACGGCACTGATAGGGCCATAGCGCTTTACCCTCTCCAGGTTATGGCCGCTCAGACTCTTTCCGTGCAGAAAAATGAGCAGGGGGAAGTGTGCATTAGGGTCTTTATGGGAACCTGCCTCGGGATCGTGGAACCAGAAGTTATAACTACCGGGCACTGTGCCTCGGTATGCCTTGAAATGCTGGGCCTGTGCAGCCACATAACAGCACATGACAAGGAGCCAGAGTACGAGCCTTTTCATATGTAATCTTATCTTAAATTTATGTTTCAAGTCACAAAAATAATGAAATTCTTCACACCTATCCCCTGTTTCTTACATTTAATTTGTATTTTTGTGAACATTTAACAAACAACAAAATGATACACGTCCTTTTTGCGGCCTTTATGCTGACGGCTCTGCCCGATGACACCATCCCTACAACCCGTCCACAGACAGACTCGTTGAACTACGAGCAGACAGATACCTTGAGGGAGGTAGATGTAATAGCCCCCGGACGCACCCAAGGGCTAGAGGATGCCATACGTCAGGGACTGGCAAGAATGGGAATATCGCGCACACCATCACTGGGGGAGGTCTTGGAAAGAATAAAGCCCGGACTCAAAGACAAAATTATGCACCCCTTTGCCTTTAAGGAGAGGAAACGGGCACGCAAACGCAAACGTGTTAAGAAAATTCTTGACGACTTCGAGGCCACAAGAACCTTTGACGACCTGCTGCGTGAAGCCCTGGAACGCGAAGGGGTTGCAATTCCCCCCAAACAGGACAACCAGAACCGGTAAGACGCAAAAAAGGGCCGCACCTGTGTGCAGCCCTTAATTTATTCACAAAGAATCCTTCGTCAATTCTTCACTCCCGAATTCTCTTGTTTAGCAGACCTCGATAGCCTTTGTGCATTTCTTCTGCTCCTTTGCCATTCTGGGCATGGTAACGGTTAGGATACCGTCCTCAACCTTGGCAGAAATCTTATCGCGTTCCACATCATCAGGCAATGTGTAGGCTTGCTCGTAGTTCGAGTAACTGAATTCACGGCGCAGATAGTGATGATGCTTGTCTTCCTGCTTGTGCTCAACTTTGTTCTCGATAGCGACGGTCAGGTTACCCTCTTCGTTAATACCTACGCGGCAATATTCTTTCTTAATGCCCGGGGCGGCAAGTTCCATTGTATAGGCCTTTTCACTCTCCTTGACATTGACTGCAGGTGCTGTACTCTTGGCACGAGGCATGAAATCAGTGTTCAGGAAATCATCAAACAATGTTGGCATCCAACTGTTTTGAAACATTACTGGTAACATAATTAATACCTCCTAATTATACTTTTAGTTAAACATTTTTTTTATTGAACATTGAACATTGTTCGTTGTCTTTGTTCGTTGTTCACTAATCATAACACAACAAGCGTGCCTATGCCAATTTTTACGACAAATTGGCTCAAAGTGTCACATTTTGCGGCACAAAGACTTCTAATGTGACAACGGATTGCCGACAGACAACTAAACGGCTACAGGAACCAAGAGCATGACCAGAAGGGGAATGGTAAGCAGAGAAAGAAGCGTAGTAACAAAAGTTACCTCGGTGATGAGCGCGGTGTCCCTGCCATGACGCAGGCAGAGAATTGTTCCGTAAGTAGCCACAGGCATGGCAATGACCACTGTATTAATGCCTACCACGTAAGGCGGAAATCCAATGGCCGAACACAGGTAGTGGACTGCCAGCGGCAGTACGGCAAGGCGTAAGGCCGAGGTGACATAAACCGTACAGTTACCCAACATGGCACGCAATGGCAGGTGCGACATGGAAGAGCCGATAATGAGCAGAGCGGCCGGTACGGTGATATTGCCTATCATGCCGAGCGACTGGCTGATAAAGGCCGGTATATGGCCTATCCTCAGCGCAACAATGAGCATCGACAAATAAGCCGCCAGCATGGGCGTACTGTAGAGAACTTTTTTTTGAAAACGCATTCTTTCCACCTCTCCCTTTCCCGTGATAAGCATGGTGCCAACGGTAAAGACTACAAAAGTATTCACAACGTTAAGCACAGCGGCATAAAATATCGCCTCGTGACCAAAGATGGAAGCCACCACAGGATAACCCATAAAGCCTACGTTGCCGAACATCAACGCAAAGCCAACCACACCCTGGTCATCCTTCCGCTGCGTCAGATAGCGGGGCAGCCACAGGGCAACGCCCGTCAGAAAAATATAGGTTAAGGCGCTGATGCCTAACAGTGGAAGAATGAGCGCACGATCAGGTAACTCCCCCGTCATAGCTGACGACAGTATAAGGGCCGGACAAGTTATATCGATAACCAACTTCGACAGCCGTTTATCAAACGTTCCGCCCATATACCCCAACTTGCCTGCCGCATAACCTACCACGACGATGACAAGAAGCATCATCATTACTTCGAACATGAATGCAAAGGTAAGGGATTTTGTCTGATTAACAAAGGAATTATGCTTAATTTCAAACTTAAACATATAAACCTACGACCACGGGCATTGGTTGAAAGCCCCAAAAAGAAAAACCCGGGAAACCCGGGTTTGCGCTTCAGGATGGGCTTGAACCAACGACCCCATGATTAACAGTCATGTGCTCTAACCAACTGAGCTACTGAAGCAAATTTGCATTCGCTCTCAACTCCGACCTTTGCGCTTCAGGATGGGCTTGAACCAACGACCCCATGATTAACAGTCATGTGCTCTAACCAACTGAGCTACTGAAGCAAATTAAAGTCTTTGTTACAAATGCGGTGCAAAAGTACGACAAATAATTCATAATTCAAAATTCATAATTCAAAATTTTTTGTTTTATGCGCTTTTTTTCTCTTTTTCTTTAGCCTTTATTTCATATCTTTGCAAAAAAAATGATTCAAATGAAGAAAATAATTGGAATTGGCAATGCATTGGTGGATGTGCTGGTACAGATAGATAATGATTCTCTGCTTACAACCCTGGGACTGCCCAAGGGCGGTATGCAACTGATTGACGAAAGGCAGCAACAGGTCTTAAATCAACGTATGCAATCTCTGCACCCCCAAAAAGCGACGGGTGGCTCTGCCGGTAACACCATCCTGGCTTTGGCTAACTTGGGTTTGAAGCCTGGTTTTATTGGTAAAGTGGGCAAAGACCAGATGGGAGACTTCTATGCAGAAAACTGCAGCCAAACCGGCATAGAAACCCTGCTTACAACTTGCGAAACCCACACAGGAGTAGCCAACACCTTTATTTCTGCCGATGGGGAACGCACCTTTGGCACCTACCTGGGAGCTGCTGCCCTGATGCAAGCCGCCGAGATAACAGCAAGTATGTTTCAAGGCTATCAACTCTTGCACATTGAAGGCTATCTGGTACAAAACCACGAACTGATAGAGAAAATCTGCCAGACGGCCAAGCAGGAAGGGCTGATGCTGAGTATAGACCTGGCCAGTTACAACGTCATACAAACAAACCTGTCCTTCTTTCAGCATTTGGTAAAAGATTATATTGACATTGTCTTTGCCAACGAGGAGGAATGCACCGCCTTTACGGGAGAGGCTGACCCAAAGAATGGTTTACGCAAAATAGCAGACCTTTGCCGCCTGGCAATAGTAAAACTGGGAAGCAAAGGCGCTACGGCAATGTGGGGAATTTCATCAGAACAATACGGAACCACGGCGTTTGTTCCCGCAAAGAAGGTAAAAGTTATAGACACTACAGCTGCCGGCGACTTTTTTGCCGGAGGCTTTTTGTATGCCCTCGGCACAGGTGCTACTTTAGAGAATTGCCTGCAAGCAGGCGCGCTACTGTCTAGCAATGTGATACAGGTTGTAGGAACCCGACTCTCTGACGAGACATGGGAGAAAATTCGCTCCTCAATAAAACAACTTTATTAAGGAGCGAAAACTAACATGAAACAACAAAAGATTACTTTCCTACCAACATCTTCTTCTGTTGATAGATGTATAGACCTTTATCTAAATTACCTACCTGACCGAGAGTAGCCCCCTTCATAACCAACCTTCCGTCTATGGTATAAACATCAGCATTTACGCTTGCCTGAGCATCAGAAACCTCCTCTACCCCATCTACAATATCATCTTTGGTGATATGGGCAGGGAACATAAGCATCAAGGCAGGCATACCGCTGCCCCCGTAACTCTCCACAACATCGGTACTGGCCGTCTTCTGTGTGAAGTTGCCCTTCTGAATGCCACGCTGATCATCCCTGTTGTCCCATGCCTTCTGCATATTGCGCTGTATATAGGTAAGGTACGTGGTCTGACCAAAATCGTACACCACCATTGGAAGGTACTGGGCAAAGATGGCTGCATAGACACCCTGCTCGTATCCGTTCTCGAAATTCAGAATCTTACTACTGTTAACCATGTTGTTGAAAACGTACCTGGTACCGGCGATGGCATTGGTCTTGTATTTAGTCTGACCGGTAAGCTTGTAAAGCAGGCAACTGGCACCTATGTAGGTAGCCTGATTATAAAGATGGTCGGAATACTCGGGATCGCCACCATGAATGCCATCTGCCACACGTCCGTTTGTGGGAACCAGTGTCTTGCTTGCCCAATCGTAAATCTCTATGGCTTTCTCAAGATACCACTCCTTGGTCTGTTTAGTGGGACGGGCTGCCGTGGGCGGAGTGCGTCCCTCGGGAACCGACTGATGTAACAGGCAGGCGGCTATGACAGTAGGGAAGTTGATGCAGGCTGAGCGGAAGTCACCTGGGTTATGGGGATTGGCATGAGCAATGGGCTGCCACTCCCAGAACATACCTCCGCCGCTCTTGCCACTGAAACGGGCAGGGTCGGCATAGGAACCGTCGTCACCAACAGTGGCGCTTCCGTACCATACGCGGCAGAAACTGGTTTCGGAATAGGTAAGGTATTCCGCCTTTCTGAAAGTCTGGTAAGCGCGAGCCAAGGCACAGGTCCACCACATGATATCGTCATAGACAAACCATCCGTTATTGGTATTGGGGTCGTGGAAGTTGAAGTTCACATAATGTGCCTTCTCTCCCTTGTATATTTTATCATGCAGGGCCTTGTACTTCCTCATCAGCACCTCGTTGCCTTCTGTCTTGGCACGGTTGTAGGCATTAATAACCATATCATAATAGATGGCCTGGCACCAGATGGCAGCAGCGCAACCTGAAAAATCGTTGTCACGGGCTCCGTTACCCCGGTGGTCGGCCCCTTCCTGTTCTGTATCGGCCTTGTAGATATTGCGGGACTTGTCAAGTAAAGCATCGTTGAAGTCGTCATACGCTTTCCACTGCATAGAGTCTGTCATGGTGAATGTCTGTGCCTGCAGACTGCCGGAACAGAGCATTGCACACAATATGGTTAATGTTTTTCGCATAAAAAAGGATGTTTATTTCTTAGACTTCTTCTTGCCCTTCTGAGCCTCAGCCTTATATTCACTACTGAAGGAATAGGGAGCAGCCTGGGCGGTGTTGCCACGGTTTTCATTAGCTTTGGCACCCATCACATAATCCATTCGTACACCCTGCAACAGGTCGGCATGGTTCACGTAGTTAACCGTATGCTCTGCTCCGTTTATGGTAAGTTGCTGAACATAACGGTTCACGTCGCTGTTCTCTGGTGCTGTTACCACCACATCCTTGCCATTCTCAAGATGAAGTGTCATCTTCTTGAAATAAGGCGCACCCAACACATACTGATTAGAGCCGGGACAGACGGGATAGAAGCCCATGGCCGTAAAGATATACCAGGCAGAGGTCTGACCGTTATCCTCGTCGCCGCAATAACCGTCGGCATGAGCATTGTACATACGGTTCATGGTCTCACGCAACCAATACTGTGTCTTCCAAGGCTGACCGCTGTAGTTGTACATATAAATCATGTGCTGAATGGGCTGGTTGCCATGCGCATAGTTACCCATATTCATAATCTGCATCTCGCGAATCTCATGAATGACTCCGCCGTAGTAGCTCTCGTCAAAGATGGGGGGCAGGATGAAAACGCTATCAAGCATCTGGTTGAATACATCCGTTCCTCCCATCAGGTCTATAAGTCCTTGAGGGTCATGGAACACGCTCCATGAGTAGTGCCAGCTGTTTCCTTCGGTGAAAGCGTCACCCCACTTGAAGGGGTTGAAGTTAGGAGCCCACTCGCCATTTGCAAGTTTTCCGCGCATCAGGTTGTATTCCTTATCAAAAAGGTTCTTGTAGTTCATTGCATGCTCAGCATAGACCTTGATTTCCTTTTCAGGTTTTCCCAAGGCCTGTCCCAGTTTATAGATACTCCAGTCATCGAAGGCATACTCCAGGGTACGGGCAGCACTCTCGTTGATACTGTCATAGGGAACATAGCCTAATTTGTTGTAGGCCTGCCATTGCTTACGACCACTAGTGGTGCGGGGCAGCTCTGCATTTGCACCGTGAACAACAGCCTGCCACAGAGCCTCTATGTCATAACCTCTTATACCCTTCAGATAAGCATCTGCTACCACTGAAGCAGAGTTGTTGCCCACCATACAGGCACGATGACCGGGGGCACTCCACTCGGGCAGGAACCCACTCTCCTTGTAGGCATTGGCCCAACCCTCCTGCATCTTCTGACTCATAGAGGGCCACATCAGGTTCACCAACGGGAACAATGCACGGAAAGTATCCCAGAAACCTGTATCGGCAAAAAGATAGCCGGGCAAGGTCTCGCCGTTATAGGGGCTGTAGTGAACCACCTGCCCCTGGGCGTTGATTTCAAAGAAACTGCGGGGGAAAAGCACGCTGCGATACAGACAGCTATAGAAAGTGCGCAGACGATCCACATCGCTCTCATCCTGAACATCGATGGTAGAGAGCACCTTGTTCCACTCCTGACGACCCTCCTCGCTTACCTGCTCCAAGGTCTTATTGCCAAGTTCCTTCAGATTCTGCTCAGCCTGCTCTATACTGATAAAAGAACTGGCCACACGAACATTCACCTGTTCACCGCGCTTGGTGGTAAAGCCAACCACACCCTGTGCATGCTTACTGGTGGTTTCCAAAGCAGACTTATTCTCCCTTCCCTCGTCACAAATAGCAGTAATGGTGAAGGGACGGTCGAACTGCAGGACAAAGTAATTCCTGAAATTCTCAGGTACACCGCCGCTGTTACGGGTAGTATAGCCCACAATCTTGTTCTGCTCGGGGATAATCTTCACATACGAACCGCGGTCGAAAGCATCCACTACAAGATAACTTTTGCCTGCAGGATAAGTGATACGGAAAATAGCAGCCCTGCTGGTAGGTGCCACTTCGGTTACAATATCGTAGTCAGCTAGATATACCTTATAATAATGCGGCTTGCTCACCTCGGCCTTATGAGAAAACCAGCTGGCGCGCTTGGCCTCGTCAAAGACATAATCCTCACCGCATTCAGGCATGATATTGAACATGCCATAGTCATTCATCCAAGGGCTGGGCTGATGAGTCTGCTTAAAACCGCGAATCTTCTCGGCATCATAAGTATAGCACCATCCGTCACCCATCTTTCCCGTCTGGGGTGTCCAAAAGTTCATACCCCAGGGAAGGGCAATAGCAGGATAAGTGTTTCCTGTGGATAGGCCACCTGTAGAATGTGAACCCACCAAGGGATTCACATACTGTACAGGATCTGTAATTGCATGGGCGCTGATGCTCGTCAGAAACATGGCACATGCAATAAAAAAATTATTCTTCTTCACTTTTTCTCAGTTATTAATAGTTGGGTTGTTTGCTTTAGAATTCCTTAATCTTGACGTTCTTGAACCACACCTCGTTACCATGGTCCTGCAAGAGGATGCGTCCGTCACGGTTTCCGAAATCCTTCCAGTTCTTATACTTGCTGTATGCTACCAGCGCGTTCCACTCCTGGGTATTACGCTCATATTCCAACAACTTCACGCCATTCAGCCAGTGCTCTACGTGGTTGTCTTTCACAATGACGGTAGCCGTGTTCCATGTGGTGATATCGAAAGGTTTGTTGTCAGGGGCAGGAATAAGGTCGTACAGCGAACCCAGCTTGCGGTTACCCTTTATGCCCAGCTTGGCATCGGGATGGCGCAAGTCGTCCAGAATCTGGAACTCACAGCCTATGGCACTGCCCTCGCCTTGGTTCATGTCTGGGTCAACAAAGTATTTGATACCGCTATTGGCTCCCTCGGTAATCTTGAAATCGACCTTAAGGATGAAGTTATGATAACTCTTGTTGGTTACAATATCGCCACCGTTTCCACTCTCTGCGCCATTTGCAGCCTCTACCTTCAATACACCGTCCTCAATACGCCATCCCTTTGTGGGAAAACCGGTGAGTTTTGCACCGCGCCAACCTTCTGTGGTCTTACCGTCCCAAAGGAGTTTCCAACCTTCACGCTCTTCCTGCTCTGTCAATACGTTGTCTGTTGTGGGAACCGGAGCAGGAACTTCCGTTACAATCTTTTTCTTTGCAGCAATGGGCAGTACTGCCAGCACAGCCATCATGAATATAATCTTCTTCATTATAATCTATTATGAATTTTGAATTGAAAATTATGAATTAACCCTAGTCTATCTTATAAAATTCTTCCCAACCTCTACGGGGAGGCATGCCAGAAAGCATTGCATTAGCAAACTCATTGTTAGTGAACTTCTTGGTACGGGGGTCAAAGAACAACTGTGTGTTCAAACGCTGAGCAATAACACCCAGACAGAACACTTGACACAGAACACCCGCTATCTGGAAGGGAGAACGGGTTTTCTCTGTTCCCTGACAAGCGCGAAGGAAGTTGACATAATGGTTGCTGGGACTCTTAGGAACCTCAGGCAACTTGCTCTTCATCTCTTCTGCTTTCTCTTTGGGGATAATCTCAAGTGTACTACCATGACTGGCACCCTTGAAGATAAGGTCACGTCCATATATAATCTTACCAGGATTCAGTTTCTGGTTGGTGTACTCACCCTGACCGCTAGCAGGAATTCCGTCAGCCAGCTTGCTCTCACCATAGCCTTCGGGCAATGGGGGCTGGTTATCGGTTCCATCGTACCATATCACATCACACGGAGGCATATTGCCACGGGCACCGAAACGGAACTCGATGGTACTGCTGAAGGGATAGAAGAACTCGTTATGGTTCTTTGCATACTTCATGTTGATTTCGTAGGGAAGCCCCAACTGCAGGAACTCATGAGCGGTATCAAGGAGGTGTGCACCCCAGTCGCCCAATGCGCCCATACCAAAATCGTACCAGCTACGCCAGTCGCCCTGATGGTAAAGCTTACTGAAATTATGATAACGGATACCACCATGCCATGTATCATAGTCCATACCTTCAGGAATGGGATCACCCTCTGGCATCTTAATCATGTTCCAATCGTACTTATGCCAACGACGGTCATTGTTCATGTGGGCCACCACCTTTGTAACATCCTTGATGATACCAGCCTCCATCCAAGCCTTGAACTGGAAGTAGTTTGCTTCAGAATGCCCCTGATTACCCACCTGGGTAGCGAGCTCAGGGTGACGGTTAGCCATCTCTATCAGAATCTCGCCCTCCTGAAAAGTGCGGATAAGAGGTTTCTCACAATACACATGTTTACCGTGCTTCATGGCTGCCATACACACGAAGAAATGGGTATGGTCTGGCACACTGACAGCTACGGCATCAAAATGGTCGGAATACTCATCAAAAAGCTTGCGAAAATCGGTATAACGCTTAGCATCTGGATACATCTTCAAAGCCTTCTGGCACTGCTTGCCATTCAGGTCCACGTCACAGAGTGCCACCACATCCACCATATCGGTCTTAGCGAACTCATCAATATTCTGCTGACCTCGGTTACCAATACCAATGTAGGCGATCTTTACTTTCTCACTCTTTGGTGCAGGGGCCGGCTGAACCTTCTTCTTGGCTGCCAACAACTCGCCAGGAGCCAATGTCAAGCCTGCTGTTGCCAGTCCCATACCTTTCAAAAAATCTCTTCTTGTTGACATAATTAGGTTATTTAGTAGGTTTTTATTTTTCTGCCGCAAATTTAGCAAAAATAATCATACGATTGGCATAATTCATGCAAAAATTGCAAAAGAATGTGCAAAAATGTCACATTCCTCCTGTTTTTATTAGAAAAAAGACACTTTTAGTAGTTAATTACCTTCTCACAACACAAAAGAACATGAGATTCATCGCTCATTGTTGTAGCAAAAAGGTAAACATTG
This sequence comes from Bacteroidaceae bacterium, assembly GCA_017645305.1. Lineage (GTDB taxonomy): Bacteria > Bacteroidota > Bacteroidia > Bacteroidales > Bacteroidaceae > Physcousia. The sequence continues at coordinate 78,913 of JAGCPD010000007.1, read as the reverse complement.
CCGCCCTCGCCTAATTTAAGTTTCTTCCTTAGCTCCTGAACAGTGGCAGGAAAGTTCCTAACTGTTATATTGGCCCGCTCTACCCCTGCCAGCATAGCCTTAAGCCCTTGCTTACTAAAATCACTCCTGCCTACGATACGGAAAATTCTGCCAGGGAAATCCTCTATCAGTTCATCCGATGTAAACAGATGGCTGAATGGATGCAACTTTGCCACACTGAACTGTTTACTTAGGGCATCCTGTACACCAGCCTTCAGAATAGAGGCGTTGGGTTCATAAAGGAACTTCTTTTCTTTTTCCGAAATAACGGGAGCCGAAAGTTGCTGTACCTCCACAACATCCTGCCTATTATCTGTTATGTTCACACAATAATAGCAAAGCGGTGTCCCTTGGTGGTGCATTATCAACAGCAGTTCCTTGCACTCACCATCTACACTTACCACATGAACCTCCCGTACAGATTGTAACTGGCGCAATGCTTGCTGAACATCCAACATGGGCGAGAGTTTCAGCATTAACATTTGACAATGCTTCAGCAACTCTTTGTGCAACACGACGACATTGGGCTGACAATCCTCCAGCAGCACGACCTTCCTGCCTGCCTCATCCCTCCGGGCAGGGTCGGCATATATCAGAGAAACATGATCTAAATGAGGCATCTCCTCTTCTGCCTGTGCATTTCTGACCTCTGCCTGCTGCAAGTCCATAAGATGAAAGTTATGTGTGGCAATCTTGCAAAGTAGTTCTTGCCGTTCTATGTAAACAGCTTTCTGGAACAAGGGGGCCAAATAACTGAAATCTATACCAAAACCACCGGTCAAATCGACCATTTCTTTCATTTCGCCACATAAAAGCCGCTGAACCAACCCTTTTTTATAAAGAGCTGTCTTCTCGCTGCTGCATTGCTCCATAGAGATTCGGGGAGGGTATAACAGGCCGTCCCTTTTCGCCCATTGCGGTATCTTCTTATTTGCCAATTGCCAGCCCTCTATTTGCTGCAGGCAAAAGACAATATCCACGTCATCCGCTCCCTTCTTAAGAGCCAGTTTCCGCACGTCGTCAGTCTTGTGCTGCTCTATGAATTCGGCATTGGTCATACCATTGTACCAAGAATTTTTCGAGCAGCAAGAGCATCTTGCTCCAACTGCTGCTGAAGTGCCTGTACAGAGGAAAAAGGTTGCTCGTCGCGCATGCGGTCCACAAGGCTTACCACAACCTTTTTGCCATATAAATCTCCGCTAAAGTCAAACAGATTAACCTCTACAGATACGTCATTCCCATTGCTCAGCGTAGGTCTATGCCCTATACATAGCATACCGCTATATGTGATTTCATCTACCTTCACCCTAACGGCATATACCCCACAGGCCGGAAGCAGCTTATCTGCCGGAACTGCTATGTTAGCCGTCGGAAAACCTATGTCTCTTCCCACCTGATGACCACTTACCACAACACCTTGCAATGAATATTCATAACCCAGAAGGCGGTTGGCTTGCCTCGTCTCACCTGCTTGCAGATAATGTCTGATAACACTGCTGCTTACCTTCTCCTCTTCCAACTCATGAGCCAAGACCACGTCTATGCCCGCTTGCTTTCCCCATGCCACATACTCAGGAAACGTCCCGCCACCATAGCCAAAATGATGGTCATAGCCCATTACCAATGTCTGCACGTGTAGCCGGGCACTCAGTACGTCCTGCATAAACTGAAGGGCGGTAAGTCTGCTCATTTCCTCTGTAAAAGGGAGCACCTCTAACCTGTCTATCCCCGTTGCCTCCAACAATCTTTTCTTTTCGTCAAGGGTGGAAAGCAACAAGGGAATATAATCTGCTTTCAGTACTTGGCGAGGATGGCAATCAAAAGTAATAAGCATGGAAGGGCACTGCAATTGACGGGCAAGCTGGCAAACCTGGCTTACCAAACACTGGTGTCCCCGATGCACACCATCAAAAAAACCTATTGTAGCAACGTACCTATTTTTCATTACAGGCTGCAAAATTAGGTAAATATACTATGCTGACCAAATTTTTTCACTCCACATTTGGATAATTCAGCAGAAATCTCTACTTTTGCACCCGCAAACCAAACCAACAGGTTTATTGGACTTGTAGCTCAGTTGGTTAGAGCAACAGACTCATAATCTGGAGGTCCCAGGTTCAAGCCCTGGCTGGTCCACACTGAAAATCAAGGAGTTACGTCAAAAATGTAACTCCTTTTTCTTTGTTTTGCGAACAATTTGCGAACAAAATTGCATTTCGCGAACACCAATATAATCTTTCTGCATTAATTGATTCACTCATTTTGTTCGCAAATCTCATTATTTTTGTTCGCAAACCATTTTTCGGCATATTATTCAGTAATATCAGTAATACCAGTAAGCTTTGTGATGATACTCTCAATTATCCTTTTATAACAACCCAGCGTCCAGACTTAACGTTACCCTCGCGAATAATAACTCTTTTTTTCTGCATTGCGGCAAGGTCACGCTCAATCGTCCTCTGCGTCACCGACAAGATCTCCGACATTTCATTGGCTGACATATGCGCGTTTTCTTTTATCAAATTAAGTATTCCTTCCTGTCTTTCAGTAAGTTTTGTATCAACTTTATCTCCGACACCACCTCCGACATTACCTCCGACATTACCTCCGACATTTGTCATTTGCATAAACTTCGTTCGTTCAATCGTCACCTGTACACCGCCACAGAAATTCTCAACCTTGGGCATGGGCATACCTGCCTTCTCAAACCCTTCACGAATCTTCTTGAAGCCACGTCCCCATGTGTCGATGAAGCCTGCTTTGAACATAGTGCCAGCGATGTTTCTGTTTCGCGGCTTAGAAGAATGTTTGCCATACAGCACAGTCTCGTCATATCCGCCTGGCAGTTCGCCCTCGTTCCAGACTTCGATGTGGTCATTATATACGTGCATCTGAATATCTGGCCCTGTATAATCCTTATGAGCGATGGCATTATATAGTATCTCACGCATGGCTTCCTTGGGAATCTCCAGTGTTTCATAACGCTGCATACCTTCAAAGCGTACTGGAGATACAAGGTATTTAGCTTGTAAAGCCTCCATCACACGGTCTGCCATCTGAATGATGTTGCCTTCAATGACATCTTGGAACATTAGGTCGGCTTCATCCTTACCAAATCTGCCAATCTTAAACGCCACACTTGGGAAAAACTTTTGAGGCCTCTTGCCAAACAAGAGTATGGCTGCATTCTTCAGGTTGCCATTGTCATCAAGCAATCCAAGACTTTCAAGCACGTCTTTTGTAGAAGCGTCTCGCTCACTCTCAGGAATACGCTGTGCCTCTATGCCTTTCTTCAGGAAATAGTCTATGGCATTGCGGTCGATATCATCCAATGTAGCACGCTCATTGGTGATGTCATCCCATGAGCGTCCCATCTTCTTCAAGAGAAACTGCTGCAAAGCTACACCATTAAGTTCCTGCATGGTGCTACCACTGCGGTAGTAGTACTTACCCCTATAGCTGATGGCCACATTACTTGGTTCAACGACCAGTTCAATGTAATCCAAACCATCCTGTTCATTGAGGTTTACGTCAACCACCAGTCCCATGTAGTTGACCACCTTATTTGGAATGTCCTCCAGCAGTCGTTTGCTGTCCTTCAGACCACAAACCTCATGGTCATCGTCCACACCGAAATACATGACGGCACCTTGCGCATTCGCGAAACCGCAAATCCACTTCAAGTACTCATCTTTCCAGATACGCTTGAATTCAACGTTCTGACATTCTTTTGGTTTTATCTTGCTCATATATTTTATAACGTTTTGTTCTTATTTCTATTGTTATATATCAAATATCCCTCTATTAAAAACTCAACGCCCCCTCTAAACTATCATATGATAGCATGTTATCATGAGCCCACTGTACATTACACCAGCCTTCAATTTGAGAAAAGGCAGAAGCACTATATGTGTCTGTAGTTGGTTTTTCTTCCACACTCATATTGGCCGTTCGTAACCTATACCTACCATAAGTGTCTGGGCGAGACCACGAAAATATAGATTTCAATTTCTTACTCAGTCCATCATTGTCATATGGGCCAAATGCAGGGAATGCATAATTGAAATATCGTTTTAAATCTTTTTTTTCGTTCAATGGGAATAAAGGTCGCTGAACATAAGCCTTGTTTGACAAGTATCTAATACCCAAATAAGACGATTTAGTGTTTGCTTTGTTGTGAATAAGAAGGCATTGCATCAACATCTGCGGTATTACATATTCTTCCTTAAATGGGTCTTCAGGGTGGTTCGTTCCTAAAGAGCATACATACGCCAATGGGTATTTAAGTATTTTGTCTCTCTCAAATGCTTTCATTATCGGAGCTACGTTAATGACAGAAATCATCTGTTCGTTCATAAACATCGATACGTTGCATGTATCAAAGTTGGGATTTCCCAATTCCTCCCAACAGATATAAGTCGATTCACACAAATACAAAGATGGTATTCCGTTAATACTATAGCGACCGTTAGTAATTAAAGACCTTTTATCAAACGGGATATGGAACATCTCTTCTTTACTGAACAGACCACCTTTTTCTGTTTTCCTGATTCTATAGAGCCTACTTTGTGGTTCAAGTTCATATTTATCTATATAATCTTCATTACAGAAGATTTTTTCATAGAAAAGAAGTGTTGCTTCTGCAGAAAGCCCCTCTTGATGCAGATTGTAACATTGCTTGATTACTGTCCAAAAGGAATTCAAACTCGCAAGGCTTTCCTTTGGAGCATTGGGATATTCTATGGCAATAATATCGCAGTAGTTTTTTTCTAAACTATATACTCTGTCCAGAAAAGAAAGACTACCGTTAGGTAAAATCGTTTCTTTCAACAGGGCCTTTATTCTTTTAAGAGAATTGTTCCTTTTCATATTCTGATTGCTAAGTAACATTACTCATAACCATAATGCATTTCGCTATAATTTTGAAGGCTTACGCTCTCCTCTTCCCTGTCATAACACGAGAACCGCTGGTCTGTTGCCAGTTTTATCTTTTCACATGCCACGACAGGGTCAACACGGCGCATTTCCATATTGTATAAGAAGATGCCGAAGCAGATATGCATATCAGCCGAGGACAAACTTTGTCTCGGTCCAAGCACATAGCAAATCTGCTGACAGGTTAGGAAAATGTCGTATGCCACCTCCATCAGTCCGCCCCTGCAACACGATAACATCAGAATACTATCTTCATTCATGCACTTACTGTTGCATAGAAGCATAGCAAGTCTTTTCCAACTCATCTTCACTTTCTCGTCTTCACTGGCAAAGCCTTCTGAATCTCCATGAGCGCTCAGGTAGATGTAGTCGAACAACCTATTCGCAGACAAGATGTGTTCCAGGTCATCGTTATCCCGTACACATTTGCACACAGGCTCAATTCCATACAATTGTGCCTGCTCGCATATCCTGTTGCACTCATGAGGTTCATCGGAACTTCCGCATGCCTTTAAGATAAGAATTCTTTTCATCAAATCATTTTTTACAGTCTGCACCTAATCTCAATATCGCATTCAGTTTTTCATCTATTTCTGTCAGTTCAACTTCCTGGGCTTTTGCATATCGATTCTTCATACTATCTATCTCCTTCTGATTTAGGACATCCCTGTCATACATGAACATAAGCAGTGGACGTATCAAAGTCTTGTTCTTCATTATCATAGTATGGCTATCAGAATCCCATAGGACTTTGACCCATGGCACTTTAGAAATGCACATCTCCAATTTAGAATATGCAGACATACTAATCTCAAGCGATATTTTCTTCCTGAAGACAGTCTCTAGTATTGCTGTAACAAGTTGTGGAAGAGCAATAGGCCTAAAATAGAGTAACCCACCAGTATCACGATTTCTGAACTTTGCAGCTGCATCTTTCTCAGTCGAAACCACATACTCTTTCATTCCATCAAACGAGTCAATGAAGCAAGTCCAGAAATCTGTCAGATATTTCTCGAAGTTGTCTATATCTTCCTGCTTTGGCCTGAATTTTAAGAATTTATCAATATCAGTAGTCGAATGGACTCGTTTTGTATTATCTCTAAACGAAGAATAGTATTTGTAGATTACCTTATTCGTCTCGTACAGCTTAATTAGCGATGTGAAGGACTTGGTATCTTTCTCTGCTATTGCTTTTGTCTTCTTCTCGTCACTAATATTTTCGTTCATGAAAAGGGGAAAACTTTCAAGCATGTTTCTCGTAACAATGGCCACCGTATCGTCCTCGTCTAATGCGATGATATCTCCTGTGCTTACTGGCTTGGCATACCTGTTAAGTGTAGAAAAGATTCTTCTAGTCTTCTCCATTCCCTCCTTGTCCTTGTGATGGCCAATAAGAATAACTGCTATAGACTCATCTTCTAAGTTTGGATCCTTCTTTATAGCATCTTTTATTCCTTCAACTCTATGCTGACCATCCACAGGAAAAATCTTTTCTTCCCCGTTTAATCTAAGGAAACCCATACTAAAAAAGTCTTCTCCCTTGAAGCCAACCTCAATCTCATTCCATACGGGATCTCCATCATACACTGCAAGAACTAAGGCATTAAAGAAATGCTCCTTTTGTGACAAAATATAGTCTGTGATACTTTCGTAATTCTTTGTAAGAGATCGTTGCAATTGATCTTTCAAAGACGTGGATGTGTGAAGTTCTTGATCTATTTTCTTCACTCGTTCAGCTATCTGTTTGAATGTAAAGGATGAAGTATAATATACTATATCACCTAAAATGCCTCTAATGGCAGGAATATTCAATGCGTCCATATTTCAAAAAGCTTTTTGAGGTTCTTTAAATTCTATCTTTTCAGGTAAGTCACTATTAAAGGGTGGCAATATCGCGTTAATTAAAGTTGACTCACCCGCTTTTATCAAATCATTATTTGTTGAGGAACAAAATCTAATATATAAATTATCTTTCCAATGACGGAAAAGACGGATAATTTTAGGACGTCCATTTTTCGATGTACTTTCCCACAAATATCTCTTCACTCTTTTCCTGATATTTTCTTTATCTGTATAGTAAGCACGACCTATATATGCAAGATACTTTTCAGACGATGGTAATGTGGAGCCTTGAATAAAGAAAAGATATAGTCCCCCTGCGTCTTTAGGAAGTTTGTTGAGCTCCTTAGAGACTTTTCCATCCTGGCCTAAATACTTTATGTAATCAGACCATAATAGTCCATTAATTGCATCCTTTGTACAAGTTGAAGCCTCATTCCAACGATTTGGATCGTGGTAATAAATGCATTGATAGACAAAAGCCTTATCATTCTTATTTATAAAAGCATCTATATCCATATCATTCTCCTTTCACCCATATTGCTGGCATCTCAGCCTTATATTCAGGATCGATATAATGGCACTGCTGCTGAATGATACCACGACGATGAATCGCTGGCTGTAAACAATACATATCGAACTCTTCAAGATTGACATCATCAACACTTGTCCAATGAGGGAAGAGAAGCTTCATGTATGCGGTAGCTATGCGTTTTACAGCAGTAAACTCTCGCATACCTGCTTGTCTGTCGTAATCAACAAGTTTATCGAACAATTCTGCATAGACATTCTGAACACGTAGAGTATGCATAATCTCAGAAAAGTATTCTATGTTCATTGTCCATCCTTTATAAATCATGCTTTTGTTAATTCGAGGAAGATACCATCCTTCAATGAAACAATGAAAGCGATCAAGCAAAGCTGATTCACGGAAATTATCAGGAAGTGCGTCGAAATATCTTCTGTTCACCGGCTTTCTCTCTTCTGTTAGAGGGATGTTACCCATCAGCATTAAACCACACTCAGAAGTAAATTCCTTATCGCCAATAGTGGCCTTTCCTTGCTCCAAATATGACTTTAATGCGCCTTGCAATTCTGCAGGTTCCTGAAAGACAATAGTTTGAATCTCATCAAACGCACAAAAGTCATGATTTTTCAGGATACCAGATTGATCCTTAGCCCTGTCATAGAACAACTTTGCTCGTGTAACCTTTCCACCACTAACTAACCAACCGTATTTACTGATATTGTTAAACACGTATGATTTGCCAGTTCCCTTTGGTGCCAATTCTACCACATTAAGTCGAGGCTCTACAAATATAAGCAACCGGGTAATGAATTCTAGTTTTTGATGCATCGTCTCAAACGAATCCGGCTCATACTCCATTGAAGAAATAATTAGGTCAAGCCATTCTGCTGTAGAGAAGCTCTTGCGAACATTCTGAATGAAACTGACATCTACCGATGTATAAGGCTTAAATGGCTTAAAATCCACCATCTCAACATGACTCTTCTTACCGTCTTCGTCTGGCATCAGGCACATCTTAATGATACCCCACATTTCTCCGTCAACCAGTTCCGGATGTTTTGAGGCCACATACTGTGGTATTTGCCCTTCACGTTCCTTGATGCCAAGGTCTGGAATACCAAACCTACGCACATTATGAACCAAATCAATGTTTACGGAAAACCGCGTCAGAAGCGTAATGTCTTGGCCCATGATAAGTTGACTACGCAAATCACCCGTAGGCATTACCTTGTTAAGAAAAGCAGTTAGTCCCGCACGGTCAATCTCCTCTCCTTGTGCATATTTTTTCAAAAGGAAGTCCTTGACAAAAGAAGGAAGGTTACGACCTGCAAACAGATTGTTGGTTGTTGCACTGTCTTTGTAAAGAGCTTGTGCTCCCAGATACGTCTGTACTTTCTGTATAATATTCGTATTCATATCTTAATCAAAATGTAAATAGGTCATCTTCTTGAACGGCCATTCTAATAGTAAATGTATCTTCTTCCTTTTCCCATGTACCAATATGAAGCTTAACTTTGTTCACATCTTTGTTCAAAGGTAATCGTTCACTGGTATATGTATTCCCTACCGCACTCATCGAATAGAATCTGCCGTCATATTCGACTAACGGTTGTTGATTCGTATCCAAACCTGCAATTTCATAAACAACAACAGGATTAGCCTCTTCAACATTGAATGATTTGAATATGGCTCGCCATGCTGCAGTGGTCTTGTTCGGGGATATTATCATTACAGGAACTAATTGCTCCTCTGGTGTACAACCTCCATGACAGCCCATGCCATCAGGTATCTTCGCCATCAAGGACTCATGTTTCAATGCACACAAAGCAATCGTCTTACCATCTGGCATATTGACAACATTATACTTTTCATCCATCACGATTGATGCCTTACTGCCTGTCGTAGTCATGGCAATTCTTCCATGGTGATCAGACTTGTATCCATTTAGATTATGTCCCTGACGTAATTGTGATAGGTAGGATATACCATGGTCAGAGACAATGGCAATCTTCTGTCCAGGATGTTCTACGAGCAATTTTCGAATAGCGTTTCTTACTTCTGCAAAATCCTCTATGACAAACCTCGGATAAGGACGGCATGAGTGAGCCACTTCATCAATGTCGCCTATTTTATTGGCAAGCCCACCGGACATCGTTTCTATATCCACCTTATTAATATCTGTTCTAGTCGGGAGTTTGGCTGTTGCCACAAATACCTCATTAAGGTAATAGCCCTCCGATTCATGCTCTTTCACAATTTGTGTGATGAATGGAATCCAATCTATGCCCAAACCATCAATCCAAATATAGGTCTGGATATCTTCTCGCATACTCAACAGAGTTCGGGTAGTTGAGAACTTAGAGCTCCATTTAAAGTACTCAATATGGTTTTGGTTTTTGGTTATGATATAGTCCTTTACCTCATCGGTATATTCATTCCTTACTTTTGCTTCCTTATACTTGTCAATATAATCAAGTACCCACGGTTCCTCTGCAGAGGCAACCGTCTTGCCTAAATAATAGTAGAGGTCAGGATAAATCCCCAAGAGACGGTCTTTCTCTATTTTTCCATCTTTATACCATTCAATAATAAGTGATTTTTCCGCTGTTGACATACAAGAAATATATCGTACAGCGGATATAATACCATCAGAGGCCTCTATCTTGCTGATCTTTTCAACAAGATAGCTCTGTACCTCTGGCGCAAGCTCCATTCCATTATTGGCTCCCTGTTGCAAACCTTCATGTCGCTCATCAATGTATTGTTCTGGATTCTCAAGACCGAAAATGGTCAAAGCCAAGCCTCTTGCAAAGGCGGTATCACTATATCCATCAATTTGTTGAAGCACTCGGCAAATATAGCCGGAATCGCAGAATTTGTGAACATAGTATTTTGCCAACAGCCATCTCATGAATGGTTGCTTATGTTTGAACCATGTCTCAAAGAACACTCTGTAATCAGCAAGATTGTATATGCCAAACTGCTCGTTGAAGAATGTCTCAAACTTAAAATCTTTGATATCAATCTTACTTGCCAACATATCCCAATAATGAATCTCTTCTTCCTTAAAGGGAATGCAATCAACATCCAACTGTAGCCCCTTTGTCAGAAACTCGTATGAGTTATGACACGAGCAGAAGGTAAACGCATTGTCTGGTTTAGCATATTCCTTGTGTGAGAATATAGATGGCGATACGCTGATAATATTTTGCTTCAACTCAGGATATTTCCAATAGCCAAGCCATTCTGTCAGCGTATGGGCTATGTTGTACTTTCTTTCCAGCCCGTTTACACCATAAGTCGCATTGTCAGTCAGAATAAGTCTGTAGTTCAGCTGACGGTCCGTATTGTTAAAATACCAAATGAATGATTGTGAGTCATTCCTGAATTTCTGCATCTTACCTTCCTGACCAATAATCGGGATATAGATGCGTTGTTTTGTCTGATAGCCTTCTTTATCCGTACAATAGCCCTTCACGGTCGAAATAAGCGAATCAAACTCCTGACGGTCTTTGTTGTTATAGAAGCGAGCCATCTCGGAGAAGGGCATGATAATCCTGGATTCGGCAGATGTTGCTTGAATTAAATCAAGTATCCTCTTCGCCAGTTTGTCATGTGGCATAAAGACATCAGGATATTCATCATCCATCCAATCTTCAATTCTCTGAATGGCAATATGAGGTAGATGTGAAACATCTTCCACGAAATCGCAACAGTCTCGGAAATTATCAAATAAGACAAACCTGACAGGAAACCTGTTTGCTATTCCTGCTCCGTCCCCCTCTAACTGGCGGTCTGAATGTACCTCCGCAAGGAGTTCTTCTAAACTGGTGAAGGTCTTAAACATACTTCCTATTTCAATATAGTGTCCCAAACTGAATCGTATCCCAAATCACACAAAGCATCGAGTATCCTTTTTGCTTCATCAATGGTTGAAAGAGATTGAATCTTTGCCTTAGCTTTTTCTTTTTTCTCCGAACTTGAAGATGATCCTGTTACTCCGGGTGTTTCTGGACCACCATCTACTCCAGACTTTGGCCCTTGCTGTGGTGCAGGAATTAGGCTCAACTTCCAGTTCTTTAATTGCTCAATGACTGCGGTTTCTGTCCACAAGCCTACACCACCTTCCATGTGCTGTCGGATATAGCTCACAGCATTATCATAATCATCTTCCTTTAAATTGACAAATGAGTCAGCTAATAGGAAATTGCGGAAGCCTATTTCAAAATTATTCTCTGCTTCATAGTTTAGCAACGGAGTATACTCGAATCTAACTTCTGTTATTAGCTCGTCTGTTTCAACCATCAACGCAGGATTTTTTGCTCCCACCTCAGTATATATGGTTATGATATTATCAGTCAGTTTGATAATCTTGTCTTTACAATTGAGTTTTTGGATATTGTCACAATACTTGACAGCCCAAAGAGGATAGCCTACTTGTGGACAGAATCCATTACGCAATGCCCATCGTGCATCAGTCAGGCTGGTCACGTCCTTGTAGTCTTTGAGTTTCCCAAGTTGGAACATAGATATCAGTCCCTTTGCTATCGAACCTTCCTCTTTAGTCTCGAACTTTACATCAACTTTGTGAATATTGCCGGTGCCACTATCCCATATTTTAAATGTATCATCTATCAGCTCTTGCATCCTCTGGGCATTAATTGGCTTGCCATTGGTGTCAAATACTTTATCTACGTAAGGACGTAAAGCAAAAGCCAACATACCATAGCCTGCGTGTGACTTGAAGAGACCAAATGGTGACATCGTCAATTCCTTAAACTTATCTGCAAAATTGAAGATGAGTTGCTTGTCTGAATGATCTATTTTTGACTTTACGAACTTGAATACCAAATATAGAGGATGTTTAGGGTCAATATCTGGTTTGAAGTTCAGATTATCATCTACGCTGTCTTGTAGCAATAAGGGAATGTGCTTTGCTGGTCCAATACAACGTGTCACGATTTCGTCTTTCGTGTTGAACGACAACACTGTGTCTGCAGTCTTATTTGAGAATTGTTTCACCCAGCATGTTGATGGTGCTTTCAGTCTAATTATTTCCAAAGACTCAGGACCAGAATAGAATACTCTTGGCGATATAATACTGTTAATGACCTGAGGTAAGGTACGTGCTGATAGTGGTGTACTCTCTCCTTGTAAATAGAGTGTACATGTACCTGCAGACACATCTCTCATCCAATCAGAGATAATCGCTTTAGCATTGTCTGTATTAGACTTTGTCTGTTCTGCATACCCATGTTTGGTCGAACTTTTGGCATTTGCTTGATACTCTATGAAACGATCAAATTCAAAAGCATCCAAAATATTGTCAAAGACGAGAAATGCAACGTTCTTGAATCGCTCTTCTGTCATTGCTTTTGCTGCAATGTCTTTTATGGTGGCCAACTCATCAGATGTCCTAGCCATCATCAGGGCAAGAAAAACCTCATAGGTTTCAGCCCCCTTGCGACCATTATCTATCATGTTTAGCAACGTATATTCATTGCTGTCTTCTGAGAAAAAGTCAAATGACAAAGGACGGTTTACCTGCTTGAATTTCTTTTCAAAAGAAGTTCTCGCTGTGTCGCTGAAATTAAGAAGTTTGGATGTGTACTTGAAATCTTTTTCTAACAGTTCCTGTTTGAATTCTTCTATCTCCTTGGTGTCAAGTGCAGAATATCGAACTTCATAAATGCCTTGTGGAGAACGCTGCACTACGCCTTCTGTGTTTATCCAGTTTAGAATTTCATCCATCTCCTCATCAACAGGAGTACCAACGTACATATTGCGGATGTTCTCCTCACTTGGGGTTACTGTCTCGTTAGCTGCCAGATTATTGAAAGCGTTAAGCAGAAGGATGGACTTGAAGACAGCAAGATGATTTGGCCCCTTCTTGGTTACATGATTCTTGTATGAATTGAACTTTTCCGTTACAATACCATACTTGGTAATTTTCTTATTGAATTCCTCTTGAACAAAATCCCAAAGATAATCTGCCGTTATCATGTGCCCATGAGCAAATGCTTCTTCGCTATCAAGGAATTCACGGATAGCAGGATTATCGCCAAGGAATTCGAATACGCTACGTGACGAAGAACCCACCTCACGAGCATAGTAGGTAGCCATATTTGCTGTAGCAGGATGTACCGGGAATAGCTGCTTCAAGTCGTTTAATGTTTCTGTAGGATTATTCGACGATGATGCGTACTTCTTATACACCTCTCGCATCTGAGCAAAATATTTGTCTGTCATCTCATGATACAGTGCATAGGCAGGATTCGAACTGTCTTGCTCATGAACAAACTTACGCGACATAATCTTAAATGCAGATACAGGCTCCATGTTGTAGTGCATGTAGTGATACCTGCCGGTAGTACGAGTACGCTTCTCGGCCTTTAGCTTGTCAAGGGCAGACGGATGGGCTATCAGGAAGATATATGAATTGTTCTTCGTCTGCATGGTCGTCTCTGTCAACTCCTGCAGCCCGCCAAGAACTGTTGGGCCAACTTCCAAATCCATTACGTCAGTAAACTCATCCCAAATAAGGAAGATGCCTTTATAGTCTGTTTTCTTTGCCAATTCGTCCTGCACCTCAAAGAACCACTTGCTGAGGTTCTCTTGTTCCAGAATGACATGAAGCTTGGAATTTCTCATGGCTTTCTTGGCCAACGAGAGAATGGCAGATGACGCATCCCTGTCCTTCAACTCTTTGATAAGTTTCTTTCGGTCTGGAGCGTATGACTTCAGTTCTGAATCACTATCAATGATGGTGTCCCATATCAATGGATTTTGCTCTATGTGTGCAATATAGTTGTCAAAATCAGTCTTAACAGAGATGTCTATTTTTGCATTAGCCAGAGCCTGACACACATGCAACTGAATCTGCAAGGGCAAATCTTCTCCAGTTGATATACTACAAGTGCTATTCATTGTCACAGGGAACAATTTAGCCTGGCTACGCAATGCATAAAGTGATTCCCGAATAATAGAATATTTGTCTGCACCGTATTCATCTTTGATATAACTGTCAATATCTTCAATCGGGTCACAGAGCAGATGCTTAATGACAGCTGCAGCATGGCTCTTACCAGTTCCGTAGGTTCCTTCCAACCAGAATGAACGATGCTCGTCAACAACCTTGTTGCTGACAGAGCCTATCACCTTCTGAAGGATGCCGTTGAACTGTTCATTGGGTATAAAGTTCGTCCATTCGCCACCTTCTTCCTTCTGAATATTATAGGCGGATTTTGTCTCTCTTATACGTATTGCGTCTGAATATTTTCTTGCCATATCCTAAATTGTATTTCGTTGCTCATATTTTATTCACTTTGTATCATCTTTCAAATAATGCTCTATTATTATCTTGCGGAAGTAATCACGCATTTCCTGCTCTTGTAGCAAATCCCATAAGGCATTGTCAAGGTAGGCATATTTTACGTTCTCGCGAATAAGTTTTGCAGAAGGAGTATGTGTAATAACTCTATTCTCATTCCATTTAAGATGATAGAAACTCTCATTCTCAAGAAAGTATAAAGGGTATTGGTATGGAGTTGTCGCAGAATAATGACTTTGCAACTTCACATACTCATTCTTCATAGATTCAATATCAAACAATCCATCAGTAATATCACCTTTATCAATAAGATTTATCATAGCCAGAATCATAAGAGGTTTCGCAGTATTTGTCCTTCCTCTACAAATCTGGCAATGCAATGAACTTATTGCATCCGTATAAAGTGATATGAGAATGGAGTTATGTTTCATCGTTAAAAAAGTTTCTTTACGACATCCAATGGGGTTAATCCTTCTTGGAGAGTAATGTGATTGAGTCCCATATTAAGTTCTGCAACAAGTAAACGAACCTTGGATGAATTTAGCGTCCTAAGAGCTTTTTCTAACACTTCTTTCGATAAACAGAATTCTCGAACCACTCCATTTTCACATTCTTCATCATAAAAATCATTCACCCTCAAAGAGGTTGAACCAATTCTTTCGCTAAACTTATAAACCGAATATGCTACAGCAATTTCAGATATTTCCGTATATTCTTCTCTTACTAGATTATTCTTGTCATGCTGTGTACCTTGCATAAGCACATCTCCGATAGGAGAATAATTGAATATTTGCATTAAAGCTTGGAAGGCATAATCTATTGTACTTTTTGAAAAAGACGTGGAGAAGTATTCATACGCTAATTCTGACAATTTGGTTCTGTCAAAAGGCTGTCCTTTACGGATGTTATTAACAAACCAACCAGCCAATGTTGAATTATATGATATGTTTATCCAAATCAGAGACCATATCAAATCCGAGTCATTGACCATATTTTCAACACAAAATTCACCAAACTCGGTCAATACATTCTTCGAGTCAATAATCTCTGCATCTTTTAGCCAAGCTTTAAAACTTGGTATCTGCTTATTACCTAAAGAGTTATTACCAGTAATCCAATATGAAACCTGTGGGTCTACAAAAAATTCAGTAACCCATTCCTCTCTGATTCCAAATGTTCCATACTTGGATATGTTTCCGACTTTTGTTTTATTTTCCATACTTTTAACTAATGAATCTGCTACAATACAACCATGTTCGTGAAAATCCAAACAACTATGGCAATGTGTACATTTGTCTTTATCTATATGTATTTCAGGATACACCGATAGTGCTCCGGTGGGACATTCTACTTCACAGACTTCGCAACTTATACAATACGTTGCCTTATATAACGCTCGCTTTAATGCTTTTACGAGCATAATATCAAAGGCATTGAATAATGTGAATGTATAGTTGTTGTTGTCTTTGTACTCTATTTTAAATTCATATACTTTCTTTTTGAAATTAAATTCTCCTTGAGCAATATTACCATTTCTGCTAAATGTATAATCACTAATTGTGATGAGCCAATTTTGAATATCGACTTTTGCATTGGAAATAATGGCAATAAGATGAGGTGTTGACTTAACAAAGTCAACAGAAGACTTTTCTGACACAAAATTACCACTTGCTCTTAGCCTCCATTTCCTATCTTTAATGTAGTCATCAAGATTCGGAATCCTGCGTTCTTTTGCCTGATTGACGACTTTTTCAAGGAAAGGCTTAAGGCATGTCTGATATGAATGGTTGACAATCATATCATCCCATGGAGAAGAAAATGGACAAAAAACGCAGCCAACTCGTGGCTTCCCAACGCGATAGGCTTCGTTAATGATTAGTCGATGACGGAATAAATATAGAAAGATTTCTGTTGTGTTCCATTTGAGAATGGGTCTTGCATTCGTGACAAACGAATGTTTAACTCCTTTACCAATTCTTTCATAAGCTGATCTTTTGACACTCTCTTCTGAGCGTACACCCTCAAAAGCTAAAACCTTGGCCTGCTTATTTGTTCCTGGGATTTTGAGTAGTCTATATAGTGGAGCTGTTTTCATCACAGCACAACACCATCTATGTTTGTCGCTTGGTGAACCAATCTTATCCCAGTAGTTAAGTACCGACTCGTGATTTCTGGCAAGGCTGAACTTCAGGGTAGGAAACAACTTGTGGTAATGCTCCTGAACCTGCCTATACAGTTCCAAAGAACTTGGAAGCTCATAACCTGTATCAGAATATATCACTTGGAATGAATCAGGAGGAAGCGCACGAGTACACAGGTCGAGCACTACCTGGCTATCCTTGCCGCCAGAGAAAGAGGCAAGGAAATAGTCAATCTTGGTAGCTTTAAGTACTTTCTTTCCTTGTTTCTCGGCTTCACTTAGAGGCATAATGTCAAAGCTGTCGCAGTCTTCCTTCACGATGGCCATCTTCTGTTTCTGCTGTTTCTCCTGCTTCTCGGCAATTACCTCAAAATCCAACTGATTGGACTTGTATTTTTCCGACAGGCGATTAGCGCCACTATAAGTATCGAACACGTCGCGGATAAACTCTATGGCCTCGCTCTCACACAAGAACATCTGCTCTTTATTGCGCTCCAACATCTTCTTCACATCCACAGGCTTCAGTTTCAACTTCTCTTTGCCCGGCTGAAAAACGATGGTTGCCTTATCATAGATATTGGCATCCTTGGCCTCAAAGACCAAGTCACCACGATAGTAATACTCCTTGTTGCATGCCCACAGCAGTGGATCCTCACACTCAGGGTACTTCCATCCCAGCGTGTTCAGCCCAAGAAGATTCAGTTCCTCAAAGAACACCGGACGAGGAGGAATACTGACAGTATCCTTCCCAACGAGCGAACTCAACTTCACTCCTCCAGTTTCTCTATCCCATGCTACTTTGAACATGTCAATTATTCCTTACTAATTCTGTTAATTCAACATCTAGCAATTTTGCAATTTTCAGATACGTCTCCATCGGTGGTTGACAGACATTGGTGCACCATTTTGATACTGTTGTTGGTGCGCAACCAAGTTGCTCAGCCAACCATTTGTTCGTTCTTTTTTTTTCTGCAAGAACCACTTTAATGCGATTGATGTCTTTATCCATGATACATTTCTTGATTGTTTGAGTACAAAGGTACTCATTTTCCCTGAAACAAAATGCAAAAGAATAGTCTATTTAACTTTTAATCTCACTAAATTATCATTTTTCTCACTTTTTGTACTTTAATCTCTTTATTCTAAGTACAATTAATGACATTAAAACGAATCTTACGCTGTCTCAATTGGGAAATCTCTCAATTGTTGGTTTTAATTGCCCTCATCGTTAGAACCAATTTTGAAAAGTGAAGGCAAAAAAGGCTGGTTTTTGACGCTTTTTTCATCATGGGGCTTGCAGCACTCTAATTTTGCATTCGATTTCGTGGTGGTGCCTCAGATATCAAGATTGTCGGACGCGACACTTCTTTAAATCTGAAAAAGCAAAAGGATCCGTGCATAAGACACCACTCGGATGAGAAAAAGTTGAGTAATAACAAAAAAGTTCTATGATGGAAACAGATAACAAAATTCTGGGCAACCAACTGGTTGTAATGTCGAGGGCAGACCTTGACTCTCTGGTGAACGAGTTAGCACAGAACATTGTGGCCGCTCAGTCGAAAAATGTGCAAAGCGAATGTGAGACGTGGATGGACATTCCCGAGGGTGAACGTTTCATCACCCGTGAAGAAGCAGCAAGGCTTCTGCATGTGAACTTCACCACCCTCTGGCGATGGGACAAGCAGGGACAACTCCATGCCCGACGTGTCGGAGGACGGCGTGTGATGTACAAATACAGCGATGTCCTGGCATTACTTAATGGTGGGTCATACAATGGATAAACAAGTCATGCTTCTGAACAAGTCCACTTTCTCCTGAAGAGACAAATTTTGCATTGCCGTCGGTTTCTTTTCTGTGGGCGTGACATCTTCGCCAAGCCTTTTTCTAAGCTCGGTATTCTCGGCTTCCAATTCTTTTATTCGTTCAAGAAGCTGCTGACGTTCTATTAACCACTCATGTTGCTGCATAGATTCTTTAATTGCCACAATATGATATTGTGCCTTAAAGCCCAGTAAGGTCAAACTTATATACTTTCTCTTCTGCCTGGGTTTGTTCGAAAAAGGTTATCATGTAGATGGGATAGTAAATAACTCTCCCCTTTGTCTGGACATTCTCTTGACAGAACACATAAGCCATTGGTACAGCATATTCTTCATTCTCCATCACGTTAGAAAGTGCATTATGCCGTTCATAGTCCTTACCTGACTTGACCTCTATCGGCAGCATGTTACCAGCATACTCTACCACAAAGTCCAACTCTCCTTGTTTCTTGCTGTTGAAATAGTAAAGTGAATGTTGCTGTGCTTCAGAGAAACCATGAGCATACAGTTCTTGGGCAACAAGGTTTTCAAAAACAGAGCCAAAGTTGATGTTTGAATTCGGACTGAGCAATCTGGCTTGTATGTTTCCCCCGTACATAGCAGCAAGCAACCCTACATCGTTGAGAAAGAGTTTGAACAGATTTCGCTGCTTGTTCAATAGCAAAGGTACTCGTGGCTCCTCGACATTGTATGCAGGGATAGCCACCCCCGCATCCTTTAGCCATAAAAAACTGTCCTCGTATTTGCTGAACCGTGCCTTTTCGTTCAACTCTTTGAGGATAAAGCGTTTGTTTTTTGCATTCAGTTCAGAGGGTATTAGGTCGTAGATTTCTTCTATCTGCAACTTATGGTCATGGTCGTATTGGGTGATATCCCTCTTGTAGGTGCGAATGATTCCGCGCTGTTCTTCATACACTCTGCGGAGATTGTTAGTGTCAAGGTACTTTTGAACAGCCGCGGGCATTCCACCGACGATAAGATATAAACGAATGGCCTCCAACATTCTCTTGTGAATAAATTCATCAACAGGTCTCTTCTCCTCAAAACACGTTCGCAAATGGCTAATGACATCTATGCCAATACCAATTGCCTCAAAGAACTCCATCAGGTCAAGAGGATACATTTCTATCTCATCCATGTACCCCACGGGGACACTACGCAGGTCATCCAACTCAACACCAAGTAAAGAGCCACTCATAACATACTTGTAACTGCCCTCGTCCACAAGGAACTTGATTGCTGTTACTATCTCCTTGCACTCCTGTACTTCATCGAAGAAAATCAATGTTTTCCCGGGAACCAATGGCTTTTTAGTGAAGGCAGACAATCGCAAAAGCAAATCTTTTGCTCCCTTCTGCTCACTGAACAGTTCAATGGCATCGGGCTGTTCTACGAAATTGATTTCAACAACATTGTCAAAACACTCCTTACCGACCTTCCTAATGGAAAAGGTCTTGCCAACTTGTCTGGTTCCTGTTACCAACAGAGAACGCCTGTCGTTGAGTATAAAGTTGCGTATTAGCTCGTCAGCTTTGCGTTTTACCATATCAAATAAACTTTGTTGGTACAAAGGTACAATTTTTCGCTTAAACACAAGCATGAATTGCAAACAAATTACGCTTTTCCAAGGCAATTTAATGTATTTTCTTACACTTTTCCAAGGTTGTAATAGTATAGAATATACATTTATCCAAGATTAGGATGGCTTTTTCAGCCGTATGGCCTTCACATTGTGACCTAAACTAAGAATTGAGTATGAAACTGCCTGTTTGCCCCCAAATTCCGCGTAAACAATGCGTAAACATTTTATTTCAGTTAGGGGTATTTTCTGATATTCAGAGAAAATCGCATTTTTATAAAACGCTGATATTCAGGATACTTTCAGAACAACGGAATATCATGAAATATCACTTTGCGATACTCATAATCTGGAGGTCCCAGGTTCAAGCCCTGGCTGGTCCACACTAAAAATCAAGCACTTACGAGTTTTCGTAGGTGCTTTTTTCATGTCTGCGTAAACAATGCGTAAATATTTTCCCAATAGTCCATAATTCTCTGATAGAAAATAGAGTATCATTGAGAATCTTTAACCATCATACTTGGATAGAGTATGAAAATCATACTCTGAAACAAATCATACTTTTCTGAATAGATCGTCTGCCGTTATCTGTTTATTTACTTTCCTTGCGTACATATTATTATGAAGCCCGAAAGGTGTTACATAAACTATTGAAAAAGATTTCTTGGTGGATGTAACCTTCCTAAATGTACGGAGCCTTTGCTCTACATGGTTGGCATAGGCTTTTATTATCTCGTATTCTCCGCTTGCATATTTCATTTCACATACGCTTACAGTCTTATCATTCCTATCAATAAGCAAGTCGATCTGACCGCCAGTCTTCATATCCTCGTCTGCATCAGCATCATTAAGAACTGCTTCCGATGGACGATAAACCCATGAACATGGTGAATAGAATGTTCCGCTGATGCCCAAAGCGTTGACGATTTGTTCGATATGATGCAGGCATACCGTTTCAAAAGAATAGCCAGACCACGCTGCATATTCAGGTGTGCCTATCTTCTGGAGCCAATAGTTCTTTCCAACATTACTTTTATCCTTCATAAAATGAAGATAGAAGAGAGAGAATTGGTCTGTGAGTTGAAACATTTTGTTCTTCTTCTCTTTGCCAAACGGGTAATATGAGCGTATGAATTCACATGTTTCCAATTCTTTGAGCAACGTAGTGAAATTTCCATTATTAAGTACTTTAGTCTTGTTGATTAGCTCCAAACGCGTCATTCCTTTCCTAGCACTGCTAAGTGCATTTATAACAGCAATATGGTTCTCTGCCTTTTTGAATAGCGAGTTATAGAGCCTATTAAACTCATCAGTCAGTTCTCCCCCGTTAGTAAAACACAAGCTATTGATATTCTCAGCCACGCTTTTGTCTTTGTCAAACAATGATAAATAGTAGGCCACACCACCAACAGCCATATAGCAGTCTATCATTTCAGGACGCTCATAGCAGAAGCCTCTGCTTTGGAAATATTGCTCCATTTCTTCAAGACAGAATGGGGAAATCAGCATTTTGTGAGTTACACGGTTGTGTAACCCTCCCCTGGAGTTAATCAGTTTATTCAGCATCCATGAGGTAGCCGAACCACAGACTATTAGTTTTATGTCCTTCCGATAGTATGCCCAGTTGTTCCAGAAATGTTCCAATGCGCCAAGGAATCTGGATTTCTGCGTGTCAAGCCATGGAAGTTCGTCAATGAAGATGATTTTTGCACCATCTCCAAGTCTTTCGATGTTTTTAGAGAGCATACGAAATGCCTCTGTCCAATTCTGAGGCACACGGTTGTCATCAAAGAAATCCGATAGTGCGTATGAAAAAATCAGCAACTGCTCTCCAAGACGAGCATTTTCCTTACCAGTCATTCTGAAGCAGAATTGTCCCTCCAAAAGTTCTTTGATAAGAAATGTCTTACCAACACGCCGTCTTCCATAGACAGCTATGAACTCTGACTGTTCCGAAGAAAGATATTTCTTCAGTTCCATTATCTCTTTCTTACGACCTACAATTGAATTTTCCATCTTATCTCATTTATATTTTAGCGCAAAGTTAATAAAAACATTGGATTGCGCCAAATAATAATGATATATTTTGGCATAATCTGTGCAAAATATCGAGATTATGCCACTTTATAGAATGAAGATTTGGCATTTTTCAAAGAAAAGACTATTTCTTTCGGTGATTTGTGGCAATTTTATTCGGTCATTTGTAGAATTGAAGCATGAATGATAGTACCCCCTTACCTATAGACTATTCGTCTGGAGACCATTTGCGTAAACAATGCGTAAACAAACTATTTCAGTTAGGGATATTTTGTGAGTTTCAGTGAAAATTACAAGAATATAACTCACTGAAAATCAGTATAGTTAAGGATTATAGGCCGTCACGAAATATCATTATATTGGTCTCATAATCTGGAGGTCCCAGGTTCAAGCCCTGGCTGGTCCACAATGGAAATCAGGCACTTACAAAGATTTTGTAGGTGCTTTTTCTTTTTACGACAACAATGCGAAAACAATCAGTTTGAATTCGAACCATTTTTAAGTAGGTTTTTGCAATCTTATGAGACTGCGAAAACAAATATTGAGGCAAAAATTTTCATCTTTCCTACAGACTATCATTCTCCCCAAAAGCATTCCTTTGTCAATTCAATTGCACCCCTTACATTCTTATAAAAACACAGACACTACTTGAATATAACTGATGCTCCCAGTCACAACGTATCACGAGTCACCAGAAAAAAACCGATTGAACTCACTTTCAAAGTTGGGGGTCAAAACGTCCTTCCCTATTGCCTCGCAGACTTCCTTCACCGACCAGAAGCGTCCGCCATCCAGTTCCTTTTCTGAAGGATAGATAGGTTTATCATAGTGTACATAGACCAGCTCACGCTCCCGAGAACTCTCGAATACATATTTGCCAACAAAGTCTGCCTTGAAATCAGTGATGCCCAATTCCTCACGCACCTCGCGCAATAAGGCATCTTCCGGTGTTTCTCCATAGTCAATATGCCCTCCAACGGCCGTGTCCCACCTGCCTGGCTGGATATCTTTCCACTCTGGACGTTTCTGTAGATAAATTTCGCCCGCAGAGTTAAATATATGCAGATGAACCACGGGGTGCAATAGTTTACTGCCGCTATGGCACTCACCGCGGGTGGCAGAGCCAATCACCCGGCCCTCCCTGTCAACGAGTGGAAATATTTCTTTCAGATTATCCATTTGAAGAAAATAGGCTTATTATTAAAGAGGGCTACAGGTCAACATCAATACAGTTCGCGGATGTCCTGCTCAATGTTTTCAGATGCAGTTTGTTACCCTGTTTCTGAAGAATGGTAACAGCGGCACGTTGGATATTAGGACCGTCGCCATTCACCACGGGATAGGCGGCACCTTCCAATCCATTGGGTGAATACAAAAATTTGTGCGTATGAGCAAAGATAGCTGCATCAAATGGCTGTGACTTCAGGAGTGGACCCCAAGTCTCGGAACAGGGCTGGTACTTATCGTCGTTGCCAAAGACTGGGATGTGGCTGATTAGTATCTTGCGCTTAGCACTGCGGAATTCCTTACTTTTAAGCTCCCGCTTTATAAATGCTGTCTCTTCTGCACGCAACTGCGTAAAATCATTGAATCCAGCATACTCGCGGTGGTCATCGGGCTTATCCTCTCCACAGTCCAACACCATGAAACGAGTATCGCCCCAACTGATACCACCATACGTTTTGTCGTTAGGATAGCCGATGAGGCGGTGCATACCTGCCGAGTAGTAATTGCGAATTTCATGATTGCCACGGATAAAGAAGATGGGTATTTCTGCTCCGTTAATGGGGTCAGCCAAACTATGAATCATACGCATGGCATGTTCGCGGTCGTACGGTTCAGGCAGGCAGTCACCATTGAAGATAACAAAATCAGGATGGATGCCGGTTGCTCGTAACGTATCACGGAGGAAGTCGTACGTACCCTGATGTTCGTGCAGGTCGTTAAAGATCACACATGTAAAGTCTGTGCCATCCACCTTGGGCGTTTGAAACTGATAGAACTGTGTGCGCAGTGTGTCGCCTGTATGAAACTCGTATGCGTGCTTCATCAGCAAATCCACAACGCAAACCCTGTAGTAATACTGCTGACCAGGCTGCAGGTTGTCCAGTGTGATACGGTTCTCTATGTCGAAACACACCTCCTGCCCATCCAGTAAGGCACGTTTTCGGGTAAGGTCGTTCCTGTCCGTCCCGTATTCCACCCAACAGTGAGCAGGAGCTGTGGTCTGGAACATTACCGTCATCCTGGTGGGTTGCGGGTCCTGCAGATAAGGCTTCACGGTCATCAGTTGCTCAGCCTTCAGTGGCAGACGCAAATTAGCTATCAAAGGCCGGTGATCCGATGCCTTTGGTTCGTCTATTACCTGATGGTTCAGCGTTACGGCAGGCTGCCCCTTGTAAGATGCAATATAGTCAATGCACACCTTGGGCTTATCAGCAGGATAGGTTGCTTTCTTGCCAGTATTGATGACGAAATGCTGACGCAACTCGTTCATCAGCTTAGAGTCAGGTTCATCGTTCCAGTCTCCTGCTATAAGAAAGGGTTTCTGCCACTTCTGCGCCTCGGCCACGATGATGGGCACGGATGCCAGACGATTCTCTTCGGCCAAGTCCAGATGCGTGCAGGCCATCACATAATTCTTCAGTTCCACTACCAGCAGCACGCGGGGTTCCTTGCCAGGCAAAGGAGTGCGGGTAACACTTAAAGGACGCTCCCGTGTCAGAATTCCTACACCGTACTTACCACCGTCATAGTCGATGGAACGGGCAAAAGTAGGGAAAAACAGGGTTCGGCTTGCCAATTCAGCCATCTGATTGCACATGCCGCTGCGCGTGGTCATGCTGTCCAGTTCCTGCAGGGCCACCGCATCGGGCTGCTGGCCGAAGATGACACCAGCCGTACGGTCATAATCAACGGTCGTGTCCAATCCCGCACAGTGCTGCACATTATAACTCATTACCCTTACCTGCCAAGGCATCCCCGGCTGGTTCTGCCCCACAACTGTCAAGCACATGCTTGATAACATGAATACGAGAACTAATTTCCTGACTCTGCCTTTGTTTTTCATATTTGACTTATCATTTATAAATTAACAACTTCTCTCCTTTGCAGATATAGATTCTCCTTTGGGCTTGACAGCCAGGAGTTGAACGAACAAAAATATGTGGAACCAAACTTGTACACTTGCACGAGCTCTTCAGACACTTCTGGCATCTGTGTTTTCAGCATGAAAGCCCAAGACAGAAAAACACTTGCAGAAAAAAGGAATCTTTTCATTTTCGATTTATAGGTCTTGTTTTCTGGGACAAAAATACAAATAAAATATAGATACCGTCACTAAAATCAACAGAAATACGTAAAATGCGACAAGAATATAGAAATAATTGCTACCTTTGCAGAAATAATCATTCTATATAAACACTGAAGAAACATGAAAAAAGCATTATTGGCAGTCCTCGTTTTCTGTATTATGCAGGCTTTAGTGAGCATAATATTGATGGTTCCAATGTTGATTCTAAACCTAAAGTCCGACGAACCCGCCATGTTTACATTTATGGGATTGGCTCTCATAATTTCAGGACTTCTTACCTTCTTAATCTGCTGGAAGGGACTGAAGGTAATAGAGTTCCCAAAAACATTCTCTTGCTCAGACATCAGCTGGAAATGGGCATTGGTTGCTATCATTGCCTCTATAATGGGGGTTTTTGCCGGCGATCTGCTCTCAGAAATAGCAAACCTTCCCAATATAATAGAAGATATGATATTGGGCATGGCGACAAATATATGGGGTATTCTGGCAGTTGCTGTGATTGGGCCTATTGTTGAGGAACTGGTGTTCCGCGAGGGCATTTGCGGCTATCTGATGCGTAACGATTCCAGGCCCTGGCGCGCTATCTGGATATCGGCCATTCTATTTGGCATTATCCATTTTAACCCTGCACAAGTTCCCTTTGCCATTCTGATGGGCGTGATTCTGGGCGTTATATACGTTAAGACGGGCAATATTGTGGTTACAAGCATCATACATATACTGAACAATTCTATTGCAGTAATCCAAGTGAATGCGTTGGGCGAAAAAGCTTTAGACTTCAGCATGGTGGAATGGATTGGCGGTCCAATTGTGGCTGGCGTATGCATCATTGTAGGCTTTACAGGATGCGCATATTTGCTGAGAAAGCTATGGGAAAGCAGTCTCTCCCCAACCCTCCCCTTAGAGGAGGGAGAACAGCCTGACATAAAGAGTGAAAGTCCCCTTTATGGGGATACTATTGTAAAGGGTGAAGAATAAAATGTGAATAATATCTTTTAGTTCC
The DNA here is from genome assembly GCA_017645305.1 of Bacteroidaceae bacterium. GTDB lineage: Bacteria > Bacteroidota > Bacteroidia > Bacteroidales > Bacteroidaceae > Physcousia. The sequence goes on along the minus strand of JAGCPD010000007.1, from coordinate 52,349 downwards.
CCTCGCTTTGGCTCCCTCTCTTAAAAGAGAGCGGGGGGAGGAGGTTTTATATGATAAGTATTGATCCTAACGACTGTAAACGGTGCGGCAGATGCGCCCGTGTGTGTCCGGCGGCTGTTTATACGCATGAGAAAGGCGAGATTCCTGTGATTGCCAAGCCCAAGCATTGCATACAGTGCGGACACTGCACAGATGTTTGTGAGGCAAATGCCATCCTGCATCCCGATTTCCCCACAGAAAACATACATAAAGTACAAAGAGAACTGATTCCATCGCCACAATCGCTGATGGAACTGATGAAAAGCAGACGTTCCAATCGTACCATCACTCCTGCCCCAATCCCCACAGAAGCCCTCTCGGACATCGTAGAAGCTGCCTATACCGCTCCTACGGCAGAGAATTCCAGAAAGGTGGTTGTAACTGTTTTGCAGGGCGAGGACATACAGGCTGTAGAGGATGCCACCATGCGCTTCTTCCTGCGCTTAGCCGGCATACTGATGTCGCCGCTGATGCGTCCGCTCACCAAACTCTTCCTGCGCAACTTATATAATGAAGCAGCAGAACTCTATCGTTTCGAGAGGAAATGGCGAAAAGGTAAACGTCCCTGTACCTGTAACGGAACGGCATTGGTGGCTTTCAGCACACCCAGAAGCTATGATTTTGGATGGCAAGACTGTAACCTGGCCTATCAAAATGCATCTCTGATGGCAGAAGCTCACGGCATCTCTCAAATATATATGGGACTGGTGCAAACGGCATGTAAATTTATAGGGCGAAAGAAAACGGCACGACTGTTACATTTACCCAAGAATCACAAACTATATGCCCTGATGGCATTGGGTATGCCAGCCTTTTACTATCCCAACTATTCCGACAAACCAAGAAAATCAAACCTATAATGAAACCAAAACTTTCCCTTTTCGTGCTACTGATCACAGGTATTGCCCTAAACGGCTATGCTCAGGATTTTACACATGAAGTACCGGCAAACGAGGAGAAATGGCCTGTTCCATCGATAAAAGAAGAATGGAAACTGGAATACATGCCGCACAATAATGCTAACCACAACGTATATGTCTATAAAGACAAGCTGTACGACGGGCTCTTCACACGCACCTTGGGCTGGAACGGTGGAGATGGCGTACAGACCACCATGCTACCTGACGGCAATGTGTTCTGGTCGTTCAATGACAGTTTCTACGGTCGCGTTACCAGCAGTAACAGAGCTCGCGGCAACTGCACCTTTCCCCGTAATAGCATTATGGTGCAGACACCAGGAGAAGACAGTCTGCCTGGCACAAAAAGCAGCAATCTGATATGGTTGGCTGACTGGATAAACAAATCACAGGGCACCTGCCGCACCCACTTGCGCCATCCCAAGGGCGAAAAGACCGATGCACAGATAAAAGCAGGAGAGATAGACCAGCAATGGCTATACTGGGCTGGTGACGGAACTGTGGTAGATGGACAGTTGCAGGTACTTTGGGCCGGAGTCTATAACGGCACAGAAAACCTGATGCAGAGTGACAACAGGGCTTTGGCCATCTACTCTCTGGAAGGCAAGCCAGGCGATGACACTTACCTGAAACTCGTCAGCGTAGATCATGCCTTCTTTGAGAAAGACCCTATAGGTTACGGACAGACACTTTGGGAAGACGAAGACGGACACACTTACCTATATGCCTGCAACCAGTTTAAGAAGAACGAAGACGATGTGCTGAACACTTCATCGCCCGTAGTAGCACGCTCTACCACACATGATTTACGCTCTGAATGGGAATACTATATTGCCGATGAAAAGGGCGTTTTCCATTGGCAAAAGACCTACCCCACCTCGGCCGAAGTAAACCGTTCGACCATCTCAAGCCGCTCAGTTTCTACTGCATGGGTGTTCAAGGACGGCGACTATTATTATATGACAGCCCAAGGCTTTGTCTTTGGCAAACAACTTTATATCATGCGTAGCAAAGCACCCTGGGGACCATTTGAGGAATGTCACCAACTATGGACCATGCCTTGGGTTTTGGATAAGAAGGGCACACGCACTTACCAGAACTTCTATATGCCCCATTTGCACCAAACTCTCTCGCGAGAAGGTGAACTGGTATTTTCGACCAACACCGACTGTAAAGAGTTCAGTGACAATTTCAACGCAACGGGTTCGGCGGATTTCTACCGCCCCTATTTCTTCCGAGTATATAACTGGAAAGCTATTTTTGAAGAGTAAGGTTCCACTACCTCCCCAATATGGGAGGGTGCAAATCCAAAAACAAAAACGTATCAATGAAACAAAAATATTACATATTAATGGCTCTGTGCCTGCTGACCTCCTGTTACAAGATTTTCCGTACATCTGCTCCCAAGCAGGCCGAGGCAGGTTCCACCATAGAAGTCAGCTTTACCGTTGTAGATGATGGCTCCAGTACACAGAATTTTGTTACAGACTGGTCCTATGCGGGCATTCGCGTTCCAGAAGGATGGGATGTAACGGTTCCCAAAGGTGCACATCAGCAGTTTGCCGAGAACTGGGTATATTACAGCGATGGGAGCAAGGTGAATAGTCAGCACAACATGGTGGCTTGCGACAAACTGACAGATTTCTGCAATGCCGCTTTCAAGAAAAGCAAATACACATGGTACGGATTCCAAAGCCAAAAGAAAGTTCCCAAGAACATTTCGGCTTGCTGGCGCAACGGCTGTGACTCCATCCGGATTACCTTCTTGGTGACAATACCAGAAGACACCAAGCCTGGCAAATACATCATTGACTTCGTTGGAGGTGATGAGGAGGATGATGCAGGCATAGACAAATACAACACCTACACAGACACAAAGGATTCCAGAATTTTCCATGTAGGAACGCTCAATAACTCATACATCGAAAACAATGCTACCGCCTTAGCCTGCCAAATTGAGGTGACAGAAAGCACCACCAGCATAAAGAATACCACATCAGAAGAAAGCAAAACAATTGAGAAAGGTATTTATACCTTAGACGGCAAAAAAGTGATGAGCACAAAAAACACCGCAGGATTACCCCACGGTGTATATTATGTAGATGGCAAGAAGGTACTAAAACCTGCTCCCTCCCCAGAAGATGGGAGATAAAAGAAGTCTCTTTCTTCTTTTAACTACAGAAGTACCTTGCGACTGTTAACAATGTATATTCCCTTTTTTGATGGAGAATTGACTTTTCTTCCAGAGAGGTCGTAAACAACTCTCTCGCCTTTGGAAAGGGATGAGGTGAGACTTTCAACTCCTGTTGCATCATCAACGGCGTTTACCTTCTGGATGCGGAAGTGATCAACCTTAAACCATCCGTGATTATCATTAGTGGAACGTGTTCCATCGGACTTATAGTTACTTGTACGGATGCCAATTTTCAAACTTTCGCCCTCCTTTACTTCAACAATTACCTGCATAGGATTCAGCGTCATCTTACCTGAACCACTACCTCCGTAACCGGCAAAAGTGTTATTCTCTCCTGCCGTGAGCATGGAAGAAAGATAATCACCCTCATTGCCATAGTACTGAACATTCTTGTTGGCAAAGAGACGACAGGTGGCCAGTTTCTCCTTGAAGACACCCAGATTACACGTTACCAAATATGTTCCTGGCTCTATCTTACTAGCAGGAATAGTTTGATAAAGCTCAAAGATGTTGGGGAGCGGACTGGCAGAGGCCCAGAAACAGCTAATACCGTAGATGTGTTTTGCATCGCTGTTTATACCCCAAGAATTTCCACTCAATGCTCCTGTGTTACGCCATCCGCGAGGATAGCCACGCGAGGTAACACCTTGTTTGTTAAGTGCATTGGCCGATGTGTACTCCATGTCGGCATTGGTCAGCAGAACATTGGTAAGGTCTTCTAACCCGGCACTGAAAGGAATACTTGCTACTGCGCAGACTGTAAGACCTGGATCCATGAAAGAAACCTTGACAGTGACCATCTTATCCTCGGTGCTGGTATAGTGTACGGCAGCTGGGAAATAGCCTTGCGCCACCGTTTCGTCCCATGTGGCACTCATGGCCGTTGTCTTAATAGAGATGGTAGAGGTAGAGGCTGCCTTGCCATCTACAGAGATAGCCGCTCTGAGATCATAAGAAGTATTGATGGGGAAGGTGGGCAGACAACGCACCTGAATAACGTTAAGTCCCTTCTGAACAGGCAAGGTATATTCAGCATAGGGTGCCTGATCAGCGTTGGTGTATGCTTTCATATCCAAAGGCCATACTGTAGCACTGGTACCGCAGATTCCCAAGCCCTGAATGGATTTAACGGTGCTGGAAGCCACATCATAGTCACCACCGGCAACAATAGTAATCTTGGGCTGCAGGATAGAGCTTTCTGTATCGCCCACATCGGAAGCCGTGGCAATGGCAGGCATCAGATGGTAACTCCAGCTATTGGGTTTGTAGTTCATCATCCCATTCCATTTACCCGAAGCAATACCCGTATTGTACTTGGTGGTAGAAGAAACAATCTCGTTGAAGGCAGTCTGTGCTTGTTTTGAATATGAGAGTGCCAAATCGCGTTGTCCTGCACGGGCATAGAGGAAACTCTGACGGGCACGCAAGTGCTTGATGTTCATATCGGAGCAACCTATCACGGGATATTCTATGAGCTGGTAATAAGCATCCCTCAGCGAAGCGGGAATGCGCTTCTTGAGTGCCTGCATCTTGCTCACCAGTTCTTTATATTGTGCCAAACGCTCCTCGATCTGTTCATTGGAGAAATCAAAATGGCAAAGATGTACATGTTCCGGCTTAGAGGCTATACCTAAACGGTAGTATTCCATTTTAATGTCTTGAATATCATCGGCATAATCCTCCCCGAAAGTACGTGCCGCCCAGTCACGTGAATACAAGTAGGCTTTTTCTGGTGTATAGCTGTTGATATCCCACGCCAAATCCATACAGAACTCCAGTTCTTCTTCAGCAGGCTTTATGTCACCCACGTTGATAATCCACTGGTCGCGAATGCCCTGGTCGTACGCCTTGCACAACTCATAGCTACAAAGTGAGGGCGAAATGGTGCTGAGCCACAGGTACGAGTCGGGCGAGCCCCAATAGGAGAGATGGTAGTAGATGGCATTGCCGCCTGAGCGTGCCTGCTCCTCGGCAGTGGGCATCTGGCGTATGTAGCCGTGATTGTCATCCACCCACATCAGGGTCACGTCTTCCGGCACCTTCAGTCCGGCATTATAGCAATCAAGAACTTCCTTGTATGGGATGAATATCTGCGGAATCTTAGTAGGGTCTCCGATACTGTCGGCCAAAAGCTGGCGCTGATAGGCAATTATGTCTGTCAGAGCTGCCACTCTTTCTGCCGTCGAGTTGTAGCCGTTAATTCCGCTGTCGTGTATACCTCGCATACCAAGGGTGTAGATGGCGTTCTTGCCTCTGCTCTCCCCCACACGCTCTGCCCAATAACGCTTAATCATTGCTTGATTGGAATGCCATATCCAGTCTTCGTTTCCGTGTCCGCCGAACTTGTCTCCGGTTTTTCCCCACTCGTACTCATTGTCACGCAGCATCTGCTCACAGTGGCTGGAACCCATGTAAATGTCGTACTTGGTAATAAGTGGTATATTGGTTTTCTCAAACCAGAAGGCACGGCTACCGGCATGCATGGCAGGCCAAAGAGTATTAGCACGCAAACGGAGCAGCAGTTCCATAATGGCGGCATAGGTCTTGGGACCGAAGTTATTCAGATTCGTGTCCATATTCTTGGCAGCCCAGGGGCGAAGGCCGTAATCCTCGTCGTTGAGGAAAATGCCACGGAACTTAACGGAAGGAGAAGCAAACACTTTCTTTCCAGGAGTTACATAGAGCTGCGTCTTGATGGTTGGAGCCACATCAGCCCACCATATCCAAGGCGAGACACCCATCATGCGACTCAACTCTAACATACCATAAGCAGTTCCTCGTGGCTGTGAGCCGTAGATGACCAATGCCTGGGAGACACCTTCCATCGGGCTATCTATCACCTGCAACCCAAACGCTTCCCACTTGTCTTTTACATCGCTCACATCCAGTTTTCCGCCCGCTATCAGCTGGTCTATATAGGAACTTTGTCCTATGGTTCCCACGATGATAGGTTTTTTCCCCTCCGGCAGGACGTTGTAGCTCAGCACATTTTTTTTGCTTACCGCTTTAATATCTGATTTCAGACATTCGACAACGGTACTCACCACCTCGGCATCGTTGGCATCGCTAAGGATTACGCACTTGTCGGTAGTTGTTGAACCACAAATAGAGAAACATCCATCAACGGGAGAAGTCACTATTTGTAAGCCATCTGCTTTTGCAATCATAGCAAAAAGCATGAAAGGCAAGGCCAATAGGGTTTTTGTTTTCATTATGAATTGGTTTTTATATTGTTATTCCTTATGCTAATTCTTGATGACAAGTCTTTTCTCACCATTGACAATGTAGATTCCCTTTCTGATTTGAGAACTGACCTTTCTTCCTGAGAGGTCATAAACTACTCCCTCGCCATTGGTAAGGGATGGGCTGAAGCTTTCAATTCCAGTTTCATCATCCACGGCTTTTATCTTTTGGATACGGAAATGATCGACTTTAAAGCAACCGTGATTGTTGCTGGTAACACGAGAACCATCTGCCCTGTGATTACTGGTACGAATGCCAAGTTTCAAGTTTTCACCCTCGGCAATGGTCACAATAACCTCCATCGGCTTTAGTATCATCCTTCCGTCTCCCGACCCCACATAACCGGCAAAAGTATGTGTCTCGCCGGAAGTAAAGACATCCGGCACATAGTCACTCTCCTTTCCATAATATTGCACGATATCGTTAGCAAAAAGTCGGCAGGTACCCAGTTTATCCTTGAGTGTCCCCAACAGACAGCTAACCAGATAGGTGCCTGGTTCAAGTTTGCCTGCAGGAATGGTCTGTGAGAGTTCATAAACTTCGGGCATAGGAGTACTTGTTGCCCAGTAGCCGTTGATACCGTATATCTGCTTGGCATCCTGATTGACACCCCACGAATTGCCCTTCATCTTGCCTGTTACAGTCCATCCTTTTGGTACGCCTCGCCCCGTACTATTCTGCGGATTAAGCGTACCGGAAGCATTGTATTCAAAGTCGGCATTCGTAAGCAGGCGGGTTGTTAGATCTTTTGCATCGCTACCAAAAGAAATACTGGCCAAAGCACTCACCGTTGAACCCGGATCCATGAAATAGACGCGCACAGGAACAGTCTGCTCTTTGCTGCTGATATAGTGGACAGCTGCCCTTGTATAACCCTGAACGACGGTCTCGTCCCAGGGGGTGGTCATCGCAGTTGTCTTGACAGAAAGGACGGAGGGGGCATTCCCATTGACTGAAACACCAACCCTCAAATCGTATGTTGTGTTGAGGGGAAAAGTTGGCAGGCAACGTACCTGAATAACATTGAGTCCTTCCTGAACAGGTACAGCATATTCGGCATAGGGAGCCTGAGTACAAGAAGAGTAAGCTTTCAGGTCTAACGGCCATACGGTAGCCGTGCTTCCGGCCAACCCTAACCCAGTCAGAGAGACCACGCTGCTACTTGCTGCACGATAGCTGCCACCAGGCATTATTGTAATTTCTGGCTGTTCTATGGCACTTTCAATAGCTCCCACATCAGCCGTCGATGCTACAGCCGGCATCAGGTGCTGACTCATGTTGTTCGGTTTGTAACTCATCATGTAGTTCCATTTGCCTCCTGCAATTACGGTATTGTACTTATTTGTCATCGATACAATCTCATTGTAGGCCGACTGTGCAGTCGCAGCATACGAAAGAGCCTTTTCTCCCTGTCCAGCCCAAGCATAAACAAAACTCTGCCTACCCCTTAGAATCTTGATATTTTGGTCAGCACAACCGCAAACAGGGTACTCAATGAGTTCATAGTAAGCATTACGCAAAGTGGAAGGGATACGTGAACGCAAATCCACCACCCTATTATATAAATCCTGATATTCTGCAATTCGTTCGTCAATCTGACGGTTGGAATGGTCGAAATAGCAGAGGTGAACATGCTCTGGCTTTGCAGCAATGCCAAGACGGTAGTATGCCATTTTGATATCCTGAATTTCATCAGCATATTCCTCACCAAAAGTGCGGGCAGCCCAAGCCCTTGTATATTTATAAGCATTCTCCGGTTTCCAACTGTTGATGTCCCAAGCTAATTCCATGCAAAACTCCAATTCTTCTTCAGCAGGCTTAATATCACCCACATTGATAATCCACTGGTTACACATACCTTGACTATAGGCTTTGCTCAACTCATAGCTACAGAGTGAGGGTGAGATGGTACTCAGCCAAAGATAGCCACAAGGAGTTCCCCAATAGGATAGATGATAATAGATGGCATTACCACCCGACCGAGCCTGTTCCTGTGGCGTAGGCATCTGGCGGATGTAGCCATGATTGTCATCCACCCACATCAAGGTAACATCCTCGGGTACCTGAAGTCCTGCATTGTAGGCAGTTAGCACTTCTTTATAAGGTATGAAGATTTGTGGCACTGTGGCAGGATCACCGATGCTGTCTGCGATAAGCTGACGTTGATGAGCAATGATATCCGTCAGGGCTGCGACCTTCTCTTCTGTTGTGTTATAACCATTCATGCCAGCATCATGAACAGCTCGCATTCCTAACGTATAAATGGCAGGTTTGTCCTTGCTCTCGCTAATTCTGGCACCCCAATAACGCATAATCATATCTTTGTTGGAGTGCCATACCCAGTCCTCGTCGCGATGGCCACCGAAACGCTCCCATTCGTACTCGTTGTTGCATAACATCTGTTCACAGTGGCTGGAACCCATAAAAATATCGTATTTCGTAATCAGGGGGATGTTGGTCTTCTCATACCAGAATGCACGGGTACCTGGATGCATGGCAGGCCATAGAGTATTGGCTCGCAAGCGGAGTATCAATTCCATGATGACAGCATAGGTCTTAGGACCGAAGTTGTTGAGGTCTGTGTCAAGGTTTCTTGCGCCCCAAGGTCGCAAGCCCCAGTCTTCGTCATTGACAAAGATTCCCCTGAATTTCACAGAAGGTGTGCCAACAACCTTCCTTCCTGACGTAACATAGAGCTGTGTCTTGACCATCGGCGTAACATCTGCCCACCATATCCAAGGAGAGACTCCCATCATCTTACTTAGTTCAAACATGCCGTATGCTGTACTTCGTGGCTGTGACCCATAAATGACTAAAGCTCGTTCCACCCCCTCCATAGGGTTATCAACAACTTGCAAGCCATATGCCTCCCACTTACCCTCCACGTCACTTACATCCAGTTTACCCGCTGCAATAAGTTGGTCGATGTGCTTTGATCTTCCAATGGTTCCCACAATAATAGGATTCTTCAAAGAGGCGGGTTCTGCCTTATACTTCAGAAACGTCTTCTTAGTAACAGCCTTAAGATCAGAGATAAGGCACTCAAGAACTGTCTGAACAACCTCGGCATCGTTTGCATCGTACAGGATAATACATTTATCTGAAGCTGTAGCTCCGGAAATGGTAAAGCAGCCCTCCTCTGGTGCCGTGAGAATGCCAAGTTCGTCCGCTCGCAAGAAACTGGTAAAGAGCAAAAGCAATGCGGAGAGGTAAATTTTCATCTTTTCAAATGTATTACGTATTATTATCTGTTACAAAAGTATCAATAATTTTGTAAAACAAAGCAAAATTAGCCAACTTTTTCCATTTAAACCAGAAAAAAAGTGTTATCAGCTTCTATACAAACAAAAATAAGGTGTAGTCCATGTGACAGAACTACACCTTATTTTTATGGTAAGGTAATAAAACTTTTATTTACTCTGTTGCATCTTTTGCAGGAGCCTCACCTTCTGTGGGACGAGGACGGCGCTCGCGGCGGTCACGACGATCACCGCGCTCAGGACGGGGACGGCGCTCACGCTCTACGTAACCTTCCGGTTTCTCTAACAGAACACGGCGAGAAAGTTTAAACTTACCTGTCTTGGAATCAATCTCCAAAAGTTTAACCTGCAGTTTGTCTCCCTCCTTGATACCAGCCTCTTCTACGGTCTCCAAACGCTTCCAGTCTATCTCACTGATATGAAGCAAGCCATCCTTACCTGGCATAAACTCTACAAAGCATCCATAAGGCATGATGCTGCGAACAGTACCCTCATAGACTTCACCAATCTCAGGAATAGCAACGATGGCCTTAATCTTGGCAATGGCAGCATCGATGACCTCCTTGTTGGGACCGCTTACCTGAATCTTGCCTACACCGTCTTCCTCATCAATAGCAATAGTGGCACCGGTCTCTTCTTGCATACCCTGAATAATCTTTCCACCCGGGCCAATAACAGCACCGATGAACTCCTTGGGAATAATCATCTGCTCGATGCGTGGAACATGAGGCTTCAACTCTGGACGCGGTGCGTCAAGTGTCTTCATCATCTCTGCAAGAATGTGCTCGCGACCAGCCTTGGCCTGCATCAGAGCCTTTTCCAAAATCTCATAGCTGAGTCCGTCGCACTTGATATCCATCTGGGTAGCTGTAAGACCCTTAGGAGTACCCGTGGTCTTAAAGTCCATATCTCCAAGATGATCCTCGTCACCAAGGATATCAGAAAGAACTGCATACTTGTCCTCTCCGGGGTTCTTAATCAGACCCATGGCAATACCACTCACAGGAGCCGTGATGGGCACACCGGCATCCATCAGGGCCAAGCAACCGGCACAGGTTGAGGCCATAGAGCTGGAACCGTTACTCTCAAGAATATCACTTACCACACGAATGGTGTAAGGGAAGTCTGTGGGAATCTGCCCCTTCAGACCACGCCATGCCAGATGACCATGACCAATCTCACGACGGCCTACGCCACGCTGAGCTTTAGCTTCGCCAGTTGAGAAGGGAGGGAAATTATAATGAAGCAGGAAACGCTGGTACTCATGAATGAGCACATCATCAATCAGTTTCTCGTCAAGTTTGGTACCCAATGTACAGGTTGCCAAAGACTGTGTTTCACCACGAGTGAAAATAGCACTTCCATGAGGTCCTGGCAGGGGACTTGCCTCGCACCAGATAGGACGGATATCGGTAGTCTTACGACCATCCAAACGAATGCCCTCGTCCAAAATACAACGACGCATGGCATCCTTCTCTACATCGTGATAGTAACGGTCAATCAGAGTATTTTTCTCTTCTAACTCTGCAGCTTCCATATCAGGATGCTCTGCAGCATATTTCTCCTTAAACTGCTCGCGAATAGCCTCAAAAGCCTCGGCCCGAGCATGTTTCTCAAGCCCTTGCTTGGTTACATCGTAAGCGGGCTGGTAGCAGGCAGCCTTAACGGCCTCACGCAGTTCATTGTCATTTACCTCATGACAATACTCGCGCTTGACATCCTTACCAAGCTCCTTACTCAACTCCTTCTGCAAACGGCACATGGGCTTGATGGCCTCGTGGGCACACTTAAGAGCTGCCAGAAGGTCAGACTCCTGAACCTCTTTCATCTCGCCCTCTACCATCATAATATTCTCCTCGGTAGCACCAACCATCAGATCCATATCAGCCTCTTTAAGCTGTTCAAAGGTGGGGTTGATAACAAATTCTCCACCGATACGTGCTACACGCACCTCTGAAATGGGACCCTCAAAGGGGATATCACTGCAAGCCAGAGCTGCAGAAGCAGCAAAGCCAGCCAAAGCATCGGGCATATCCACACCATCAGCAGAGAAGAGAATTACGTTAACATAAACTTCAGCATGATAATTGCTGGGGAAAAGGGGGCGCAGAGCACGGTCAACAAGACGACAAGTCAGAATTTCGTCGTCATTAGCCTTACCCTCACGCTTTGTAAAGCCGCCAGGAAAACGTCCGGCTGCAAAATACTTCTCTCTGTACTCTACCTGCAAGGGCATAAAATCTGTTCCGGGAACGGCATCTTTAGCAGCACAAACAGTGGCCAGCAGCATGGTGTTGTTCATACGCAACATAACAGCTCCATCGGCTTGTTTGGCAAGTTTCCCGGTCTCGATGCTGATGGTTCTCCCATCAGGCAACTCGACTGTCTTTGTAATTACGTTCATCTTTCGTTAATAATATATATATAAATTGCGTCAAAAAATTGCTGCAAAGATAGGCATTTAAATTCACAATTCATAATTCATAATTCATAATTATTTGCTTTTCTACATAATTTCGCACTTTCACATAGGCAACAGGGGGTTGTTTCCTGAAAAAAAACAGTTTGTAGCCACTCTGTCATAATAAATTATGTACCATCAAAAACAAAAACCACGATAAATTTTTCAATTACAACATACAGGACGACTAATATCTCGCGACATCTTTATTTAATTCTTTATGCTTCATTCTTCTTTCTTGTTTTTTTATTGTACCTTTGCACCGCATTTATAATCAGACAATGATGAAGAAACTTTTGACTTTTCTCCTCTTTGCGGCTTTGCTCTGCGGATGCCGACAAAAAGACACCTTCTGCATCGAAGGCAATATCACGGGTGCCGCTGACACGGTGCTTTATTTGGAGCACCTAACTCTGGGTGACGGAATTATAGCCATCGACAGCATCCGCCTCAAGGAAGACGGTGCTTTCTGCTTTAGGAAAGAAACCGTCGGTAATCCCGAGTTCTATCGCCTACGCATTGGCGGACAGGGCATTAACCTCGCTATCGACAGTACCGAGACAGTCCGCATCAAAGCCGACATCGAGAATATGTCGTTTGGGTATGAGGTTGAAGGTAGCAGCGTATGTGATACTATACATCTGCTTAGCCTTAAACTGGCTGATTTGGAACGTCAGATCCGGCGTGTTTCCGACGATCGCAACTATACCATTCAGGAACGTTCAGACATGATAGAGCAACTGATTCGTGATTACAAGACCGACGTGGAGATGGAGATTATTCAGAACCGATACGGTGCCACGTATAGTTATTTTGCCTGTTTCCAGATGTTGGGAGGACGCTTACTCTTCAATCCCATGAACGACAAGAACGACCTGGCATGGATACGTGCCGTTGCCAATGCTTGGGACCAGAAATACCCTGGCTGCCAACGCACCCAAAACCTTTTCAACATTGTGACAGAGGCACGGCGTAACCAGACTCCATCGCGCAAAATCGTATTAAACATTGACGGAGAGAAAGTAAAAGAACTGGGAATCATAGATATGACTTTCCCCGACATTAACGGCACTCCACAAACGCTGAGTAACCTGAAGGGAAAAGTCATCCTGTTGGATTTTACCGCCTTTTGTATGGAAGGAAACCAGGAGCGAACCCTGCAACTACGTGAATTGTATAACAAATATCACACTCGCGGATTCGAGATTTATCAGGTAAGCATCGATCCAGACCGACATTTCTGGACACAGCGTTGCGAACATCTCCCCTGGGTTTGCGTTTACTGCGAAGAAGGGCTCGACAGCGATATGCTAAAACTATATCAGGTACAAGAGCTGCCCACCTACTTTCTGATAGACCGCAACTGCGACCTGCAGTTGCGAATGGAAACTACCAGCGATATCAGGAAGGCAATTGAAGCCCTGCTTTGATTTTTTAGGAAAGAAAATTTGCAAGGTCGGAAAAATATCCATACCTTTGCAGCGGTGAATCATAATAAGCAATACGTGAAGGGTTCCAGCATTACCGCTGGGATTCTTTTTCTTTTACGTCATGAAAACAGAGACGCCGCAGAAATGAGTAAGAAACAAAAACAAAACATAAGAATATGGCATATATTTCACAAAAAGGCTACGATGAACTAGTAGCAAAACTGCAACACATGGAAAGTGTTGACAGGCCCGCAGCAAGTGCTGCCATAGCGGAGGCACGCGACAAGGGAGATCTTTCTGAAAATGCTGAATACGATGCAGCAAAGGAATGGCAAGGCAAGTTGGAGACAGAAATTGCCCTGCTAAAGAAAACCATCATGGAGGCAAAGATTATCGACACAACTCACATGGACACCAACACCGTACAGATTCTGGCTACTGTAGAGTTGCGTAATGTAAAGACCAAACAACAGATGAAGTACACCATTGTCAGCGCTACAGAAGCAGACTTGCGTGCAGGCAAACTTAGCGTTGAGACACCCATTGCCAAAGGTTTGCTGGGCAAAAAAGTTGGTGAGATTGCAGAGGTAAAAGTACCTGCCGGTACTATTCAACTGGAGGTTGTAAGTATTAATTTTGAATAAACACTATGGCAAGCATCTTTTCACGTATTGTAGCTGGTGAGATTCCCTGTTACAAGATTGCTGAGGACGACAAATATTTTGCATTCCTCGACATCAGTCCTTTACAGAAAGGACACACATTAGTAATTCCCAAGCGTGAGGTTGACTATATCTTTGACCTCACTGATGAGGAACTGGCAGGTCTTCAGGTTTTTGCCAAGAAGGTTGCCATAGCCATAAAGAAAGCTATTCCTTGCGTAAAAGTAGGACAATGCGTGCTGGGCTTGGAAGTTCCTCATGCCCACATCCATTTGGTGCCTATGCAGAGTGAGGCTGATATGCGCTTTACCAATCCCCATTTGGAACTTACACCAGAGGAATTTCAGCAAATAGCAGCCTCTATCCGCAAAGAGTTATAAAAGGATTCAAGAGAATTTTGTGTCTGTATGCATTTTACGCATTGCAGCCACATCAGCACGAGGGCAAATCATTAGGATTTCGCCCTCTTCTGCTATTACATAGTCGTTAAGTCCCTTGACAACGGCTGTCCTTCCGTCTGAAAGCCTAATAATATTGTTCTTGCTTTTATACAGATAAGCCTTAGTATTCAGTAGGACATTTCCGTTTTCATCTGCAGGAGCATCATCATGAATACTGGCCCAAGTCCCTAGGTCGGCCCATTCAAAATGTCCCTGCTGCATATATACACTATTGCTTCTTTCAAGGATACTGACGTCAATATTAAGATTCGGAAGACGGCTGAAAAACTCAGGAGCCGACTTAGACTGTCCAAACTCTGCCTCGGCCATCATACGCGGAATCTCCACCTGATATTCGGGCACCAGGTCATAAAGCTTCTGCAGCATCACATTTACATTGAAATAAAAGAGTCCGGTATTCCAATAGAAATTTCCTTCCTGCAAAAAGATGTTAGCAAAGTCCTCGTTCGGTTTCTCTGTAAAAGATTTCACTAGGTATATATGTTCACCCACCTGCTGTTCATCATCAATCTGCATATAACCATAGCCAGTCTCAGGTCGTGTAGGACGCATTCCTGTTACAAGCAGGCAATCATGCTTTTCTACAAAATCCATTGCAGACAAAACATCTTTTGCAAAGCACGTCTCCTTCATTATCAAATGATCAGAAGGTGACACAAAGATTCTGGCCTTAGGGTTTTCCTTAGCTATTACCACAGTCCCCCATGCTACAGAGGCAAGGGTACCGCGCCGTAAAGGCTCTTCCAGTATATGAGCATCATCCACCTGTGGCAACTGCTTATGCAAGATAGGCAGATACTGGATGTTTGTGGAAATATAAATATGTGACGGGTCAATAAACTGTGCCACGCGGTCATAAGCTTGCTGTAACAAAGTCTTTCCCGTTCCTAACAAATCCATAAACTGTTTAGGATAGGTGGTTCTGCTTACAGGCCACAAACGGCTTCCATTACCGCCGGCAAGAATTAGGCAATAATTATTATCATTCATGATAGGATTTTTAAGTTATCACAAGTAAGTGCCGTCAATGGCGGCACTTACACTAGTAACTCTCTTAACGTAATTTTTCAATCACAGGGAGTAGCAATCCCTCCATTATCTTGTATCCCGCCTCGTTAGGATGAACGCCAGGAGAATCCTGGGCAAGTGAAGGAATCATTTCCTTTCCGTCGGGAGTAACCATAGCACTGAAATAGTCAACGTACGGAATCTTGTTCTTCTTGGCATATTCCTGAACACGGGCATTCAGGTGGCGAATCTTCTCCATAGCATCCGTTATGGCTGGACGCCAACTGAAACCGCCTGCAGGCAGGCAACTTGCCAGGATAACCTTACACTTGTGATATTTTGCCAACTCAACCATCGAGCAAACATTGCCGAAGGTCAAATCCTCATCGTATGGACCGGTATTCTCTGCAATGTCATTGGTTCCGTAGTTGATAACCACAACCTTAGGCTGCAGGTTGATAACGTCCTCACGGAAACGAAGCAAGAACTGGTAGCTGGTCTGACCGCCAATACCCCTACCTATTATATATGGATGGTCTTTGAAGAACTGTGGGCTAACCCTGGGCCAACCGTCGGTAATACTATTACCCATCAGTACCACTCGCTTGGCATTCTTTGCAGGAGCACCTAACTCTCTGTTAGCCTGAGCATAGCGCTTCCAGTTACCGAACTCATGTTTCTGTGCATTGACACTTACTGCTATCATCAGTAGCAGCACAAAGAAAAGCATTTTTGTTTTCATTGTTTTTTTCTTAGATTAAATAGTTACGTTTTATATTGCGAAGTTAAAGAAAAATACAGATTCCTGCAAGCATTACACATTTTTTTACTTATTTTATAACAAGTTTTTACCTTTCTGCAACATTCATTTAGCAACGAAAGGCAAAAAGGGAAATCCGTAAGAGCCGCAAAGGTCAGAACTGGAAATAGATGAACGGCTGCATCTTGGCAGTTACGAACTGATAGACAAAGAATACAGCAAAAACGCAAATCACACACATCACCGGAACGGGAAGCGTAGCAAAAGCAATGCGGTAACGCCTTTTCAGGTTTTCAGGCAGCCAATGAATAATCATTCCTATAATAAACAAGGTAAAGACACTACTGTATGCCTGTACAATCTCCCAAGCATTTCCACTCCATACCGACCCTATTCTTGTTACCATATAGCTAGCAGTCTGCCATGCCGTTTCATTGGCTGTGGCAGGGTCAAGGTTAGAACCTGAACGGAAGAACAGGCGGGTAAAGGTAATGAAAGTGAACGTTATCAAAATGCACCACGCATGCTCCAACCATCCCCAACAATGCGGCAGATTCATCCTTATATAGCCCCACCTTATCCATGCACTTACCATAACAAAGGTCACATAAACCAGGAACAGGTTCCAAACGGGGGACGGAACCTGCGTTGCCAGCACCCAAAGAATTACCACAACAGCAGTACTTCCTAAAGAACGGACAAGCAGCGAAGCATCGCGCCAGAACTTAAACACAATCATGCCTACACCGTTCAGACCACCCCATATCAGGAAGTTCATGCTGGCTCCATGCCACAATCCTCCCAACAGCATGGTTATCATACTGTTCAGGTTCGCCCATATCTTACGACGCCTCTCCGGACAGTACCAGGCTGTCAGTATCACAGCCAATGCAAGCAATAAGGCTCCTATGGAAACATACAAACTTCCGCTTAGAATCAATGCCGAAAGCGTTAGGATGACAATCCACATAATGGTGCCGAAACTGATGTTTCTGTTGCCGCCCAACGGAATATACAGATAGGTTTGCAGCCAACGGCTCAGGCTTATGTGCCACCTCTTCCAGAAATTGCTGCAGTTGAGTGCTTTGTAAGGCGAGTTAAAGTTGCGAGGAAGATGGAATCCCATCAGCAGACTCAAGCCGATAGCTATGTCTGTGTAACCCGAGAAGTCGGCATATACCTGCAAAGAATACAGGAACAATGCCGAAAGGTTCTCGAAACCCGTAAAGAGCATCGGGTTATCAAAAACCCTGTCTATAAAGTTCACTGCCAAATAGTCACTCAGTACAATCTTCTTTATCAGACCGTTTACGATCCAGAATATGGCAATGCCGAACTGCCGGCGGCTTAAGAAATATCTGCGATACAACTGTGGTATAAAGTCGCTTGCCTTGATGATAGGTCCTGCCACAAGCTGAGGGAAAAAACTCACGTAGAATCCAAAGTCCAGAATATTCCTCACAGGTTTCACCAGCCCCTTATAGACATCTGCCGTATAACTCACAATCTGGAAAGTGTAGAACGAGATACCCACCGGCAAGATGATTTTATCCACACCAAAGTAAGGTGTTGCCGTCAACTCATTCAGCCATTTGGCAGCCACGTTCGAGACCTCTATCTGCATTCCAAACATCTGATTCAGAATATCGGCAAAGAAATAGCTGTACTTGAAATAACATAGAATACCCAGGTCAATACATACACTCAACGTAAGCCAGGCTCGCTTCTTCCAGCGTTTTTGGCATTTATAAATACACTGCGCTATAAAAAAATCCGAGCAGGTAACCAGCACCAACAGCCCCACAAAAGTACCGCTTGTCTTGTAGTAGAACAACAGACTTACGGCAAAAAGGTAAGCATTACGCATCCATGCTTTACGCTGAAACAAGGCAAAGGCCACAAATATCAGGCTAAAGAAAGCCCAAAAATGGAACTGCGTAAACAGCAGAGGTGTCTCGGGGTCGAAGGCAAAGACGTTCTGAATATATCTTATTAAAACTGACAAATCCATATCCTATCTTAGGTAATCATTATAATCCTGCACAAAGGCATTGTATATCAAGTCAGCCATCAAGCGGTATCCCGATGAAAGGAAATGAACATGGTCCCTGTTCATCAGTCCTGCCGCCACCCATTCGCTGCTGCTACCTAGTCCGCCCATAACCTGAAATTGGTTAAAGACGGCACCATTGAACTCCTTGGCCAATTCAATCATAGCCTGTTCAACAATAGGACTATTGGCATTAAATACATGGCGGCGACGGCCTACCCGCAACCAACAGTCATTGTTGGTTATAAATAACAGGGCAGCATTAGGGCTGACACTCAAAATGCTATTTATCAGCTGGCGGTAGTTTTCCTTAAAGGTTTCTGCACTGAATTTGTCAGATGAAACGTTGGCATCATTAATGCCTATACCAAAGATAACCAAGTCGGGAGGACAAAGACGGCTCAGCTCCTCCGTAAAGAGTTCGGCACGTAACCATGAAGGTACTGCCGCCCCGTTGATGCCACTCTCAGTGTACGTAATGCCCACCCCATCACGCTCAGGCCATACCCCACGCAAGAGAAAACTGGTACTGTCGCGCTTCAGACCTTCAAAGACAATGGAACAATTTGTAGCCGGTTTGGGAAAGGTAAACAAGAAGTCTTCCCCTACTTTCTCTGCACGCAAGGTATCAGCACCTGCCGTTACTATAAGCGGGTTAACTTCCCCGCCCATCGGTTCGCCAAGAAGCCTTAGGCGCTGAAAAGAGAAAGCCTCACCCACACTCAAATCCAACAAGCAATCTTCTGATGCAGCCACCGCAACGGCACCGCTTAGCCCCAATGGATAAGAGGGAAAACTTTCCAGACAACGGGCAGATTTCCAACTGCCTGAACCGGAAAAGTCATAGTCTAAAGGCGCATTTGTCCTGAGAACCCTGAAAGGGAACATCAGCCCCCGGCTTTGCGGCCGCTCCTGCATCATCCGGGAGAAATTGCACCTGAGCCTGTGGCTCATCACGCCAGCCTGTACATGGCTTCCTCCAACATGCAGTATATTAACCACGCCTTCACCGCCCCTGCGCAAATGCCCAATTTTGCGGTACAGCGCTTCGTATCTTTGATGCCCGGCAGGGAATTGCAGGTAACAGGCATCGAAGTTCACATAGTCATAGCCGTCTATCTCCACGCACTTCAGCCGTTGCGCACTACCCGTGAGCCACAAAAACAAGAAAAGCAAGATTACAGACCACCTCATCTTCATAGCGAGTCAACTGCCAGGGAATCTTCTTCCGGTAGTTCCACCTTATCCTGCCCTGTGCGGAACCTGTAAAAACGATAATAGAACTGCAATGTCTCGTACAGCATGTGCGCCATCTTTTTTGCTCCCGAGGGGGTAAAGTGGACATAGTCAGAACCAGCCAGACCAGAGCGGACCCATTTGGCCATGCTGCCGTTTCCGCCCATAACCTCGTACATATTCCAGAAAGCGGCACCAGATTCGTTGGCAGCCTCACGCAACGTCTTCACCGTCTCCGGCAAAACACCGTAAGAACGCACGGCACCTGTGGAATCACTTGTAGCCATATCAGAAGGACCAATGAATATAATCCTTGCCTCAGGTGCCATCTGGCGGAACATACCTATCATATTCTTCATCCTCTCCTTATAGCCAGGCAGTTTGGCTTTGGTCAGATAAGGTACGCTGTTTCCTCCGTATTGCAGAAGAATAAGTCCAACATTCTCCCTTGCAAGGAACGGGCGTATGGATGCCCTGTTGATATTCATCAGTTCAGGACCGGAACAGCCACGCATGGGCAGGTTATCTACGTTTACACCCCTTGCGCCATCAAGTTGTATGCCTAATATCGAAGCACGCCCCTTCACACCTATGGTGGCCGACGAAGCGCCTCCTATCCTTGCCGTATAGAAATACATCTCGCCTACGTTGGCAGAATCCATAGCGATGGTATCTCCGCGTACCATCAGGTTCAGCTTAGCTGCATCCTTGGTTAGTACGGTAATCTTGTTAAAGGTGCAGGAATGCGAATAGTCCTTACCTCCCCTTGCCGTTATGCTGATGGTTGCCGTATCAGAAAGCTCGGTTCGCTTAGCCATAGGACCATAGAAGTCACTGCTTCCGCGTGAGCCTTTAGGACCAAAGGCCATATACTGAACGGCATGCCCCCCTGCAAGACTCTGCCCTGTAGTATAGGTAGGAACCGTCTGCAAGGCAGGGATAAGCCCCACACCCTGGCCTCCGAATTCCTCCTGAAACTCCTGACGGAGGAAACTGGTAATTCTGTCGCATTCTATCTGCGAGTCACCGTAATGCATGATACGCAGATGCCTGTTTCCTGCATTCTGCATCTTCTCAAAGAAAGCATCCAGATATGTCTCGTCGTCATCAGGAAGATACAGACGGGAAGCATCCTGCTGGCAATATTCATGAAACTCGTCCATCTTCTCCGTCTTCAACGCTTCCAGACGCTGCTCCATTATCTCCTCAGGCGAGAGTATGGCTACGGTATCCGTATCCACAGGTTCTTCCGGCACATCCAGAGCCTCTGTCAGTGTGGGAAAACGTAATGTTGTGTCTCCCAATCGGATGCCACCGCTAGGGAAGAGCATACACAGCAATGCCAGACCAGCCAGCAAACAAATAATAAATAATACAATATAACGGGGTTTCATTCTAGTTTATCCTCACAAAAACGGCGCAAAATTACGAAATATTATTCAAAATAAATAATGTTCAATGTTCAATGTTCAATGTTCAATAAAAAAACATCAAATAATTTGGCTTTTAAGGAAAAAAAGACGAACTTGCACCCCGTTAAACTAATTCATGAATTCTCAATTCATAATAATTTTGCTAACAGCTAACCGCTAATCGCAAACCCATTTAAAATTCATATTTAACAATGAACAATGAAACGGACGGTAGCATTTTCTTCACATTTCTTTAAAAACGGTTTTGGTTATCGTTTTCATTTGGGTTTGATTCCCGTTTTCGTTTTGGTTATCGTTTTGGGGTTCGTTTTCGTTTTGGTTCCTGCCACTTCCCTCGCCTACGAGAGAGGGGGCGGAAGTAAGACTGTTTGGGAAGACTCCATACCGGAGAAATCCCCAAAAATTATCAGAGGTAAGGCATCGTGGTACAATGCACACGGCAGATTTACCGCCAATGGCGAGCGATTTCACAAAGACAGTCTTACTTGTGCCCACAGGACATTCCCCTTTGGCACACGTCTTAGGGTGAAGAACATCAAGAACAATCGCGAAGTCATTGTAAGGGTTACAGACCGCGGTCCCTTTGGCGGCAAGTATTGCATTGACATCAGCATTGCAGCAGCCCGTATATTAGGCATCATACGTCTTGGCTTTGCCGAGGTCGAGATTACCGAGTACGAAGAGACGATAGTCCCCCTCAAGGCCGGTCCCATAAAAATGCCCGAATTTCTGTTAAGCACCATAAATGTCGGGAAAGACTATACTCCAGAGTGGAAGATGGACCCTCTTCCTCCCATGAAGCCCCTCAAATAAGTTGTCAACAGAAAACCACATAGCTTTTCCGATGGCATATAAATCAAATATTTTATGTAAGTTTGCAAGTGTAAAGAGGTTATCATGAAAAAACTACTAATAATGGGCACATTTATGACAACTCAACATACTATTGTGAAACAATCATCTCTGAAATTAATACGGAATGTATCAAAATCCGTTGTATTGTTGCTTGTTCAAGCATGGTTTATCGCATGTGAAAAGCCTTCCAATCAAGATGAACAAAGCTTTCAGGAACTTTCTCTTGACACAGAATTGGCCAGCATTTCTGTAATTGATGACAGTTTGTGTATTGTCGGAGGAGAAAATGGGGATATATATGTTCTGAAAGACGGGAAGGTTTGCAACCATATTCATAGTGATGAATCAAGGATTTATAGCGTGTTTTATGATGATGCAGACACCTGTTTTTTGGGTATAAAAAATACTGGTGTAGTTAGGTGTCGGAAGCCAAACTTAAGTAAAAAAGGAAAACTTGAGTATGTTGACATTGAAAAATCAAATCCTCAATATAAATGTATACCCAATAACAATGAACATAATAAGAAGAATAATTACAGTCCTTACGGATTTATAAAATACTCTGACGACAAGATCCTAACAACCACTAGTAACGGACTATATTATTTTTCTTCCAGTCAACGACAAGACACACTTGATTTCATTCCTGGTTTGAACCACGAAGCAGGAAAATCATTTGCATATTGTAGCCCAGTTTCCATTGACAGGAGAATCTTTATAGCTTCTGATAATGGTATTATTATGATTGACAAAAAAAATGCAGATATAAAAAAGGGAAAACACCTGTTAGGAGGAAAACGTATTGTTAAACTAGAGGTGGATAAAGCTAAAGAAAAGCTTTATGCCCTCGCCCAATATAGTGACAATATGGTTTCAAAAGACAAATTATATGTTTTAGGTTTAGATTCTGACACATACGAAGTGGATGATAGTTGCCAATTACCTTCTACCGCTTTCAGTATGGTTTACGTCAAAGACAAACTATATTTCATCAATTCACATTTTCTTTTTGTACTTCCATCAAAAGAAAAAAAACTTGCAGAATTAAAAGAAGAAGATTTCAAAATTATAAAACTGCCTCATATTGTCGCCTCAGACACGAGAAACACAATGGCCTATGATTCTGCATATCAGAAAATTAGGATTGTCACTAAAAGGTCTGTCTTGAGTTTCCCTGCCGTCAATGGCATTGGGGCGAGTGATGTGGTTTTACAATCATGTTATGATAAAGCAACGGAAAAACTGTATTTCCTTAATACAAAGAATGAATTATTCGAATATGGAGAGAACAAAGTATCGAGAAAAGTCTTACAACTGTCTCGTGATGAAGAAATCTTGAATTTGCATGCATACGATGATGCATTCTTTTATATTTCAAATCATCGAGAATTGAAGAAGGTTGTAAACAAGGGCGTGTTCGGTTTCATAAATAAAAAGTTAAACTATATAAATCAATCTATATGTACTCGAATTAGTGACCTTGCACATCCATCAACGGCAATGTTCGTTGATGGTGATACTGCCTTTGTGGGTATAAAGGATAGTCTTCTAAGGATAAACCTTAATACTGGCAAAAGCCTTAATTCAAATGACAGACCCGTCAATTCCTATATTACAAGATTCCGGAAAACAGGAAATGATATATATGCAACAACACTTAACGATGGGTTGATTAACTTGACAAAAAACAATATAACAAACCAGGAAAAACAATTCCTAAATGACTATGTCATTATAAACGATAGTAGTTCTCTTTTACTTGACAATCATTATGTTTTATACCAAAAAGACGATAGTGTAAAAGACTCCTTAAGAATAGAAGGCTGTCGGTTGCTGGTTTATAGAAACAAGGGAGTTGTCATTTCTTCAAGGAAAGTTCAATTTTTTTCCATAAATTTTAATCTGGATAGATTAGAAAAAGGCTCTTTCTATGACTGGCATATCAATCCAGAGGCATGTAGTATAATTGAAGATACACTATTTTTAGCTACAGATTGGGGGCTGATGAGAATGAATGTCCGGGACGAGGAATATCAATCACAAAAAACAGCACCCATTATTTTCGAAAACAAGCAGATTAACTGGATTAAGACAACACTTTTACTTATTTCCATAATATTACTCCTTTTAGTTGGCCTATTCGTTTCCAGAATATACAAAAAGGATATAGAGAGTTTGGGGGAAAAAGAAAAAATAATCACAGATGCCCTACAAAAAGGGACAAAAGCAACGAAAGACTTTACTTTATATGTAGTAAAGCCTGAATGTGCTGAGGTTGTGATTAAACGACTCCATGAGCGAATAGACGGTTTGAAAAAACCTAAAGATATCATGAGGTGTATTCGTGCGGCAGAAGATGCCAAAGCCATAAGCAAACCAGAATGGAAATCATTTTGTATGGAGTTTGGAATAGACAAGATAAGTAAGACTTCTTTCAATAATTATTTAAACAAGAACTACGACTATTATAGTTATATATCTGAGGATAAAGAAGCTTATAAATCGATGATAGAAGAGTTTAAAAAATTGATTACATAACTACATCTTTCTTTTTCCCAGACGTATTTCTTTGGTCATTTCTGGTCATTTCTGGCTGCCAAAAATGACCAGAAATGACCATGTTTTTTTCTAGGTCACAGTAAAATAAAAATGTATTTTTGTGGTGTCAAAACACAAAAGTGGGAGTGCCAACGCCCAAATCAGGAAAAAAGTAGGCATTATTAAAAAACATTATGGTAGTACTAGTAGTTTTAAGCCTGCTATTTGCAGCAACACCAGCTTGGCCGTCATGTGCATGGCCAATGAGTTAAACCAACTATTTTCGGAGGAGAGTGTGTCTAACACATTCTCTTACATCAAAACAACAAACAAAAAAGAAAAGGAGGTATGATATGTATGATGGAGCGTATGCTGGAATGGTATTGACGGGAATGTGTTCATTATTCCTTTTGATTCCGCTTATCTTTGGATGGCGAAGCATGGAAGATTGGTTCAACCGAATTTTCCTTTGTATAGCATCTGCCTTTTATATTGTGATATTTGCGGCCTTCTGGCGTGCAAGAAATGCGGCATTAGAGCGTGAACCAGTCATTAGTTCATACATCACCATCAGAATGGGAGAGCGTGCCATGTTCCTAATAACGGATAGCACTTTGCGCTGTTCATCAGGAAATCCTGATAGGTTTACTGTGATGAAAAAAGGAAAAAAGATGATTTCAAGTGAGCAAGCCCATTGCATACATTATAACAAGACAATGATTCACCATGTTGACCAGTCCTGTACAAAGACAACAGAAGAACTACAGGCAGAATCCATGATAGAGTATTTGAATGCTCCTTTGTAATTTCGTCAAAAATTTATATTGCATGTTTATTAAATTATTTATATCTCAACTTTAATTGTAATATGGCTATGAAAAAGAAAAAACTTATTACTCTGCTGTATAGTATTGTTGGGCTTGGTATAGTAATTACCATTACCCGACATTATGTTAATTACGATGAAAAGGAAGCTAAACAACTTTTCTTTGAGGCAAGGGAATGTTATTTTAATCGAAATTATTCAGGGGCTTTAGCGTTTCTGGATTCCATCAAACATACATTTCCAAAATGGAATAATAAAAAAACTGAGGATTTTTATGAAACGATTCTTAGGGATTCTTTCAAGCACGAGAAAGAAACAACAGATAGTTTGCTCGCTATTGCCAAGATTAAATATGATTCATTAAGTTTGCTTGTGGAAAAGCATAACAGCAAACCATCTTTAACACAAGAGAAACAGACTACACTTGAAAAGTCAAAGAAACGTTATGATTCTTTGAAATTGAGGTCTGATACTCTTGTACGAAAGCTACGAACAAATGTTTTTAAGACAATCAAACCAGTAAGAGCAAGATAAATAAATTTTTAAACCATTAAATTAAGAAGATATGTGTACAGAGAAATTAAACACCAGCAACAGCATTGTAGAAAAAAATCTGCTAGAGTGTACCGGAAGAGTTGGACGTTTAGGCTATTTTTTTTCGATTCTCGCATATCTCGTATTTACATCAGTAAACCCTGTTCGCGAACTCCAGGCGTTTGTTGCCATTTTTTTCCTTGGCATCGTATTCTTCATAGGAATCAAGCGTTGTCATGACCTCGGACATAGCGGATGGTGGCAACTCATACCGTTTTACTTCGTCTGGATGTTATTCGCACCTGGAGAGAAGAAAAACAACCAGTATGGTCCGGCATAATATCATTTAACTAAATATTAATGCCTATGAGAAAGTATTAGAAAAGAATGTATCCAGTTATCTGGAAAAATTTACACCAGAGTTATTCAAAAAATAATACGCGTCATTTATAATAAATTCGTTATGAAGAAAATAATTTTCATTATTGCAATGATGTTTGCATCACAAAATATTACTGCACAATACAGCGAGTATATGTACAAAGGGGAGTATGTCGGAACCTATAAGCTGGATATGAAGTGCAACACGACCACAGTAATGGACGTATCTATGAATAAAGCTGCTTTTGAGATATTACCAGTTTTAGCCCCAACACTATATTATACATATACCCATGATAATAAAAATGTGCAGCTTTTAAATAGCAACGGAGATGACACCAATCATCTCCGATTCCCCTACCTAACCAAAATAGACAATATTTCCTCGCAAACAATAACCTGCCAACTCTTTAACGACAATAAAGTCAAAGGATATACCTATGGTAGTGACACTAAAACAGAGAATGTGTTTTTTGTCCCCGACAAGCATGGCAAGATAGCCTTTAGAAGTTCTTTCTCTAACAATTCCAATGTGCAATATGTCGATATTTACAAGATAATTGGACGCTGGTATTTAGCACCTCTACAGGAAAAGGTGAAGAAGAAAAAAGAAGAAGAAAAATTATATCAAGAAGAAATGGGAAAACGAGAAAAGGAGCGGATGGAAGAAAGAGCAAAAAACCTATATGCAGACGTTGGCAATGAGAATTTCACGAGCTATGTTCAAGTTGTCAAGACGGCAAGAGAATATAAAGAATTAGTAGGAAATATGACATGCCCATTGGTGATTCAATATGATGCTTCTTGGTGTAAACCTGGACAAAAATCACTGATGTATTTCTTTGAAAAAGCGGCACTTGAACACAAGAATGATGCCAAATTTCTTCTAATAAACAATTCGGAGAAACCATATCCAACACTGTCTATTTACAGGGACGATAAGATTCTTGGCAACAGATCTTATGGAGTGTCCGGGCTTCACGATAGCGATTGGAAAGATTTAAAAAATTACTGGGAGGTAAGCATGATTCCTGCATTTATTATTATTTACAATAAAAATGGTGAATACCTGAAAATTTCACATGGGTTCGCGGAATCGCAGGTTAATGAAAAAGAAGCAGAGTTGGAAGAAGCACTTCAAAAAGCAACTAAATTATTCCAGGAATCAAGATAATAATAATAACAAGATGACGGAACTTTCGGAAATTAAACAGGAAGTAAAAAAGAAAAGTATCTCGCTACGCTCGTGGGAGCAAAAAAAGACAATAACAGAAAACTTCCCGAATCCAAAGCATTCGTCTAGCACGAAGTGCTTTACTTCCAGCCAGCTTGCTGGCATTCCCTATTTAACTTCATTCTATAACTTCCAAAACTTGATTTATTAATAATATCACATTAAGAATCGGGCGACTCTACAGATATATAAAGCCCCATATTATTAGAATTTTTACTCAAAAAAGGGCAAGCCACCTTTAGTATAGAAATCAAAATGAGATTGGAAAACAAAAATAATTCTACAGCGTAACTTGAAGCACTCGTAAATATTATCGAACAATTAAAACTGACTATTTTAAAAAACGAAATATGAAAGATGATTCTTTAGTTGGTCCTGTCTTAGGCATATTTATGGGCCTTTCTTTTATCTATATGTTATCCCTGCATGCGGCTGAAGATAAGGATGCCACAAAGCTTGACCGTCGTATTAATACGACTCTTGGTGTTCTCTTGTATATCGCAGTTGGAGTTTTCTTTATATACTTGTGTGTCAATAAAGCAACCCTTCGTTGACACTTGTACCTTTTTCTGTTGGGGTATTTCAATTTATCTGTCAAGACACATAAGGTACAGGCACGCACTTCATTCGCTCCACCTTCGCTCTTCCCTCGCTCAACCATGCTGTTTGAGTATAGCAAGAGCGAGGGAAGAGCGAAGGTGGAGCGAGAGAAATGCGAACGAAAAGGGTTTTTACCTTACCCATAATCTTATAAAAAAGTTCGAGCTTGCTAGCGCTCGGCAATGCTTAAGCAAGCTTATCATTCCTCTCACTTAACCACAACCTTTTCCCCATTCACGATATAAATGCCCTTCTTCTTAAGTAATGAGTGATGAGTGTTGAGTGAAGAATCAATTTTTCTTCCAGTCAAGTCATAAACAGCATTATCATATTTTTCACTTTTCACTCTTTCATTCTTCACCTCCCCAATGCCATCGGTATCAACATCCTTGCGGTAATAGAGGCGGGCATTGTCGAAGCAGTTCCAGTCGTAGCTCGTGGCCACGGTTTTCTTCATTCCCACGCGCAGCTCACCGCCCTCTGTGGTGAGCTTTGTCTCCACCGCATTGTCCTGATAGGCACCCTTGATGTTGAAGGAGAGGTTAGCCTGTGTCACATTGTCGGGGTAGGTATAGTCGGGCGAGTAGGTGAAGGGCGCGCTGCTGTCGAAGATGGACATGAAGGGCGTCTGCACCGTCTGTCCGTCGGCCTCGATGTAGAGCAGCGCATTGAGTTGCTCGGTACCTCCCGTATGTGCCGTCCATGCGTTCTGGATGCTGCCGTTGCGGTAGAAGCCGTTGATGGTGAAGCGGTAGTAACCGGCAGGCATGTTGGTGAGTATCTGGTAGGCATCGAAGTTCTGGTTGTAGAACTCAGCCACTGTGCCCGGTGCAGCAAGGAATGGCGTACCCGACCATCCGTCCTTGCCCTCCGCGAAGTTCGGGTTGAAGAGCATCTCGGTGACGTCCCTCCAATCATCTTCCGCAGGTTCCGTCTTCCATTCGGGTGTGACGTGTTCCACAGGTATGCGGAGGATAGAGAGCGAATGCGCCGGACATGTCACGTCGAACATGGAAGGATTATAGTCTGTTGTCTGTTGTCCGTTGTCTATTATCCAAGTGACCGGCGTCACCTTGTTCCGTTCTGTCATCGAGTTCTCGTCCGCGCCGTTGGTGCTGGTGAGCACCTTCTGCACCACCTGTCCCGTCCATCGGAAGTCCTTGAAGCGAAGCGTTGTCCGCTCTTCCTGTCCCATGTTGACGAGCTTCACGATGAGCGTGTCCTCCGTCTGGTTCAGGGCAGCGCAAGCATAGATTCTATGGGCCTCCTTCAGCGTGATGTGGTGGTAGAGCGTGTTATCCACGTAGCAATACACATCGTTGCCCCTCTTGTCGATGCGCAGGTGGTAGGTCTTGCCCGAGGTGAGCGAGCCGCCCAGCGTCGTCAGGGTGCGTTTCGAACCTCCTATGCACTGTTCGATGGCATGTTGCGAGTTGGTCCAGCCGCCCAGGTTCCACCAGATGAAGTTGTCGGGGTCTTCATAGTTGAAGACGACGAGGAAGCCCTCGTTGCCCGACTGTTTGGTGGCGTCCAACTCTAAGGTGTAGTCCACGCTGCACTGTATGCGGCACACGTTGCATTCGCCCTGCATCGTGCTGCTTGTCTGGTTGAGCCTTCCCCCGTTGATGTCCCACGAGCCGCCAGTGGCACTCCAGTGCTGCTGGTACTCCTCTGCGTCGCTGAAATCGGTGGCATAAAGGGTGTTCCCCTGCACGTCGGAGACGCGGATGTTGTCATAGCTCACGGATGTTGACCACGAGCTGAGGGCGATGGCACGGTTGGTGCCGTAGAGGTCGTTGCCCTGCTCCTTCCACGTGATGTTCTGCCATCCCACATCCGAGGCCATCATCTGCTGCACCCAGTAGGACGGGGTGCCGAAGGACGCAGCGGCATTGAAGCGTATCATGTCCGGCATCCAGGGCGACGGATGGCTCTCGTGGCAGAAGATGGGGGCGTACGAGGCCATGAAGCACACGTCGGAGTTTCGTTCCATGCCAGCCATATAGATGGCCTCTGCCAGGGCTGCGTTGAGGTTGCCCACGTTGCCGAAGTGGGTTGTCACAGCATATTCCCCCGCATAGACACGGTGGGCGTCGCGGTTGAAGCCGTCATATTTGTTGTACTGCAGAGTGAACCATACCGTGCTGCGGTAGTAGTGCTCATCCACAGCATCCACAGGGTTGCCGTTGCGCCACGACGGGTCATCCGTGCCCCACGACTCCACGTTGCCTATCAGTATCATGTTGGGGTACTTCGCCTTGATGGCATCGTAGAACATCCGGTAGCGTTCTGCGTAGTGGTCGCTCTGGTCGTTGTTGTTGCCGAACGAGTAGTTGTAGTTCTCGTTGCCAATCTCCAAGAGTCGCAGTCCGAAGGGTTCGGGGTGACCGTTCGCAGCTCGCAGGGCACCGTACGTGGTGGTCACATCTCCGTTGCAGTACTCAATCAGGTCGAGCGCCTCCTGAATGAAGCCGTTCAGGTCTTGGTAGTTCTGCATCCATCCGTGACCCACTCCGATGTTGCAGACGAAGAGCGGTTCTGCACCCAGGTCCTCGGTCAGTTGCAGCAGCTCGTGCAGACCCAGTCCGTCGCTCACGCGGTAACCCCAGTTCACGTTCCAGTGTCCGGGACGCTCCTCTATCGGCCCGATGGTCTTCTTCCACTCGAAGCGGTTGGTCAGCCCGTCGCGCCACGTCCCCTCGATGTAGCACCCGCCCGGGAAGCGGACAAAGGTGGGGTGCAGCTCGTAGAGCATCTCGGCCAGGTCGCGCCGACAACCGTTGGGACGGTCCTTGAACGTGGGTGGCATCAGCGACACCACATCCAAGTAGATGACCATCGGCTCCAGTCCTTTCAGGGCCAGCCACCCCTTCGTAGCGGAGCCAGTGGCTGTCAGTTGCAGCGTGTATTTCTGCCAGTCGTCGGAGAGGCTAACTTCAAACTCCGTGCTGCCCAGACTGTGCTTGTCGCCATCCTGCAGCTCGGCGCACATCCTGCCCTCGTACGTACCGTCCGTCCTTGCCCAGAACGTCAGCGTGTAGGTCTCGCCCTCCACAAAGTTCATGCCCCAGAAGCCTTCGTTGCGCACACCAGCCTCGGCTTGGTTTATTGTCAGTTTCAGAGCATGTGCCTGCGCTGTGTTCAGCAGCTTGGTGCTGAACACACTGAGGCTCGCGCTGCCCACTCCCTGCCATCCTTCGGCAGAGGAGGCATTGTCCTCGAACGAGCGGTTGCGAATCAGCTCCGCATAGAGTCCCCCGTCCCCGCCGTGGTTGATTTCCTCATAGAAGATGCCATACTGCAGCGGACTGAGCAGCGGCCCGCGCTGGGAGGTGGAAAACTCGAAAGACGACTGTGCCCTGCCCGTCAGCGCACAGAGAAGAGAAAACAGACAGAAAAGACTAAGTTTGGACTGCATATAAATAATATTTTTTCCTTTATGAATACTAAAATCGCGTACAAAGGTATAAAAAAAACAGGACTTTCACCTTAAAAACGAAGAAATAAACGTATCTTTGTTACCGAAAAAACAAAATATATCTTTATAACTAATACTAACCACACATTTATTATATTATGGAGAAAATCATTGGACTAATTGATGCCCCGTTTACTCCTTTCTACGAGAACGGAGACGTAA
Source organism: Bacteroidaceae bacterium (assembly GCA_017645305.1). Taxonomy (GTDB): domain Bacteria; phylum Bacteroidota; class Bacteroidia; order Bacteroidales; family Bacteroidaceae; genus Physcousia. Next base: position 20,587 of record JAGCPD010000007.1, on the reverse strand, counting down.
ATTTGAAACCCATACCGGCATACGCTGCCATGTTGCAGAAGAACGGGCTGAAGGGTGTGTTCATCAACGGAAGCAGCGGCGAGGGCTATATGCTCACGTCAGAGGAACGAATGCAACTGGCAGAGGCTTGGATAAAGGCCGCACCAGAAGGATTCAAAGTCATTGTTCACGTAGGCAGCTGCTGTGTTCGCGAGAGCAAACGCTTAGCTGATCATGCTCAAAAGATTGGTGCCTGGGGTATCGGTGCCATGGCTCCTCCATTCCCAAAGATTGGACGCATTGAGGAACTGGTAAAGTATTGCGAGGAAATTGCTGCGGGTGCTCCCAACCTTCCCTTCTACTTCTACCACATTCCAGCTTTCAATGGTGCATTCCTTCCTATGATAAAGCTTCTGGAGGCTGTTGACGGTCGTATTCCCAACTTTGCCGGCATTAAATATACCTTTGAGAGCCTATACGAATACAACCAATGCCGACTATATGGCGGTGGCAAGTTTGATATGCTGCACGGTCAGGACGAAACCATCCTTCCCTGTCTGGCCATGGGTGGAGCAAAAGGAGGAATCGGAGGAACAACCAATTATAACGGCAAGAATCTGGTGGGCATCATAGATGCTTGGAACAGAGGCGATTTGGAGGCTGCCCGCGCATTACAGAACTATTCGCAACAGGTCATCAACATCATCTGCCATTTCCGTGGCAACATCGTAGGCGGCAAGCGCATCATGAAGCTGATTGGCCTTGATCTGGGCCCCAACCGTACACCCTTCCAGAACATCACTCCTGAGGAAGAGAAGCAGCTAAAGAAAGAACTGGAGGAAATCGGATTCTTTGAACATTGCAACGAGTTTTAGAGTGAAGAGTGAAAAATGAAGAATCACATATTAATTGTCCTCTGTCTTTGTTGTATAGCCGTACAGGCCTCGGCGAAAATTAAGGTTGCCTGCGTGGGCAATAGTATTACATACGGCTATGGGATAGCGAACCGTGAGACGGACAGCTACCCGTCGCAGTTACAAGGACTTTTAGGTGAGGAATATGAAGTGGGCAACTTCGGCAAGTCCGGAGCCACGTTGCTCAATCATGGGCACCGTCCCTACATGCAGCAGGAAGAGTTCCGCAAAGCTATGGACTTTGCGGGAGATGTTGTAGTGATTCATTTGGGTATCAATGACACAGACCCTCGCGACTGGCCCAATTATCGCGATGAGTTCATTACCGACTATTGTGCCTTGATTGATTCATTTCGTCTCGTTAATCCAAAAACCCGTATCATCATAGCAAGACTCTCGCCCATCTCGAACCGTCACAGCCGATTCCAATCGGGGACACGTGACTGGTTGGAGGAAATCCAACAGGTAATACCCGTTATTGCAAAAGCAAGGAATGTAGAGCTCACAGATTTTCACACACCACTTTATAACCGTCCCGACCTTTTCCCTGATGGCCTGCACCCCAACAAACAGGGTGCCAGCATTATGGCGGATGTGGTTTACAAGCACATTACAGGCAACTACGGAGGGCTGCAACTGCCAGCTATCTATTCGGACGGCATGGTGCTGCAACGAGATGTACCATTGCACATTCAGGGCATAGCCGATGCCGGTGAGGAGGTAACGGTTCTGATTAAAGGGCAAAAGGCACATGCCATAGCCGGAAAAGACGGACGGTGGACAGCGGAATTAAAGCCCCTAAAGGCTGGCGGTCCCTACACATTCTCTGTTTCGACTAAGAAAGACAGACTTACTTTCCAAAATGTAATGGCAGGGGAGGTTTGGCTCTGCTCGGGCCAGTCGAATATGGCTTTCAAATTGCGCTATGCAGCAGAATGGTCAAAAGAAAAAGTCCAACGTTCAACGAATATTGTTCAATACCCCATCCGCCTTTACAACCTAAACCCTGTTTATCCGACGAGCGACACAGAATGGGACAGTCTTTCGCTTTCCCGCGTCAATGAACTGAAATACTTGAAACCTGCTTCGTGGACGGACTGCACACCCGAAACTGCAGCAGATTTCTCAGCTGTTGCCTATTACTTCGGCCGTATGCTACAGGATAGCCTGCAAGTGCCCATCGGCCTTATTGCCAATGCTGTGGGCGGAACAACCATAGAAAGTTGGATTGACCGCCATACAATGGAGTTTGAGTTTCCGAACATTCTGAACAACTGGATGCACAACGATTTTATTCAGGACTGGTGTCGAAGTCGCGGAGCCAAGAACATTGCTTTGGCCCTAAAAAAAGAATCCGGATTCCCTATGACGCAAAACGGAGAGAGCCTGCAGCGTCATCCCTATCAACCCTGTTATATGTATGAGGCAGGCATAAAGCCATTAGAGCAGTTCCCCATCCGCGGTGTCATCTGGTATCAGGGAGAGTCCAATGCCCATAATAAGGATGCACATGCGAAGCTGTTCCCTCTTTTGGTAGATAGTTGGCGCAGGAACTGGCAACAGCCCGAAATGCCCTTCCTCTTTGTACAGCTTTCGTCATTAACACGCCCCTCGTGGCCTTGGTTCCGCGACAGTCAGCGCCTACTTCAACAGCAAGTTCCACATACAGGGATGGCCGTTAGTTCCGATGTGGGAGACTCGCTTGATGTCCACCCGCGTCGCAAGCAACCTGTTGGTGAGCGATTAGCCCGTCTGGCATTGGCAGATGTCTATCGCCATCCTTACTTCACGGCTCATCCTTCGGCAGCCCAAGGGCCGGTATTAAATAATGTATGGAACGAGAAAGAAAGTACTGTTCTGCGATTCGACTTTGCAGAGGGATTGACCTCCAGCGACGGGGCAGCCCTACGCTCCTTTGAACTGGCAGACGAATTCGGGATTTTCCATCCTGCCGAGGCACATATTAACGGCATTCGTATTATTGTGTCTTCTCCCGAGGTCAAGTGGCCCACAGCCGTCCGCTACGGCTGGGAGCCTTTCTCACACGGCAATCTTATCAATGCTTATGGTATTCCCGCATCAACCTTCTATACACAGATAACACCGTAACATTTACATTCCCAGCCAGAAGAGCAACAGAATTGATGTATTAACTCGAAGTAACGGCTTTCACTGGAAGCTACGCATCAACCGGCAAAAAGCAACTTTCAGGGCAGATATTTGCTTACCAAAAAATAATTCACTACCTTTGTACTCAAAAACTAATACCTACAAAACACGACTCACATAATAAAAAATATCTTCATGAGGAAACGAGCCTTTATATTCTGTATTCTTTCTTTTTTTTCCCTTGCATTCTGTTTAGGAGAAAACCGTATTGTTGTTACAAAATCCGAAGATATGCCCCGAGCCGTCTCGGGTCATTATGCTGGTGTCTTTAACGGCATACTGACAACCTGGGGTGGTTGTAATTTCCCAGATGTACCCTGTGCTGAAGGAGGGAAAAAGGTTTTCTATCCCAAAGCCTATGGTGCCAGCGTAGCCGTTCCCGAAGGTACGGTTTTTATCGGTGGAACATCAGACAAAGGTTCTGAAACTGAGGTCACACTGCAAAAAGGCATGGACGAGAAATCCATCGTCCTACCCTCTCTTCCCAAAGGTCTTGACAACTTTGCAGCCTGCTATGGAGTGGACAAGATATTTGTAGCAGGGGGACAAACAGACGGTACCCCTAACAAAGATGTCTATGCTTTGGAGTGGCCTTACGGAGAGGCATGGGTGAAAATCGCGAGCATCCCAGAAGGCCGACTGCAACCCTGTATGGCTGTCCAGAATGCGCCGGAGGGGAAAGCGTTGTATATCTTTGGAGGGTGGACCTCCCTACCCCCTTTAGGGGGAGTCGTCCAGACCAAAGGACTGAAGTTGAACCTAAAGACATTGGAGTGGAAGGAGACGGCTTCGTCTGTAATTCCCCCTAAAGGGGGCAAGGGGGTCTCCATCGTCGGTTCCTGCTGCACAACCTCCGGCTACAGTCACATCTTGTTCTTCGGTGGTGTGGACTATGACATCTTCCTCTCTGCCATACAAGGCAAACAAGACGACCAATACCTGCGTCATGAACCTGCCTGGTACAAGTTTCGCCAAGATGTGCTGGTTTATCACACTATCACAGACTCTTGGACAACCATGCCAGGAGACAGTGCTTTGGCACGTGCAGGGGCAGTCCTTACCCCCTGCGAGGGAGGATGGTTTTACAGTGGCGGCGAGACAATGCCTGGCATAAGGTCGGCACAAGTCTCACGCATAGAGGCAAAGTACGACACGCACTTCGGTTTTGCCAACTGGACAGTACTGATCTTTTATCTGATAGCAATGCTGGGAATGGGCATCTACTTCATGCGCCGCGAAAACGGAGCCGAGGATTTCTTCAAAGGAGGAGGCCGTGTGCCTTGGTGGGCAGCAGGCATCAGCATTTATGCCACCATGCTAAGCGCCATCACCTATATGGCCATACCAGCCAAAGCATATGCTACCGACTGGACCTACTATCCTATGCTGTGGATGATTCCGATTGTCGGATTTCCGGTTATATGGTACTACCTGCCCTACTTCCGCAGGAGCAAGGCAGCATCGGCTTACGCTATCCTGGAAGAGCGATTCAACGCAGCCACCCGACTGATGGCCTCCGCGCTGTTCTGTGTTTTTATGGTGGCACGCATGGCACTGGTGCTGTATCTGCCTTCGCTAGCTCTGACAGCTGTAACGGGCATTGACATTTACCTGTGCATTGTGTTGATGGGTCTCGTTACTATCATCTATTGTACAATGGGCGGCGTAGAGGCTGTAATCTGGGGTGATGTTGTCCAAGGCTGTATTCTGGTAGGCGGTGCCATATTTGCGGCTCTGTATCTGTGGGGTGGCACCGAGGGCGGTTTCTCCGGAGCATGGCAACTGGCGGTTGATAATGACAAACTACGCCTTTTTGTATGGAGCTGGGACTACCGTCGCGTCACCTTCTGGGTGGCCATCTTGGGCGGAGGCATTGCCAACAACCTGATTTCCTACACCAGTGACCAGACCGTCATCCAGCGCTATATGACAACGAAAGACGAAAAGAGTGCAGGACGCAGCATTTTGGTTAACGGCTTCATGAGTGTCTTTATCTCTGTCGCCTTCTACTTCATAGGGACAGGCCTTTATACATTCTACAAGACCCACCCCCAAAGTCTGGACATTACCATGCAGCAAGGCGATGCCATCTTCCCCTACTTCATGATGAGCCAGATGCCAGCAGGCATTGCAGGACTGCTCATTGCCGCTATCTTTGCTGCCACCATGAGTACCATATCGAGTAACATCAATTCCGTCAGCACCGCCTTCAGCGTTGACTTCATCCAGCGATTCCGTCCCAGCATCAAAGATTCCGCACTACTCCGTGTAGCACGATGGACGTGCATCGTAAGCGGTATGATTGGACTGGGCATTGCCTTGCTGATGGCAACGTGGGACATCACATCGTTGCTGGATTACTTCAATACCATACTGGGACTGTTGACAAGTGGCTTGGGCGGTCTGTTTGTCATGGCTGTCTTCATACCACGCATTAAAGGCTGGGCGGCTTTAACCGGCTTCGTTGCTGGCGAAGTAGTGGTACTGCTGATGTACCTGTTCACGGATGCCAACTTCTTCCTTTTCGGTGCTACTGGCATCGTAGTGAGTGTTGTTGTGGCATACCTCACTTCGTTCGGAAATGAAAAGTGAAGGCTGCGATTGAGCGAGAGGAGAGCTAAGTTTGCTTAAGCAATCCCGAGCGTGAGCAGACTCGACCGCAGGTCAAAAGTGAAGAATTATGTACAAATTAGCAATGTTCAATTGATGCACAATTTAGCCATTCAGCCCCATTGTAAATAAACTGTAAATAATATATTTGTAAATTGTGAATTATATGATTGATTTTAAACTTCTTGCCGCTCAATACAAGAGCGAGCTACTGGACAGGGTAATGCCCTTCTGGATGCAGAACAGTATAGATAAGGAATATGGCGGGTATTTTACCTGCATAGAACGTAATGGCGAGGTATATGATACCGATAAGTTTATCTGGCTTCAAGGCCGCGAAGTATGGATGCTCGCCACATTATATAATAAGGTAGAGAAGAAACAGGAATGGCTCGATGCTGCTATTCAGGGTGCAGAGTTCCTGAAGAAATACGGACATGACGGCAACCTGAACTGGTACTTCTCGCTGGACCGTGAGGGACATCCGCTGGTGGAACCCTATAACATCTTCTCCTACACCTTCGCTGTCATTGCCTTTGGACAACTGTACAAGGCAACGGGCAACGAGGAATATGCTGACATTGCCAAGAAGACTTTTGATATTGTGCTCAGTAAACGCAACAATCCCAAAGGAAAATGGTCAAAGGCTGCTCCCGGTGCGCGTGCCCTTAAAGATTTTGCACTGCCCATGATTCTCTGTAACGTGGCACTGGAAATCGAAGACCTGCTTGACCCCAAGTTTCTAAAGGAAACCATTGATATCTGCCTGCATGAGGTACTTGATGTCTTTTACCGTCCCGAGCTGGACCTTATTGTGGAAAACGTCAGCAAGGATGGCAAACTGGTGGACTGTCACGAAGGACGTGTCTTAAATCCAGGACATGCCATTGAAGCAATGTGGTTCATCATGGATTTGGGCAAACGCTTAGAGCGCAAAGACCTCATTGAGAAGGCCGTACACATAGCCCTGCGTGAAGCGGAATACGGTTGGGACAAAGAGTTCGGAGGCATCTTCTATTTTATGGACCGCCTGGGCCATCCCCTGCAACAACTGGAGTGGGATCAAAAGCTATGGTGGGTTCACATAGAAACGCTTATTACCATGATAAAGGGTTACGAACTGACTGGCAAAAAGGAATGCCTGGACTGGTTCATGCGCGTTCATGAATATGTCTGGAGTCACTTCATGGATTCCGAATATCCCGAATGGTTTGGCTATCTGAACCGGAGGGGCGAAGTTCTCTTGACGCTAAAAGGAGGAAAGTGGAAAGGATGCTTCCACGTTCCCCGCGGCCTGATGCAAGTCTATCAGACCTTAGAGCGAATCGCTGCAAAAAATAGCCTTACCGGAAATATTTACCAATAACAGGAAGCGACTTTAGGGGCAGGTCATGATAAATGATGTGCCCCACAAAGGCGCATATCAATATGCTGTTGACGGCAAGGCGCAACATCAAAGGCCACCCTTGAGGTATGAATTGCATAATGGCAAAGAAAAGGGCAGCCAGAAGCACATATACCGCCATGATTTTCATTGGGTAAGCTATGGGATTCTTATACTGTCCCACTATATAGCTTAGCACCATTGCTGTTCCATATCCTGCCACACCGCCCCAAGCGCAGGCCATATAGCCGTAAGCGGGAATAAACAAAACATTCACCACTATCAGTGCTACACATCCTGCCAAAGAAAACCAGGCTCCCCAAATGGTCTTGTCAATGAGTTTATACCAGAAGGAAAGATTGAAGTAAATACCCATCATAATCTCAGCCACCATCACAATGGGTACAACGCCTAAACCCTCGCGATAGTCGGCACCGATAATATATTGCAATACAGGCATCCAACCAACAACACAAAGGAATGCCAACAGCGTGAAGATGAGGAAATACTTCATTGCAGAAGCATAATACTCAGCCTTGTCGGCATCTTTGCTTTTGGCAAACACAATGGGTTCGTAGGCATAGCGGAAAGCCTGGGTAATCATGGCCATAATCATGGCTATTTTCACGCACGACCCATATATACCCAATTGTACATTGGCTTCTGCTTCGTTGGGATAGACCAACGGGAAAATTATTTTATCTGCCACCTGATTCAGAATTCCTGCAACACCCAATATCAGAATGGGCCACGAATAGCTCAGCATCTGCCCCAACAGTTTCCAATCAAAATTCCAATGGACGCGGAACAGGTCTGGCATAAAAAAGAAGGTAATGAAACCCGTACAGAGCAGGTTAATAAAGAACACATAAAACACCGTGGTCTTTCCCAACCATACAAAGTATATCACATTCAGCGCTATGTTGATAACGATAAACAGCATCTTAAGTGAGGCAAATTTGACGGCTCGCTTTTGGAATCTCAGATAGCTGAAGGGAAGTGCCTGTATGGCATCAAGTGCTACAACAACTGCCATCATTAACAGATAGTCGGGATGTTCTGTATAGCCTAAGGCACCACAGATGGGACTGATAAAACAAAACATAAACAGCAGAAAGATGGCTGTCAGCGAACCAACCGTAGCAAAAGCCGTTGAGAAAACTGTATCGGGCTTATACCTGCCATCGTTAGCAAATCGGAACAATGTGGTCTCCATACCGAATGTCAACAGAACCAAAATGAGCGCCGTATAAGCATACAAATTGGTACTGATACCATAGTCGCCAGAATCTTTTGGCATATAGTGGGTATAGAGCGGAACAAGCAGATAATTCAGGAATCTGCCAACAATACTTGACAGGCCATATATGGCCGTATCTTTTGCTAATGATTTTAAGCCCCCTCCGTCTCCCCCTTTGGGGGAGTGAAAACCTTGGGCTGTATTTTTATTTTTTATCATCTTGTCGTATCAAATTATATAAGCACTCCCCCTAAGGGGGAGCGGGGAGGGGGCCTTTATCCAAAGAACAGATATGCTATTGCAATCGCAGCAATGATACCAGCCAAATCTGCCAAGAGACCACATGTCACTGCATGACGGGTCTTGGCAACTCCCACACTGCCGAAATAAACCGCCAAGATATAAAAAGTAGTATCCGTAGAGCCCTGGAAGATACAACTTAACCGGCCGATAAACGAATCGGCACCGTAGGTGGTCATTGCATCTATCATCATGCCACGTGCTCCACTACCAGAAAGTGGTTTCATCAATGCCGTTGGCAAAGCACCCACAAAGTCGGTATTGCCGCCACAAGCCTCTACACCGTACTTAACACCGTCTATCAGCATATCCATCGCTCCCGAAGCCCGGAACACACCAATGCCAACCAGTATTGCCACCAAATAGGGGATGATTCTTACGGCTGTAGTAAAGCCGTCCTTTGCTCCTTCAATAAAAGCATCGTACACATTAATTTTTTTGCAAATGCCAGCCAGAATAAAGGCTATAATAATAAGCATCAGTATGATGTTGGCTGCGCTAACGCTTACTTTGTTCATCATTACCGAATCCATCTGTCCGAATCCCCAGATAATGGCTGCCACAATCACAGCTGCACCTCCCAATGTCAGAAGCATAGTGCGGTTCAGCAGATTAATTTTCTGAAACATACTTGTGATGATGATTCCTGCCAACGTAGAGAAGAATGTGGCCAACAGAATAGGAATAAAGATATCCGTAGGCTGTGCTGCATTCATCTGAGTACGGTACACCATTATAGATATAGGTATCAGTGTCAGTCCGCTAGTATTCAGCACTAAAAACATAATCATCGGGTTGGTAGCCGTATCTTTCTTGGGATTCAGTTCCTGTAACTGCTCCATTGCTTTCAGACCAAGGGGCGTAGCAGCATTGTCAAGTCCCAGCATATTGGCAGCTATATTCATGAAGATACTTCCCGTTACAGGATGCCCCTTAGGGATATCTGGAAACAGTTTGACGAATATGGGACTTAAAAGCCTCGCCAACACATTTACCACACCACCCTTTTCACCAATCTTCATGATGCCGAGCCAAAGCGAGAGTACTCCTGTCAAACCCAGTGATATTTCAAAGGCTGTCTTGGATGACGAGAATGTAGAATCCATCATGGCAGGAAACACATCGAAATCTCCCCAAAACACCAACTTTACAAACGCTATAACAAAAGCGATGAGAAAGAAACCAATCCAAATGTAATTTAGTACCATATAAAATGAAGAGTGAAAAGTGAAAAGTGAAAAATGAAAATCTTTTTCTGTTGTTCTTTATTCGAAGAGGTCACCTTGGAGTGGATTGCCGTACCGGCTACCCATTGTTCTGCCTAAATGCGAATAGGCAAGTTCCGTTACCTCACGTCCGCGAGGTGTCCGTTTGAGGAATCCCTCCTTGATAAGGAAAGGCTCATAGACTTCTTCAACCGTTCCCCCATCCTCGCCAATGGCTGTTGCAATAGTATTGATGCCAACGGGGCCGCCTTTGAACTTATCTATGATGGTAAGAAGTATCTTGTTGTCTATCTCATCCAATCCGTAACGGTCTATGTTCAGCGCCTCCAAAGCCACACGAGCAATCCTAAGTTCAATCTTCCCGTTACCCTTTACCTGTGCAAAATCACGTACCCTGCGCAACAGGGCATTGGCTATTCGCGGTGTTCCCCTGCTGCGACTTGCTATCTCTCCTGCCGCTTCAGCATCTATGGGAAGTCCTAAAATGCTTGCACTGCGTGTGACGATACGCTGTAGCGTTTGGGCATCATAATACTCCAAGTGCATATTGATGCCGAATCGGGCACGCAAAGGTGCTGTGAGCAAACCACTGCGGGTGGTAGCACCTACCAAAGTAAAAGGAGACAGGTCAATCTGTATGCTGCGTGCACTGGGCCCCTTGTCAATCATGATATCTATACGATAGTCCTCCATGGCACTGTACAGATATTCCTCCACCACAGGACTCAGTCGGTGTATCTCATCGATAAAAAGCACATCGTTAGGCTCAAGGCTGGTTAGGATACCTGCCAAATCGCCAGGCTTATCCAGAACCGGACCGCTGGTAAGTTTAAACCCCACACCCAGTTCATTGGCAATAATGTTACTGAGCGTAGTCTTACCCAATCCGGGAGGACCATGCAACAGAGTGTGGTCCAAAGGTTCTCCACGATACTTGGCAGCCTCCACAAAGATGCGCAGATTCTCCACCACCTTTTGTTGACCGCTGAAGTCCTCAAAGTGGAGCGGACGAAGGGCATTCTCAAAATCCTTCTCCTTGTTTCGTCCCTCTTGTCTTATATCGAATTCTTCCATAATTCTAATGCTTTGTCCTCTGCAGCTTCCATAATGGCACGTTCTCCGGGAGCTTTATCATCAATACCACAAAGATGCAGCACGCCATGAATGATAACCCTGTGCAATTCCTCAATATAATCACACCTTATCTGCTCACTATTCGTGCGAACCGTATCTACACCTATGTATATATCACCTGATATTGTAGTGCCCAAACTGTAATCAAAGCCTATGTGGTCTGTATAATAGTCATGTCCTATGAACTCCCTGTTTATGCGGAGTATTTCCTCATCATCTACAAAGATGAAATTAACATCCCCTATATGACGCTGATACGTAGCTGCTACCTGTCGGACCCATTCAGAAACCATTTGCCGGTTAATGGGCGGCATTTTAGTATTCACCACGTTGTATGATATCATAGTGCGTAAAAGGGAACTTTTGCTTATTTCTCCAGCAACTCAACAGCCTTCTTTAAAACCTCGTCGTTCTCGTAGATAATATTGAAATACTCACTCATATCCCAAAGGTCGCGGGCTATAAGCGCCTTCAGTGTCGTGCACATATTCTCTGTAGCCTTGGCCTTATCCTCATCATCCTTGGGTTTGATATCCTGTTTTTCACCTTCTGCAAAGATTCCGTCAATAATTTCCTGCGGAACCTGGAAAGTAGCCTTATACTTTTCAAAAGTCGGATATTGTTTTGTAAGTTTCTTACGGTTCTTGTCCATGTACTTGAGATTGGCATTTAGAACCAGGTTCTTCGCAAAAAGCTCCCTGTAGCACTTGCTATACTTCAGGGTATCCAGAGGTACGAAGTAGTCGGGCATGATACCGCCGCCACCATAGACGGTACGCTTCTCGCGCAAAGTCTTATAACGCAAAGAGTCCGGGAAGTGAATACTATCGGCATTCGTCAACTCTCCGTTGTTATACCGGTTAATAAAATCCTTGGCATAGCTCAAGCGATCACCTTTCTCGTAAGGCTTCTGAATACATCTGCCGCTGGGTGTATAATACTTTGAGACGGTCAGACGAATCATACTGCCATCAGGCAAATCTATGGGGCGCTGAACAAGACCTTTTCCGAAGGTGCGCCTACCCACCACAATGCCACGGTCCTGATCCTGAATTGCGCCAGAAAGGATTTCCGCAGACGAAGCACTGCTTTCATCTACCAGACAAACAACTTTTCCCTGCAAGAAAATACCGTTACCAGTACTGCGCAATTCCTGGCTGGGAACGCTCCGTCCCCGTGTATATACAATCATATCGCCCTCTGGCAGAAATTCGCTGGCAATGTCGGCAGCAGCCTGCAGGAATCCGCCGCCATTCTGTTGCAGGTCAATAATCAGGTCTTCCATGCCAAGTCCCTTGAGTTTCTTGATAGCCTCTACTACCTCCTGATGTGTAGTCTGTGCAAAACTGTTAAAGCGTATCAGACCTATCTTGGGCGTGACCATATAGGCTGCATCAACGGAATTAACGGGAATCTTATCACGTTTTACATCAAAATACAGTATATCCTTGATACCCCGTCTCACCACTCCAAGATGTGCAATGGTTCCTTTGGGCCCACGCAGACGATGCATAATTTCATCCCTGCTCATTTTTACTCCTGCAATAGCCGTATCTGCCACGCTAACAATACGGTCTCCGGCCAAGATACCCACCCTCTCACTGGGACCTTTGGGAACGGGTTGTATGACAAGCAGCGTATCATCCAGCATGTTGAACTGAACACCGATGCCCTCAAAACTACCTGACAAGGGTTCCGTAAATTTCTTGGTATCAGAAGCATTGGTATAAACCGAATGGGGGTCTAACTTGGAAAGAATGCCGTTAATGGCATCTTCCACCATCTTCTTTGTATCTATGCTATCCACATAGGCATTGTTTATCATAACACTGGCCATCACCAGCTTCTGGATATTCTGCTGTAAGTCATTCTGTTCGGCAGGACGGTTGTTATTGAAGAACTGGGCACGTGATGTGCATACCACAAAGAATGCTAACAAACCCCAAAATATTCTTTTCATTTTTTTATCTTCTTTCTTATTTTACACTTGAATAATATAGCCCTACTGGCAACAAGGGCAGGACCTCCTTTCCAAAATGAGCCAGTTCACGTACCATACTGCTGCTGACCGAACTGTACTGTGGATTGGCAAAGAGCAATAGAGTCTCAATACCTGAGAGCTGCCTGTTTACATCGGCCAGCTGTCTCTCATATTCATAATCCGCTACTGTACGGACACCACGCAAAATGGCTATGGCGCCACACTGTCTGGCAAAGTCTATGGTAAGGCAGGAATAACTCTCTACCGTCACCTTAGGCTCGCTGGCATATAAAGCCTTCAAGGCATCAATCCTCTCCTTTATTGGTATCCACCCTGGCTTGTGCTCATTATAACCTATGGCTATAACCACCTGATCAAAGAGTGGGAGGGCACGTTCTACCAAATCGGCATGTCCCTTTGTAAAGGGATCAAAAGAGCCAGGGAAAAGAATCTTCTTAATTTGTGTATTCATGCTCTTCTTCCTCCTCTTCTGCCAAATCTTCCTCTATTACCAGATTGTCAATGATAAAGTTCTGCCTGTCCATGGTATTTTTCCCCATATAGTACTCCAGCATTTCTGCCACCTGGTCACTCTTGTTCAGCGTTACCTGCTCCAAACGGATGTCTTGTCCGATGAAGTTGCGGAACTCATCAGGACTGATTTCCCCAAGACCTTTAAACCTGGTAATCTCAGGATCCGGCCCCAAATCATCTATGGCCTGCAGCCTTTCTTCCTCTGTATAACAATACTGGGTAACAAAATCCTGCGTAAGGCTTAAATGCCGAGGCCGTTTCTTGTCGCTCTCCTCATTTTCGGTATTATCCTCACGGGCAGCCATCTCTGCCTCTATTGCCTTCAGTTTCTGTTTACCGATTTTCGTCTTTCTGCCTCTTACACGGAACAGAGGTGTCTGTAAGATATATACATGACCTTTCTTGATAAGATCGGGGAAGAACTGCAGGAAGAAGGTTATCATCAGCAGGCGGATGTGCATACCATCCACATCGGCATCGGTAGCTACTATCACCTTGTTGTATCGCAGTCCGTCCAGTCCGTCCTCGATGTTCAGCGCTGCCTGCAGCAGATTGAACTCTTCGTTCTCATAAACCACTTTCTTGGTCATGCCAAAACAGTTGAGCGGTTTTCCCCTCAACGAGAACACTGCCTGTGTATTGACATCCCTGCTCTTGGTGATACTTCCGCTGGCAGAATCGCCCTCGGTAATAAATATACAGGAGTCTTCTTGCTGTGTTCCCTTTGCATCAGAGAGATGAATTCTGCAGTCACGCAATTTACGGTTATGCAGATTGGCTTTCTTACTCATCTCCCTGGCCTTCTTGGCAACACCGGCCATTGCCTTACGTTCGCGTTCGCTTTCAACAATTTTCTGCAGGATAATATCTGCTATATCCGTGTTCTTGTGCAAATAATTGTCAACCTGCTCCTTGACAAAATCACCGATGAACTTATCGATGCTAATTCCACCCTCTGGTGCCGTAGAAAGAGAGCCCAGTTTCACCTTTGTCTGGCTTTCGAAAACAGGTTCCTGAATATTTATGCTAATGGCAGCCACCATACCATTGCGGATATCACCGTATTCATAGTTCTTTCCGCTATAGTCTTTAATAACTTCTGCTATGTATTTCTTGAAAGCTGCCTGATGCGTTCCTCCCAAGGTGGTATGCTGTCCGTTCACAAAAGAGTAGTATTCCTCTCCGTTCTGCTTGCAGTGCGTAAAAGCTATCTCTATATCCTCCCCTCTCAGATGAACGATGGGGTATAATGCATCATAGTCCATACGGTCCTTCAACAGGTCAGAAAGTCCCTCGCGTGAAAGGATACGCCTTCCGTTAAACATAATGGTAAGGCCGGTGTTAAGGTAGGTATAATTGCGGAGCATTACCTCTATATGCTCACCACGGAACTGATAATGCTTGAACAAGGTAGCATCGGGCTCAAAGAAGATATATGTTCCATCCTCATCTGCTGTTGCTTCTGTAGTATCTCTTATGATGTGTCCCTTTTCAAAAACAGCCCTGCGAACCTGACCGTCCCTATAGGAATGTGCCTCAAAGTGACTGCTCAAAGCATTTACAGCTTTCAGGCCCACACCGTTCAAACCCACACTCTTCTTGAACGCTTTGCTGTCATACTTTCCTCCAGTATTGAGCATCGAAACAGCTTCTACCAATTTGCCCAAAGGAATGCCCCGGCCATAGTCGCGAATGGAGCAACGCAGATTCTCCTCAACCGTTACCTCGATGCGTTTGCCTGCGTTCATCTTAAACTCGTCAATGCTGTTGTCGATAACCTCTTTCAGCAACACATAAATGCCATCCTCTGCCTGCGAGCCGTCACCAAGACGGCCAATATACATACCAGGACGAAGTCTTACATGTTCCATGTCAGAAAGGTGACGAATGTTTTCTTCATCATAATTCACCTTTTCCGCTACACTATCTTGTGTTATTTCTTCCACTTATTTATCAATTATCAATTGTCATAAGTTTTTTCCAAAAGCCACCCTGCGCTTATGGATTATACAATCCAGATTTTTCCACTGTGTTTGACTGGCAAGATTGTCCTCCAACTGCGGATGTGTCTCTGCCCACTCATAGCCATCCTTTGTAGCCTCCGGGATGACATTGGCAAAGATAAGTGCATTGGCACCTTTATCCTGATATTCTGGCACTACGCCTACCAGCAACATATCCAGCACCCTTGGATGCTTGTTAAACCACAAAGCCTTTGCCACATGATACCAGCCGAACGGGAAAAGCTTAGACTTGGCCTTCTGTACAGCCCGGCTAAGGCTAGTGATGCAAATACCCATTCCTATCACTTCGCCCTCAGCATTTTCCACAACAGACAGATAGCGCAGATCTATTGCCATCAGGAATTTACCGGCATACGCCTTCATCTGCTGTTCGTCAAGTGCGCTGTATTCATATAGTTTTGCATAGGCACGGTTTACCACTCCCAGGATTTTCTCTATATAGCCCCCGTCCAGAATTTCCTTCTTTTTCTTGAAACGTCGTATTCTAAAACCATAACGGGCTTCCACCAATTGTGCAATCTTAAAATACTTTTGCATGTTAGCCTCATGGCCGTTCTTGGGAACCATGACTTTACGCTCAACCCATCCCTGCTCTTTTTCAAAGCCCAAGCGCTCCATGTGTTTGGGGTAATATGGATAGTTATAGATAGAGAACACCGTTCCCAACTGGTCAAAACCATCTACAAGCATACCCTCCGGGTCAAGGTCAGTAAAGCCAAGCGGGCCTACCAACCGTTTCATGCCATGCTGCCTGCCCCAGTTCTCCACAGCCTCCATAAGCAGGCGGGTTACCTCAATATCGTCAACAAAGTCTATCCATCCAAAACGCACATGTTTGGTCTGCCATGTTTCATTGGCCCGATGGTTGATGATAGCAGCCACACGTCCCACAATCTTTCCGTTACGCCTGGCCACAAACAGCTCCGCCTCACAAAAACGGAATGCGGGATTCTTTTTTGTGTCAAAGGTCTCCAGTGTATCCTCCAACAAATCGGGTACGGCATAAGGATTGCCTTTGTACAACTCATACCCGAATCTTGCAAACTTACGGAGTTCTTTTCGGGTCTTAACGCTACTAATGACGATATCTGACATCTACTGACGTTGTTTTATCCTTTATTTAGGGGACAAAGATAGCAAAAATTACCGACAAATATGGTCTCAAGCATCAAATTATACATAATATGATAGTTAAAAGAACAAAAAATGCCTTTGTATTTGTCAATTTTTCAAAAATAAATTAACTTTGCAATGCATATAATGAACGAAAACCAAAACGAAAACGATAAAGATAACAAAACCTAAAAATAAATTATATGTTTAAATGTAAGTATTTTGCCGTAGCAGCTCTCATGCTCGGCCTTTGTGCACCTGCAATGGCAGAAGGCACTTCAGATGACGGTCTTAACTTTAAGCCCGCCCCCTATATGTTTGTAGGAGTTCAGGGTGGAGCACAGACCACATTCAGCAAAAACTACAACAATTTTAAGCTTATCACGCCTACCGCCAGCGTCAGCTTTGGCGCATTCTTCACTCCCGTTATCGGTGCCCGTTTACACTTGAACGGTATATGGAACAAGGGAGGGTATGACGAGAACGGCCTCAACTTTAAGTACAAATACAAATACCTGACCACCAACCTCGACTTGATGGTCAATCTGGTAACCCTCATTGGCAAGAAAGACTATTCTAAGTGGAATGTATACCTCATTACCGGTTTTGGTCTGAATACAGCATGGGGTAACGAAGAGGCTTATGCCGCCAAGCAGGTACTGCCCCTTGCCTATAACGATACCCGTTTTAGCCATAACATCCGCGTGGGCGCTATGCTCGATTATAACATTACCAAGAACTTCTGTGTCAATCTCGAAGTTTCCGGAAACAGCCTCAGCGACCGCTATAACAGCAAGCTTACCAACCACGATGACTGGCAGCTGACAGCCCAGTTGGGTGTTGCCTATAAGTTCGGTTACAAGAAAAAACCTGTTGTAAAGGAACCCGAACCGGAACCCGAACCGGAAGTATGGGAAACACGTACCGACACCACTTGGTTTGACGAGACCATTTACGAAGATGTTAAGCGTGACCGCGACATAGAAAAGCATATTTTCTTTGGTATAAGAAAAGACGGCGTAGATGCAACCCAGGCACAGATTACAGAAGTGGCAGAGTTCCTGAAAGGTGTAGAGAACGGTGAAATAACCATCACCTCTTATGCCGACAAGGGAACCGGTAACCCCAGGATTAACATGGGCTACTCCAAGAAGCGTGCTCAGAGCACCAAGAATGCTCTTGTAAAGGCTGGCGTAGATGAGAAGATGATTAAGACCGTAGAATGGAAGGGAGACACAGTACAGCCATTCCCAGAGAACGACAAGAACCGCGTTTCCATCATTACGGGACATGGAGTTTATACAGCCAAAGATCCCAAGACCGTCAAGAAGTTCCGTACCAAGGAAGTTCGTTATCGCGTAAAATAACAACCAATAGACGTTTCACATAGCGGGCCCCGGTTCTCATTCTCCGATTTTGAGGATTGGGGCTTTGGTTATTCCCTTTGTTGTTTTATTAAAATGAGTAGAGGCTTCAAGACCATTCTGCTATTGCAGGTCATCCTTACCCTCTGTGCATGTAGGGGCAACAGGCAGGACAGAAAGACAATCCGCCAGGCTGAGCAACTTATGCAGGAGCAGCCCGACAGCGCTTTGCGTGTATTACAGACCATCGACCGCCATTCCCTGCGTGGCGAAACACTTGCCCGCTATGCCCTCATCTATTCTATAGCGCAGGATAAGAGCGGACTGGATGTTACCAGTGATTCCCTGCTCCGCATAGCCTACAACTACTACAGCCGGCATCCCGAGGATTCCCTCTATGCCCGCAGCCAGTATTATATGGGACTGTATTACAGCATGGTTGATAGCACCAAACTGGCAGAGGACTGCCTGCGGACGGCAATTCGCTATGCGAGGGAGCGCAAGGAATACTATACACAATACCTGGCACTTAACAGGCTGAGCCATGAAGTCAAATACGCCGATGCCCACCGGGCATTGGGATACAGCAGGCAGGCATTGGATATCTATTCCGGAAAGTGTTCTCCCAATGTGAATAACCAGATTATTATGATGCAGGACATTAGTAAGGCATATATATTGTGCAATAAGGAAGACTCTGCCCTTTATTACCTGGACATGGCCCTAGAGAAAGCAGCAACACTTAATGACAGCAATATAATAGGCATGATAATGCAGGACATGTCGTTAGTATATTCCAAACAGAAAGACTACCGGCAAGCTCTCTGGTATGCGAAGGAGGCATGGAGAGTCTCTCCCGCCAAGAGCATAAATTTGGCAGCCTGTCTGGCAAACCATTATGCCGATGCCGATTCTGTCAGTCAGGCAAGAGAATTATATGGAGCAATTGTTAAAACGGGTGACGACAAACACAAATATCTGGCATACAGAGACCTGTCTGCTTTGGCAGCGAAAGAACATAACGAGCCGTTATCCCGGTTATATTCAGATTCAGCCTATGATTGTATGGATGCCATATACACACAACAGTTGAGAGCGAAGGCAAATTATTACAACGATATCATACAGTTGGAGGAGGAGAAATTGCAGCAGGAGAAGGTAATCCTCCATAAAAAGCTGATAAACTGGTTCCTTGTTATGCTTTTCATTGTTGCAGTAATAATAAGTTTCTTTATATATTATAATATAAGGTATAGGGCAAAGCATAGGCTGGAGGCCGAACGTGAGCGGCATCTGCTTCAGGAAAAGTTTGCACGTGAGCAGCATGAAAGAGAGTCGGCATACAAAGACAGCCAGATATCCATGATGAGGAACCTGATAAGGGAACGGTACCTTTTCCGGAAAAAGATTGAAGAACAGAAGAAGAATGGCAGGCATATTACCATTCCCCCCGAAGACTGGGATGAGATTCAGGACTTCCTCGAGGCCACAAGTGACAACTTTGTTACCCGCATAACAGACTCATATCCCAATCTGCGCGAAAAAGATTACCAGTTCTGCATGTTAGTGCGTCTTGGCTTCTCCCAAAAGGATTTGGCTAACATATACAGTATAGAGGAGAGCTCCATAAAACAAAAAATGGTTTATTATAAAAAACGTTTTAATGTTACTGCCGAATGCTTGTCTTTCAGGCAATTCATATCCAATTATTAGCAGAAACAAGTAGCGTTTTCAAAAATACTAACCCAAGGAAAATGCAAAATCTCCCATAAACACCTGTAAGTTAGACAGATGCGCAAAACGAAAATACTAACCTTCTAAATGCAGGTTATATCTTTTTTTGTCATAACTTTGCAGCCGAATCTAAAATTTATCTATCATGAATGCAAAGTTTTTATTTACGGCATTGTTGTCAATGCTAACGGCAAGCACAGTTCTTGCAGACCCAATTGAGTTAAGAATAGAAAAAGAAGGAAGTACCAACCATCCTCGTACAGGCGTACCTATTACAGCCAGTATTGAAAGTGGTATTATCACCACTAACGTAAGCACCTATTCCGGTACTATTACGGTAACCATTAAGGACGAGGACGGTGATACGGTAATCTCTACTGTAGAGAACGTTTCTGCCAATTCCCAGTTTACTACCAATGTCACCAGTCTTGCAGACGGCACCTACACCATCTACTACACCTTAGGTGATACGGTTTATTACGGTGAATTCGAGAAAGAATAGTCTCTTATTATCTTAAACAGTGGAAGTAAAACAGGAAGTTAATTCGCTTCGCTCATGGGAGTTAAAATGGACGTTAGAAACGAAAACCAAAACGAATTAAGTGAAAAAGTGAAAAGCAAGAAATCAATGTTAGTGACGTACAGAACTATCGTCCAGCCAGCCTGATGGCTTAACTCCCCATTTTACTTCCTCTTTTACTTCATTTTATAACTCCCGAAACTTAAATAAAATATATATACACTACTGTCCCGTTAAAGTGGACTAATCGTTCTTTGAAATAATTGAAATTCAGTCTTTTATGAGCATTTTTGGGAGTCAACGGACTTGATTTTGTACCTTTGCAGCCAAAATGGCCTGCATATGTATCAATACAAGTACG